>NZ_JARVTG010000001.1:0-710000 GCF_029846635.1 Pokkaliibacter sp. MBI-7 | reverse complement strand
GGCGCTTGAGAGAACTCGGGTGAAGGAACTAGGCAAAATGGCACCGTAACTTCGGGAGAAGGTGCGCTGCCGGTGGTGAAGGACTCGCTCCGTAAGCTGCTGGCAGTCGAAGATACCAGGCCGCTGCAACTGTTTATTAAAAACACAGCACTCTGCAAACACGAAAGTGGACGTATAGGGTGTGACGCCTGCCCGGTGCCGGAAGGTTAATTGATGGGGTTAGCGCAAGCGAAGCTCTTGATCGAAGCCCCGGTAAACGGCGGCCGTAACTATAACGGTCCTAAGGTAGCGAAATTCCTTGTCGGGTAAGTTCCGACCTGCACGAATGGCGTAATGATGGCGGCACTGTCTCCACCCGAGACTCAGTGAAATTGAACTCGCTGTGAAGATGCAGCGTATCCGCGGCTAGACGGAAAGACCCCGTGAACCTTTACTGTAGCTTCACACTGGACTTTGATGTTGTTTGTGTAGGATAGGTGGGAGGCTTAGAAGCAGAGACGCCAGTTTCTGTGGAGCCAACCTTGAAATACCACCCTGACACCATTGAGGTTCTAACTCAGGCCCGTGATCCGGGTCGAGGACAGTGTGTGGTGGGCAGTTTGACTGGGGCGGTCTCCTCCCAAAGAGTAACGGAGGAGCGCGAAGGTACCCTCAGGCTGGTCGGAAATCAGCCAATGAGTGCAAGCGTAGAAGGGTGCTTAACTGCGAGACGGACAGGTCGAGCAGGTACGAAAGTAGGTGCTAGTGATCCGGTGGTTCTGAATGGAAGGGCCATCGCTCAACGGATAAAAGGTACTCCGGGGATAACAGGCTGATACCGCCCAAGAGTTCACATCGACGGCGGTGTTTGGCACCTCGATGTCGGCTCATCACATCCTGGGGCTGAAGCCGGTCCCAAGGGTATGGCTGTTCGCCATTTAAAGTGGTACGCGAGCTGGGTTTAGAACGTCGTGAGACAGTTCGGTCCCTATCTGCCGTGGACGTTGGAGATTTGAGAGGAGCTGTTCCTAGTACGAGAGGACCGGAATGGACGAACCGCTGGTGTTCGGGTTGTGATGCCAATCGCATTGCCCGGTAGCTATGTTCGGACGGGATAACCGCTGAAAGCATCTAAGCGGGAAGCCCCCCTCAAGATGAGATCTCCCTGGATCTTGAATCCTCTGAAGGGCCCTTGAAGACCACAAGGTTGATAGGTGGGGTGTGTAAGTGCTGTGAGGCATTGAGCTAACCCATACTAATTGCCCGTGCGGCTTGGCCATATAAGCTAAGAGACTTGGTTAAGCACTGGATAGACGAAGAGATTTTGTGATCGTCGCAAGCGCATGAAGATGCGAATAATCAAATTAGAGCCACCCTTATTTGAGTAAACCGGCGGCTGTGAGCACACGTAGAGTGAGCGAGCAGAGGAAGTAAGTCCGAGAGACTCAGCCAGAATTGCCTGGTGACCATAGCGACGTGGAACCACCTGATTCCATCCCGAACTCAGAAGTGAAACGCGTCAGCGCCGATGGTAGTGTGGGGGTTCCCCATGTGAGAGTAGGTCATCGCCAGGCATCTAATTACGCTCATGTAGCTCAGTTGGTAGAGCACACCCTTGGTAAGGGTGAGGTCGGCAGTTCGAGTCTGCTCATGAGCTCCATATAGAATGAAGCCCCTGATGAAAATCAGGGGCTTTTTCTTTTTCTACTCCGACTACACTTCTACCAGTAATCTGCAGTCAGCTCTCAGGAGGTGAAACATGAAGCAGACGCTGCTGGACTGGTGGCGCATTGTCCGGAGTGTGCTCTCCGCATTTCTCGGCGTGCAGAATGAGCATCGTCGTCAGAGAGACTTTGCCTCCGATAGCCCTTGGCCATTCATTATTGCTGGTGTTGTTCTGGCCTTGATACTGGTTATTGCGCTGGTTCTGATAGTCCATGTTGTTCTTGCATCTGGCTGATGTATAGAAATTGGACAACTATTGATCACTGTCTATACTCCAAAAATACTAGCACTGAGCTGAATGTTGTGGTCGCCGTTGCTAGTTCAACGGACGCTAGCCTGCGCCTGTTTATAACAAGAACAAGATCAGAGTAGGTGACATATGGTGGAGCTCAATCTTACGAAGGGCTATTGGCTCTTTATTGCTCTTTACCTTGTTGTACCTCAGGTATCAGCTGACTTGAAGTACAACATGCCTGTCGGAGTAACAGAGGTCAGCCACGCAGTTCACAGCCTTCACATGACTATATTCTGGATATGTGTTGCGATTGCTGTAATTGTGTTTGGTGTGATGTTCTGGTCTATTTTTCATCATCGTAAATCCAGAGGCGCGAAAGCGGCTCAGTTTCATGAAAATGCCCTGGTAGAAATTATTTGGACGCTAATTCCATTAGTGATTCTTGTTGCTATGGCGGTACCTGCCACGGCGACGTTAATAAAAATGTACGATACTTCTGATGCTGATGTTGATATCCAAATAACGGGTTATCAATGGAAGTGGCATTACAAATACGTCAACGACGATATTGAATTCTTTTCTACTTTATCCACTCCAGCAGATCAGATTAAAAATGAAGCACCTAAAGATACCAACTATCTATTAGAAGTGGATCAGCCACTGGTATTACCTGTAGGTAAAAAGGTGCGCTTTCTGGTGACCTCTAATGATGTTATCCACTCTTGGTGGGTACCTGATCTGGCAGTCAAAAGAGATGCCATTCCCGGGTTTATTAACGAAGCCTGGACCAAGATCGAACGGCCGGGTACTTACCGTGGGCAATGTGCTGAACTTTGCGGTAAAGACCATGGTTTTATGCCTATTGTGGTCGAAGCAAAGTCAGAGCAGGAGTACAGCGCTTGGGTTGCTAACAAGCAGGCAGAGAAGGAGGCTGCAAAGCAAGCTGCTGCTGCCTCGGCAACAAAAGAATGGAGTCATGATGAGCTGATGACAGAGGGGGAAAAGGTTTATGCCCGAATCTGCGCAGCGTGCCATCAGCCGACCGGAATGGGAATCCCCTCGGTGTTCCCTGCACTGAAGGGAAGCCCGGTAGCCACTGGGAATGTGCAGGAGCATATCAACATTGTTCTGCATGGACGACCGGGTACGGCAATGCAGGCCTTTGCCCAGCAGCTCAGTACAACAGAGCTGGCAGCAGTCATAACATATGAGCGGAACGCCTGGGACAATAACACCGGCGATACCGTATTACCGCAAGCCATTCAAGCCGTGTTGGACAAACAATAACAGGAGGCCATCATGGATGTAGCGAGCGAACACAGTACTGATCACGACGCCCATCATGGTCCAGCTAAAGGCTTCACCCGCTGGGTTTATACAACTAACCACAAAGATATTGGCACGATGTATCTGTGGCTGGCGTTTGCCATGTTCCTTATCGGTGGCTCAATGGCAATGGTCATTCGGGCAGAGTTGTTCCAACCGGGACTGCAATTAGTCCAGCCAGGCTTCTTTAATCAGATGACGACCATGCATGGTCTGATCATGGTTTTCGGTGCGGTAATGCCTGCCTTTGTCGGACTGGCCAACTGGCTGATTCCCATGATGATCGGTGCGCCTGACATGGCGTTGCCAAGGATGAATAACCTGAGCTTCTGGATCTTGCCCTTTGCGTTCGGACTGCTGCTGTTGACGTTGTTTATGGATGGGGGAGGGCCAAACTTCGGCTGGACATTCTATGCACCTCTTTCTACTCAGTATGCGCCGCCCAGTGTGACGTTCTTCATATTCTCCATTCACCTGATGGGTCTGTCATCGATCATGGGGGCAATCAATGTCATTGCTACCATCATCAACATGCGTGCGCCGGGGATGACCTTGATGAAAATGCCGCTGTTTGTATGGACCTGGTTAATTACCGCTTTCTTATTGCTTGCTGCCATGCCAGTACTGGCTGGCGTGGTGACGATGATGCTCATGGATATCAACTTTGGCACCAGCTATTTCAGTGCAGCGGGTGGTGGCGACCCGGTACTCTTCCAGCATTTGTTCTGGTTCTTCGGGCATCCCGAAGTTTATATAATGATATTGCCCGCGTTCGGAATTATTTCTCATATTGTTCCTGCCTTCAGTCGCAAGCGGCTATTTGGCTATTCCTCGATGGTTTATGCCACTGCCTCAATTGCTATTCTGTCTTTCATGGTATGGGCCCACCATATGTTTACCGTGGGATTGCCTCTGGCGGGTGAATTGTTCTTCATGTACGCGACCATGATGATCGCCGTGCCCACCGGGGTGAAAGTATTCAACTGGATTAGCACTATGTTCCGTGGTTCCCTGACATTTGAAACGCCAATGCTGTTCGCTATCGCATTTATTGTGTTATTTACTATCGGTGGTTTTTCTGGACTGATGCTGGCTATTTCACCTGCAGACTTTCAATATCAGGACACCTATTTTGTTGTAGCGCATTTTCATTATGTATTGGTGCCAGGTGCAATATTCTCCATTATTGCTGCTGCCTACTTCTGGCTACCTAAATGGTGTGGCCGAATGTATGACGAGAAGCTGGGCAAGATTCATTTCTGGTGGTCTTTCGTTGGCTTGAATCTGACGTTCTTTCCTATGCATTTCGTGGGGCTGGCTGGAATGCCAAGGCGTATACCAGACTATGCACTGCAATTTGCTGACTTCAATATGATTTCTTCTATAGGTGCTTTCATATTTGGTACAGCTCAATTGTTTTTTCTTTATATCGTAGTGAAGTGCATATTGACGGGTGAGAAAGCGCCAGCGTGCCCATGGGAGGGAGCTGAAGGTCTGGAATGGACGCTGCCATCACCCGCGCCTTATCACAGCTTCACTGTTCCTCCGAAGTTTGAGGACTGACTGGTGGATGCCCGCACTCAGCGGTCTCTTGTATGGCTGGTGTTACTGCCGGTAGCCATGTTTGGTTTCGGCTTTGCGTTGGTGCCGTTGTATGACGTGTTTTGCCGGGTGACGGGATTGAACGGTAAGGTGAACACCAGCCCTCTGGCAATGCCTGTATCGGCAAAGGTTGATTTGTCTCGCAGTATCAATATCCAATTTGTTACCCAGAATAATGCCAACATGCCGTGGACATTTCAGCCTCTGAGTACAGAAATGGAGATTCACCCCGGAGCGGACAGCCGGGCGGTATTTAGGGTGAGAAATGTCACAGACCATCCAATGAGTGCCCAAGCTATACCCAGTATCAGCCCGGCAGAGGCCGCACAGTATTTTCACAAGATTCAGTGCTTTTGCTTTAACCAGCAGCACTTGGCTGCCAGAGAGTCGCTGGATATGCCAGTCATTTTCTATGTTGACCCAGAGCTACCGGACTACATTCATACCATTACGCTGGGCTATACCCTATTCGATGTAACCAAACTAGCGGCCAGAGCCAACTAGTTTGAAAGAGATGTAAAACAATCAGTCAGGATGACCTTTACAAGCCGGGATGACTTCAACAGGCCAGCAGCTCATGCTGACCGGAGGGCTTGGATATGAATCACCAGCACTACTACGTTCCTGAGCAAAGTCACTGGCCCATAGTCGCTGCCTTTGCCCTGTTTTTCCTCGCTGCGGGTACCGCACACACCATTATTCACGGCCAGCCACTGCTTCTGATTATTGGTCTGGGGGCGATTGCCTATCTGTTCGTCGGCTGGTTTGGCGAAGTGATCAGAGAGAATCAGGCAGGCCTGCTTGATAACGATCAGGTTGATCGTTCATTCCGGTTAGGCATGGGCTGGTTCATCTTTTCGGAAGTGATGTTCTTTGCCGCCTTTTTCGGCGCCCTGTTTTATATTCGCCACTTTTCTGTGCCGTGGCTGGCTGGAGAAGGAGCGAAAGGGATATCCCATATGCTGTGGCCTGCTTTCGAGGCTAGCTGGCCAGTCATGTCACCCCCTGACAGTGCCCGCTTCCCGGGCCCTGAGGAAACTGTCGACCCCTGGCACCTGCCCTTCATCAATACCCTGCTGCTGGTGTCTTCCAGTATCACATTGACGATTGCTCACCATGCCTTGAAAAAAGGCCATCGTGCGGTGGTCATTGCCTGGATGTTTGTCACCGTAGCCCTGGGGGTATCGTTCCTGATTGTACAGGGCTACGAGTATCACGAAGCCTATACCCAGATGGGGTTGACCCTGCATGCCGGAGTCTATGGTGCCACGTTCTTCATTCTTACCGGGTTTCACGGGATGCATGTCACGTTGGGGACCATCATCCTCATCGTGATGCTGAGCCGGATTCTGCGTGGCCATTTCTCTGCACGACGTCACTTTGGCTTCGAGGCCAGTGCCTGGTACTGGCACTTTGTCGATGTCGTGTGGCTGGGGTTGTTTATCTTTGTCTATGTGCTCTGAAGCCAAAGTAAAGTGAGTCTGCTTGTGGTTACCACGGCGCCTGACTATGCAACTGGCCGGTGTAGAAGCCATAAAAGATAAGCAGCAGAAGCAGGGCTGCAAGCGTGACGCGTAATGTAAGGGAGGTCAGCAGGCGCTTTTGATGAGCCTTACCCTGATCAACCATCAGAAAGTACAGGCCGCTACCCAGACTGATCAGCATGAGCACTACCAGCAGGATAATAAGAGACTTCAGGAACATGGCTGCTACCTCGTTACGATCCTGGGGTGATAGAGCATGAGTATAGCCGGGGATAGGAGACTTAACCTGTGGCTATTAGGGTTGCTGCTATTAGGTGCTGCAGGTGTGGCTCTGGGGAGATGGCAATGGCATCGGGCTGAGCAGAAGTTGTTGTGGGAGCACACACTGACTTTGCCGATCATGTCGTTTGAGACCCTTAAGACTGACTGGCAGGGCGCCGATCAGTGGCTGGGTCGACAGGTAAGGGTAGAAGGGGAGTTGATGCCATACGCCGTCGCTTTCATTGACAACCAGTTGCTCAATGGTCGGCCCGGTCTGGATGTGCTTGGGGTGATGCGGCTGAATGATGGTCGTTATGTACTGGTCAACAGGGGGTGGTTAGCCTGGTCGGAACGTAACACACTCCCAAGCGTAGTCGTGCCTGCAGGGCACGTTGCAATAAGTGCCAGGGTTTACCCGTTTAGCCGACCGGGTCTGGAGCTGGGGGATTACCCTGATGTGAGCAGTGGACTGCAGGGCGTTCGCCTGCCGTGGGTAGATGGTGACAAGCTGGGAGCTGCACTGGGAGTCTCCCTGCTGCCGGTTGAGCTGAGGGTTGAAGACAGCCAGCCAGGTATGTTTCAGGCGCATTGGAAGATATCGGCAATGTCGTCTGCCACTCACCGCGCTTATGCCTGGCAGTGGTGGGGATTAACAACAATGACGTGGAGTTATGCGCTATGGCTGTTTCTACGACGTATAAAGCAGACCTGCAGGCAGCGCGCGGCAGAAGTAAACTCTTCATCCTCTTACTGATAGGGTTTGCCCCGGTGGTCATGGCCTGGGCACTGTTTTTGAGCGGTTGGCGGCCAGTGCATACAGTTGCCAATGGGCAGCTGCTGACGTCTCCTCTCACCATTGATCAATGGTGGCGGGGAGGCGCAGAAAAGTCGGAGTGGATGGGACACTGGTCTCTGGTCATGGTGTTACCTGAGCAGTGCAGCAGTGAGTGTCGTCAGCGGCTGGATGTGTTAACCCGTATGCATATGGCGCTTGGCAAGGATGCCAGTCGGGTGCGCAGGGTCTGGCTTGGTCAGGTCAGCTGGCAGGCAGATCCGTATCTCTCTATCTATCCGGAATACCAGCTTGGTGTTAGCGGGGAGCCGACTTGCTTTGTTGTCGACCCGCTGGGTAACTTGATTTTGGTGTACCAGAAGGAGCAGCCAGCCAAGGATATTTTGAAAGATCTGAAGAAACTGTTGGCAGCTTCAAACATCGGTTAGCGGGATTCTGCTATTCGGACCCGGTACTAACTGCTCTGCAACTCTCCATTCATAACCATAATGAGTGATGGAGGTGGCCGATGACCGCGAAACAAGTCATCCCGTATCGAGCCTGCTGGTTGGCTGTGGTGCTGGCGTCTATTGTCGTTGCACTCGGCGCCTATACCCGTTTGTCAGATGCCGGGCTGGGGTGCCCTGACTGGCCTGGGTGTTATGGCTTCGCCATTGTTCCGCACAGCTATGAGCACATGGTGCTGGCTGCCGAGCGTTTCCCGGGCGTGCCTGTCGAGTCGGCCAAAGGCTGGGCAGAAATGGTTCATCGCTATGCCGCAGGTGGCTTAGGAGTACTGATTTGCTATCTGGCGGCGGTCGGTTTGTCTCGTAATGATCCACGTTACCCACGCTGGCACAGCCTGATACTACTTTGCATGGTGCTGCTGCAGGCGATGTTTGGCATGTGGACGGTGACACTCAAACTTTGGCCCCAGGTAGTGACAATGCACCTGCTTGGAGGCGTCTCGTTACTGACGTTGCTATTTCTACTGTTATTGCGGCTTCGTACGCTGATGCATGTCAGAACTGCCCTGTCTGCACAGGTGGCCTCGCCGCTGCTGGAGTCGGATATTTCGCTGCGCTGGTTACGTGGCCTCGCCTGGGCCGCCTTGTTCATGCTGATCATACAGGTCGCCCTTGGAGGGTGGACCAGCTCCAATTATGCCGCCATGGCCTGCCCTGATTTTCCTACCTGTCAACAGCAATGGTGGCCAGCCACGATGGACATTGGCCACGGGATGAATGTGCTGCAGCATGTGGGGCCCAACTATCTGGGAGGCCAGCTGACAGGGCCCGGTCGTGTGGCAATACATGTGCTGCACCGAGTGGGAGCGCTGCTTGTCAGCGGTAGTGTCATTGTCCTGGTGGTGTTGCTATGGCAGGCAAGGGTGCAGGCTATGGCAGTCACACTCGGGGCGATGCTGGTGATGCAGGTGTGTCTGGGGGTCGCCAATGTGTTCTGGCAGTTCCCGATTTTTCTTGCACTGGCTCATAACACCGGGGCGGCCCTGTTGATGCTGACGCTGGTGTCAGTGCTTTATCACCTCTACCGTCTACGCCAGTTATAGGGGGATATCATGAGGGAGACTGTACGTGGAGGGGCTTCTGCCATAGGTGTACCGCTTGCTACGCTCTGGCATGATTACTACGCCTTGACCAAGCCCAGAGTCGTGGCAGTGATGCTACTGACGGCGGTGGTGGGGATGCTGCTGGCGACTCAGGATGGCGATATGCCCTGGCATGCGCTGTGGTGGGGAACGCTGGGCATCGGACTGGCTGCCAGCTCAGCCGCTGCGATCAATCAGATTGTGGATCGTCGTCTGGATGCGCTGATGGCTCGTACCCGCCAGCGGCCTATCCCTCAGGGTCATATCCCAGCCCATCATGCTTTGCTGTTTGCGGCAGTGTTAGGTATAGCGGGCATCGGTATTCTGGCCATTCTGGTCAACCCTCTGACTGCCTGGCTCACTCTGGGTTCGCTGCTTGGGTATGCGGTTGTCTATACGGCTTTTCTTAAACGTGCCACTCCTCAAAATATCACTATTGGTGGCCTAGCGGGTGCGGCGCCCCCGCTACTTGGCTGGACCTCTGTCAGCAATCAGATCGTGCCGGAAAGTTTGCTGCTGGTACTGATCATTTTTGCCTGGACGCCACCCCATTTCTGGGCGCTGGCGATTCATAAGAAGGCCGAGTACGCCAAAGTAGGGATACCCATGCTGCCGGTCACCCATGGTGAAGCGTTTACCCGCCTGCACATCCTGCTTTATACCCTGCTGATGGTGCTGTGTACCTTGTTGCCTTATCTCTACGGTTGCAGCGGCGTAGTGTATCTGGTTGGGGTGCTGATCCTGAATGGCCTGTTCCTGCAGAAGGCGCTGTGGCTGTGGTTATATCGCCGTCCTGCTGATCCCTATGGGCTTTTCCGTTATTCGATTAACTACATCATGCTGCTGTTCGTGGTCCTCTTGCTGGATCACTATCTGGCCCTATAAGAACCGAAAGGTCTCAGCTGTACCTGACAAGACTGAGGAGGTCGCCACAAAGGTAAGCACTGTACAAAGACGACGGTTGGGGCCGAAGAAGACGTACCGACAGAGACATTGGCGCAGGAATGGTCGTCAAGTTGTCGGACGGTTATTACTCTGGGACGAAAGAAGTGGGGAAGTAACTGACGATGAGAACATCTGGAGGCGCCTATGTTCTTTCAACACATGTTCGGGCTGATCTATCACCCGAAGCAGGAGTGGGATTCCATCCGTGAAGAGAAATACACGCTTGGTTATCTCTATAAGCATCACATACTCTGGCTGGCTGCGATTCCAGCATTGTCTTTGTTCATTGGCACCACTCAGATGGGGTGGAGCATTGCAGGTACCAACTACGTCAAGCTGACCGTATTGAGCGCCATCCCTATTGCGGCGGCATTTTATATCGCCCTGATGGTTGGCGTGGGGCTGATGGCCTGGGGCGTCTTCTGGATGGAGAAGACCTACGGTGCCGATGCCAGCTTTGACCGCTGTATGGTGCTTACCACCTTTACCGCTACCCCCTTGTTTATGGCGGGTCTGGCTGGGTTGTTGCCCATCCTCTGGTTTGACGTCTTTGTGGTGCTGGGCGCTGTGTCCTACACCGTCTATCTGCTGTACGTCGGCGTGCCTATCGTCATGCGTATCCCGGAAGAGCGCGGCTTCATGTTTTCCACCTCGGTGCTGACGGTTGGGCTGTGCCTGTTGGTGGGGGGATTAGCGATGACTGCAGTGCTGTGGGGAAGTGGTCTGGGGCCGGTATTTACCCGCTGATTGCAGTAATGCCGAATGCAGACGCCTGATTTCTCACGGGTATGAGTGGATCAGTGATGATTGTGAGTTGGGCCCGTTATGCGCGAGTATAGCGGGCTTTTTATTTGAGCCTTACGGAGCAGCAACATGGTGGGACAGCTATCAGTACCGCGATTGACAGGTGAAAGGGTCCGGTTGTCTGCCGTCCAGTGTGCCGATGTTCAGCAGGTGCTGGATTACTACCAGCGTAATCGCCAGTTTCTGCAGCCCTGGGAACCGCTGCGTGATGCGCATTTCTATACCCATGATTTCTGGATGACAGAGCTGGCTGCGCGTGAGCAACGCCTGCTCGAGGGCACAGGAATAAGCTTGGGTGTGTTTCATCAGCGCAACAATGAGCTGATAGGATTTTGCAATTTCTCCAATATCGTACGCGGTGTGTTTCAGGCATGTCATCTGGGCTATGCCCTTGATCAGCACTTTGAAGGGCAGGGGTACATGTCGGAAGCGCTGGCACTGGGGATGGGGTATGTGTTTGAGCAGCTGCACCTGCATCGGGTAATGGCCAATTACATGCCAGCCAACCTGCGCAGTGCAGCCGTGCTGGCAAGGCTGGGGTTTGTCAGAGAGGGATATGCCAGTCGCTATCTGAAGATCAATGGTGTCTGGGAGGATCATATTCTCACGGCATTGATCAATCCTGATCCGACCTTGTGACACGTAATCAGCTATGCAGGCCAAACTCCTTCAAGCGTTTATAGAGTGTGGTACGACTGATGCCAAGATGGCGGGCCAGCATGGAAATATTGCCCTCATAATGCTGATACAGCTCAGGGAGTGACTGTTCAGGAAATGACTGCTCGCTGGCATATGTGCTTTCTGCCTCAGGCGCTCCAGTTTTTTCTGCCGTTTCTACAGCCATCTCTGTATCCAGCGTGGCGGGCACTGTCGCCTGAGATTGTTCCTGCAGGTCGGCGAAAAAATCATCAGGAAGATGCTCGGCGGTAATCAGATCGGTATCTGCCATTGCCAGGGCAATCTGCAGTACGCTGACCAGCTGGCGGACATTCCCGGGCCAGGGGTGGCGATGAAATAAGTCCAGTACTTCTTCGCTCAGGCCTGCCTCCTGATCTGCTTCGCGGTAACGATCCCAGAGCGCATGGAACAATGCGGTCTTGTCCTGGCGCTCACGCAATGGTGGCAACTCCAGGTTGAGGCCGGTTACCCGGTAGTAAAGATCCTGACGGAACAGCCCCTGTTCGACATCAGTCTTCAGCGACCGGTTCGTGGCTGACACCAGCCGGATATCTACCGGGTAAGACTCTGTGCTACCCAGTGGCGTGACCTTGCGCTCCTGTAATACCCGCAGCAGACGCGCCTGTACCTTTAGTGGCATATCTCCCAGTTCATCGAGAAACAACGTGCCTTTGTGGGCTTTGCGAATAAGCCCCATGCTGCCTTTCTGACTGGCGCCGGTGAAGGCGCCTTTCTCATAACCAAACAGCTCTGACTCCACCAGATCTCCCGGAATGGCTGCACAGTTAACGGCAACCAGCGGATAGGCCGCACGGTCACTGGTTTCATGCAGAGCCTTGACGAAAACCTCTTTGCCCACCCCGGTTTCGCCATGAATCAGAATGGGAATGTCTTTATCCAGAATACGCTTGGCCTGTCGCACAGCTTTGCTGATACGCGGGTCTCCGAGGTCAATGGTATCCAGAGTAAAGGGCTGATTGGCTGGCAGGCGTTGGTGCTGGGCAAGCAGGTTAGGCAGAGGTACTTCCCTCAGAGGTAAGGATGGTTTGGCGGGCTCCGTGGTAGCTGCCCGGTGATTCTGGCGGAAGTCGCGAGGGATCACTCTGACATGGACCGGCCGTTTGACGGTGGCATAGAAACGGTACTTGCCACTGGCTGTCAGCTGCATCGGCAAACCTTCAGGGTGGTTGATGAGATTACGCAGGGTCGTGTCGAACAGGCTTTCAATGTTGACCATCGACAGCTCCAGACCAAGCAGGATATCTGCGCGCCGGTTGGCGGAAATGACCTGCCCCTGCTCGGTGAACACCAAGATGCCTGCCCATTGACTGTCCAGACTGTCCAGATTGGTGTTAAAGGTCAGGAAAAAGTGTTCACCCTTGAACAGGTTGATGATCAGACGGTTCTCCACCGACTGGGTCATCATCTTCACCATGCCGAGTGTATGGGTCTGTGGCAGATAGGTATCGCTCGATACGTCCAGCACGCCAATCAGGCTGCGGCTGGCATCGAAGATCGGTGCCGCAGAGCCGGTCATAAAGCGATTGGCCTTGAGAAAGTGTTCATCGCGGTGAATCTGGATGGCCTGCCCCGTCGCCAGTGCCGTACCTATGGCATTGGTGCCGGTATAGCGCTCGATCCAGCTGGTGCCCGCCTCGAAGCCCTGGGTGTATCCCGGCTCCAGAAAACGCTGGTCACCCCATGATTGCAGCAGCTGTCCACGGCCATCTGCCAGCATGATCAGGCAGTGGGAGTTGGACAGAATATGCTCATAGTAGGGCAGCACCTCATGATAGGTGGTTTGCACCAGAAACTGGTGAGCCTCAAGCAGCACGCCGACATCACCGGCAGAAGGACGGTGCAGCTCCGGTTGCGTACTGGGGGTCAGGCCGTAGTCACGGCAGCGTGCCCAGGAGTCGAGAATCAATTTTTCATGGTTGGCGCCGTCGGAATGCGGAGCCACTGAATTGCTGTTACTCACGTCGTGCCTTCGCCTCTGTACAGCATATGCCTGTGTTTATTGTTGTATTGGCGGTTGTCCATTCGTGTTCAGCCTGAAGTGGCAGCTGAACAGCATCCATGTGCAGATGAACAACTGGACAGATTCTGTAAAGAGAAGTGTTCAGTGTCAATGTGTTTCTGTTCTTTCTGTCGTAAAACGAACATTCAATTTATTCATGTGAAAATTGAAGGTTGAATCTATCTTATTGAAAATTAATGGTTTTAATTTTTTTTGGAGTGAAATAGCTGGAGTGTGGTCACTTTTGGCATGGTGTTCGCTTTCGTATAGGTACATTTGTCTTCTGGACAGTCGGTGTGGACACAGTCTGACTGCGTTGATGCCGGTGCGATAACAAAAATAAGGACACGCCATGTCGTTAGTACTTGAGCATGTCAGTCGGAGGGTGGATCGCACTCTCTATATTGACGATGCAAACCTGACCTTTGAGCCAGGGTCTTTCAATGTTCTGCTGGGGCGTACCCTGGCAGGAAAAACCTCACTGATGCGTCTCATGGCAGGTCTGGATCGGCCAACCGCTGGACGCATTCTGATGAATGGCGCCGATGTGACGGGCGTTCCGGTGCGTCAGCGCAACGTCTCCATGGTCTATCAGCAGTTTATCAACTACCCCAACATGACGGTGTTCGAGAATATCGCCTCGCCGTTGCGTCTGTCGGGTGAGTCCAATGCGGTGATCGACCGCAAGGTACGAGAAACCGCTGAAATGCTGCGTATCGACCCCTTCCTCAGCCGCCTGCCGCTGGAGTTATCGGGGGGACAACAGCAGCGCACGGCCATGGCGCGGGCGCTGGTCAAAGAGGCGGACATCATTTTATTTGACGAGCCGCTGGTCAACCTCGATTACAAGCTGCGCGAAGAGCTGCGTCAGGAAATGCGCGAGCTGTTTAAGGCACGCCGCACGATTGCCATCTATGCCACCACGGAACCCAACGAGGCGCTGGCGCTGGGGGGGACCACCACGGTATTGCATGAAGGTCGCATCGTGCAGAGCGGCCCCACTGCCGAGGTTTATCACCGGCCTAACTCTGTGCTGGCTGCTGAACTGTTTTCAGAGCCTCCCATCAATTTACTTGAAGGGCGCATTACTGACAGTGAAGTGACCTTTGATGAAACCGTGCACTTTCCCCTGAATCAGGATCTGCAGGGCATCGGCGCTGGCCAGTATCGTTTTGGCGTACGACCAAGCCATCTGGGGCTGGTGCCTTCCAATGATGATGATCTGGAGCTGTCGGTACTGGTCGAGCTGGCGGAAATCAGTGGCTCGGAGACCTTCCTGCACGTCCGTAATGATCATTTCTCCCTGGTGCTGCATTTGTCCGGTGTTCACGAGTATGACGTCGATGAACCCATCCGGGTCTATGTGCCGACCCACAAGCTGTTTGTCTTTGCACAGGACGGACGCTTGATTCAGGCACCACAGCGGCAGCGATAAGGAGGCACCATGGCAGAAATACGTTTACAGGCGCTGGCGCACAGCTATAGCCGCACCCCTCAGGGGCCGCAGGATTACGCCATTCGGCAGATGACCCATGTCTGGGAACAGGGAGGCGCGTTTGCGCTGCTGGGTCCCTCCGGTTGTGGTAAGTCGACACTGCTCAACATCATTTCCGGTTTGCTCAGCCCGTCCGAAGGCAAGATTTTATTTGATGGCCGTGAAGTCAATCGCCTGTCGCCGGAGCAACGCAACATTGCTCAGGTGTTTCAGTTCCCGGTGGTGTACGACACCATGACGGTGTTCGAGAACCTGGCATTTCCTTTGCGCAATCAGGGGCTGGCGGAAGGCAAGATTCGCTCCAAGGTCAATGAGATTGCAGATGTGCTGGAGTTGCATCCGGTGCTGCACAAGCGCGCCAAGAACCTGACTGCGGATGAAAAGCAAAAGGTATCCATGGGGCGTGGTCTGGTACGCGATGATGTGTCCGCCATTCTGTTCGATGAGCCGCTGACGGTCATCGATCCCCATCTCAAATGGAAGCTGCGTCGCAAGCTCAAGCAGATCCATGAGCAGTTCAACATCACCATGGTGTATGTCACCCATGATCAGCTGGAGGCATCGACCTTCGCTGACAAGATTGCGGTGATGTACGGCGGCCAGATCGTCCAGTTCGGAACGCCCCGGGAGCTGTTCGAAAAGCCGGCGCATACCTTTGTGGGATTCTTCATTGGCAGCCCCGGGATGAACCTGATTCCGGTGCAACGCTGTTCCGGCGGAGTGCAGTTCGACACCATCAAGGTGCCACTGAGCCCGCGCCTGCAGGAGCAGCTGGAGCAGCTGCCTTCCAGTCAGATCAAGATCGGTATCCGGCCTGAGTTTGTTCACGTCTGGGACGTGCCTTTTGAAGAAGGCTACGAATGCGACGTGCTGCACGTTGAAGACCTGGGCACCTACAAGATCCTCACTTTGCGTCTGGGCGAGCATACCCTCAAGGCGCGCCTGCAGGAGGATCAGAAAGTGCCGCAGCGACGGGTGCATATCAGCTTCCCTGAGCAGTGGCTGAAGGTGTACGTGGACGAGTTTCTGGTGGAGTAAGGACCATGAGCAATAAAGTCGAAAACAATAAGGCCTGGTTCCTGGTATTGCCGGTGTTCGTGCTGGTGGCCTTCAGTGCCATCGTGCCAATGATGACGGTAGTGAACTACTCGGTGCAGGATATCTTCGATCAGTACACCCGCGTTTTCGTAGGGACTGACTGGTTCCGTGACATTCTGCGTGATGATCGCCTGCACGATGCACTACTGCGGCAGGTGATCTACTCCCTCTGTGTACTGCTGATCGAAATCCCGCTGGGTATCGGTGTGGCGCTGTGCATGCCGAAAAAAGGGATATGGTCATCAGCCTGCCTGATCCTGCTGGCATTGCCGCTCCTGATCCCATGGAACGTGGTCGGTACTATCTGGCAGATTTTCGGTCGTGCTGACATCGGCCTGCTGGGCTGGTCACTGAATGCCATGGGGCTGGAGTACAACTATGCCGGCAATCCGGTGGATGCCTGGCTGACGGTATTGCTGATTGATGTTTGGCACTGGACATCACTGGTGGCGCTGCTGTGCTATTCCGGTCTGCGCGCCATTCCCGATGTCTATTATCAGGCGGCACGCATTGACCGGGCCTCATCCTGGGCGGTGTTCCGCTACATCCAGCTGCCCAAGCTCAAGAGTGTGCTGCTGATCGGCGTCATGCTGCGCTTTATGGACAGCTTCATGATCTACACCGAGCCCTTTGTACTGACCGGCGGCGGTCCGGGCAATGCCACCACCTTCATGAGCCAGACGCTGACCACGATGGCGGTGGGGCAGTTCGATATCGGCCCTGCAGCTGCCTTCTCTCTGGTGTACTTCCTTATCATTCTGCTGGTGTCCTTCGTGTTCTATACCGCGATGACCCACGCGGACAAAGACGCCTGAGGTGTGACATGACTACAAGAAAAAGCGTCCTGCTAGCGTTGTTTATTCTGTTCCTGCTGCTGCCGATCTACTGGTTGCTGAACATGTCGTTCAAGACCAACACGGAAATCCTGAGTGGGCTGACACTGTGGCCGGAAAACTTCACTCTGCATAACTACAAGGTGATTTTTACTGACCCCAGCTGGTACAGCGGGTACATCAATTCGCTGTACTACGTGTCCATGAACATGGTGATTTCCCTGCTGGTAGCCTTGCCTGCGGCCTATGCCTTTTCCCGCTATCGCTTTCTGGGGGACAAGCATCTGTTTTTCTGGTTGCTGACCAACCGTATGGCTCCACCCGCTGTCTTCCTGCTGCCGTTCTTCCAGCTGTATTCCTCTGTGGGGTTGTTCGATACCCACATAGCGGTGGCGCTGGCGCACTGTCTGTTCAACGTACCGCTGGCGGTATGGATTCTTGAAGGCTTTATGTCCGGGGTGCCGAAGGAAATAGATGAAACCGCTTATATCGACGGTTACAGCTTTCCGCGTTTCTTCCTGAAGATCTTCGTGCCCCTGATTGCTCCGGGGATCGGTGTGACGGCGTTCTTCTGCTTCATGTTCTCCTGGGTTGAGCTGTTGCTGGCGCGCACGCTTACTTCCGTAGAAGCCAAACCTATCGTGGCAGTGATGACCCGTACCGTTTCTGCGTCGGGTATTGACTGGGGAGTGCTGGCGGCAGCCGGGGTGTTGACCATTCTGCCGGGCATTCTGGTGATCTGGTTTGTGCGTAACCACGTTGCCAAGGGCTTTGCCCTGGGCCGGGTATAAGGAGCAGCGATATGAACTGGATGGCGTGGACTCTGCCTACTGCAGCTTTCTTTTCCATCATTGCCGTAATTCTGGTGTGCATGACGGTATGGGAGGTGCGTTCTCCCTGTGTGGATCGTCGTGGCTTTCTGCCCATCAGCACCACCCGTGGTGATCGGCTGTTTATCGGTTTACTGGTGAGCGCTTATATCCATCTGGCGGTTATAGGGCTGACTGAATGGAGCATCTGGATCGCCTTTGGCGTGTCTCTGGTGTGGATGTTTATCGTGATGAAATGGGGGTAACTGACGGTCGGAAAACAGGCAGATAGCCTGGTAGTGCAGTCGCCGCAGGAAGGGTTGCGGTACTGATGGTGAACGAGGGTGTGGCTGTCGTCCCTGAGGCGTGCGCTGGCACCGAGAGAGAAGTGTTTTCCTAGACAAACAACGAGATGAGGTGCATATGCACGACAATAAAAACAAAATGAAGCGCGCCGTTGTACTGAGCGCGATGTTGGTGATGTCAGGTATCAGCTGGGATGCGCTGGCAGACCAGTATCAGGATGCGGCGAAGAAGTGGGTTGGCTCTGAGTTCAGTCCTTCGACGTTATCCAAGGATGACCAGATGAAGGAGATGCAGTGGTTTATCGATGCCGCCAAGAAATTCCGCGGCATGGAAATCAATGTGGCCTCCGAAACTCTGACCACCCACGAGTACGAGTCCAAGGTGCTGGCGAAAGCCTTCACCGAAATCACCGGGATCAAGATTCATCATGATCTGATTCAGGAAGGTGACGTGGTTGAGAAACTGCAGACCCAGATGCAGTCAGGCAAGAACATCTATGATGGCTACATCAACGACTCTGACTTCATTGGTACTCATTTCCGCTACGGTAAAGTCGTCCCCATCAGCGACATGATCGCCGGTGATGGCAAGGATTACACCCTGCCAACCCTGGATCTGAAAGACTTTATCGGCCTGTCATTTACCACCGGCCCTGATGGCAAACTCTACCAGCTACCTGATCAGCAGTTTGCCAACCTGTACTGGTTCCGTGCTGACTGGTTTGCCCGTCCTGATCTGCAAGCCAAGTTCAAGGAACTCTACGGTTATGACCTGGGTGTACCTAAGAACTGGTCAGCCTATGAAGACATCGCTGAGTTCTTCACTGATAAGGTGAAAGAGATCGACGGTCAGCGTGTCTATGGTCACATGGATTACGGCAAGAAAGATCCCTCACTGGGCTGGCGCTTCACTGATGCGTGGTTCTCCATGGCCGGTGAAGGCGACAAAGGCCTGCCCAATGGCTTGCCTGTGGATGAGTGGGGTATTCGTGTAGAAGGTTGTCGTCCCGTTGGCTCCAGCGTTTCTCGTGGCGGTGCGACCAATGGCCCGGCTGCGGTATACGCCACCACCAAATATGTTGACTGGCTGCGTAAGTATGCGCCACCAGAAGCGCCCGGGATGACTTTCTCTGAAGCAGGTCCTGTTCCTGCACAGGGTAACGTTGCCCAGCAGATTTTCTGGTACACCGCCTTTACCGCCGATATGACCAAACCGGGCTTGCCTGTGGTCAATGCCGACGGTACGCCCAAGTGGCGCATGGCGCCTTCACCTGTCGGCCCATACTGGGAAGAGGGGATGAAGAAAGGGTATCAGGACGTAGGCTCATGGACCTTCATGAAGTCCACACCGGATGATCGTCGTCTGGCGGCGTGGTTGTATGCCCAGTTCGTGGTGTCTAAAACCGTATCCCTGAAGAAAACGCTGGTGGGTCTGACACCGATTCGTGAATCGGATATTACCTCACAGGCGATGACCGAAGTAGCGCCAAAGCTGGGTGGTCTGGTGGAGTTCTATCGTAGCCCTGCTCGTACCGAGTGGACGCCTACTGGAACCAACGTACCGGATTATCCAAAACTGGCTCAGCTGTGGTGGCAACATATTGCTGAAGCGGCGAACGGTGATAAGACTCCTCAGGAAGCGCTGGATGGTCTGGCCGCTGATCAGGACAAGGTGATGGAGCGCCTTGAGCGCGCCAAGGTACAGGGTGACTGCGGACCCAAGCTGAATGAGCCGAAGGATCCCGAGTACTGGCTGAGTCAGCCAGGCGCGCCCAAGCCCAAGCTTGCTAATGAGAAGCCAAAAGGCGAAACCGTCTCCTATGACGAGCTGATCAAGTCCTGGCAGAAATAAGTGCCATAGCTCGAACGCGTTCACGTTCTTGCAGGCTCAGGTCAGACAAGGCGAAAAGCACTGAGGATATGGGCGTAGTGGCCCTGCATAAGTATTCCGAGGTGTGTTTTCAACGAGGTGTGGCTAATGCGCAGCTGATCGTGAACATGTTCTGAGGCTTATTACGTCTGAACAGGCAAATCTGGCCGCAGTTCCAATAGTAGCGTCATTGGGGCTGTGGCTTTTTTGTTTGTGTGACAGGTTGGAGAAGTGAGAGGAGCCAGACGATTGCCCAGAACAGGAACAGAGGCAAGGCAGAGCCGGTTTTGCCGGTATAACGGGCTGACTGGTTTAAAACGAAGGTATCTTAAGACATTTAACCAGATAAAAAATGCTGGAGGTGTCTAGGACAGCTAACTGATGTAGCCAGAAGATTATGTGACAGAGAGGGAAGTAGAAGTAGATGAAGGATTCATCTGGTGGTGGGGGGTGGATTCGAACCACCGAAGCTCACGCGTCAGATTTACAGTCTGATCCCTTTGGCCACTCGGGAACCCCACCAGGATGAACACTTGTACGTTTGCTGAACTTCAGTTCAAGGAGGCGTAATGAACTGTCATTTTTGCGGTAGTGATGTCGTTGACATCACTTGGTGGTGGGGGGTGGATTCGAACCACCGAAGCTCACGCGTCAGATTTACAGTCTGATCCCTTTGGCCACTCGGGAACCCCACCGCGTCAAGTGAGGGCGCATAATATTGATTTCAGAGGACTTTGTAAATAGTCGTGTGTTGATTTTGTCTTGGTGCATTCGTCAGCAGAAGAGGAGAGAGCGTCTGTCAGACAGGGAGTAAAGGGGTATTGAGCATTCCCTGAACAATGGTTTTTTTGATTACATAAAATAACAAAAAGGTCTTCAGGGGCTGATCTCCGATGAATCCTGACGTTGCTCTCTCTGCCCACCGGAATACCCCAAAAGAGCTAAAAATCAAGTCTTGATGTGAGGTGGATGTACTCCTATATTTGCTGCCTATTAAATCCCTTGATACTACATCTTGTGCTTCTTCCTGACGGTGACTACTAGATAGAAGAGGCGCAAAGCTATTTGTGCGATGCTGATCAAGGTTTGAGCATTCTGGCAGCATACGTTGAGGACGGAAGACTTGAGCATGCAAGATATTATGGTGACCAAACGCGACGGGCGTAAGGAATCGATTGACCTGGACAAGATTCACAAGGTAATCGCCTGGGCCGCGGAAGGGCTGGAAAATGTCTCTGTTTCTCAAGTCGAGCTGAAAGCTCACTTGCAGTTCTTTGATGGTATTCGTACCAACGACATTCACGAGACGCTGATCAAGTCGGCAGCGGATCTGATCTCTGAAGATGCACCTGACTATCAGTATCTGGCTGCTCGTCTGGCAATCTTCCATCTGCGCAAGAAGGCATTTGGCCAGTTTGAACCACCTCACCTGTTTGATCATGTTTCCAAACTGGTGGATTCAGGTCGTTATGATCGTCATCTGCTGGAAGATTACAGCCCTGAAGAGTTTGATCAGCTGAATGGTTTTCTTGACCACTGGCGTGATATGAATTTCAGCTATGCCGCCGTCAAGCAGCTGGAAGGCAAGTATCTGACCCAGAACCGTGTCACCGGCGAAATCTACGAAAGCCCGCAGCAACTATATATGCTGGTCGCAGCCTGTCTGTTTGCGCACTACCCCAAGGCTACCCGTCTGGATTACGTGCGTCGCTTCTATGATGCCTGCTCCAACTTCAAGCTATCGCTGCCAACCCCCATCATGTCTGGAGTGCGTACGCCTACCCGTCAGTTCAGCTCCTGTGTACTGATTGAGGCGGCGGATTCGCTGGACTCTATCAATGCCACTGCTTCTGCGATTGTGAAATATGTCAGTCAGCGAGCGGGTATCGGCGTCAATATGGGTAACATCCGTGCACTGGGCAGTCCGATCCGTGGTGGCGAAGCGTTCCACACTGGCATGATTCCTTTTGTGAAACACATCCAGACTGCCGTTAAGTCCTGTTCACAGGGCGGTGTTCGTGGTGGCGCAGCTACCGTGTTCTACCCCATCTGGCATCTGGAAGTAGAGTCGCTGCTGGTGCTGAAAAACAACCGTGGTGTGGAAGAAAACCGTGCCCGTCATGTGGACCACGCTTTCCAGTTCAACCGCCTGATGTACCAGCGCTTGATCAAAGGCGAGAACATTACCCTGTTCAGTCCTTCAGACGTCCCTGGCCTGTACAAGTCTTTCTTTGATGATCAGGAAGAGTTTGAGCGTCTGTACGTGAAGTACGAGCAGGATGCCAGCATCCGCAAGAAAACGGTGAAAGCGGTCGACCTGTTCAGCATGTTTGCTCAGGAGCGTGCGCAAACCGGGCGTATCTACCTGCAGAACGTGGACCACTGCAACACCCGCAGTGCTTTCAACCCCAAGAAAGCGCCAGTACATCAGAGCAACCTGTGCATGGAAATCACCCTGCCAACCAAGCCGCTGTTCGATGTGCGTGATGCAGAAGGGGAAATTGCCCTCTGTACGCTGTCTGCGTTCAACCTGGGAGCACTGGAGAACCTCGACGAGCTGGAAGAGCTGTCTGAGCTTATCGTACGTGCGCTGGACAGCCTGTTGAGCTATCAGGACTATCCGCTGCCTGCAGCCCACAGTGCTTCCATGAAGCGCCGCACTCTAGGTGTAGGCGTGACCAACTTTGCCTATTATCTGGCCAAGCATGGAGTGAAGTACTCTGATGGTTCTGCCAATGCGCTGACTCATCGCACTTTTGAAGCGATGCAGTATTTCCTGCTGAAAGCGTCCAATAAACTGGCCATCGAACTGGGGCAGTGTGAGGCATTTGCCGATACGTTCTATGCGGAAGGCCTGATGCCTATCGACACCTACAAGAAGGATGTTGATGGTTTCTGTCAGGAGCCTCTGCATCTGGACTGGGATAGTCTGCGGGACTCAATTGTGACCCATGGCCTGCGTAATAGCACCGTGACGGCAATCATGCCCTGTGAGACATCATCACAGATTACCAACTCCACCAATGGCATTGAGCCTCCCCGCGGCTTTGTCAGTGTCAAGGCAAGCAAAGACGGTATTCTCAAGCAGGTGGTACCTGAATATGAGCGTCTGAAAGATAACTACGAGTTGTTATGGCAGATACCTAACAATGAAGGTTACCTGCAGCTGGTGGGGATCATGCAGAAGTTTGTCGACCAGTCGATCTCTGCCAATACCAACTATGATCCTTCCTGTTTTGAAGGTGAGAAAGTGCCCATGAAGCAGCTGCTGAAAGATCTGCTGACGGCATACAAATACGGCGTGAAAACACTGTATTACCACAATACCCGTGATGGCGCGAAAGACGATCAGAGCGACTCTGGCTGCGAAGGCGGAGCCTGCAAGCTGTAACAGCTGATCGTACTACTGCAGGGGCTTCGGCCCCTGTTGCTGTCTGACGGCAGCTAATTTCGCCCCTGTACGGCAAGCCTGTGCAGGTTCTGCATTTCCCGGACTTTTCAGAATAGTTTTAACCTCATCATGGCCTACTCAACCTTTAACCGAAACGTTTACGATCATCTGCGCCAACCCATGTTCTTCGGTGAGAACGTTAACGTTGCCCGTTATGATCAGCAGAAGCATCCGATCTTTGAAAAACTGATTGAGAAGCAGCTGTCTTTCTTCTGGCGCCCGGAGGAGGTCGATCTGACGACTGATCGCAAGGACTTCGTCAACCTGCCTGCCCACGAACAGCATATTTTCCTGAGTAACCTGAAATATCAGACACTGCTGGACTCGGTACAGGGGCGTTCGCCCAACGTGGCATTCCTGCCTGTGGTGTCGTTGCCAGAGCTGGAAACCTGGCTGGAAACCTGGTCGTTCAGCGAAACCATCCACAGCCGCAGTTACACCCATATCATTCGCAACGTGGTCACTGATCCTTCCAAGGTATTTGATGACATCCTGCTGAACGAGGAGATCACCAAGCGCGCTATTTCTGTAACAGCGTACTACGACGATTTTATTGAGGTGTCCTCGCTCTATACCCTGTATGGTGAAGGCCGCCATGTAGTGAATGGCAAAGAGATCGATATCAGCCTGCGAGAGTTGAAAAAGAAACTTTACCTGACGCTGGCCTCGGTCAACGTGCTGGAAGCGATCCGTTTCTACGTCAGTTTTGCCTGTTCTTTTGCTTTCGCTGAGCGTGCTCTGATGGAAGGTAATGCCAAAATCATCAAGTTCATCGCCCGTGATGAGGCGCTGCATTTGTCTGGTACGCAACAGATGCTGAGCCTGATGGCTTCTGGCAGTGATGATCCTGAAATGGTGGATGTTGCGCGCGAATGCCGTGATGAAGTTATCGAAATTTTCCGGCAGGCTGCAGAACAGGAGAAAGAGTGGGCTCAGTACCTGTTCAAGGATGGTTCCATGATCGGTCTGAACGCCAACATTCTCGGCCAGTATGTGGAGTACATCACCAATGTCCGTATGCGGGCGCTGGGGCTGGAGCCTCTGTTCAGTGTGCACAGTAATCCGCTGCCCTGGATTAACAGCTGGCTGACCAGTGATAACGTTCAGGTGGCGCCGCAGGAGTCTGAGATCAGCTCCTATCTGGTCGGTGCTATCGACAGTAGCGTGGATAGTGATGACTTTGATGATTTCGATCTGTAATTGATGCGCTGATGAGTGTGATGGGCAGGGCTCGGTGAATGGATGCAGTGCGCCGTATTCGAGTAAATGACAGCCTGGAGTTTGACTACCAGCAGGAGTTCTCTCTGCTGGATGCCCTCGAGGCGCGGGCTGTTCCCATCCTGCATAGCTGCCGTGGCGGTTATTGCGGTTGCTGTAAGGTGCGCTTGAGTAAGGGTCGTGTCAGCTGGCATCAGGATAGCCTGGTGCCTTTGCAGGATGATGAAATCCTGTGCTGTTGTTGCACACCCCTGACGGCCATTGCCATCAATGTGCCGGAATACTGAGGATGAAGATGGCCTGGTTCTGGTTGCTGGCGGTGGTAATGATTGCCGCAGGTGTCTATCACAGCCTGCGCATCAAGGATCAGGTGAAGTTAGTCGAGCAAACTGGCTTTCATGTTGATAAACGCTTCTTTTCTTCGCCATCGTTGGCGCTGGATGATCAGCATCAACAGCTGGCACTTATCTATTCTCAGCGATTTGAAGTGCGGCCTTATAAGGATGTGGTTGCGTTTCAGCGGCACTATCGCACACTGGATCATGGCAACAATCAGGGGCTTTATATTGCCCTGTACTGGCAGCAGAGTGATGAACCCATGCTGCTGAAAGCGGATCGTGAGTCGGAGTGGGATGCCTGGTCTGCCGAGTTGCGACAAAGATTTGATGAGAGGCCAACGGTAATGGCATTACATTAGCCCGAACGGCTTGGCGATATACATAAAAACGCCGCTGATTGATGAGATCAGCGGCGTTTTTTCTTGTACAGCTACACTGACTAGCGACGAGCTTCTTTCAGTGTGTCTGCAATCAGGAATGCAAGCTCCAGGACCTGATCAGCGTTCAGGCGCGGATCACAGTAGGTGTGATAGCGATCGCCCAGCTGTTCTTCGGTGATCTGGTAGGCTCCGCCGATGCATTCCGTCACGTTCTTACCGGTCATCTCGAAGTGCACGCCGCCAGCATAAGAGCCTTCTGCCTTGTGAATCTGGAAGAAGGATTTCACTTCTGACAGTACCTGGGCTACTGAGCGGGTCTTGTAGCCACTGCTGGCTTTAATGGTGTTGCCATGCATGGGGTCGCTGGACCACAGAACCTTACGCCCTTCGCGCTGAATGGCGCGAATCAGTGCTGGCATGTGCTCCTCAACCTTGCCAGCACCCATGCGCACAATAATATTCAGGCGGCCGGGGTCGTTGTCAGGGTTAAGGATGTCGATCAGATGCAGTAGCTCATCCGGATCGGTGGTCGGACCTGCTTTGATGCCAATCGGGTTATGCACTCCACGCAGAAACTCAACATGAGCACCCTCTGGCTGACGGGTGCGGTCACCAATCCACAGCATGTGGGCCGAGCAGTCATACCACTGACCTGTCAGGCTATCCTGACGGGTGAGGGCCTCCTCGTAAGGCAGCAGCAGTGCTTCATGTGAAGTATACAGAGCTGTTTCCTTCAGCTGAGGCGTATTGCTGGCATGAATGCCACAGGCCTCCATAAAGGTAAGCGCTTCATCGATACGGGTAGCCAGGCTCTGATAGCGTTCGCCAAGGGGACTTTTCTCAACGAAGTCGAGGTTCCACTGATGAACCTTGTGCAGGTCTGCCATGCCGCCCTGGGCAAAGGCGCGTAGCAGGTTCAGCGTCGCTGCCGCCTGATTGTAAGCTTTGACCATACGCTCAGGGTCAGGGGTGCGAGACTCTGTCGTGAAGTCAATGTTGTTGATAATGTCGCCACGATAGCTGGGCAGCTCAATACCATTGATGGTTTCAGTATCTGCAGAACGTGGTTTGGCAAACTGGCCAGCCATGCGAGCTACTTTTACGACTGGGCAGCTTCCGGCGAAAGTGAGTACCACCGCCATCTGTAGCATGACTTTGAAGGTGTCACGGATATTGTTTGCGCTGAACTCAGCGAAGCTCTCGGCACAGTCTCCGCCTTGCAGCAGAAAGGCTTTGCCTTCAGTAACGAGCTGAAACTGGCGGCGCAGCTCGCGCGCTTCACCGGCAAATACCAGTGGGGGAAGTGCTGCCAGTTGCTGCTCAGCCTGATGTAACGCATCGGCATTGGGGTACTGGGGGATTTGGCGAATCGGATGACTACGCCAGCTGGAGGGCGTCCACGGCTTCATTGCGGGGTATCCTGTCGTGTCTTTACATACGTCTGGGGAGCCGAACATAGTTCCAGAGTTACTGTAGATACGCAAGGTTCGAGGTCAGATAAATCAACGCTCTTTTAACTGAACGTAGCTTTTTGTGAAAGCGTAACTATTGAGTATAATTCCCCAAACATTTATAAGCTGTAGTGCGCTATATTCACTTTTTGTTCACTGCGCTTACATCAATCCGTACTCACTATAACGGTGAGCATACACTTTCCAGCATCACGGATAAGAAATGGAAACACAAGATACCAGTCATATCCTGATCGTCGAGGATGACGAGCGCCTGGCGGCGTTGACTAAGGAATATTTAGAGAACAATGGCCTCACGGTGACCGTCGAATCCAATGGTGCTCAGGCAATAGAACTGATCAAGCGCGCTGCCCCTGATCTGGTGGTACTTGATCTGATGTTACCCGGTGAAGATGGTCTCAGTGTTTGCCGGCAGGTGAGACCGGGATATTCCGGCCCCATCTTGATGCTGACATCACGCAACGATGATCTTGATCAGGTGCTGGGTCTGGAGATGGGAGCTGACGATTATGTTACCAAGCCCGTGCGCCCACGTGTTCTCCTGGCTCGTATTCGCGCGCTGCTGCGTCGGGCTCAAGGTAGTAAAGAAGCGCAGACCCCGGTGCCAGTGGTTCCCGCATCGGAGCAGAACTATTACGAGTTTGGTAATCTGGTGCTGGACAACGGCAAGCGTGAAGCCTGGCTTAACGAGGAAAGCATTGATCTGACGAGTGCTGAGTTTGACCTGCTGTGGTTGCTGGCAAGCAATGCCGGAAGAGTGCTGACCAGAGAGGAAATCTTCACTGCACTGCGTGGTATTGCCTACGATGGGCAAGATCGCTCAATTGATGTGCGCATTTCCCGTATTCGTCCCAAGATTGGCGATGACCCTATCCATCCCCGTCGTATTAAAACTGTACGTAGCCGTGGTTATCTGTTTGTAAAAGAAGCGTGATCAAACTTCGTATATCTCTCCTCATGCCCACACTCCTGTGGGCAGCATTGGGGCTTCCCCCCGTTTTTGCTGATACCTCGTTTGTGACATCCTCTGCCAGGGAGGCGAGGGTGTTTGGTTTGTATCTGGGCTCAACGGATCGTGATGAATTCTATCGAGCTATTGTTGGCTCGGGTGGAGAGCGTCTGTTCCGGCGCAGTAGCTCTGATGTTTACCTGATTACATCTATCTACCCTAAGGCCGCTAATTGTCGGGTAATCTTTGACGCAGATGAGCGTGTACAGGAGGTCATATTCAACTTTAATCCAGGCTCCCTGAGTAAGGAGGAGTTGCTGGCCATCGTTGAGCAGCGTTACGGGAAGTCACAGAGCTATGAGCCCGGCTTGCAAGGGGAGGGGAGTTATTACTGGCTGTTCCCTCACTCGGGTATAAGGCTCTACTACCTGCCGACATCAACCAGTCAGATCCAGTACTATCTTCGCTAAGCTGTGCTTGGCTGGCAGTACAAGCAAAGATTTATCTCTGCCTGGTAGTAGAGGAGGTTACTTGCTGCTATCTGGCGGGCGAATCCCATGCAAAGTCTTGAAGGACAGGTCCTGTGCAGAGCGGATGAAGTCCTGAATATATTCTGCCTCTTTCTGCTCTTCTCTCACTGCTGCGTAGAGTGTTGACCACACCCCTTTGTTTCCTAGCGGACGTGCAACCACATAATCTCTTTCCAGGTACTCAGTAAGAGCCCAGTTCGGCAAGGCGCAGACGCCACGGCCACTGGCGACCAATTGAATCATCATTAGTGTGAGTTCGGCATTACGAATGGCGTCGGGCTCGACATCTGCTGGGTCAAGAAAGCGAGTGAAGACATCCAGCCGATCACGCTCAATCGGGTAACAGATCAGCGTTTCGCTCTCTAAATCTGTTGGCTCGATATGACTCTTGCGAGCCAGTGAGTGACGTTTTCCTATGGCCAGCAGCATCTCGTAGCTAAACAGGGGGATATAGGCCAGTGTGGGGGTCACGACTGGATCGGAGGTAATCACCATATCCAGCTCGCCTCTAACCAGTGCCTGCAGCGGGGTAAAGCTGAAGCCACTCATCAGGTCCATTTCTACTTCAGGCCAATTATCACGATACTGATTGATCGTCGGCATCAGCCACTGAAAGCAGCTATGGCATTCTATAGCAATATGCAGACGGCCGGTTTCACCCCCTGCCAGACGGGCGATATCACGCTCTGCGTTTCTGGCCATAGGTAAAATGTCGTCAGCTAGTACCAGCAGACGCTGTCCGGCGCTGGTGAAGATCAGTGGTTTGGTCTTGCGAATAAACAAAGAGCAGTTGAGTCTGTCCTCCAGATCTTTGATCTGATGTGACAGAGCCGACTGGGTGAGATGTACACGTTCTGCTGCCTCAACCAAACTTCCGGTTTCTCTTAAGGCAACCAGGGTACGTAAGTGACGCAGTTCAATCATGCCTGACAATCTAAAGCTAACCTAAGGCAGTTATGAATGAGATTTATAGATCTGTCAAAGCCAAAGCAGCAGAAATGCCCGTTACAGGCCTAACTTGTCGTGCTTCTTTGCAGAACATTATGAATGGAAGTGTAGCTGAAGCGGTTACCGGGACTGGTAAGGGTAACTGCTTCAGCAAGTGGCAATAAGGAACATCGCCATGTTAGGTGGGATCAGGTGAGCAGAAACTCCAGCAGAGCCTTTTGTGCATGCAGTCGATTTTCTGCCTGAATAAACACGGCTGAGCGAGGATCGTCCAACATGTCCTCGCTGATCTCCTCTCCACGGTGGGCCGGCAGGCAATGCAAAAAGATGGCGTCAGGGTTGGCAATATCCATCAATGCAGGTGTAACCTGATAGGCGGCAAAATCCAGTTTGCGCTGCTTGGCTTCTTCTTCCTGACCCATGGAAGCCCAGACATCAGTCGTAATGAGATGGGCGCCTTTTACTGCCTCTTCAGCAGAGGTGAAAAGTTTCACTCGGTCACCCGCTTTTTCAAGCATGGCGGCGTCAGGTGCGTATCCCTGCGGGCAGGCAATATGCAGTTTAAAGTCGAACAGGTTGGCAGCATTGATATAGGAGTTGCACATATTATTGCCATCCCCAATCCACACCGCGACTTTATCTTTGATATCGCCACGCAACTCAAAGTAGGTCTGCATGTCTGCCAAGAGCTGACAGGGATGGTAATCGTCTGTCAGGCCATTGATAACAGGCACGCTCGAATACGCTGCAAAGCGTTCTACCATGGCGTGATCAAAGGTGCGGATCATGACCGCATCCACCATGCCAGACAGAACGCGTGCGGTGTCTTCAATGGGCTCGCCGCGACCTAACTGAGTATCTCGTGGCGAAAGGAAAATGGCACCGCCACCAAATTGAATCATGCCAGCCTCAAAAGACACTCGAGTCCGGGTGGAGGATTTTTCGAAAATCATCCCTAACACTCGATTTTTCAACGGCTCGTAGACTTCTCGGCGTCGGTGCATGGCTTTCAGTTCCAAGGCACGCGCAATCAATTGGCGCAGTTCCGCTGAGTTAAAGTCTGTAAGGGTTAAAAAATGCCGAGTATTCATGGTCTCTCTTCACAGTCCGAGTGCTGTCAGAAATAAAAATCCCAACCGTCATGCCCGTTTGGGGACAGTCTCTTCATGCCCAGGTTTGGTTGATTCGCTGTTTGCTGGAAATCTGATAGCCCGTTGGTTTGGTGCGCAGGTAGCCAGCAGTGATCTTGAAATCAGGCGAATGTAATTCAGTAGTGCGTCTACTGCTTTTTTGAACGGCTTCATTTTCCAGAGGTAAAAGGCAGATACAGAAGCCGAGCAGTATTATTCTCATGCCGTGAGGGATTAATCAATACCCCTAAATATTCGAAACTGCATGTATATCAAAGCTAAGTGAATGAAACTGACTGCCAGTCGGCTGGTTATATGTCGGTGAGTTGAGCTCTTGGATGAGGCTGTATATTGCAAGCCAACAGCGCGCTTCTTGGGCTGCATACGGTGCTTGCGGTGTGATACATCGCTACTGGGAATTCTTCTCTGTTACTCTTGTAAAGCGGCCGCTTTGCCCTGATATCTTGCACAGCGAGAGCGGTATGCGATGACTGACTGCCAAGTTTGGTCTTGTTATACTGCGGTCCAAACCAGCCTACCGAGTCTGTGACCATGGATATTGTTGAATCAATCAAAAAGCAAATCAGTGAAAATTCAATCCTGCTTTACATGAAGGGCACTCCCCAGTTCCCGCAGTGTGGCTTCTCTTCTCGTACTGTTGAAGCGGTCATGGCCTGTGGGCACAAGTTTGCCTACGTCAATATCCTTGAGCATCCCGATATCCGTTCAGAGCTGCCCAAATTTGCAAACTGGCCAACCTTCCCTCAGCTGTGGGTGAACGGTGAACTGGTTGGCGGCTGTGACATTGTCACTGAAATGGCTCAAAGTGGTGAACTACAACCGTTGTTGGATGCAGCGGTTAAAGCCTGATCCGGATTGATGCAATGACGGAGCGATCTCAGCTTTGAGGTTGCTCGGCTGTGCCGTAATACAATTGCAGCGCGAAGCGTTGATACTTTGGAAACGTCCCATCGCTGGGATGTTTTGTCATTAAAACACGGAGAATATTGACCCATGAGCGTACTCGTTGGTAAGCAAGCCCCTGATTTTACTGCTGCTGCTGTACTTGGTGATGGTCAGATCGTTGACAGCTTCAACTTGAAAGAAGCCATCAAAGGCAAATATGGTCTGGTGTTCTTCTATCCCCTGGACTTTACCTTTGTATGCCCTTCAGAGCTGATTGCTCTTGACCATCGTGTAGAGGCTTTCCAACAGCGTAACGTGGAAGTCATTGGTGTATCGATCGATTCTCAGTTCACGCACAATGCCTGGCGTAACACTGCTGTAAACGATGGTGGTATCGGTCCAGTCAAATACACCCTGGTTGCTGATACCAAGCATGAGATTTGCCGCGCTTACGACGTTGAAGCTGATGAAGGCGTTGCGTACCGTGGTGCTTTCCTGATCGATCAGAACGGTGTTGTTCGTTCACAAATCGTCAATGACCTGCCGCTGGGTCGTAACATGGAAGAGCTGCTGCGTCTTGTTGATGCGCTGCAATTCCACGAAGAGCACGGCGAAGTATGCCCTGCTAACTGGAAGAAAGGTGATGCCGGCATGCAGGCTAGCCCCGATGGCGTCGCCAGCTATCTGGCAGGTAATGCAGACAAGCTGTAATGGCTCTGTCTGGTTTGCATTAAAACAAAACCCGGCCTTGAGCCTAATGCCAGTCAGTTAAGCCCAACAGCTTGACCTTTTGCGCCCTGAAACGAAAATCCGATGCTTGTTTTGAGCATCGGATTTTTTATGCGACTGTCCCGCGCCTTGGCACTGACTCACGAAGCCGCTTCTACTACTCACGCCCTTGATGAACTGGGGGCGCTGCTTGATCCAGACCTGGTCAGCACCGCACTGGAAACGGCGGGAGTGGCGACCTTACGTAAGCGACGTCTCCCCCTTGAAGCCATGATCTGGTGCGTGATCGCCATGGCGTTGTTTCGCCGGATGTCAGCCTGGGATGCCGCTAGCCGTATGGGCATCATGCTGCCTGGACAGAGGCCATTGGTAGCACCCAGTGCCATCGTGCAAGGTCGGCAACGCTTGGGCAGTGCTGCGGTGCGAGAAGTCTTTTCCCTGACTCAACAACGCTGGCATGCCAGCGCCAATCACCCCACCTGGGCGGGTTTGCGCCTGCTCAGTGTCGATGGCGTGGTCTGGCGCACAGCGGATACGGACGACAACCGCAAGCACTATGGCAGCGCCAGTAATCAGCATGGCGATACCGGCTATCCCCAAGTTCGTATGGTCTGCCAGATGGAACTGACCAGCCACATGCTGGTGAGTAGCGCTTTTGCCGGTTACCACAGCAACGAGATGAAACTGGCCGAACAACTGATCGACAGTACACCCGACCACTCACTGACCTTGTTCGACCGTGGCTTCTATTCGCTGGGGCTTCTTCATCGCTGGCAACAAACAGGCACTCAGCGCCATTGGCTACTGCCGCTGCGCAAGGATGCTCAATATGAGGTGCTATACAAGCTGGGGCGCCAGGATGCCATCGTCTCGCTGAAGACCTCGCCGCAGGCGCGTAAGCAATGGCCCGAGCTGCCCGACACGCTACAGGCCAGGTTATTAAGCAAGACCATCAAGGGCAAAGTCCGGCAAGTACTGACTTCGATGATCGATCCTCTGCGCTTTCCGCCAGATGACATCGTGGATCTGTACAGCCAGCGTTGGGAAATCGAATTGGGCTATCGAGAAATGAAGCAAGGCATGCTCGCGGGTCACTACACACTGCGCAGTAAAACGCCGGAGATGATTGAACAAGAGCTGTGGGGCGTACTGCTGGGGTACAATCTGCTGCGTTATCAAATGCTGGAAATGAGTCGCCACTGCCCTGGCATCTCCCCCTGCGAAATGAGTTTCACCGCCTGCACCTGGGCGATCCTGGGCTTCTTGAACGGGGTCTCTTTGAATCATCCAGGCAACATCCCTCGCTACCTGGCTGAACTACAGGCTTCGGCCATGCACTACGTCCTGCCTCATCGACGTGAGGAGCGCAGTTACCCGCGGGTGGTCAAGCCCAAGCCGTCCAAGTATCCGACCAGAAATAAAAATGCCAGTCAGCTTAACTGACTGGCATTAGCCTTGAGCCGGGTTTTGTTTTATAGAGAAGAGCGAATGTAGTGTGTGCCAGCGAGATGGGTGTTACAGGTTCCAACCGCCCAAAGTGCGCCACTGATTGACGATTCCGCAGAACAGATGGGCCGTTTTTTCAGCATCGTATCGCGCTGAGTGGGCTGAGCGGCCATCAAACTCGATAGATGCAGCTTCACAGGCTTTTGCCAGTACGGTCTGACCATAAGCCAAACCTGCGAGGGTAGCAGTATCGAAGCTGGAAAAGGGATGGAATGGATTACGCTTGTGGTCACAGCGAGCTACTGCTGCATTCAGGAAGTTCAGGTCAAATGAGGCGTTATGGCCCACTAATATGGCGCGTTTACACCCATAGGCTTTGATAGACTTACGCACGGGTCTGAAAATGGTGTCCAGTGCTTCAAGCTCGCTAACAGCGATGGCCTTGCGCTCCTCACTCCAGGGATCGATGCCCGTAAATTCCAGTGCGCTGTTTTCCAGGTTTGCACCTTCAAAGGGGCTGACATGACAGTCGATGGCTTCCATCGGGTAGAGCCAGCCTTGTTCATCCATACCTATGACCACTGCAGCTACTTCCAGCAGAGCATCTGTCTGGTGATTGAAACCTGCGGTTTCAACGTCGATTACGACCGGAAGATAACCGCGAAAGCGGTTGGCCATCAATGCATCAGGTGTGGACACAATATTACCTTTGTCAATTAATCCATCGCGCGCGCAGGCATTCTAACAACTCCATTGAGCGCAAACAAATTGCCAGCAAGGCGCTGCATTAAACTGGCCAGATGGTGTTGAACAGAGAGTGGCGTTGTCGATCTCAAGAGATTCGAATTGACGCCGATAAATGGGGGTAGTTGTAAAACACATGCTTCGTCAGTCGTTCCAGCTGCGCAGGCATTGTTCCATAACCCCTGAATGGTGAGTAACAGCAAGTGATGCAATATTGCCGCATTCTGATGTGTGGACTGCTGATGACATGGGTGCCCAGCACCTATGCTGTTACCTTTGCTGCAGGTATGGAAAATACCAAATGGAATATTGAAGCATCGCCATTCACCTGCAAGCTCAGCCAGGATATTCCTGCCTTCGGCAAGGCAATATTTGAGCACGAGGCAGGCGAGCCCGTACTGTTTTATCTGGAGGCGCGGCAGCGCGACATGTTGCGTGGCAATGCTGAGCTTTTGGCGGAGTCTCCCTCCTGGCGTCCCGGTGATGCCAACTTGCCTATTGCCAGAGTCAATCTCGATCTGGGAGAAGACCGGGTGATGGTGGCCTCGAAAGATGCAGAGGTCATGCTGGCGGCCCTTTATCAGGGCAAATTTCCTACCTTTAACTCTCCCAAATGGTTAGGTAGCCCGAGCAGCCTGAAAGTGCAGGTATCGTCAGTCAATTTTCAGAAAGCTTATGACGATTATCAGACCTGTGTTGCTGGCCTTCTTCCCGTCAACTTCCGACAGATTGCCAGAACCGCAGTGCTGTTCAACTCAGCTGGCACGGATCTGTCTGATGAGGCGAAAGAAAGACTGGAGCTGATTTCCCGTTATGTCAAAGTGGATAAGTCCGTTGTTTCTATCTACATCGATGGTCACACGGATAGTCAGGGACGTCGTCTGCAGAACCGCGATTTGTCCAAGCGTCGGGCACAGGCTGTGACCGATTTTCTGGAGAAAAAGGGTGTCCCGAACAATATGATCGTTACCCGCTTCCACGGTGAGCGTTATCCGGTAGTAGATAACAAGACTGCTGAGCATCGTGCCCGCAACCGTCGTGTCACTATCCGACTGGACAAGGAGGCTGAAGACAACGGTGACTTCCCTGAAGAAAATCCTACTGACGCCAGCCAGCAATAGCGCGAGTAGCGGGCGAGTCTTTCTCTACTTGGGTGAAGTGGTGTGGGTCGTGTTTGGAGCAAGCACCTGCTTTGGACTTGGAAAACCCTACTCTGATCCTTACCTTACAGTCTTCGTGAAAGTAGCGGCCTGCAAAGGTACGGCTGTACTAAGGCTCAATGAGGAAAGTTGAATGCGTATTCTGCATACCATGCTGCGAGTGGGTGACCTGCAGCGTTCAATCGATTTTTATTCCAGCGTGCTGGGTATGCGCCTGCTGCGTCAATCCGAAAATGCCGAGTACAAATATACTCTGGCCTTCATGGGCTATGGTGAAGAGACTGAAACGGCCGTTATTGAGTTGACCTACAACTGGGGTGTAGATAGCTATGATCTGGGCACTGCTTATGGTCATATCGCCATTGAGGCAGATAACATCTATACCATGTGCGATGCGATCAAAGCCCAGGGCGGTAAAGTGACACGAGAGCCTGGTCCGGTTAAAGGTGGTTCAACAGTGATTGCCTTTGTTGAAGATCCTGATGGCTACAAGATTGAGCTGATTGAGAAGAAAGGCGCGGGGAAAGGTCTGGAAGGGTAGTCTGTAGTAGTTAACTGCATATCAGATTCAGAAAGCGAGGCATTGGCCTAATGCCAGTCAGTTAAGCCCAACAGCTTGACCTTTTGCGCCCTGAAACGAAAATCCGATGCTTGTTTTGAGCATCGGATTTTTTATGCGACTGTCCCGCGCCTTGGCACTGACTCACGAAGCCGCTTCTACTACTCACGCCCTTGATGAACTGGGGGCGCTGCTTGATCCAGACCTGGTCAGCACCGCACTGGAAACGGCGGGAGTGGCGACCATACGTAAGCGACGCCTCCCTCTTGAGTCCATGATCTGGTGCGTGATCGCCATGGCGTTGTTTCGCCGGATGTCGGCCTGGGATGCTGCGAGTCGTATGGACATCATGCTGCCTGGGCAGAGGCCACTGGTGGCACCCAGTGCCATCGTGCAAGGTCGGCAGCGCCTGGGCAGTGCGGCGGTGCGAGAAGTCTTTTCCCTGACGCAACAACGCTGGCATGCCAGCGCCAATCACCCCACCTGGGCGGGTTTGCGCCTGCTCAGTGTCGATGGCGTGGTCTGGCGCACAGCGGATACGGACGACAACCGCAAGCACTATGGCAGCGCCAGTAATCAGCATGGCGATACCGGCTATCCCCAAGTGCGCATGGTCTGCCAGATGGAACTGACCAGTCACATGCTGGTGAGCAGTGCTTTTGCCGGTTATCACAGCAACGAGATGAAGCTGGCCGAACAACTGATCGACAGCACACCCGATCACTCGCTGACCTTGTTCGACCGTGGCTTCTATTCGCTGGGGCTTCTTCATCGCTGGCAACAAACAGGCACTCAGCGCCATTGGCTACTGCCGCTGCGCAAGGATGCTCAATATGAGGTGCTATACAAGCTGGGGCGCCAGGATGCCATCGTCTCGCTGAAGACCTCGCCGCAGGCGCGTAAGCAATGGCCCGAGCTGCCCGACACGCTACAGGCCAGGTTATTAAGCAAGACCATCAAGGGCAAAGTCCGGCAAGTACTGACTTCGATGATCGATCCTCTGCGCTTTCCGCCAGATGACATCGTGGATCTGTACAGCCAGCGTTGGGAAATCGAATTGGGCTATCGAGAAATGAAGCAAGGCATGCTCGCGGGTCACTACACACTGCGCAGTAAAACGCCGGAGATGATTGAACAAGAGCTGTGGGGCGTACTGCTGGGGTACAATCTGCTGCGTTATCAAATGCTGGAAATGAGTCGCCACTGCCCTGGCATCTCCCCCTGCGAAATGAGTTTCACCGCCTGCACCTGGGCGATCCTGGGCTTCTTGAACGGGGTCTCTTTGAATCATCCAGGCAACATCCCTCGCTACCTGGCTGAACTACAGGCTTCGGCCATGCACTACGTCCTGCCTCATCGACGTGAGGAGCGCAGTTACCCGCGGGTGGTCAAGCCCAAGCCGTCCAAGTATCCGACCAGAAATAAAAATGCCAGTCAGCTTAACTGACTGGCATTAGGCATTGGCCTCGCTTTTTTCATTTTAGGCATCACTGCATTAAGCTGCAGCGGGTGTACTCTGCAATTGCTGGCTGCGCAGGCGCAGGTGATAGGAAAAGCCCAGTACCATGAGTGTCAGCCAGACTGAACCTATGGGAATCATCCAGTAGGCTTGCTTCAACCCGAGGTGTTCTGCCAGGAAACCCGTAATGAAGGAGAAAGCCTGCGCACCGATTGACACGGAGATAACCGCAATCCCAGATAAAATGGGCCCGCTGTCCTGATCCAGTCCCATGGCGTTGGACAGAATAAGGGGAAAGAGCCCGCCTAAACCAAGGCCCAGCATGAAGTTGCCATACTGCATCAACTCGGTTGAGTCAGCCAGTTTCAGCATCGCTCCACCTACCCCGGCCAGAATGGCCATGCCAATCATCAGCACGTACAGGTTGACGATACGCAGCAGAAAGATAAAGCCCAGCCGGCTCAGGACCATGCCACCCGTAAAGAACGCAAAGCTGTAGCGTGCAGCCTCACCATCCATGCCGACACCGTTCTGGGCATAGCTTACGAACCAGTTGCCATTTCCCCATTCCACCGCGCCATAACTGAACATCGCCAGTGCCATCAGCAGAAAGACCGGCTGCGACAAGACCGGGCCGTAGCTCAGTGTCTTGCCATGCTGTTTGCTGGAGGAGCCGCCGTAGCTATCCAGCTCGCTGGAGTGATTAAACCAGGCCCAGATACCCATCAGTGCAAGACCAACACCTAAGACACGAATCGGCCAGCGCCAGTCCAGATCCAGCAGGTACAGACCTGTTACTAGAAAGGGAACTGCCATCGTGCCGAGACTGTAAGCAAAGTCTCCCAGCCCCATCATGGTTGAGCGACGCCTGGCGTGCAGGCTGGCTGTCAACGTGTGGCCAATGGTGAACATGATCGAGTTCAGGGTGCCGATAATAAAACTCAGGATCAGCAGCAGTTGCCAGCTGCTAACCCATGACAGAATCATCAGGAAGCCACAGACCATCCAGGCTAGCACGGCAAACAGGCGCATAAAGGGGAAGCGCTGGATGTACTTTCCTCCAAGGAAGGCGCCGGCCACCATGCCGAAGGAAAAGATGGTGAAGAAACTACCGGATATCACATCACTCATGTGCAGCTCGGTTGCCAGCTCAGGCAGTACCACGCCCCATGCCAGAGCTACACAACCAAGTAAAAAGTAACCGGTATAGATAATGATGGTCACCACTAAAGGGTTCATGACCAATATGCTCCTGAAGTTCACAGATTACTGCGTCTGCAAAGACGGCAGTTAACATCAATCAAGCGCAACCTACGGTGGATATCCGTGGTAGCACACATCTGCTGCGCGAGCTGGACTCAACCACATCATGAGCAGCCGGACGTCATCAGAACGTCGAGCTATTTGGTTGTGGAGGAGTGTTCAGGGGGATTGTTATAGGTATGAACGGAGGCGCAGGCCTGATCGTCATGCAGAAGTGCAAATATTCCGTATCTTAGGGAGTTGGAACAGACGTTTTAGGCTGGCTGTATTTTAGTCGAGGGACTGCTGCAAGGTAAGTATGGAAGCACTTCTGTGCGGTTATTTTTAATGAAAATTTGTATCTGAAGCGGTTGAAAAGGTGATGCCCGTCGGCGGAGCATCACCACAGGTGTTACTTCTTCTGCCACTGGCCACTGCTGTTCTGGATATATTCACCCGGAGCGGCCTTCTCGTTCAGGCGCTGGCCGATACGGACTTCCATAACGTCCAGGCTCACGCCTGCTTTCTTGGCGTTGTCGAGATACACTGCTTTGCGTTTACTGTTGATGTCATTTACCAGTGCATCGACATCACCGTTGCCTTTGACGATGGCTACCAGATAGCCGCGATTACCTTCACCTACCAGCCCCTGACTTTTAGCGGCATCAAGACTGATGGCAAAGGCCGGGAGTGAAAGAAACAGGCTGAGAAAAGGGATAAGCCAGAAACGTTTGCTATTACTGATCATAGGGCTACCTCAGAACAGATCACTATTCTTGTCGAGCAGGGTGTCAATCTGACGGTCCAGTTTGACTAGCACTTCATGCTCAATCTTGACGTTTAAGTTGATAGTGATGGGTTTGTCAGGGGCTTCAACCTTGACGCTGGGGGTGCAGCCTGCGACAACGATCAGGGCACCCAACAGGGCCGTGAGTGTTGGCATTGTTTTCATGTTTTCTCACTTTATTGTGCCGTTAAGGAAGCATGCCGCCATGTCCGACATCGTGACGAGATGCTTGCACCAATCAGTGGATCGACTCAGCGTGACAGCTGTTGCTGAATTCGTTCTCCCAGAACGGTATTGAGCTTGCCGGTAACCTGTAGGGAGCGCAAGAGCTGCAGCAGGTTTTCCTCCACACTGATATTGAAGTTAACTGCCCGCCCTTGCTCAAAAGCAGGGTTACTGCCCTCTAGGTGAGTCTGCAGCAGCAATTTGCCATCGGCCGCATAATCGACATTGGCATCGAGAGAGTTGAAGTGAAAGTCTCCCAGCAGAGCGGAAACGGAGGCCAGCTGTGGATAGGTCTGGCTCATAGCCTCCAGACCCAGATTGCCGGTATAGCTGAGCTTACCGCCAGAGCCAGTGGCAGACAGATAACCCTGTTCAATACGCAGACCCTGCTGATCATAGTGGAAGGGGAGCGTGCCACTGATGCGCCCTTGCCCCTGCAGCGGCGAGGAAGGGTGGGTGGCCATGATTGCCGCCAGCGACATATCACTCAGCAGTAGCCGTCCGTCAACAGGGCCCGGGTAGCTGAAGCTGGTGGGATTGACGCGAATATTGCCGTCAAGAATATCGCTGCCAAGCTGATTGAGAGCAACCTGATAACGGTTCTGGTTATATCGAATGTCGGCCTGTCCACGGAAGTTCTTGATGCCTAACAGTTCATAGCGAGGCAAGGAGCTGGTCAGCGACAGGGTGCCTGTATCGGGTGATCCTTGTAGCCGGTAGTTAACCTTGAAGTCGCTCCAGGCCGGGTAACCATCCCACTCTCCGTCGCTATCCAGCTCGCCACGGCCGTTAAAGGTCAGGCCGCCAGTAAGATTGTACTGTCCGCTCCAGCTCAACTGGCCAGACAGCTGGCGGAGTTCGGGCTGGTTAAGATACGGACGCAGAGGAGCCAGTGCCAGATTAAGCTGGGCAGTGCCGGTATGGGCGGTGTCGCTGATATCGCCTGCCAGTGACAGCGATGACTGCAAGGCGTTCACCGTGACGTTGTAGTTGCCGTGGTTGGCGACCTGCAGGGCCTGAGCTGAGACCATGGCTGATACTGGTTGCTGCCTGATCGTCAGCGGCAGTGTCTGTTGTGGCAGGGAAACGTTAAACGCGACCGGGTGTTCTGGTTGCAGCAAGAACCGCTCCAGTTGGAGAGTCCAGTCAAAGGCGGACGCTTTTAACTGAGCTGCAGGCAGTTGCAGCCCCTGACTGCGCCACTGCAGACTGGCAGGTACCAGAGTGATGTCGTGGCTCAGACTGTTCCAGTTAAAGCTGATCGGAGCCGGCCAGTTCAACTGACTGGGGGCCAGTTGCAGGTTATCCAGTTGAGCACGGCCCAGGTTGATCTGACCATTGCTGTCCAGTTGCAGCTGCAAGCCCTGATCGGTATCGACCAGACTCCAGGGCAGTGCGGCATGCACAGAGTCGAGGAACATATTGCCCTGGAACCAGTGTGGCAGGGACAGCAGAATTGTACCGCCCAGTTGCTGGTCATCAATTTGCTCCAGCGACGCCACCAGCTGCTGGCCGCTGTTGTCGGGAAAGTTGGCTGTCAGGCTGATGTCGCCATTGAGCCGTGGACGCGGATGGGCGAAGTCCCAGGTTAGAGTTGAGCCTTCGCCGACACTGGCATTGAGATAGGTGAGTGGGGGCAGCGACAGGTCCAGTTCACGGGTATCCAGTGGCCATTCAACGGCGGAGGGCTGAGCAAAGCGCACCTCCATGCCCTCATTGTTGGCATCAACGTCTGCTACGATTTCTCCGTCAATCGGCTGCTGGCTCCACTGAGGTAACTGCCAGTGCCCGCGCACCCGGGTGTTTATCCGCAGAGGATAGCTGTCATTGCCTTCCAGCCAGCGCAGGCTGAGTTGCAGCTGATTGCGATTAGCCTCTGTGCTGGCCTCCTCACGAGGCTGGCTGAGGGTCATATCCAGACTGGCGGCACCGGTCAGCCTGGCCTGTACATCGAAAGGGTCATTGATGGCATCCAGCTTCAGCTGGCCATCCAGAGTGCCGCCATCCAGGTCCAGACCCAACTGACCCTGCAAGGCCCAGCCTTGTGCATCGATCTCTAATGCGTCAATTTTCAGATGGTTGGAGGGAATGCGGCGTAGCCAGTCACGCGGGGGGAGCGGCGGTATTACCGTTGTGCTGGCCTGTTGCTGAGGTTTGAGGCTGAGTTTGGCCTCTCCAATGTGCAGATTCTCGACATAGCCCTGAGCCAGAGTGGGAGGAGCATACTGGATACCCACCTGATTCAGGGACAGGCTGGCTTCCCCATTCTCCAGCACCAGATAGTCCAGATACCAATGGCGCAGATCGGGATGGCCGACCTTCACCCCTGTGACCTGCCAGCCAGGCAAAGCGCGTTGTACCAGCAGATCGAGCACTGGCGGCAGGGTGGTCGGCAGCGTCAGGTAGAGAGCCAGGACGACAAAGACAAGCCCCAGTAGGACGTACCCGATTCGCTGCATGTAACCCTCCCTGATGAAACCTTTATGGACGCACCGATTATGCCTATTCGCCCAAAAAGCATAAATGTCTTATAGCGCAAGAATCGGCGAAAGGTCTTTATATTTCAGTTTTCTCTTTGAACTCACACAGATCGGCAATGATACAGGCGCCACAGCGTGGTTTTCGGGCCACGCAGACATAGCGACCATGCAGGATCAGCCAGTGATGGGCATCCAGGCGGAATTCCCGTGGTACATGACGCATCAGCTTGTCTTCGACCTCCACCACATCTTTGCCGGGGGCAATGCCTGTGCGGTTGGAGACGCGGAAAATATGGGTATCTACCGCGATAGTTGGCTGGCCAAAGGCGGTGTTCAGCACCACATTGGCTGTTTTGCGGCCCACTCCCGGCAGTGATTCAAGTGCCTCGCGTACAGGAGGGACTTCCCCCTGATAATTCTCCAGCAAAATACGGCAGGTTTTGATGACATTCTCGGCCTTGCTGTTAAACAGGCCGATGGTCTTGATGTATTCCCTGATGCCATCAACCCCAAGATCCAGCATGGCCTGAGGAGTATTGGCGACAGGAAACAGCCGGGCAGTGGCCTTGTTGACGCTGACATCAGTGGCCTGGGCTGACAGTAGTACGGCAATCAGCAGCTCAAAGGGCGTGCTGTAGTTCAGTTCTGTGGTGGGGTGGGGGTTGTCGTCGCGCAGGCGGGTAAAAATTTCCAGACGTTTAATTTTATTCATTGGCCATTAATCACGGTGGTCGGAAGCGATGAAAAAACGTTCACGATCAACCCTGTGTCCCTGTACGGTCAGCCCTACAAGGTTTAATCGCCAAACAGACATTCAGGGTGGCGATTGCCATCCTGAATGTCAAAGCCCGGATCACTCGACATGGCCGGTGACGCGCACACGTTTGCTACCGGTGCTGGCGGTGTCTGTATGACTATGGGCTTGTGCTGCCCGCTCTTTCAGATGCCGGTCGATAATGTTTTTCAGAGAAATCAGCAGGCCTAAAGCGACAAAGGCGCCGGGTGGCAGCACCGCGAACAAGAAGCCTGGGTAGTTATGGAACACCACGATCTTCCAGTGTGCGGCCATGGGACCAAACAGCAGCTCCATCTGATTGAACAGGGTACCCTGACCAATCAGCTCACGAATACCACCGAGAAGCACCAGCACCAGCGTAAAGCCCAGGCTCATGGTGAAGCCATCCCAGGCGGATGCCAGTACACCATTCTTGCTGGCAAAGGCATCTGCGCGGCCAAGAATGACACAGTTGGTCACGATCAGCGGAATGAAAATGCCGAGAATCTCATACAGCTCATAGGTGAACCCCTGCATCAGCAGCTCTACGCAGGTCGTAAGGGAGGCGATGATCATCACGAAGGCGGGCAGACGGATGGCGTCCGTTACCTGATTCCTAATCAGCGACACCACCAGATTGGAGCTGGTCAGCACCGCCATGGTGGCGAGGCCCAGACCGAGGGCATTGACGACTGATGCCGATACTGCCAGCAAGGGGCACAGGCCCAGCAGCTGCACCAGCGCAGGGTTGTTCTTCCACAACCCCTGCAGGGTAATTTCCTTGAAATCACTCATTATTTTGTGGCTCCTGCCAGGGTCAGCAGCTGACCCTTGTTAGCCTGAAAATATTCCAATGCATCGTGAATAGCACCGACAACCGCTCGGGGGGTAATGGTTGCCCCGGTAAACTGATCAAACTCGCCGCCGTCTTTCTTGACATGCCACTGTTCGCCCGTGGTATTGGCCAGCGATTTACCCGTAAAGTTTTCGATCCAGCTGGATTTGCGGGTTTCGATTTTGTCTCCCAGCCCCGGGGTTTCCTTGTGCTCTACTACGCGGACGCCGGCCAGATCACCGTTGGACCACACGCCGACGATGATGCGAATGTCACCACTGTAGCCTTTGTGCGTCACCACCGGCAGAAATACGGCATTGACCTGCCCTTGCAGCACAGACTGCAGCACTTCAGCGGCGTGCTCATTACCCAGAGTGCCGGCCGGCAGGGTAATGACATGCTTGAAGAAGGGGCTGTCATGTTTGGCCGCAGGGACCATTTCATCCAGCGCCTTGGTTGCCGCTGACAGTTTGTTCGCTTCAATGCGCGGTGCCGTCAGGGTCTGGGTCAGGGCAATTGTCCCAGCGGTAATGACCGCGAAAATACCCAGGCCGATACTGTTACGTCTAATGGAATCAATCAGCATCTGGCACTTACCCTTTTTTCGGCAGGCCGCGTCTGGCTTTCTTGTGGCCGTAGGTGCGCGGTTGGGTGTAGTAGTCGAGGAAAGGGGCCGCCAGGTTCATCAGCAGCACACCAAAGGCCATGGCATCGGGGTAGTTACCCCAGGTGCGGATAACATAAAGCAGAATACCGATGCCTGCGCCATAGATCAGCTTACCCTTGTTGCTGGTCGCGGCGGTCACCGGGTCGGTGGCAATAAAGAATGCCCCGAACATGGTGGCGCCGGCCATCAGATGGAATATCGGACTGCTGAAATTGCTGGTGTCACCTGCGTAGAACAGGCCGGAAATGATCAGCAGGGCAGCCAGCAGACTGACCGGGATATGCCAGGTGATCACGCGGCGATACAGCATGTACAGGCCACCCAGTACCCACGACAGACTGAGCCAGATCCAGGTGGGCCAGGCGCTGTTCAGATCAGCGTTGTGTTGCCATACCTCTTCATTGGTCAGACTGCCTTTGTGGCGGATGACATCCAGTGGCGTGGCGGAAGTGATGGCGTCGGGTAACGCAAGGCTGCCCTGAAAGATCAGATGCAGGCCTTCGGCAAAGCTCGGTGGGGTGGTCAGGTTGGCTGAGGCAGCCCATTGCGTCATGGGAACAGGCAGGGCAATCAGCAGCAGGGCGTACCCGATCATAGCGGGGTTGAAAGGGTTGTAGCCCATGCCGCCATAGAGTTGCTTGGCAAAGATAATGGCAAAGGCGGTCCCCAGTACGGTCAGCCACCAGGGCGCATAGCCGGGTAGGGACAGTGCCAGTAGCCAGGCTGTCACCAGCGCGCTGGCATCTTTCAGATAGAAACTTACAGGCCGTTTACGCAGCTTCATGATGGCGGCTTCGCACATCAGAGCGGTGACGGAGGCGATCACCAGCTGGATCAGGCTTCCCCAGCCAAAGAACCAGGTCAGAGTGGCCAGACCGGGCAGGGTCGCCAGCAGCACTGTCTGCATGACCTGTGACGTGCTGATCGGCTTATGGGTAAATGGTGAGCTTGCGTGAATCATGTCTCTCAACCCTGTGCAGCAGTCAGTGCCTGACTGGCCTGTTCTGCCTGTACTTTGGCCTGTTCAACGGCCGCCTGCAGGGTGCTGATGTCGCCCCCTTCTGCTTCAGCCTGACTCAAGGCCCGCTCGGCTTTTTTCAGCGCAGCATTGGCCATTGCGGCATTGATCTTCAGCTGTTTGATATCGGCGGCAGGTGCAGCAGGCACAGGCACGTCGGCCGTCGTACTGCCGCTTTCCGCCTGTTCCAGAGCCTGCTGGGCTTCGTCGGCTTTCTGCTGCAACTGCCTGACGGTATCGCGCAGTGGCTCGCAGCCATCCAGGCCTTTTTCTTCGGCATTCTTTAATGCCTGCTCAGCCTTCTTCAGCTTGGTACGGGCAACAGCCGCTTCCGTTTTCAGGGTCTTGAGATCCTTGACCGCAACAGTGGCAGCTTCAGTCGCTGTTGCTCCCGACTCCGCCTGTTGTAATGCCTTTTCTGCCTGTTGTGCGACATGGTTCAGCTGATTGAAGTCGGCTTCCAGCTGAGCCATATCACCTTCACCACTTTCCCGGGCGGCAGCCAGTGCTTTCTCGGCTTTTTTCGCTTTGGTACGGGTAATGGCGGCATCAATTTTCAGCTGTTTGATGTCTGCCGCGGGCTGTACCGGGGCGGCTGCGACCGGTGCCTGTTCTGCCTGCCGCAAGGCTTGCTCTGCCTGTTGCGCAATGGCATTCAGCTGATTGAAGTCGGCTTCCAGCTGAGCCATATCACCTTCCCCACTTTCCCGGGCGGCAGCCAGTGCTTTCTCGGCTTTTTTCGCTTTGGTACGGGTAATGGCGGCATCAATTTTCAGCTGTTTGATGTCTGCCGCGGGCTGTACCGGGGCGGCTGCGACCGGTGCCTGCTCAGCCTGCTGCAAGGCGCGCTCGGCCTGTTGCGCAATGGCATTCAGCTGATTGCATTCGGCTTCCAGCTGAGCCACATCGCCCTCACCACTTTCCCGGGCGGCAGCCAGTGCTTTCTCGGCTTTCTTCGCTTTGGTGCGGGTAATGGCAGCATCAATCTTCAGTTGCTTGATGTCAGCAGTAGCCTGAACCGGTGCTGCTGCCGTAGCACTCTGCTCGGCCTGAGCCAGTGCCTGTTCCGCAGCCTGGCTGGCGGCGGTCAGCTGGTTCAGTTCCTGCTCCAGCTCAGCGGTATGCTCGCCTGCCTGCTGTGCAGCAGCCAGTGCTTTTTCCGCCTTCTTCACCTTGGTGCGCGCGATAGCGGCGGCTGTCTTCAGTGCTTTGATGTCACTTTCTACCGCGGCTGGCGGCGCTGCTGGTGCGGTCACCGCTGCAGGTTGCTGGCGGGCTGACTGAGCTTTGGCGGCCTCTTCGGCACGGGCCTTGCGTTTGGCTTCTTTCTCATCCAGCTCGCGTTGCAGTCGAGCCTGACGTGCTTCAAAGCGCAGACGGGCATGTTCCGCTTTTTGCTGCTCCTGACTTTCCTTGCGGATGTCATCCTTGGCATGGCGATAGTACTGTACCAGCGGAATAAAGCTTGGGCAGACATACGCACAGGCACCGCATTCAATACAGTCAAACAGATTGAACTGCTGCGCCTTTTCGTATTCTTTAGCCTTGGCAAACCAATACAGTTGCTGCGGTAGCAGATCGGCCGGGCAGGCCTGTTCACAAAGACCACAGCGAATGCACGCCTGAGCGGGTGGCGCAGCTGGAAACTCTGCCGGGGTGGAGGCGATCAGGCAGTTAGTCAGCTTGGTAACCGGGATGCTCAGGTCATTGAGGGGGAAGCCCATCATCGGGCCGCCCATCACCAGTTTGCCCAGCTGCTGAGGCTGCAGTCCAGCGAAGGCCAGCAGTTCATCAACTGGGGTGCCGATCAGCGCGTCGACATTGCGAGCTTGCTGCAGCGCCTGACCGGTCAGGGTGGTCACCCGACTGATCAGTGGTTCGCCAAGATAAACTGCGCGAAAGGCGGCAGCGGCGGTACCGACGTTACAGCAGACCACGCCAATCTCGGACGAGCGGCCGGAGCTCGGGACTTCCTTGCCGGTCAGCAGGTATGTCAGCTGCTTGGCACCACCGGAAGGGTATTTGGTAGGGACCACACCGATCTCAACCGGCACCAGGCAACGACTGGCCGCTTCGCGCATGGCGGCAATGGCTTCAGGCTTGTTGTCTTCAATACCGATAACAATTTTCGGGTTGCCCAGTAGCCAGGCCAGTATCTCGCCGCCACGAATCACTTCGTCAGCGCGCTCACGCATCAGCATGTCGTCAGCAGTGATGTACGGCTCACATTCGGCACCATTCAGAATCAGGGTGTCGATGGGGTGGTGGTCGGGGGTGTTGAGCTTCACATCGGTCGGGAAGCCCGCTCCGCCAAGGCCTGCTACACCGGCATTGCGCAGGTAGCTCAGTACGGTTTCCCGCGACTCATGGCGGTAATCATCCAGCCGCTGGCGCTCACCCCAGGTGTCCTGACCGTCAGGTTGCAGATGGATGCACAGGTCCTGCATGCCAGAGGGGTGGGGTACGGCAAAAGGCGCAATAGCCACAATAGTGCCCGAGGTGGGAGCGTGTACTGCGGCACTGACGCGGCCGAAGGGCTCGGCAAGCATCTGACCTTTGAGCACTTTGTCGCCGACCTGCACGATGGGTTCAGCCGCCGCTCCGGCATGCTGCTTCAATGGCAGGATCAGGCGCGAGGGTAACGGAGGCTGCGCAATCGGCAGAGTGGTCGACTGGGTCTTGTTCTCGGGAGGATGTACGCCACCGTTGAAATCCCAGATACGTAATGCGGTGGTCACCTGCTGTGCTGGTGCAGTGCTGTTCAGTCCCATGGGCGCGTTCATGCCGCCTGTCCCCTTCCACGATCAGTGATGATCAGTTGTTCGGGGGCTGGTGGCGCCGGCCATGACCAGTTTTCCACAGTGGTCTCGATGGGGATCATATCTATACAGTCAACAGGGCAGGGTTCGACACACAGATCACAACCGGTGCATTCACTGCTGATGACTGTGTGCATCTGTTTGGCTGCACCGAGAATGGCATCGACCGGACAGGCCTGTATGCATTTGGTACAGCCTATACATTCATCTTCACGGATGTAGGCAATGGAGCGAGGCTTCTCCACACCGTGCTCGGAGTCTAGTGGTACCGCCTCTACACCCAGCAGATCAGCCAGTGAGTCGATGGTGGACTGGCCACCCGGTGGGCATTTGTTGATGGCATCACCGCCAGCAATCGCCTCAGCGTAAGGACGGCAGCCGGGATAGCCACACTGACCACACTGGGTTTGTGGCAAGAGGGAGTCGATCTGCTCGACGATGGGGTTGCCTTCCACCTTGAATCGAATAGCGGCGTAGCCAAGCACCGCGCCAAACACCAGCGCCAGCCCCAGCAGAGCAATAATGGCATAAACAATCAGACTCATGGCGTGCTCCTCAGATCTGTACCAGGCCGGTAAAGCCAAGGAACGCCAGTGAAATCAGGCCCGCGGTGATCATGCTGATGGCGGCACCGCGAAACGGCAGGGGCACATCTGCCACGGCGATGCGCTCACGCATGGCGGCGAACAGAATCAATACCAGAGAGAAGCCCACTGCAGCACCGAAGCCGTAGAACACGGATTCCACCAGTGAGTTCTGTTTGTTGATGTTCAGTAATGCCACACCGAGTACGGCACAGTTGGTGGTAATCAGTGGCAGGAAGATCCCCAGCACCTTGTACAGCACCGGGCTGGTTTTACGCACCACCATCTCGGTGAACTGCACCACCACGGCGATCACCAGAATAAAGGCGATGGTTTTCAGGTAGCCCAGACCCAGTGGCGCCAGAATGTAGGTGTAGGTCAGATAGCTGCACAGGGAGGACAGGGTCAGGACAAAGGTGGTGGCCAGTGACATACCCATGGCGGTTTCCAGCTTGTTGGAAACGCCCATGAACGGGCACAGACCGAGGAACTGCACCAGTACAAAGTTGTTGACCAGGATCGTGCTGACGAGGATCAGGGCAAGATCAGACATTCTTAAGCATCACTTATCCGGGGTATGCGGCTGGGAACGGATATCGCCGCAACAGGTTAATCTTCACGGTCATTCGTCATACGGTGGGAGCCTGCCTGAGTTTCCTGTCTGGTAAGCCAGCGAAGCATCGGCGATCGTATGTCGGTTTTTGGAACAGGCTATTCTAATTGTCGCGGCGCCAATTTGCTGCACGTCAGTTAGAACTAAACTCACTACGTTATAAGAAAACGTTCTGTAGACATTCGCTTATAGCGCTTATGGTTATTATTGATAAAGGCCATCTTGCCATAGCTGGCTTTGCTAGATGATGGCTTTTGCTGTTGCCTGAACGGTAAGTCAACAACGGGATACCTTGGCGCTGCCTTTCATGACGCGGATATGCTGTTAGTGCGAGGGGCTCAGGCATCAAAAACGCCAAAGCGCTGACTTGCAGCGCTTTGGTATATGGCAGAACGTATCGGTTACTTGATCCGCATTCCTGGCTGGGCGCCGGTATGGGGCTCCAGCAACCAAATGTCCTTACCGCCGGGGCCTGCCGCCAGCACCATGCCTTCCGACAGACCGAACTTCATCTTCCGGGGAGCCAGGTTGGCGATCATGATGGTCAGTTTGCCTTCCAGATCTTCAGGCTTGTAGGCCGACTTGATACCGGAGAAGACATTGCGGGTTTCGCCGCCCAGATCCAGCGTCAGGCGCAGCAGTTTTTCTGCGCCTTCAACGTGTTCGGCCTTGGCGATCAGGGCTACACGCAGATCCAGCTTGGCAAAGTCAGCAATGTCGATGGTCTCGGCAATGGGTTCTTCTGCCAGTGGCCCTTTGACGGCCGGTGCAGTTGCTGCCGCCTGCTCTTCTTTGGATGCATCGATCATGGCATTGACCTTATCCATCTCTACGCGGGTCAGCAGGGCGGTGAAGGTGCTGATACGGCTGCCCAACAGCAGTGTCTCAGCACTGGCCCAGTTCAGCTGATCCTGCAGGAAGGCTTCGGAGCGTTCGGCCAGCTGCGGCAGCACCGGCTTGAGGTAAACAATCAGCAGACGGAACAGGTTGATGCCTGCGGTGCAGACGGCCTGCACTTCCGCTTCCATGCCTTCCTGCTTGGCCAGCACCCAGGGCGCTTTGTCTGCGATGTACTGGTTGGCCTTGTCAGCCAGCGCCATGATGTCGCGGATGGCACGACCGTATTCCCGCTTCTCATAGTACTGAGCGATGGTTTCGGCTGCGGCCTGGAACTCGGCGGTCAACTCGGGAGCTGCGTCGGTATCGGCCAGTGCGCCATCGAATTTCTTGCTGATAAAGCCTGCACAGCGGCTGGCAATATTGACCACCTTGCCGACCAGATCACTGTTTACCCGCTGTACGAAGTCTTCCAGGTTCAGGTCGAGGTCATCGACGCTGGAGGTCAGCTTGGCCGCGAAGTAATAACGCAGGTATTCAGGGTCAAGGTGATCCAGATAAGTACGGGCCTTGATAAAGGTGCCGCGTGACTTGGACATCTTCTTGCCGTTAACGGTCAGGAAACCGTGCGCATTGACTGCTGTAGGGGTACGGAAGTCAGCCGCATGCAGCATGGATGGCCAGAACAGCGAATGGAAACTGATGATGTCCTTACCGATGAAGTGATACAGCTCGGCTTTGGAGTCCTTATTCCAGAACTCGTCGAAGTCGACACCTTCACGGTTGCAGTAGTCCTGGAAACTGGCCATGTAACCGATAGGTGCATCCAGCCAGACGTAGAAGAATTTGTCTTTCTCGCCGGGGATTTCAAAACCGAAGTAGGGCGCATCACGGCTGATGTCCCACTCCTGCAGGCCGCTTTCCAGCCATTCAGCCAGCTTGTTGGCCACTTCGTTCTGCAGGGTGCCGCTACGCGTCCATTCCTTCAGGAAGGCGTCAAACTCAGGCAGCTTGAAGAAGAAGTGCGTGGACTCCTTGTTCACCGGCGTGGCGCCAGAGATGGCTGAGCGTGGGTTGATCAGTTCTGCCGGGGTGTAGGTCGCGCCGCAGGCTTCGCAGTTGTCACCGTACTGATCCTCAGCTTTGCAGCGTGGGCAGGTGCCTTTGATAAAGCGATCGGCGAGGAACAGGTTCTTCACCGGGTCATAAGCCTGCACGATAGTGCGTTCAGCGATATGGCCCTTGGCCTTCAGGCGATTGTAGATCAGCTCTGAGTAGTGCTTGTTCTCGGGCGAATGAGTCGAGTAGTAATTATCGAAGCGCACCAGAAAGTCAGCGGTATCCTGGCGATGCTCTGCATTCACCTCGTCAATCAGGGCTTCCGGTGTGATCCCCATTTGCTCAGCCTTGAGCATGATGGCGGTGCCATGCGCATCGTCCGCACAGACGTAGGTGCAGTTATGACCACGGAGTTTCTGGAAGCGAACCCAGATGTCAGTTTGGATCTGTTCCAGCAGGTGGCCCAGATGCAGGGAACCATTGGCGTAGGGCAGCGCACTGGTGACAAGAATCTTGCGAGTAGCGTCAGACATAATCTTTGGATGGCTCGGCATGTGTCAGGAACGAACAGCAGGGAAGGGTAAATCACGTTCTATACTGCTATGAATCAAAGCGCACGCGTATTTATGGAGACCCTTCCCGAAGTAGGGTAGGGACAGCACATTACTGTGCCATCCCCCCCGTAGAACCGTGCGTGCGGCTTTCACCGCACACGGCTCGAGCAGATTAAACTAAGCCCACTTAATGGGCCGGTTTGTTTACTGTCAGACCACGGCTGTGGAGCTGAGCGTGACAAACGGGGTGCAAGAGTACCCGATTCCTCAGTGTGTCGTCACCCCCTTGTGAGCGGTAAACGATATGATGGTCATGCCATCCTGTTTCTTTGGTAACCGGTTCCTTGCATAACGCACAGCGACCTTTCTGCTGGGTGTACAGACTGGCAACCTGCTTACGATACTTCAGCTTATTCAGCATCCGACTCATTCGCAGCGCCTCACCTGTGGCTTCCATGTCGGGATCGAAGGGATTGTAGTCCCCTGCGATCTTTCTGTGTCGTTCTATCGGTGTACTGGCCAGCGCATACAGCGCCACCACCGACTTGTCGCCCCACTCATTCTTTACCGTGGCGGCAAACACCCTTGAACGCTCCCCGATGGGCTGGAAGTATTTCTCCATGACCCATAAGGCATTCTTGTTCGGGTGCCGACGCTTGGCCCATTTTCGTACCGCCTGAAAAATCAGGTCGTCTAAACGGCTGAACGTTGCCTTGGCTACCACCGGCTGATGGTACAAAGCCCATCCTTTCAGCACCGGGTTCAGCAGGCGAATCAGATTCTCCTGCTTAGCAGTTTTATTGGCGTCGATGATTTCCTTGACCTTGCGATAGAACGCTTGCACGTTTTTCTTGCTTGGTTTGATCAGGAGCTTGCCGCCGTATTTGCGGAAATTCCATCCCAGAAAATCAAAGCCATGGTCAATGTGGACGACATGTGTCTTTTCCCCGGATAGTTGCAATCCCCGCGTATGCAGGAATGTTTCTACCCAAGGCCGGATGTCGTTCTCCAGTACCTCTTTCGAGGCGCCTGTGATGACAAAATCATCCGCATACCGCACAACATTAACCTTGAATCGTCCCGATTTGGTCCGTCCCAAGTATTGCTGGAGTTCGCGTTCCAAACCGTCCAACGCCATATTAGCCAAGGTCGGAGAAATAATTCCCCCTTGTGGCGTTCCTGCCTCTGTCGACTGGAGCTGGCCCTTGTGGACCACCCCCGCTTTCAACCACTTGGTCAGTACCTGCCTGTCCGTAGGGACATGCTGGACCAGCCAGTCGTGATTGATATGGTCAAAACAGCCTTTAATGTCTGCCTCTAACACCCATTGGGCTGACGCCTTTTTGGCGAGGCACACAAAGAGCTGACCCATGGCGTCCGCAGTTGACCGTTCGATCCTGAAGCCGTAGCTGTTGGGATCGCCCCGTGTTTCCGCGACAGGAGCCAATGCCAGCAGGTATAACGCCTGCATGGCCCGGTCATACATGGTGGGGATGCCCAGAGGACGTTCCTTCCCATTACTCTTGGGGATATACACCCTGCGCAGAGGCAGAGGGCGATACCCCCGGCGTTTCAACGTTTCCGCCGCCAGTTGTTTACTTTCGGGCGTATCCCAGAGTACGCGGTCGACTCCCGCCGTGCGCTTACCCTGGTTCTCAGTCACTCGCCGCACCGCCAGTAATCTGGCTGAACGTGAGCGGGTCAGCAGCCGTTGCAGGGCTTTCACCCTCCGCCATTTGCCTTCCTTACAAGCCTTCGCAATACGAATCTGCATTCCTCTGACGTTCCGTTGCACACGTTGCCAATCGACCTCGTGCCACACCAACGGTCCGCCGGTAGGCGCAGACATCACGCTTTCGCGCGTCAGTTCTTTCATGCTGCCTTCCTTATTCAAGACCATGATCCTGAACGAAGACAGCATTCTCCCTGACGGGAAAAACTGTCCCGTCAGGGGTAGAGCAACAGGCAGACTCAAGGTCTGCCGAGTGTGTAGTAGGGTGAACTCAGGGTTCACCGAAGTGTTTAATGGTCTCAAAGGTAAGAGGGTAACAGCCGCCTTACGACGATCTGCCAAGTGGAAGTCTGCCCGGTTTCCCGTGGGGTGACATTAAAACCCCTATCCATCCTATTACCGGATGGCCTTCGCTTTCTCCACCCTCCCATAACCGCACAGCCAACAGATTGCCTCACGGCGCTCCTGCCCCGAAGGGCGGCTATACGGTCTTACCACGTTCCCTGCTTACCACACGACTGGGTTAGGGACTGCCTTTTCGCCGATGGCTCTCATGACGACGTATCTCTAGCACTTACAGAGATAACCGGCCACACACCTTTTGGTTCAAGCCTGTCAGCAGTTTAGGCTTGTCAGTAATTACGACGTTTATCAGCAGTTCACTTACGTTTCCCCTACCAGCCAACCTAGCCCCTCAACCCGGTACTGCTCCGAGAATCCGCTGCCACTTCTCACAAAGTGCCAGCGCCCCTTGCGGGAGGGTTACATTCCGGGGGAGCTTCACACAAGGCAGTTACCCGCCCTGCATGTCCCCGTGGGTTACTGTTGGTCGTACAACAGGTCGACTTGTCCGCCGAAACGGACCCCGACAATGGTAAACAGAGCTTTAGCTCTGAACCTCTTGATTAAGTGAAAACGGAAGACGGACTTCCGCTATGGCACCTACAGCTCCTCCTGAGCGACGTCCAATTTTTCATTGTGCTGATTGGATTTGGGCTCCGATCCTTGCAGTGTCCCTTTACTGTTTCCTGATCATCCCGTCACCGGAATACACCGTACAACCCTGTACGACGACAACAATGGACCAAGGTCCATTAATCAGGTATCTCTGAACATACCGGCTAAGATATGCACTCCCGTGGCGAACCGCAGGACTGACGTGCCGAGACAGGCGTCAGGGTGGGTACATCCGTACCAAAAGGCTCTTCTCGTCCTTGCGGACAACCATCCTGCATTAGGATGGCCCCGGCAGCCGAAGCGTCTGCCCGTCCTCTGCCATATAGACCTCCAGCCGAGACTGGATTGACGTATCGAGGAGACCGTCGGGTGGGCACATCCGTGCCAAAAGGACCTTCGTATCCTTGCGGACAGCACTGCCCACTGGCAGCGCCCTGATAGCCGAAGTAACTACCAGTGCTCCTGTCTCTTCAGACAACAGCTCAACGAGCTGCCCCCACCTGCCGGAGCTGGTTGTGGGTATCAAGAGGACACGCTACACGTGTCGCACAAGTGCACTTACTATAACGACAGCAGCACGACCTTGCATCTGTTTTGCCCGAAGCGGTGCTCCGGCAGGGGCTTGAGGTTGCAGGCGGTGGCGCCATGGTTAGCAGATAGATAACGCAGGCAGTATGGAAGTCAGATAGCTATGTACTCTGAAATGACAGCAAGTCGGGGGCTGCAGCCGTCGAAGAAAAAGCGTGTCCTGTTGGTGGATGATGATCCGCTGATTCTCAGCAGCCTGCGCCGGGCGCTGCGCAAGAAGCAGGAGTCCTGGGAAATCAGCTTCGTGCAGAGTGGTCCGGTGGCACTGGCGTTGATGGAACGCGAGGAGCCCTTTGATGTGATCGTTACCGATATGCGGATGCCGGTAATGGATGGCGTGGGTCTGTTACGCCGGGTGGTCGAGCGCTTCCCCGGTGTCGCCCGTATTGTGCTGACCGGTTATGCCGAAAGTGATGATATCGCCATCGCTGCCGAGCTGGCGCACCAGTCTCTGGCTAAGCCCTGTGATATTGACACCCTGGTGGAGGCCATCAATCAGGCCTGTCAGGTGCAGGAGATGATGAGCAACTCACGCCTGCGCGAGGTCATGGGCGGCATCGGTAATCTGCCTGCGGTGCCCTCCACCTGCCAGAAACTGCAGGCCATGCTGCAGGATACCGATGTGACGGTACGGGATGTCACCTGTCTGATCGAGTCAGATCTGGGTATCTCCAGCCGCCTGCTGCGGATCGTTAACTCCGGGTTTACTGGCCAGACGCGCACTATCGACAACGTCCACGATGCGGTGGTGCGGCTGGGTATGCGGCATGTCAATGACTGGGTGCTGGTCTGTCACATGATGCATGAGCTGGAGCAGCATCACTGGCAGCGTTATTCCTTCGAGAATCTGCGCCGACGCTCGGTGGCGGTGGGTAAGTTTGCCCGCCATATGGCGCTGCAGATTGGCCTGCCGAAGGCCGTGGCTGATCAGATCATGATGGGCGGGCTGTTGCATGATCTGGGCATGTTCCTGCTCGCAGCACGCATGCCTGAGGCCTATGCTGAAGCCTTTGTCCTGTGTGAACGTCAGGGCATGAGCCTGCATGATGCCGAGCAACAGGTGCTGGGGGTCAGCCATGGTGAAGTCGGCGCTTACCTGCTTGGTTTGTGGCGCTTCCCGGCTGCCATTGTTGAGATGGTGCTGCGTCACCATTGTGATGAGGGATATAACAGCTGTTCTATCGGTGTGGTTCTGGTCAGCATCGCCGATGCGCTACTGCCGCCCTTGTTGCACGATGTGAACTACGCACTGTCTGCCCGGTTGAATGAGCAGGATCTGGCCGCGTCGGGTTTACTCGAACACTTCAAAAACTGGCAGGAACAGGCTGCCGAGTTTGTTGATGGCTGGTAAGCAGGTGGTGTTGAGCCATTGCCAGAGCGCTATCCGCTAACCCCAGTGTGGCGATAAGTGTGCTAGAATGCCGCCCCTTTTCATCACTGCCTGATGAAGGCCGGTTTTCCACTACAGCTTGCGTATGTTGAGGTTCGCCCTTGTCTCACTCTGATCTGCCCCTATCCGAACAGGCATCGTCTGCCCAGGCTCCGTCTGCACGAAGCGGCTTTACCCAGCCTGAGCGTTATGAGGCGCTGCTGACAGAAAAAGCGGCTGAGCTGGAAGCCCAGTTCGCCGAATTTGCGCCACCTGCCCTGGAGGTATTTGCCTCGGAGAAGGAGTTTTTCCGCATGCGTGCCGAGTTTCGGGTATGGCATGAGGAGGATGACTTTTACTACGTGATGTTTGAGCCTGGCGATAAGTTTACCCGTCACCGTGTGGATCAGTTTCCTGTGGCGGGTCGCCTGATCAATGAGCTGATGCCACGTTTGCTGGCTGCAGTTAAACAGCACGACGTGCTGCGGCGTAAATTGTTTCAGGTGGACTTCCTGACCACGCAGTCCGGGCAGGCGCTGATTTCCCTGCTTTATCACAAGGCACTGGATGACAGCTGGCTTGAACCTGCCCGCTGGCTCAAGCAGGAGCTGGGCGTTGAGCTGGTGGGGCGCAGCCGTAAGGTCAAACATAAGGTGGATCAGGACTGGGTGGTGGAAACCATGACCGTGGCGGGCAGGACCCTGCACTATAAACAGGTCGAAAACAGCTTCACCCAGCCCAATGCTGGTGTGGCAGAGAAAATGTTGAACTGGGCGGTGGATGCCAGCCGGGGACTGAGTGGCGATCTGCTGGAGCTTTACTGTGGCAATGGCAACTTCAGTCTGGCTCTGGCCGACAGTTTTGACCGGGTGGTTGGTACCGAAATCGCCAAGAGTTCAGTTCAGGCTGCACAGTACAATATCGAGCGCAACGGTATCAGCAATGTACGCATTGCCCGTATGGCCAGTGAAGACTTCAGTGCAGCGATGCTGGGGCAGGGAGGCGGCCGCCGCTTCCAGGAGCTCAATCTGGCGGAATATAACTTCACCACCGTGCTGGTGGATCCGCCCCGTGCCGGGCTGGATGACGACACGGTGGAGCTGGTGCGTCGCTACGACCACATTCTCTATATTTCCTGTAACCCCGATACCCTGCATGCCAATCTGACTGCCCTGGCAGACAGCCACGGCATTGAGCGCTTTGCACTGTTTGATCAGTTCCCTTACACCCATCACAAAGAGTGTGGTGTGTTGCTGAGTCGGCGCCAGTCACGGTAGAGTTTGCCCCACTGAAATACTCGGGTAATACGGCATCCGGTGCAGAGGTTTTTCATCCCTGTCCCGAGTGATTGCCGACCCGGGTGGAGCGAGCCCCGGAGGGACGATGGCAAACTGGTTGTCTAACCCTTTCAAACGCAGGAACAGAACTATGTCTTCACCGCAGGACTCTTCAACCCAGCAGGCGTCAACCCAGCAGGCTGCGTTGGTGGCGATATTGGAAGCGCTGGTGGATCCGCTGTTGCAGCGCCCCTGGCAGGAACTGGCGGCGGTGGAGTCAGTCAGTATCGTGGCAGGCCAGTGTCAGGTGGTAATTGGGCTGCCATACCCTTGGTTGAGTGTTGAGGCGGACTTGCGTCGTAGGGTGGAAGCTGCCGTGGCTCCGCATCTGCAGGGCGCCACCCTGACGCTGGAGCTGGTCAGCCGTATCCCCGAAACCACTGCACGAGCCAGTGTGGCCGCGTTGCAGGGGGTGAAGAACGTTATCGCGGTGGCCTCAGGCAAAGGCGGTGTCGGTAAGTCCACCACCACCGTCAATCTGGCACTGGCCATGGCGCAACTCGGTGCCCGAGTCGGCATTCTGGATGCGGACATCTACGGCCCCAGTCAGGGCATGATGCTGGGCGTGCCCAGCGGCACCCGGCCTCAGCAGATCAATGACAACACCATGGCACCTATCGATGTTCACGGTGTGCAGGCCATGTCCATGAGCTTCCTGATTGATGAGCGTCAGCCCATGGTCTGGCGTGGCCCAATGGCCAGTGGTGCCCTGCAGCAGCTGATGACGCAGACGCAGTGGCAGGATCTCGACTATCTGTTTGTCGACATGCCTCCCGGCACCGGTGACATCCAGCTGACACTGGCACAGAAGATGCCGGTAGCTGGCGCGGTGGTGGTAACGACGCCGCAGGACATTGCCCTGCTGGATGCACAGAAAGGCATCGAGATGTTCCGCAAGGTGGAGATTCCGGTGCTGGGTGTGGTGGAAAACATGAGCCTGCATCGCTGCACGCAGTGCGGCCATGAGGAGCATATCTTCGGTGAAGGCGGTGGCGAGCGGATTGCCACGGAGTACCAGACCCAGCTGCTCGGTAGCCTGCCTCTGACACTCAAGATTCGCCAGCAGGCTGACAGTGGCCAGCCGACAGTCATTGCCGATCCTGACAGCAGTGAAGCCGGGCATTATCGGGCGATTGCCCTGAAAGTGGCACTGGCTCTGATTGGTCAGGCTACACCGGCCATGCCCGTGTTCAGCGTCAGTGATGACTGATCCTGTCGCTGGTCAGGACTGAGCTGACCTTATTTTGCCTGCAGGCAGCGTGTCTGCAGGCATTCAGAATGATTGCAATGGAGCCAATGGCTCAAGACGGACAATATGGCTATCAAATCAGACAAGTGGATTCGCCGTATGGCTGAATCGCATCAGATGATCTCTCCCTTCGAATATGGCCAGGTGCGCCATACCGATGGCGGTAAAGTGATCTCCTATGGCACTTCCAGCTACGGCTACGATGTGCGCTGTGCCAATGAATTCAAGATTTTTACCAACATCAACTCATCCATCGTTGACCCCAAGAACTTCGATGACAAGAGCTTTGTCGATGTGGTGTCGGATGTGTGCATTATCCCGCCGAACTCCTTTGCTCTGGCGCGTACGGTGGAGTACTTCCGCATTCCCCGCAGTATCCTGACCGTGTGTCTGGGGAAAAGCACGTATGCCCGCTGCGGCATTATCGTCAACGTCACTCCTCTGGAACCTGAGTGGGAAGGGCACGTGACGCTAGAGTTCTCCAACACCACGCCGCTGCCTGCCAAGATTTACGCCAATGAAGGCGTGGCACAGATGCTGTTCTTTGAATCCGATGAAGTCTGCGACGTCAGTTATTCTGACCGTAATGGTAAATATCAGGGACAGACGGGCGTCGTCGTTCCTCGCACCTGATCTCTGTGTGCCACCTGCTACCTTCGGCGTTGTGCCGGGGGTAGCACGCTGTACCTGCCTTGCTATCCCCCTGACGCTCCCACCGATTCCATATTTGCTGCTGACCTGTGTCAGCCTGTCGCACACTACACACCATGCCTCGTTACTGTGGTTGTGCCGGTAGCGGTTCCTTGCTGTATTGCAACTGGAAGGCATCGGCGTTGAGCAGCAGGTTGTCCCAGAAGGTAAAGCGCCCAGTCACGCACTGGCGCAGTTGAGCGGTGATGTCATCATCCCCGACGCCTTGCGCTGCCAGTTTGCCGGGCTCGATCTGCTGCTGGCAGCTGGGGATGTACACTGACGCTACCTGCCTGGCGTGATAAATACCGGCAAACTCCCAGATGGCAAACACCACGGCGGCTACGCCAACGGCCTGAATCAGCCTGTTAATGATCATTCCTGCTTCCTCTGTGTACGGCTGCGACACACCTTAAAATCTTGCCGATGGCCAGGCAATCCCTGTCTCTCCTCCGGTAGAAGACTGCTGATCAGGATCAAGTGCAGGGATATGCAGGAGGAGGGCATGGGCGCGAGCAGAAGATGACACCCTGATGAACTAACCATGGCAGATATTCATATCTATAAAAATTAGTTATCTCTGTTCGGATAGTGTCCTGTCGTGCTGCCGGGTTCTGCTGATATGAATGACAGACCGACGATTCATTGCTGTTTTCGTCATTGTGCAGGTCAGAGCACTGGTATGCATGGCTATTACGGTGAGGCGGGTCTGCTGGGTGCACTGGCCGTCAGAGACAAGGTGCTGCCCGATGCTGGTGCAGGGGTGAGAAAGAGGTAAGAAATACCGTCATTTGCTGGCGCAGATAGACCAGTAGATGACTCTGGTCTAATAAGAAAAGGTGATAGCTATAAATAATGTTCAGATGTCACCGCCGTAGCACTTTGTAATATCGGACAGAACCAGCTGGCGCACCTCTCCATAATCCTTGGAAATAAAGAGGACCTAACCGTGACCATCAGTTCTGACATGAGTGCAGATCCCTCTGTACTGACGGCGTCGCCCCAGGCCACGCAGACTCGTAAATCATCCGCCTCCAATGTGGTGGCAATCGTGCTGGGTAATGGCCTTGAGATGTATGATTTCACGGTCTACAGCTTCTTTGCTGCCATTATCGGCAAGCTCTATTTCCCTGTTTCCTCATCTCTGGGTGCATTATTGCTGTCGCTGGCGACCTTTGGTGTCGGCTTCTTCATGCGTCCTCTCGGTGCAGTGCTGATTGGTAACTACGCCGATAAACGTGGCCGCAAAGCGGCGCTGACCCTGACCATCCTGCTGATGACCATCGGTACGGCGCTGATCGCCTTTACCCCGACCTATCACCAGATCGGTATTGCCGCCACCCTTTTACTGGTGATGGGACGACTGTTGCAGGGGTTATCTGCCGGTGGCGAAATCGGTGCTTCCTCCGCCATGCTGATGGAGAGTGGTCTGGCTCATCGCCGCTGCTTTCTGGTGAGCTGGCAAACCGCCAGCCAGGGCGCCGCCGCACTGTGTGGCGCTCTGATCGGCGTTGGCCTGTCCACTGCGTTCACTCCTGCTGAGCTGGAGTCAGGCTGGTGGCGACTGCCCTTTATCCTCGGGCTGTTGATTGCTCCGGTGGGCATGTACATTCGCCGTCAGCTCGACGAAACCCATGTGGTGACTGCAGAGCATGAGCACAAAGTCAGCCTGCGGGACGTGCTGCGACAACATTACCGGACACTGCTGCTGGGCATTCTGCTGATGGTAGCAAGCACCTCTTCCATGTATCTGGAGGTGTTCTACATGCCGACCTATCTGATTCGTAATCTGCACTTCCCCAGCTCTACCGCGTTTGCGGTGGCGAGTCTGGCAGGAGCCATTCTGTTTCTGGTGCCGCCTTTCGTTGGCAAATACTGCGACACCCTGAAAAGCCGCAAAACCCTGCCGGTCTGTGCCATGGTGCTGTCCCTGCTGGTGACCTATCCCGCGTTCCTGCTGTTGCAACAGTCCACAGAGTTGCTGCAGGCCATGCTGATTATTGGCGGCCTGATCCTGATCATGACCGCTGTCGCCAGTACCATCTTTGTACTGATGATGGAGGCTTTCGAGCCGTTCTCCCGTGCCACCGGCATTTCCATCATGTATGCCTTTGGCGTGACCATCTTTGGTGGTTTCGCCCCCTTCTTTGTTACCGCGCTGATGGCATGGACCGGCAGTGCACTGGTCCCGGCCTGGTACCTGATGGCGGCTACCTTTATCAGCCTGATTGCCATGCTGCTGTTCCCTGAGCGCCGGTTGCCCTGACGCGCCTGCCTTTCACCTGATTGTTTCTGTTCACCTGATTGTTTCTGTTGTCGGGTAATCGTGGCGGTGCTGCGGTTACCTGCGCCTTGCCCAAGTGTTACCGGAGGTTCCCATGACTCGTCTTATCAATGACCCGGCCTTCTTGCGTCAGTGCGAAGACTTTGTCTCCATCCGTCAGGATATTCACAGCTACCCTGAGCTGGGTGCCGATGTGCCCCGTACTTCACAGTTAGTCGCCGACCTGCTGAAGGAGTGGGGCTACGAGGTACATACGGGGATTGGCGGGCTGGGAGTGGTCGGAGTGCTACGCCAGGGTAACGGCAGCAAACGCCTCGGCATTCGTGCCGACATGGATGCCCTGCCTATTCTGGAAAAGACCGACGTCCCCTATCGCAGCAAATGTGATGGTCATATGCATGCCTGTGGCCATGACGGACACACGGCCATTCTGCTGGCCGCAGCCCATTATCTTGCCCGTCACCGTGGCTTTGATGGCACGCTCAACCTGATCTTTCAGCCTGATGAAGAAGGGCTGAGTGGCGCCAAAGCGATGATTGAGGATGGTCTGTTTAGCCGTTTCCCCTGTGATGCGGTGTACGCATTACACAATATGCCCGGCATTGCTGAAGGGGTGGCTGCTGTGCAGACCGGCATCATGACCAGCTCTTCTGACCGCGTCACCATTACTTTCCGTGGTAAGGGCGGGCACGGTGCACTGCCTCATCGTGCGATTGACCCCACCGTCGCCATGGCCGCCACCATCATGGCGCTGCAGACGGTAGTGTCACGTAACCTGTCGCCGATGGAGTCGGGCGTGGTCAGTATCGGCACGGTCAGGGCGGGTACGACCTCCAATGTCATTCCGGAGACGGCTGAAATGGTATTGAGTGTCCGGGCGATGGCCGTGGATACCCGTCAGACGCTGGAACGGCGTATTCGCGCCATCGTGGAGGGGCAGGCCGCGGCCTTCGGTATCGAAGCAGACATTCGCTATGACCACATGGTGCCAGCGATGCTCAACACCGAGGAGGAGACGGCGATCTTGCGTCAGGCAGTGGCTGCGGCACTGGGAGAGGAGCGGCTGGCCAGGGAGCATCTGCCAGCCTATGGCAGCGAAGACTTTGCCTGGATGATCGAAGAAGTACCTGGCAGTTACTTCATGCTGGGCAATGGTCTGGAGGGGGCAGTGGGTTGCTCAGTGCATAACCCGCACTATGACTTCAATGATCAGCTGGTGCCTGCAGGCGCAGCGTGCTGGATTGAGCTGGCGCGTACTTTTCTTGTCTAAAAAGGCAGGTGAGGCAATTGCCCGGGCAGGGGCATGAATCATGCTAGACTCGCGCCATTGGCGGTGTCTTACCGCCCTGTGCCGGGATCTGTAGTAATGAAAATCCAGCAACTGAAAGCCTTTCTGACCATTACCGAGGTGGGGAGCCTGCAAGAAGCTTCCCGCCGTCTTCACCTGACCCAGCCAGCCCTCAGCAAGTCCATCAAGGAGCTGGAAAGTGAGCTGGGCATCAGCCTGTTTATCCGTGGTGCACGTGGAATCACCATTACTGAATACGGTCAGCGTCTGCTGGGCCATGCCCGCCTGATCGTCGAGACGGAAAAGCGCGCACGTCAGGATATTGAAGACATGAAGGGCATGATGGTCAGTGAGGTGGTGCTGGGGGTAACTCCCATCACCTCGGTGCTGCGCCCTCTGGCCGATGGCATCGTGGCGTTTCGCCAGCAGCATCCCGGTGTGACTTTGCGGGTGCTGGAAATGCGCCCCTATCAGTTACTGGAACATTTGCGCGAAGGCCGGGTCGATTTCGCCATTACCTCTCAGGTGCCGGCGGTGGGCCATGCGCTGGAGTGGATACCCATCTGCCGCATTCCCAATCTGGTCGCCGTTCGTCGTGGCCATCCGTTACAGGGCGTCAAATCGTTGCGCGTGCTGCAACAGGGCGACTGGATCAGCCTTGATCCCCTGAGTGATCAAACCACCTACTTCCACCAGATGTTCAGCATGAATGGTCTGCCATTGCCGCTGAAGGTGCAGGAATGCTCGTCAATGACGCTGGCACGTACCCTGGTTAACACGACGGATGTGATCGCACTCTATACCAAAGAGGCCTTCGACAGTCCTGATCTCAGGAATGACATCAGCGCAGTGCCGATCATTGAGCCGGTGCCGGACAGTGTTATCTCGCTGGTCACTCCCAAGCGCGACCTGCTGACCCTTAGTGCCACCCAGCTATTCGAGATGATCCAGTCTAAACTGCAGTTGCGTTATCCCCATTTCACCTGAGACACCCGGCAACCGGGAGCAAGGAGCTGGATTGTGCTGATCATGCAGACTGACCGTCTGGCACTGCGAGAAGTGCAGGTCGATGACGCCGGATTTATTCTGGCGCTGATCAATGATCCTGACTGGATCCGCTTTATCGGTAACAAGGGCATCCATAGTGAACAGCTGGCGCGTGACTATATTCGTCAGGGGCCGCAGCAGATGTATTTGCGCCATGGTTTTGGCCTGTGGCTGGTCAGTGACCGGCTTAGCCGGACACCCATGGGCATGTGTGGTCTGATCAAGCGCGACAGCCTTGAGGATGTCGATCTGGGATTTGCCTTTATGCCGGCCTTTCGCGGTCAGGGTATTGCTGAGGAAGCGGCGTGGGCCTGTATGACCTTTGCCCGGCAGCAGCTGGGTATGCAGCGACTGGTCGCCATCACGACCCCGGACAATATTGCCTCGGGGCGTTTACTGGAGCGTCTGGGCTTTGTACTGGAGGGGATGCAGCCGGGTGAAAACGGCCAGCCGCTGAAGCTGTTTGCGATTTCACTGTAAGTTGGCGATGTCGCTGTGATCAGCCCGATTTCATCAGTCGGTCGCGTAAACCTTCCAGCTGTGACTTGATACTGGCCAGCTCATCAAGGCTGCAGGCCATGGAGCACACCATTTCCTGGGGAACGGTTTCAGCAGCCTGCTGCTTCAGGTTTTTGCCCTTGTCGGTCAGGCTGATGATGACCTGACGTTCATCCTGCGGGGCGCGATTGCGTTCAACCAGGCCGGCGCTTTCCATACGCTTCAGTAGCGGTGTGAGGGTGGCGGAGTCCAGATACAGGCGTTCGCCAATTTCAGACACCATACGCTGGTCGTTTTCCCACAGCACCATCATTACCAGATACTGCGGATAGGTCAGGTCCAGTGCCTTGAGCACCCGGCGGTAGACCTTGTTCATGGCCAGTGAGGTGGAGTACAGGGCAAAGCAGATCTGATCATCGAGTTTCAGTGACATGGTGCGGTCCTCTGGCCCGGTTATTACTGGCGTGATGGTATATAGCGAGCGATTTAACCGCAAGTTTCAGGAGGCTACGGCCTCTGTGGGCGCGGCGGGCCCTACTTGCGCCAACGTATCCGACAGCGACATTTTGGTAATTGCCAAGTGACGTGAACCGTGATCTGCACTATCTTCTGTCGCTTCGTATTTTTCGACCTGACTTCAAACTGGCGGGAACAGAGAAATTCAGAACGGGTCGAGAACAATCCTAAACAGGAAGCCACACAGGGAGATGAGGGTGAGCAGAGTGCAGGAGTGGGATCGCTAGTGATAACGCGTCGATTGCGCAGGGAAGGCCTGTTTCGGCAATGCAGCTGCTGGCTCGCTGGCGTGCTGTGCTTCTGGTGGCTGGCCGCCAGCGTTGCCGCGGCCGTGGTGCCGCTGGACGATAAGGAGCGCGCCTGGCTGGTGAAGCACCCGGTGATCACCGTGCACAACGAAATGAACTGGCCACCGTTCAATTTCAATCAGAATGGTCAGCCCACCGGCTTTTCTATCGATTACATGAATCTGCTGGCAGTTAAAATGGGCCTCAATATCCGCTATGTCTCGGGGCCTGAGTGGGATGAGTTCATGGCGATGATCAGAGATGGGCGTCTCGACGTCATGCTTAATATCGTCAATACCCCCGGTCGCCGGGAGTTCATGAGCTTTACCGAACCTTATCTGTCTTCACCTTCGGGCATCTTCGTCACCCGCGACAACGACAGTATCCACAGTCTGGAAGATCTCAATGGCAAGACGGTGGCTATTCCCCGTGGCTTTTTCTTTCAGGAAGTACTGGAAACCAGCTACCCCAAGATCAAACTGCTGCTGGAAGATGACACCCTCGATAATCTGGAGTCAGTTGCCTTTGGCCGGGCCGATGCCACGGTCGGCGAGCCGGGGGTGGTGCAGTATCTGATCGATACCCACTTTCTGACCAACATCAAGCTGGCCGGGCAGGCAACAGACCGGCGTTTTACCAGCGTCATGAGTATTGGCGTCAACAAGGATCAGTCCATTCTGCGTGGTATTTTGCAGAAGGGGGTGGATTCCATCACCCCGCAGGAAATGCAGCATATGTTCGCCCGCTGGAATCTGGCTGCCGCCGGCCAGGCGGATGCTACGACCCTGAGTGATGAAGATCAGCGCTATCTTGCCGGGCTGAATGACGTGCAGGTCTGTGTGCAGTCCGATCATATGCCCTATGAGGGACAGTCAGGGGATCAGCTAAATGGTATCAGCGCCGATCTGCTGCGCCAGCTCAGCCAGACGCTGAAACTGTCCTTTCACCCCCGCTTTTACTCAACCAGTGCTGAACTGCTGGAGGCCGCTGGCCGGGGCGACTGTGATCTGGTGCCACTGATCGCTACGGCAGCCGGGCAGAGCGGGTTACGGTACAGCAAACCCTTTCTCGACATTCCTATCGTTCTGGCAACCGGTTCGGATGAAATATTTGTCGGTGATGTACAGCAACTGAAAGACCGCAAACTTGGCTATGTACCCGGGCTGTTCAGTTTTGACGCACTGAAGAAGCGTTATCCGCAGCTGCAGCTGGTGGCGGTGAGCAGTATGGCGGATGCAGTACGGCGCATCCGTGATGGTGAGCTGTATGGCTATGTTGATTCAGTCGCGGCCATTGCGTACGGCATGCAGCAGCATGGCTGGTATGACATCAAGATTGCAGGTCGCTTTGACGAGCAGTTGCACATTGCCATGGGCGTACACAGTACCGCTCCCCATCTGCTGGGAGTGATACAGAAAACCCTCAATGCCATGGGAACAGAAGTCCCCAAACGTATTTATAACCAGTGGGTATCAGTGCGTTATGTACAGTCCGTTGACTACACCTGGATCTGGCGAGCCGGGCTGGCGCTGGCGGTGCTGATGGCGTTTCTGTGGTACCGCAACTATCAGCTGAAGAAGTTCAATCGCAAGCTGGAGCGGATCACTATCACCGACCCTCTGACGGGAGTGAACAATCGCAAGCTGCTGGATGAAGTGCTGGCCCGCGAAGTCGATCTGTGTGCAGCCGGGCAGTACAGTGTCGGCCTGATTCTGCTCGATCTGGATCATTTCAAACTGGTGAATGATCGCTATGGCCATCAGGAGGGCGACGCGGTACTGAATATGGTGTGCCGCAGTGTCGAGCAGGTCATCAACCATAAGCATGTTTTCGGCCGCTGGGGCGGAGAGGAGTTCATGGTTATCTGCCCCGGACTGAATCTGGCCGCGACCGGTCATCTGGCGGAAATCCTGCGACGGGAAATCAGTCAGGCAGTGCAGGGGCCTGCTGGTAATCAGACGGCCAGCTTTGGCGTGACAGCCTATCAGCGTGGCGACAGCGGTAACGATCTGATTCGCCGTGCTGATATGGCGCTGTATCAGGCCAAAGAAGCGGGGCGCAACCGCGTCCAGCTCCATACCCCGGCAAAACAGACAAGTCGTGTCACCAGCAGCTTTGAGGTGTGACCGTCTCTTCGTTAAATACCCTTTTCAGATCAATCTGTTGCCGCATCTTTGCCGGTAATCCATGAGGCGGCTATCGCCAATCACAGAGGGCTGGCCGATAATCCTCGCCTGAACCTAAAACGGGATGAGGAATACGCATGCAACCGCATTTTGATTGCATCGTGGTGGGTGCCGGGTCCATGGGCATGGCCGCTGGTTATTATCTGGCTCGCGACGGGCATCAGGTGGCACTGTTCGACAGCTTTGACCCGCCCCATACGCAGGGGAGCCACCATGGGGAAACCCGTATCATTCGCCATGCCTATACCACCGAAGGTGATACCTATGTGCCGCTGGCCAAACGGGCTCAGCAGCTGTGGAATGAGCTGGCGGAGCTGACCGGTAAACCCTTGTTTCTCAATACCGGCAGTATCTGCATCGGTGCCCCGGGCTCAGGCTTTGTTGCCGAAGTGGAGCGCAGTGCCCGTGCTCATCAGATTCCACTGGAAGTGCTGACAGGAGCGGAGGTGCGCGCGCGGTTCGAGGGTATCAACGTGCCGGATGACTACATCGGCTGCTATGAACCTGAAGCCGGGGTGCTGCGCTGTGAAGACTGCATCAGTAGCTATCGTGAGCTGGCGCTGGCGGCCGGAGCAGAGCTGCATACCCACACCCGGGTAACCGCCATAGAGGTTCAGCCGGAGGGGGTGACCGTGCAGACTAGTAAGGGGGTATTCACGGCCCGCCGGCTGATTGTCAGCGCCGGCGCCTGGAGCGAGCAGTTGCTGCAATCACTCTACGGCCATTCCCTGCCACTGCGCCCTACCCGCAAGACAGTAGGCTGGTTCCAGCCCGCCGGTACCGCTTATAACGCCCCGCAACACGCCACCGATGCCGGTGAGTTTCCGGTATTTATCTTCGATCTGCTGCAACGTCAGTACTATGGCTTTCCGGTGCTGGACGGGCTGGGCCTGAAGATCGGGCGTCACGACAGCGGTGAGCGGATCAACCCGGATGACGACGACAGAAGCTTTATCGCCGAGGATGAAGAAGAGCTGCGCTGGCTGTTGCAGCGGCATATGCCGGGCGCGAACGGCGATCTCACTCAGGGTAAGGTCTGTATCTATACCTTTACCCCGGATGAGCATTTCATCATCGACACGCTGCCAGATCATCCTCACGTCGTGGTAGCCGCCGGTTTCTCCGGCCATGGCTTCAAGTTTGTCAGTGTGATGGGCGAGGTGCTGCGTGATCTGGTGCTGACGGGGCAGAGTGAGTTCGATCTCAGCCTGTTCCGCGCAGACCGCTTTGATACTAACGACTGATTTCCGTTATCTCGATTTCAATGGCGCCGGCAGGTTTGGGCCACAGTACTGTGTCTCCCTGCTGTTTGCCGAGCAGCGCTCTGGCCAGCGGGGAGGCCCAGCTGATGGTGCCCTGTTCGGCATCCGCCTCATCTTCGCCGACGATACGAAACTGAAAGTGGCGCTCGTCGGCATCAACAAAACCGACCTGACAGCCAAAGCTGGCCTTATCTGTTTGCGCCGGAGGGGGCAGCAGCTGGGCTGACTGCAGACGCTGGCGATAGTAGCGCAGGTCGCGCTCCAGCATCGGCCGTTCGGCGTTGGCGGTAAAGCTGCTGCTAGCCTTTAGCTGGTCAAGTTTTTGCTCGAGTTCAGCCAGGGTCTGCTGCATCTGCTGATAACCCGTTGCGGTCATATAGTTGGGTAAATCACTGATGGGGCGATCCGGCAGGGTTTCAGGCTGATCGCTGTCTTCTTTGACGAATGCTCGGCTCATGATGATGACTACGACTGATAGGGTGGATGTCGGCTGTGCCCTGACAGGCCAGCGCCTCACTGACAGTGCGCGATAGTCGCTTGCCGGGCAATGCCTGAGCCTTGCAAGCTCCGCAACGGGTCGCGGCTGTGCGGCAATCTGTCGCTTATGGCTATGTCCGGGGGGGGGGTAGAAATAACTCTTAGTCTGAGTGGTCGGCAGGTGCGTCACTGGTCGAAGGCTCCTCATATTGAGCAGCAGCAAGCATGGCCAGACGCTCGGCTAACAGGGATGCCAGCAGGGGCGTCACTATAGGGCTGACGAAGCCCCACACCATGCTCAGTCTGGAAGGGCGGGTGTGAGTGGTGGGGGGTATTTCATCGTCCTGATAGACCACCGTCTGTTTGATGGGGCGCAGCAGGCCCGCGATAATGCCTGCGCCGAACACGGTGGCCAGTGCCTGCCTGCTGGTGATGGCCTGATACACTCGGGCCTTGCTGGCGGTGAGGCTGATGTCCTGTCTGACCTTGCCGTCATGCAGGGCAAGGCGCTGGTCCTGAATGTGCTGCTTCAGGGGTGATTGTCCAAACATGGCCGAAGCTCCTGCCTTACTCTGCGGTGTCGTGCTGAGGCTGAGTGTATTCCCTGAACACCGAACGGGTTGCCGGGAATGTGGCGTCTGCCGACTTGCGCCGGATGCGTAGCACTATCCAGAGACAGGCTGCCAGATTGGTGACCAGCAGCACTGTGACGCTTAACCAGAGCGGCATGCCAGCGGCCATCAGCGCCAGGGCGATCAATACCAGCACCAGTAGCCACGCTGTGATGGCAAGCACCGCCAGAGTAATCGCCAGTGCCAGCATCTCCAGCAGACTCAGTGCTGCCAGCCGGGCTTCCAGTGCGGCAAGATCGATGGCACCGGAAATCTGCGACAGCACGGCATACCAGCTGTCAGATAACTGTGCCAGCAGCGAAACCTGTGCGGTTTCGCTGCTGTCTGCCTCCTGTTCGGCCTGAGATTGCATATCAGGCTCGGGTGGGCTCAGGGGGGATTGGGAGGGCTGCATAGGGTTTATTTACGACGCAGCAGTGCAGTCAGTAACACACCGGCCCCAAAGGCGATCCCAAGCGACGTCATGGGGTTTTCCTTAACATAGGTGGAGACGGCATCACAGGCCTGCTGGCCTTTTACCTTGGCCTGGGCGTACTGCGCCTTGACGCTGTCATCCACTTCACCCGCCTTGGTGCGGATGTTCTCCTCGGCTTTCTCTGCATGTACCGCAATACGGTCAATGGTTTCATGTGCTTTGGCAGCGGCGGCAGCAGTAGTGGTGGTCTGGGTTGCTTTTGCTGTACTCATGGTAAGTCCCTCTAAGGTTGAGTCGCGGTTTAAAAGTCGGTGTTCAGTGTCCTGTGCAGAAGCCGTCATGGCGGAGTGATCTGACAGGGACGCAGAATCTGACTGGTCGTTGCAAAGCGCGGTATGTGCAATGCAGACAGACGTTCAACGGCCAGCTAACTATAGCTGAGCTGATCCGGGGGTTAGATGACAATAAGCAGCGGCTGTTTTCATAGTGTTTCCCCGGTTCCATCCAGCAGCATAGCCTGTACTTTCTTCAGAGGCGGTAAGTCGCCTTCAGTTGTTTGAGCCGGTGATGGCTTTCCAGAACCAGCACGATTTGCTCGCTCAGCTCTTTCGCCAGCAATCCGCTCTCGATCTGACGAATGGTTTTATAAAGCATGTTCAGCGTGTGGTCCTCCAGCTTCTCCAGCTGGCTGAATAGTACGCTCAATGCGGCGTGCTCACTGCCGAATCGCTGGCCCAGTTCAATACACCATTGCTGCAATAGACCCTGAACGGAACGTGGATGATGTAGTTGCTCGCCACTGTGCAGTTCGTAGCGTGGTTTGAGTGCATTGATAGTCTTGCTGCGGGTGCTGGCCTGATCGGTCAGTAATTTCTGAAGCCCCGGATCGTCCGTGTGTGCAGCTGCTTCTTCATAGATCTGCCTACCGTCTTCACAGACCATGAGAAAACCATGCAGCCTACGGGCATCCGTGGCAGATAGCGTGCGGTGGTACATCGGCTCCTCCTGAGTGTTTCTGCTACTGGCCATCCCCTGGCCGGAGAGTCCCTTCCAGTCCCTGAAAATCCGTCGTAATCGTCCCTGAATCGTTCTTCCCTGCCAGCATTCCCTGATTTTCCATCTTTCCCTGAGGAGCCATCTCTGAGCCAGGCTTCCTGCTGTCGTTTGCTTCCTGCGGGTCCCTGCACCGACTCGTCCTTAAGTCCTTTTCCCTGGCGACCTCTGCTGTCCTGCTTTGGCCTCTGGTTCTCATCCCTGAAGGCTGCTGTCCGTTGCAGATGCGACGTCTGTTACAGACATCCCTGATCACGCAGCTTGGGCGGACGATCTGGCACAGGGCTGAATCGCTGGCAACTCGTGCACGGTAGCGGCCTGAGCGGCGGTGCGTATGTGACGATAGAGTTTACGTATCAGCCGCATTCGTTGTTCCGGACTCAGTGTCATGATCGTCTCTCCTTGCCTTCAGCCTTCCCTGGCTCGCCGGTTGTGCCGTCAGCAACCTTGCTGTGGCACCTGGATACTTATTAGCTGTGTGCTGCTTCTGCCGACACCGTCAGGTTGTCGATCACTTTGGATACGCCATCGACTCTGGAAGCGACGGCGACAGCCAGATCTTTCTCGGCATCGCTGCCAACACTCCCTGATAGAGTGACAACGCCACCTGTGGCGGTATCCACATTGATGTCAGTCGCGGTGACATCTTTCTGCATGAACAGCTGGGTTTTGACGCTGGCGGTTGTACTGGCAGCTTTCACTTTGTCCATAAAGGAACTGCCGTCTTTCTGGCGGTCAGCATGCTCACCGTCTGCTACGACGACCAGCTGGTTGTTGACGCCTTTAACCCCGTCGACACCCTTGGCGAGCTGACCGGCAAGCTGCTTCTCAACATCGCTATCGACCTTACCAGTAAGGGTGACATTACCTTGATCTACCTGAGTATCAATTTTGAAAGGGTTAAGGTTTTCATTCATCAGGTAGATGGTTTCGATTTTTCCATCCAGCCATGCATCATTCATTTTGCCTTCCCATTGACCGCTGTTCTGGCTGGCGAAAGCAAAAACAGGTGCAGTAGTAAGAAGAGCAGTCAGTGCAGTTTTTTTAATGATGTGATTCATGGTCATATCCTTCTGTTGATTCACGTATATATCTAAGCAATGGTTATGCCAATTTATAAACTATTGATTTATAAGGTTTTGTATATTTTAGGTCGACGCTTAATTAAGTAATTACAGGGTAAGGGAAGAAATAATTACAGGCGTTTTTTTAAGCAATCTTATAAAAGTAATTTATTTAAAAAAAGAAAGGCGACAATTGTTTTTTATTGCCTGAAAGTGTTTCGGTTTTTTTCTTGTGGGTGGTGTTTTTTTACTGATGGAATTTTCTGTGAGTGCAGAAAGCATGGCATTGTATTTATGCTGTAAGTAATGGTCGTTTGGGTTTTATTTAAGAGTGGGGAGTATTTGTGGGGGCTATTTTTTGGAGTTCATACGGAGAGAAATTAAGGGGTATAAAAAGAAAAACCCATAGGTGATAAATCTTTATTACCTATGGGCTTTGATATCGAGATAGATTGTGCAGGGTAATATCAGTCCAGCGCGAGTTCCTCTTTTATTTTATTCAGGCGGTAGTAGTAAAAGCGCTCCATGAAAAGGCAAAGAGCGACTGCTGTTAATAGCATGGTCAGGCAAATACCAACAAGGCTTACCGAAACCGTAGAAAAAATGCCGAGAGTAAAAGCCAGTGAGAGCATGCCACCAACGAAAAATACAAGCAGTAATTCCACCATGATAGATATCCTTTCAAATTCTTGGTCTATGGCTACCTGACGAACATCTTTGCTTTGCTGCTGACTGATGAAGTCAGGGTGTTATCTCAATAAAGCATATTTAATGCCAATTTTATAAATTATTGATATTTAATGGTTTTTACATTTTTTTGAAATTTCCACCCATCAAGTTTCCGATTTTTACCGGCAGTCAGCGCAGTTTTTACAGGTTAATTGTGCCAGATCATCTACCTATCATGACAAATGTCATCTGTATTGATAGTGATCAATGAAAGAGTGAGTTCGTCAGGCGAAAGAAGGAATGCTAACGGCGGTGTTTTTGAAAATATTACTCACATTGTTTTATGCCAGATCAGAGGAAACATATGCAACAGCGGGCCGGAGGATCGAGTGTGGATATCAGAGCAGAAGGGAGAGGCGCGTAAAAACTGAAGGTGAAAAGTGGGAGAAAAACAGACTGATACGCTCCACTTCTTTATGAGGTACCAGTCTTTACCATGAGTTGCTGAGGGTTTATTGGCGCACCTTACGTATTATATTGCCCACACAGAGAGCCGACCGTTAATGGGCGCGAGCACGCAGGTCTTCACCAATTGACTTCATGCGGTCATGTGCCAGCTGGATAGAGGCCAGGTGTGAGCCAAGCTGGCGGGCCAGAGCAGGGTCCTGCAAGCTTCTTACGGCTCGCTTCAGCTCTCCCAGGGTCTGGTTTTCGGTTTCCTCCAGTTGCTGGATAAACACATGGTCCTGAGAGTGGCTGAGCCGTGCCCGAATGTCGGTGTACCACTGTTGCAGCGTTCCCTTCAGGGTGCCGGAGTGTAGCGGGCTGCCGTGCCGCTTATGTACTTCGTTGCTGAGCTGTTGAATGGCTTCGGAGCGTATCTGGGCCTGCTCCCGGAATATCTGCCTCAGGGTAGCGCTTTCCGCCTCCTGGGCTGCGTGCTGGTAGAAACTGCGGCCATCTTCGCAGACGGCCAACACCCGGTTCAGCACGCTGAGTTCGCTGGTTTTCTCGTCATTGATCAACATAACTGACTCGCGTGAATTAGGGGGTGATTAATCCACTTTCAGTCTGCCGGTGTGGGACTGAAAAGCCGATCACGAATGCTCGAACAGGATGAGATCGCATTTCGTGGTATCACATCGCCCCTGTTGGTCGTCCTGAAGGGGCAGCTGGGGTGATCGTGATCATCCTGCCGAGTGGCCATCCTGACGGGTCGTGCTTATCTACACTGCGATAGATGAACAGTCAGGCGGCATATCAAACAAAGCAGAATGTGTGCCAATGGTTAAGTCATTGAAATTAAATAATATATTTTCGAAGTGGTAGCGGAAGGAGGGTTGCTGTCTAAATTTTTTATAGAAGAGCAGGCAGATTTTACAGGGTGACTCATCTGCCTGCTGCTGAGCCGGATCAGTAACGCAAGGCAGGCTGAGTGGCAGTGCCTGACGTGGAGCTGCTGTCTGAGCCTGAACTGCCAGCGTTTGAGCTGTCAGTAGCGGAACTGTCACTGGTCTGTGCGGCGTCGCTGCTGGTCGCGGGTTGGCTGTTCATATCCAGACAGCCGCTGAGTACCAGAGTCAGAGACATAAGCAGTACGGGCAGGGTAGGGCGCATGGGGGACTCCAGAGATGCAGATAGATGTCGATAGTTGAAGCGCTTGCAGCCGCGCTGCCAGCTGCAAGTAAGGTGTTCTATTTTGCCCACGGCTATCTGTGGCTGTGGTTTGCGGACGCTACGAATCGTGTCTGTTGGTAACAGAGATAAGGGCGTGTTCACGCTCTTGGCGGCAATGCTGGTGGCTGAGACGAGACAGGCGCCACTGTTGAAGCGTGAAGTGCTGGAAGTGAAAAATGCCATCCGTGGCCAAGGGGTGATTCCTCACCCAGGGTGTATTCAGGTGGTCGGGGTCTCAAATGCCGCCGATATGAGCAATAAATGCAGGCTGAATGGCTTTGGCATCCACTCTGGTATCCATGAACAGTTCAAACGCATCAATGCCCTGATAAAAGAACAGCTGGAAGCCGGTGAGAATGCTCAGATCATGCTGCTTGGCCTGCAGCAGGAATTCCGTTTCGATCGGTGTGTAGACCGCATCGAACGCCCACTGTTGTTGTGCCCAGCCATCTTCGGGGAAAGGCTGTCCGGGTGTTTTGTAGTGGCCTATGGGCGTGGCATTGACCAGCCCCTGGCAGCTGCGCATGGTATCGACCAGACGCTCCTGAGTGACAACTTCTGCCTTTGCTCCCGCTGCCTGCAGGCTGCTGACCAGATCGTCTGCCTGCGCCGTGCTGGTATCAAAGATATACAAGGTGTCCAGCTGCAGCTGAGTCAGGGCAAAGGCGATGGCACGGCCCACGCCGCCAGCACCCAGCATCAGTACCTTGCCTGCGGGCTGCCGACCGAAGTTTTCCCGATAGGCGCGGGCAAAGCCGCTGAAGTCGGTGTTGGAGGCGGTAATGCCGTTATCGCGGAATACCAGTGTATTGGTCGCACCGACCAGCGCTGCGCTTTGTGCTTTGTGATCAACAAAGCCGAGTGCCTTCTGTTTGAACGGGAAGGTCACGTTGGTGCCTGCGTAGCCTTCGCTGGCGCAGCGGGCAATACGCTGCTGCAGGAAGTCTTCGGGGAAGTCATCGCCCGCTTCCAGCAGCTCATAGGTACAGGGCATGCCCAGTGTCTCGCCGAGAAAGACATGCAGCCGGGGCGAGGTGGACTTGAGAATGTTCTTGCCGATCAGACCGAGTTTGGTGACGTTATTTTTCATGGTGATACCTGTGTGCCAGTCAGAGACGGTCATCAGTTGTTCTGCAGCAGCGCGTTGATGCGCTCCTGACGTTCTTTGTATTCCTTGGTCTGACAGGCCATACGTACATGGGCGTTGGCTTCGCCATAACGCTCGTAGCCATTGCGCTGCAGAATCTCGAAGAACACGCCGTGCACTTCCTTGGTATAGAAGTGGAAGAACTCCCCTTTGGCATCACGGTCATAGAGGATGTTCAGCGCCTGCATCTGCGCCAGCTGTTCGGCAGGCAGAGAGTATTTGGCATCCAGATCTTCGTAGTAGTTGGCAGGAATCTGCAGCACATAGCGCTGGTCGACCCGGCGGGCGGCAGCAAAGATGTCGTCGCATTCACAGGCAATCTGCTGGAAGCCGGATCCTTTTGACTGCCGCATGAAGCGCTGGGCGCTGGTTTCGATACTGGCTGACATGTTCAGTGGAATGCGGATGCTCTTGTCAGCATTGGTCAGGGTCTTGCTGACCACCAGACCGTACAGGTCGTTCAGGTCCTGATTCAGATCGCAGTTGAAATTGAATACGGATTTGTAGAAGAACGATGCCGAGAGAAAGTCGCTTGGTGTGACTGTCTGGGAAATGTGGTCGATACGTTTGAGCCCGGCACCGGTGCTGGCGCCAGCAATCTCGTTGAAGTCCACATCATAGAATGCCGGTTTGACGGCAGTGCTCTCGTCCTCAGCTCCTTTGCTGTTATCAACAAAGTAAATCAGGCTGTCACCGACGCCCTTGATGGCGGGGATATTCAGCTCACCGGGGCGCGTCTGGTGACGGAATTCCGGGCAAAGATAGTGCCGTGCCCGATCCAGCATCTGCTGCGGGTTGGGCGTACCCAGCCCAAGGGCGCAGACGGACACGCCGTGCAGCAGAAAATGGGTATGCGCAATACTCTCAATTTCCTTGTTGATGACCAGATTGATGCCGCCCTGACGGTAGAGGCTGACATTCTTGCTCTTGTGTCGGTGGGTTTCGGTAAAGCCCAGCTGATCGAGCAGGGTGACCAGTGGCTGTCCGGATTTTTCTTCAATGGCAAACTCAACAAAGGCGATGTCGAGGTCAGTAGCCGCCGGAGCATGGGAGCTGGAGGTGTTTTTGACTTCAATGTGCGGCGCCTGCGCGCGGGTCTGGTCTTCCAGCCAGATCAGTGAGCGCATGCCGTCAACGGCCTTGGCGCGGGCAGAGGAAGCGCGGAATTCGTCGTTGAAGATCTCGTGCGAAACGTAGTCGTTGTAACCCAGCTGCTTGAGCACCTGCATAAACTCCACAACGGCGAAGTCGCCCTGCCCCGGGAAGCAGCGGAAGTGGCGGCTGAACTGCAGTACATCCATCATTTTCAGGTCCGGTGCATCGGCCAGTTGCACCAGAGTGATCTTGTCCGCGGGAATCTGCTTCATCAGATCGAGCGTGCTGTGGCGGGCATAGATATGAAAGCTGTCGAGAATGATGCCCAGATGCGGGTGATCGGCTTTGCTGACAATGTCCCAGGCCTGCTCGTAGGTATAGGTGTGCTTGCCCCAGGCCAGCGCTTCAAAACCGATCTGCATGCCGTATTCAGCCGCCATCTGCGCCAGCTTGTGCAGGTCTTCCGCGGCTTTATCGGTGCTGTCGATGGTGTGCGGAGAAACGTTACTGCAGATCAGCAACTTGTTGGTGCCCAGCTCCCGCATCAGCTCAAACTTGCGCCGGGCACGTTTGAAGTTGTTGGCCATCATCTCATCAGGCAGGGCTTCGAAATCGCGGAAGGGTTGCAGGGCGATGATTTCCAGCCCCAGATCTGCGGCGATCTGGCGCACCTCTCCGGCTTTGCGATCAGACAGCAGGAAGTCATTCTCGAAAATTTCCACGCCATGGAAGCCGGCTGCAGCGCAGGCTTCCAGCTTTTCCAGCAGGTCGCCGGACAGGGTCACAGTAGCTAGAGAGGTTTTCATCAGCAGTTACTCCAATCTATCCCCGCTCGCGCAGAGCGGGCATCGACAGCGTCGTTAAATCTTCAGCCGCTAAAGGCCTGATGCAAGTAGTCCAGTGCCAGCCGGTAACCCGTCACGCCCAGACCGGCAATGACGCCGTCGGCACGCAGGGAAACGTAGGAGTGGTGACGGAATGACTCGCGTTTGTGGACATTGGACAGGTGGACTTCCACCACCTTGCCTTCATAGGTATTCAGCGCATCGAGAATGGCCACCGAGGTATGGGTGTAGGCCGCGGGGTTGATGATGATGCCGCGTGTGGTGCCACGTGCCTGATGGATGCGATCAATAATGGCCCCTTCGTGATTGCTCTGAAAAAACGCCAGGGTCAGACCGTGTTCCGCTGCCCGCTGGTTGAGCATCGCGGCAATACTGTCGAGGGTGTCATAGCCGTAAATTTCAGGCTGGCGTGTCCCCAGCAGGTTCAGATTGGGGCCGTTGATGATCAGTATGTCAGTCATGTGCCTGAATCCTGGATAGCCGCCCCCGCACCGGTATTGTAAATACCAGTCGGAGCAGGGTGGTTCGGGAAAAAGCGGTCTGATCGAAACGACAGATCAGACCGAACACGTGTAGCTGCGAATTAGTTCAGAGACCAGGCTCCGAGACAGTGCGGGCCCGACGGGCTATGGGGAGCCTCGTCGGGGTAACGATGTATTACTTGCGAGTTTTCTCGATATCGTCATACATGGTTTTCACCAGATCCTGATCCAGATCCTTGGAGAACTGTTCGATCACTGGCTTCACCTTGTCACGGAAACGTGCCATTTCTGCTGGAGTGATGTCGTTGATCTCCATGGATTTGGCCAGGTTTTCACGGGCTACGTCCTGCGCTTTGACAGAGACGTCACGCTCATAGGCTTCGGCTTCTTTGGCCACTTCGCTGACCAGTTTCTGCTCATCAGGATTGAGCTTGCTCCAGCTCTTGGCGCTGATCAGGAACGACTGTGGGTTATAGATGTGACGGGTAACCGACAGGTACTTCTGGACTTCGTTGAACTTGTTGCCTGCGATGGTGGTGAAGGGGTTTTCCTGACCATCTACGACCTTTTGTTCCAGCGCGGTGTATACCTCGGGGAAGGGCATGGGAACAGGGTTAGCACCCAGTGCCTTAAAGGTTTCGATGTAGATGGGAGACTGAATAACACGCAGTTTCAGGCCTTCAACATCCTCAACCTTGGTGATGGGGTGTTTGCTGTTGGTCATGTTGCGGAAGCCCAGGTCCCAGTAGCCCAGGGTATGCAGACCCTTGTCTTCCAGGCGCTTGGCCAGCTCCTGACCCACTTTGCCGTCGATCACGGCAAAGGCCTGTTCATTGCTGTCGAACAGGAAGGGGAAGTCCAGCATGGCGAAGTCTTTCACCTGCGCAGACAGAATTCCGGAGTTCAGTACGGTCATATCCAGCGTACCGCCCTGCAGAGCGGAGACGGTTTGCAGGTCACCACCCAGCACACCACCGGGGAACAATTTGACGGTCATCTTGCCGCCGCTTTTCTCACTCAGCAGTTCTGCGAACTTCTGTGCGCCCTGGCCCTGGGGATGCTCTTTTACGTTCTGGAAGGCAAAACGGAAGGTGTGCTCGCCAATGTCGTCAGCCTGAGCACCGGCAGCAGCGATCAGAGTGGCAGCGCAGGCGCTGGACAGCAGGGTTTTCAGCCATTTTTGCATGATGTACTCCTGGTTGTTGTTGTACTGGTTGATGCTTTCTGGTTGTCGCATCAAGGGTGTTGCATCAGCGAAGTTCGCTCGGTTTCAACTCAGCGCAGCTGTAGCCACGCGGTGATCTGCAGGGCAGATTCTGGTTGGGTATGAACACATGTTCATACCCGGTATTACATTCACGTCTGATGTCGCTCAGCCATGGAAAAACTGCATGGGAATGGTGACCAGACCCGGGAACAGAATCAGTAGCAGCAGCACGAGAATCTGGGCCAGCAGGAAGGGCCAGACGCCCCGTACCATTTCTTCCATGCGCAGTTTTGACACGGCGCAGACGACGTTCAGCACAGTACCGACGGGGGGGGTCAGCAGACCGATGGAGGTATTGAGGATGAACAGCACGCCGAAATACACCGGATCAATCCCTGCCTGCTTGATGGCGGGCAGCAACACCGGGGTCAGTATCAGGATGGCCGGGGTCATATCCATCACCATGCCTACAGCCACAATCACCGCCATCACGATCAGCAGCAGAATGGTGGGGTGCTCCATGAACGGCTCCAGCACCGACGCCAGCTGGCCGGGCAGGTCGGCGATGGTGACCAGCCAGGCCGATACCATGGCGGCGGCAACCAGTAACATCACGCCGGAGGTGGTTTTGGCGGCAGTTACAATGACTTCGAAGACCTGACTCAGTTTCAGCTCACGATAGATCACTGTCGCGACGAACAGGGCGTAGACCGCTGCCACTACTGCCGCTTCTGTCGGGGTGAAAATGCCGAACTTCAGGCCGAAGATGATGATAAAGGGCAGACCGAGGGCCCAGCTGCCATCTGCCAGCGCATGCAGGATTTCCTTGCGGCTGCGTTTTTCCTGCACGGGCACTTCTTCTGTGCGGGTGGTGTACCACCAGGCAATAGCCAGGGCAGCACCAAGCATGATGCCGGGGACAATACCGGCCAGGAACAGCTTGGAGATGGACACACCGGAAGCCACACCGAAGATGATGAAGCCGATACTGGGCGGGATAACCGGAGCAATGATGCCACCAGCAGCGATAAGGCCTGCAGAACGACCGCGGCTGTGGCCAGCGGTAACCATCATTGGTACCAGCAGGGCTGCCAGAGCAGCCGCATCGGCTACCGCAGAGCCAGACAGGGAGGCCAGCAGGCAGGAGGCGATGATGGCCACGTAACCCAGACCGCCGCGTTTGTGTCCGACCAGTGTCATGGCAATGGTGACGATGCGTTTGGACAGGCCACCTGCGTTCATGATCTCACCGGCCAGCATGAAGAAGGGCACGGCCATCAGTGGGAAGCTGTCTGCACCGTTAAGCAGGTTCTGAGCAATGATCTGTGAGTCAAACAGATCGAGCTGGAACATCAGCGCGACACTGACCAGCAGCAGCGCGAAAGCGATAGGTATACCGATGGCCATGGAGCCCAGCAGCGTGCCGAGGAAAATTGTCAGTGTCATCAGTGAGCCCTCCGCGCGTGATTACCCTTGTTGAGCTGCTCTTCACTGACGTCATCAGGAATCAGCCCATGTTGTGGCTCGCCACCCAGCTTGCCGGTGATCACCAGCAGCAAATCGACCAGCAGGATCAGGCCCGCAGTGACACCGAAGAACACGCCGGTGCCGTAAAACCAGCCCATGGAAAGGCCAGAGGCAGGTGCGGTGACACTCATGTTGATCTGCATCTGTACCCAGCTGCCGGAGGTAATCAGCCAGGTGATGTAGAGCATCGCCAGATAGCTGATAAACAGGCAGATGCGGCGGCCAATGGCAGGGAACTGCTTGACCAGGGTGTCTACTCCCAGATGGGCACGTTCTTTCAGCAGAATCAGGGAACCGGTGAAAACCATCCAGACGAAGAACCAGCGTGACAGCTCTTCAGACACGGAAATACTGGAGTTGAAGGCATAACGCAGGACAACGTTGGTGAAGACCAACGCCACCATGGCAATCATGCAGAAGGCGATAATCAGCTTGAGCAAGCTGAAGTAAAGATCGACGACCTTACGCATCGAGGACACCTCTTGGCCCGCAGGGGCTTTTTCACGCTCGTAATGAGCGCCGCATCAATCTCCCATCTCTGTGACTGGCAGTCAGAAATGATGAAGACCGGTGGTTTGAAAAATGACTACTGATGGAGTGGGGTCAGTGGCTGTCTGGGAGGGGAACAAGGCAATAGGGGGTCGGGGCTTTTGTTGTTGTGATCATGGTCTCGGGCTCCGCAGCTATCCGGCAATTCGGACTCATTCTTATGGTTATGTCAGCAATAGGGCTTGACTGTTTGTATAGGAAAAGTAGCAGTGCTATCTGGTCAAGTCAATAATCAATGATAAAAATCAAAGTATCCTATACTTTTTGTTTTGTATGGTTGATTGAGCTGAGGGTGAAAAAAACCAGAGTCTGTGCTCTGGTTCCTTTTGTAAGTTTCGGAATGCGTTGCCGATACCTGTTAACTGTAATCAATATCCTCAGGCTGGCGAGTGCCGCGGGTGATATGGGCTTCAAGCAGGGTGCAAGCCTCATCCACTTTATCTTCGAGAATCATGTTCAGCAGCACCTTGTGCTCCTCTTCCGCTGCATGGCCGCGGAACGGCCGTTTACTCAGCGCCAGTACCTGATAACGCATGAAGAGTTCCAGCACTGAAGAGTGATAGCGAATCAGCTGGCGGGAGCCGCTGTTGGCAACCAGCGTCATATGAAAGTCGCGGTCGGCGCGCTCCCATTCTTTGACGAACTGAGTTTCGTCAGTCTCCATCAGCTTTTCCATGCATGACAGCCGGTAATGGGCGCTGACCAGATTGGATTTCCAGTCCATGGTCACGCGTTGCATGGACTTGCGCAGGCCAAGCAGTTCCATGCTGATACGTAGTTCGGCAAGTTCAAGCAGTTCATCGGGAGAGATGGGGGCAACGCGAAAACCTTTCTGGTCCTCGAATAGTACAAAGCCATCGGATACCAGTCGCATCAGGACTTCACGCAGGGTGTTGACACTGACGTCGTAGCGATCGCGCAGTTCGTTCAGTTTTAGTTTGGCGCCAGGTTTAAGTTTGCCGGTGACGATATCGTCGCGCAGCATGTCGTAGGTCGCCTGGCCTACGAGTTTTTTATCGATCACGGTGCTCATGGAACTACTCGCCAAGGTCTTTTGCGGGAAAAGTGCTGCAGGCAGCCAGACTAATTATTTTTCTAATAAGCCTATAAAGTGAAAAATATAGGGTGAAACGGATTTTACATCTTTTCCTTTACAGGCCCAGCAATAAATTTGCTTGATGACCCAAGGCTGATGCAGCAGGTAGGGGCACCAGAGGGCGTAGTGATAGGTAGGAAATTGAGCAACAGCAGGTCCATGCTGATTGCTGCAAAGTGATAAGAGGTCTGCTTGGCTCAGCGTAAACAAAAGAACAAAGGAGCCTGATATGGCTCCTTCTAGAGTGAAGTGAAACTGAGGGCTGTCAGGTTTGACAGTCAGGCGTGTGTGGCACGTTTCCGCTGGATATGGGATTTACGGAGTTCAAACGCCAGCATGCCTGTCATCATGGCCGCGACAAAGATCAGAGCCTGAGGAACGCCAGCGCCCATTGCCACAATGGCAGGCCCCGGGCAGACACCGGCTATCCCCCAACCGATGCCAAATAGTAAGGCACCGACGACCAGTGGCTGATCAATCACACGGCTGTTGGGGAGCTGCATCCTGACCTGCAGGAGTGAATAGCTGCGCCGTTTGGCCAGGGTGAAAGCGATCAGGCCAACAGCAATGGCACCTCCCATCACCAACGCCAGTGACGGGTCCCAGACTCCGGCCAGATCCAGAAAACCTAACACTTTGGCAGGATTCGCCATGCCAGCCAGCAACAGGCCAATGCCAAAGACCAGTCCGCTGATAAAACTGCTCAGATTTTTCATCGTTCAAACCTCGGCAATCAGCTTATCAGGTGTCGAATAACAAACACGGTAGCAAAACCTGCTGCCATGAACGTCAGGGTGGCGGCCAGAGAGCGCGGTGACAGGCGGGATAGTCCACATACGCCGTGGCCACTGGTGCAGCCAGAGCCTAAACGGGTACCGAAACCAACGATAAGGCCCGCAATGGCAGTCATTATTGGTGAGGTCTGCCAGTCAATCTCGGGTGGGCCGGCAATCAGCATATACAGCATAGGGGCCAGCAACAGACCGATAAAGAAACAGAAGCGTTCCAGCCAGTCTGTGCCCGTAGGGTGGAGCAGCCCGGCGACAATGCCGCTGATGCCAGCAATCTTGCCATTGAGCAGTACAAAGATGGCTGCTGCCAGGCCAATAAGTAAGCCCCCGGATAGTGACACCCAGGGGGTGAAATGAGTCCAGTCGATTGACATAACCTAGTCCCCAATCTGTGGTGACTGTTAAATTAGCATTATCTAAATTAATGATCAACGATATAGTGGTGAGGCATCAATGTGGTTGATTAATCAGTCACTTGTCATTCGTATTCCATTATTTGTGAATATTGTTTGACTAATATTTGCATAGTGGGGATTAACAATGGCAATCAGGTCGGCTCTGCTGCAGACTCTGGTGGTTACTTGCTATAAAACGCACTAATGATAATGAATTGCATTTGTTTTCTTGTTGTTGTTGCAATGATGTGTCATCAGGATCGCCGTTTGGGCTGATAGCTGAAACAGTTGCACTGACAATACCGGGGATCAAAGGCCGTTAACCACTCGGGCGATCACAAGAGGTTATAGTGAAAAAAACATTGCTTGCCTGTGCCATTGCATCTGTCACCCTGTCTCAATGGGCATCTGCGGCAGTTGAAGTGAAGGACATCCGTTTCAGCCCTGCTGCCAATATGCTGGCTTACACCGAGTTTGAACTGTCTGGTGAGCCGCTGGCGGAGTCACTGGGAATTGATCTGGACACCCTTGACCCCAACCAGGTTAATCAACCCCATGCCTTTGATTACAAAGCCGGTATCGAATCTTACGAATACTCTGAAGAGGCGATGTACGCCCTGAATTACCAGTCACAGATGGGGATTCATCTGGCTAATGGTCCGTTGAACAAGGCCCGTGGCGGCACCATGCAGGATTTCGGAAAGCGTGTCATCGAAATGGCCGGAGCCGTCGGTTTCGCTCCCGAGGAAATCCCTCTCAACATGTATCCTCTGTCTCTGCCCTATGCCTCCGGTGTGCCTGAGCTTGGTGAGAACATTGATACTGCAACAGTAAACAGCGATGAGCTGGATGGCACCACTGCCAAGGGCAATGCCATGAAAGGCAGCATCCAGACGCCTGCATACTATCGTGATTACAAGACGCTGGACTGGAAGGCCGACAGCTTCGACAAGGCTCTGGAACCTGCAGCCATCGGCGGTATCTTCCTCAAGGAAGTGATGTGGTCACAGGATTTCCTGGGTGGTATGCACGTAGCCGAGTCTGATGAGGAAGTGGAAGCCACCTCCGCCACCATGGATCAGGATGGCAAGCACAAGCTGGGTGTTTCCTCTGCCGATGGTATGAACGGCATGTTCCTGACCGAGGAGTCCATTGATAAGTTGCTGACCATGCAGCAGAGCCTGGGTTTTGACGGCAAGCAGCTTGGCGCCAGGATTACTCCTCAGTATGACCCTGCCAAAGGCATCATCTACTTCCCGCACAAGGTTAAAGTGACTCAGGGTGAGGACAACGGTGTCAACAGCATTGCTGGCCTGAGCGTTGAAGACAGCGCCTCCACACTGCGCGATACCTGGATGATGCTGTGGCCACTGTCTGAATTCTATGCTTACAGCGATCAGCGCAAAGCCAACGAGGGTCAGAATCCTGCCTTCCTGGCCGTGTTTGATGGTGCACCTTTTGCAGCCGCGCCTGCAGCGAATACGGATGCAGATGTCAGTAATGATGTCGCTGGCAGCGATGCGTTCTCTCTGGCGTCCAACCTGTCCAATCTGGAATTCAAGAACCTGCAGGCGCTGCATTTCAACAGCAAGGCAGGCACCTTTGTTGACCGTTTCAGCGAAGGTAAACAAGGTCAGCACGTGAGCACCTATGATGCTGCTTACACCCTGGTCGCGCTGCAGATTTTCCAGCGTGCCCATGATGCGCTGCCCGTTGGTTATGCATCGGGTGATGCGGCGACCGGTATTGATACGCCGGAAGGCAAACAGGCACTGGAGCTGATTCGCAAACAGGCTGACTTTATCCTCAGCAAGCTGGTGGGCAAAGACGGTCTGGTGGCGGATGGTCTGGCTCTGGATGGCAAAGTGGATGCAGGCAAGAGCGTTGATGCGCAGTTCGCTGCAGTACGTGGTCTGACCGCTGCTTTCCTGGCGACCAAAGACGAAAAATACCGTGACGCAGCACGCAAGCTGTTCGCTGCGGCTGACAAGGCCTATTTCAACAATAAGGCTGGCAGCTGGATTCGTGGTGATAAGGACGAATACACCCCCTGGACTCAGGCAGCCATTTCTGGTGGTCTGCGCTCGGCGATCCAGAACCTGCGCAACCGTGGCGATGAGAAAGAACCTGCGCTGGAGCTGCAGCAGCTGACCGAGCGTTACGTGTCCTGGTTCGGCAACACCGTCAATGGTGGTATGCAGCTGGCTGAATGGCTCGGTGACTCGGGTGAGAATGTGCTGGCTACCGGCAACACCGGTGACACCGATGAGGATGGGGTGAAGCAGATTACTGCTGTGCACCGTGCTCAGGTGCTGGCAGGTAAGGCAGACGTTACTGCCCAGTAAGCCGGTTAGTCGCCGCTACAAGGCAAGGCCTCTTCTGAGGCCTTTTAAGGACGGAGATCAGCAGCCCTGATCTCCGTCATGTTGTTTCTGGGCCAGCGTACTTGCTTGTCATTGAGATCGTTTCGCCAGGAGCATGTTCAGACAGTCTGTGCGTTGTTGAGCGAGCGAATGACAGTGTCCATCAGTACCTGCCTCTTCTCAGAAGGGCGCTGCATCTGGATAATGCCCGATACGAAAAATACTCAACACTTTCACATTTCGGGGTCGGTGCGGCCTTATAGTCTTGAATAAGAATCAGAAACACTATCAACAGACCTTTAATCATGCATCAGGCAATCAGGCTGAAACATACTACGCCACTCGATCACGACCCTGAGGGGCGTGGCGAGCATAAGCACCTGACCCCTGTGCATGGATTCCGCGGGCGTCGTTCGCATTCTGGCCATCATCACGGCCAGCATACTGCCCTTCCTTTTCGTGCTCGTATGCACAAGCTGGCTTATCGGCATAAGCCCGCTGAGCTGGTTATTTACGTGTTGTTTGCCAGCGGCCTGCTACTGTGGTCTCCGCTACAAATCGCCTGGCAAACCCAACGCTGGGCGTTGTCCATACATATGGCACTGGGCATCGCGTTATTCTGGGTGACCGTTGGCGTGTTCTGGTGGGCACATCGCAAGTTGCTGATGCGCAGCCGCAAGGTCTGGTTGCGTTTCAGTGGGCGGGTGCTTGAGGTGATGCTGATGACGCTTGCTGTCACCGGTGTCATTCTGTTCTTTCACGGCAATCCGGGCGATATGCTGGGGCGTGTTTCTCACCTTCTGCACCTGTTTATCAGCTTTTTTATGACCGCACTGCTGTTGAGTCATGCCTGGCGCTGGACTGTGCTGCGCCTGCGGAGACGCCATCGATGAGATTTCCCCTCGTTGCAGTTTTGAGGGTAGCTGCCACTGTGTTCCGTTCTCTTACTTCTCCGGTATTGATACTGCTATATATCCTGTTGTCTCCAGCGGCGCAGGCGGCGGTCAGCAGCAGCGCTTTTGTCTTGCGTAATCATCAGCTGTTCAGTGCCAACTATGAAGCAGGCAGCGTCAGCAAGATTGATGAGCAGACCGGTGCACTGCAGGCCGAAGTCGCGTTAGGCAAGGATATTCGCAGTGTGGCCTTATCCGACGATGATGCCGCTCTGGTGCTGGCCACTGACTACGTGGATGACAAGGTCTTCCTGCTCAGCACCAACAAACTGGCCGTCAAACAGGTGATTGAGGTAGGTCACCGTCCCTACGCTGCGGTTTTCGACAGTGTTAACAAGCTGTTCTGGGTGACGTTGTTTGAGGATCACAAGCTGCTGGCGATAGATACGGCCGGGCAGATCGTGGCGACCACCGACACTGCTGATACGCCCCGAGGTCTGGCCTTGCTGGATGACGGCCGCTTGCTGGTCAGCCATGCCATGACCGGTGAGGTATCTATCTATCAGACCCGCCAGCAAAAGCCCGGCCAGCTCACCTTACTCAAACGCATTCATCTGCAGGAAACCGCTAATCCTGATGAGACGGTTTCACAGGGAGTGCCCCGTTTGCTTGACAATATTGCCATCAGCCCGGAAGGGGATGAGGCCTGGTTACCCCATGTGCTGTGGAACTTTGATCACTCCTTTCAGTTCCAGAGCACGGTGTTTCCTGCCATATCGGTGCTGGACCTGACGCCCGGAGAGGAAGAGGAGAAACAGGACGAGCGCAAGCAGCTGTTCCAGCAGATCAATCTGCTGACCGCCGCCAATCGCAGTGAAATTGTCTCCAATCCTTATCAGGCGGTATTCAGCGCGGATGGCAACAAGGTCTATGTGACCCTGGCAGGGTCTGAAGACCTGCTGGTGTTTGATCGCTCCCGTCGTGGGCCGATCAATAAAAAGCGCCATCGCAGCTCAGGCAGCCACGGCGGTGCGCGTGCTACCCAGTTGTTACGTCATCTGCCGGGTGAGAATCCGCGAGGCATCGTCATCGATGGTGACACGCTGTTTGTGCAGAATGCTCAGAGTCTGGATGTATCCAGACTCAATGCCGGTGGCGGGGGGACCTTTGCCCGCGCCACGGTAAGTGACGATCACTTTGCACTGCTGGTGACCAAGGACGCGGCGGCGCCTGACTTGCGTCGGGGTATCCGCTTTTTCAATCTGGGTAATACCTTTGCCAACAAGGACTACCCCATGGCCGGTGACAACTGGATGAGTTGTCAGTCCTGCCATCTGGATGGCTTCAACTTCACCAATAAATACCTGCAGCAAGCCCATGCCATGGCCCCGGCCGACAATGCCCTGACCGGCCATGAAAACATGATGCATATGGTCTCGGGTGACTTTCTGTCGGAATACATCCGTATGGTGCAGCTGACACAGGGGGGCTTCGGCGCGGATGACCGCGATGGCGCCAGGCCTGTTGACCCGACCCAGCCGCCTGCCGAAGTCAAAACCATGATGGAGCAGCTCCATCGCTACGTCATTGCTCCTTACAACCTGCCAACTCTGGCCAGCTGGTTGCGGCTGCAAGGCGAGCAGGTGCCGCATCCGCAGGAGTGGCTGAACTCAGCCAGTTGTCAGGCCTGCCATAGCGATATCTTCAAGCAGTGGTCGAATTCCAATCATCGTCTGATGGGGCAGTCCAACCCCTATTACACAGCGGTACTGCGGTTGGCAGAGAAGAGTGAAGGGAAGGAGTTTGGCCAGTGGTGCCAAAGCTGCCACATGCCTCAGGCGGTATTGAGTGGTGTGAAGGAACTGCCGACAGAGAGCCATATGCTGGAAAAAGACGGCGTCTCACTGATCAAGGCTTATGCAGAAGGACACCCGGTGGTGGAAGAGGGGACCAGCTGCCTGCTGTGTCACCGCATTACCCGCGTGGAAGATGCTGGCGGCAATGCCTCTTTTACGGTCAATCTCGACCAGCGTCAGAGTTATCTGTTTGAGGCCAGTGATAACGCCTTTGCCCGCTGGATTGGTGAACGCATGATCAATGCCAAACCAGACGCGCATATTGCCTCCTATCAGAAGGATTTCTACAAGGACGCGGTGTATTGCAAGGCTTGCCACGACGAGTTTGCTCCGGGTACGGGGGCCAATATCGTCAATACCTGGGAGGAGTGGTCGAAGTCCCATTACGCTACCAGCAGTGATCCAGCCGAACAGCGAAGCTGTATCAGTTGCCATATGAACGCCAATCCTGGCAATGGCGGTGCACCTGTACCGGGGCAGGCGACCCTGAACGGGACGCAGAAGGCCAACGTCTTCACCCATGACTTCACCGGTGCACAGATGCATCTGGCGGGTATGCGAGATCCCCATCTGGCGGAAATGAGTGTGGCCCTGCTGAAAAGTGCAGCGACCATCAGTGCCTCCATGATGCCCGGCGAGCTGGTGGTGCGGGTCACTAATTCCGGGGCCGGGCATGCCTTCCCCACCGGCGTTTCCGATTTCCGCCAGTTCTGGCTGGCGGTAAAAGTATGGGATGCCACAGGCCAGCTGGTTTATCAAAGTGGTCAACCCGACGCTGAGGGCGAGCTACCTGAAGATACGCGTCTGTTCCAGAAAGTGTTTGGTGATAAGGACGGTAAACCTGTGGGTCTGCACTTCTGGCGATACGCCAAATTGCTGAAGGACACCCGCATACCCGCCGACAGTTACCGCGATGAGCAATTTGCCTTGCCTGCCGGGCTGACAGGTGCGGTCAGGGTCGAGGTCAGGTTGCAGTTCCGTACCTATCCTCAGTGGATTACCGCAGCAGCGCGTAGCGTTGAACCTGCGCTGACCGATCCGCCAGTGGTAACGCTGCATGCGCTGGACCAGTCAATGATGGCGATGCCCACCGCACCCAGCGTCAGCATGTCGCCAGACTCTGGTGCGGTAGCCCAGTAAGTTTTCATTAATCAGTCAACCCAGTACCTCAGTCCGAGTACAAAGTAGAGGATAGAGAATGTTAGCAAGCCTGCTGATCACCCTGCGTGAAGGGTTGGAAGCCTTTCTGCTGGTGGGAATCTGCCTGTCCTATCTCGACAAGCTCAATGCACGCCGGTTTAACCGTTATATCTATGCCGGCGTGGCGGTTGGTCTGCTGACCTCACTGGTCGTCGCCTTCCTGTTCCAGGTGGTGGTGGATCAGTTCAACAATGAGAAATACCGCAACCTGCTGATGGCAGGCATCCTGATTTTTGCCACCCTGGTGCTGTCGAGCATGGCTTTGTGGATGCAAAAACAGGGCGGGAAGGAAGCCGGTCAGATGAAAGAGAACGTGACTCAGCTGGTCAATGGTGAGAAAGCTTTTGGCCTGGCGCTACTGGCTTTTCTGGCGGTGATGCGTGAAGGCTTCGAAACCGTGTTGTTTTTCTCTGCGCTGGTCTACTCCGGTCAGGGCATCACACTGCAGTCGGGGCTGAGTGGCGCGGTGGTGGGCTTGCTGCTGGCGCTGGTGCTGGTCTGGCTGCTGATGCGCTCTACCCGTAAAGTGCCGCTACGTCCCTTCTTCCGCTGGAGCAGTCTGTTGATTCTGGTGATTGCTGCCGGCCTGTTCTCCTCCTCCATCAATATGCTGCAGGCTGCACAATGGCTGCCGATGGTCATGAGCCCGCTGTTTGATATTTCATTCATTCTTGATGACCGCAGTGTGTTTGGTACCTTCCTGCGGGCACTGTTTGGGTACAACTCTTCCCCCGGTTTGTTGCAGCTGCTGGCCTGGGCCGGTTATCTGCTGGTCTTCGGACACTTCTGGAGAAGGCAGTACGCGAAGTGATGGCTGTAGAAGAAAGTAGTGCCATCAACGATATGAGTGCTGGTAGTGTTCGCCAGACCGGTTCTGAAAAGGGGCGTCATGCGGTAGTGCTGGGCGCCGGGCCTGCCGGGCTGATGGCCGCCTGGCGGCTGCGCGAAGCAGGATACCGGGTGACCGTCGTCGATAAGGCCACTACGGTGGGTGGCATGTGTGCCACCCTCAAATTTGCCACTGATGAAGGGGACTACTACTTCGATTACGGTGGGCATCGCTTTATCACCAAAAACCCCAAATTGCTGGCCTTCGTCGATGAGCTGATGGGGGAAACCCTGTTGCATGCCGAGCGCAAAAGCGTGATTCGCTTTCAGGGGCGTACTTACGATTACCCTCTCAATCTGCCTAACCTGCTGAAAAATGCACCATTCAGCCTGCTGTTTGGCACGTTGCTGGACTGGATGGCCATGCCTTTCAAGCGGCGTATCGGCAAGGATGAGGAGTGCAGTTTCGCCGACTGGATTGAAAACCGTTTCGGCAAGACGCTGTACCGCCATTTCTTTGAAGGTTACACCCGTAAATTGTGGGGCATAGAGCCCGATACCCTCTCTGCTGACTGGGCGGGACAGCGTATCAGTCTGATTGACCTCAAGGATGTAGTGCGTCGCCTGTGGCAGCGTGGGCCTTCCACCCCGCGCACTTATGCCCGCAAGTATCGTTATCCCAAACTGGGATTCGGGCAGATTTTCGATACTCTGCATCAGCGGTTGCTGGAGCAGGGGGTAGCGTTTGTCATGGGCGCAGAAGTGAGCGGGCTGGAAACTCAGCAACAGCGCATCACGGCGGTCCGCTGCCGCACAGTAGCAGGCAGCGAGCAACAGCTGACATGTGATGAGGTCATCGCGACACTGCCGCTGCCGCAAATTTGCCACTGGCTGAATATCCCCTGTGAGCTGTCATACCGCGCGCTACGGTTTTTCAATCTACCGATGCAACAGCAGGATGTCTCCGATAATACCTGGCAGTATCTGTCTGACCCCGGCATTCTGGGCACGCGCCTGCAGGAGCCGCGTCGGCGTTCTCCTCACATGGCCCCGGCGGGACGTACCTCGCTGATGTTCGAGATCCCCTGTCAGCAGGGAGACGAACTCTGGCAGGCGGAAAATGAGGCGCTGTGGCCACGTATCAAGGCAGATATGCAGCGCTTGGGTGTCGATCCGACAAAGGCTGATGGCCGCTATTTCACTGCCTATTGTGAGCATGCCTATCCCATCATGGAGGTGGGCTATCAGCGTCAGCGGGAGGCGGCGATCTCGGCGCTGCTACGCTATCCCAATCTGGTCATGGCGGGGCGTCAGGGTACATTCCGCTATATCTTTACTGACACTGCCATGGAGATGGGCCTGATGGCAGCAGAAATGCTGATCGAGGGTGTGGATCGCCGTCGGCAGATATTTGATCACCGTAATGAAAATACGGTCATTGAAACCCAAAGTGTTGCCTGAGGAGGCGTCATGTTGTTGAAGACAGCACATCGCTTGGCCAGTCCCGCCCGTGCCTGGGTAATGGGATTCACCCTGTTTGCGGTAGCGGGTATGAGCGCAGAAGTGCATGCCTACTCTTACGCTGCAGCAGGCAAGGAGCCGTTGATCGAGGGCCGTGAGCTGCTGCTCAATGCCGCACAGCAGCACGACAAGGCCGCCATGCAGACCGAGTTGACAGCCATCCACGACGAGCTGCTGTATCTGGAACAGAACCACCATGTGACGCTGATTGAGCCACTGACCAAAGCCGCCGGGGCAGAAGATCAACAGGCGATCAATGAGGTCATGGCACTGGCATACAAGGCTGAGATCGAGCGGCGTCTGGAAGGCGCGGCGGCCAATATCAAGGACTATCAGACGGCCAAGGTTCTGGTGGTCAAGAGCAAGCAGTTTCTCGATCTGCTGCAACCGATGATGGATAAGGTACAGTGGGACAAGGCTGATGCGGCACTGCGTGTCTGTCTGGATGCTATTGGTAATCCGGGAGTGTTTGGTGTGGGTACCAAGGCGGCAGATCCTGATGCTTTTAGCCGGGCTGAAAAAGACGTCATGACGGCCTTGGGGCGCTGATCTGCTGTCACGATTGATGTTCGCTGTGCGTGATGCAGCGAAAGAAGGGCTGCCCGAGCGTCAGCTGAAGGGGCAGCCGCTGCCTGATGTGCTGGCATTACTCTGCATTCTGTTGTGGCTGGTGTGGCTGGCCTGTTTCCCCTGGCAGCTCACCTCGGATGATGCGCTGAACTTCGCCCACGCCGTGGTACGGTTCAGCGTGCTCGAAGAGTCTCCGCACTTTCCCGGTTACCCCGGCTTTGTCTGGCTCTCGCGGCTGGCAGCCGGGTGTGGTTTGTCTCCTGTCTCCGCAATTGTCGCCGTTTCCTGGTTTGGTAGTGGCCTGATAGCCTGGTACGGCTATCTGCTGTGTCGGCGTCGTGCTGTCTGGTACGGCTTGCCTGCACTGGTAGTGCTTCTGTTCCATCCTATGCTTCCCACTCTGGCTTTATCCGGGCTTACCGATGCGCCTGCCATTGCCTGTCTGCTGGCCGCCTGCCATAGCGCTGAGTGTCAGCACCCGCGACGGCAGGCGCTGTGGCTGGCAATAATGCTGGCAATTCGCCCCAGCTTTGCCGCACTGGCAATAGGGTTGTGGATCTATAGTGGCTGGCATTCATCCAGCCGTTGTCGCTGGCTGCTGGAAACTCTGCTGCTGACAGCAATGATCGGCGCTGGCTGTGGCTGGTTCATCTGGATACATGATGGCGTAGCCTATCTGGACGAGGGGGTACGCTTCACCCTGGGGCATTATGAGTTATGGGGTAATACGCCCGTCAGTCATCCCTGGCAGGGGCTGGTGCAATGGTGGCAGTTGCTGGCGGCGCAGTTAACGCCAGTGGGTGTGATATTGCTGTGCTGGCTAGTGCTGCAGCCACTATGCCAGCGACAAGGCTGGCACTTCTCTCCGTTATGGATATGTCTGCTGGTCAGTCTGCTGTGGCTGTTGACGTCACAGAATCCGGAAAACAGCCGCCATGCGGCACTGCCGGTCATCTTGTCTGTGATCCTGTTCGGTCGCTCCACCGCCTGGTGGCGTACCGGACTGCTGCAGATAGCGGCACTGGCGCTGATCTGTGCTGGCTGGCAAGCACCCAGCCCTCCGGCTATCAGCGCCGCGTTAACCTATGCAGCGCAACATTGCCATACTCTGGTTACCCAGTATGGCGTCAAGCTGGCGCAGCAACAGTTCCAGCTGCAGGTTATCGATGCCTGGTATCAGGCCAGCGCCCGTCTGGCACTGACACAGGGGGCATGCCGACTCAGTAGTGAACCTCTGGCTGGGAGTGAAGTATTCCGTGGACGTTTTGCGGCGGAGAAAGATTACTACCTGCTGCTTCCACTTAATTGATGGTCCTGGCTGGGCTGCTCCAGTAACTGTACGCAAAGACGGACAAAGTCGGATGGAGTGACGATACCGAGCAGCTGGCCCTGATCGTCCAGCACGGGCAGGCAGCCGTGCTTGTTTTCCATGCAGTAACGGCCAGCGGTGGTCAGTGCGGTATCTGCTGTTGTGGTGATGACATCCGTCGCCATAATGCTGCTGATTACGGTCTGACGCTCCAGCTCTGCCAGTTTGGACATGCCATGTTCGCTGACAATACGGAATGACTCCTTGAGAATGTCACGCTGGCTGACGATGCCTTTGAAGGTATGTCCGTCGTCTCCGACGACCGGAATATTGCGAATATTGTGCAGGCGCATGACCTCTCGCGCATCAGCAACAGAGTGCGTGTCGTGCAGTACCTGCAGCTTGGTTATCATCAGATCGGCGACGGTTTTCACGGGTTAGACTCCATGGACTGAGAGAGTGGGGAGGCAACGGCGTCCGTGCTGCCTTTCGCACCTGAGTATAGATGAGAAAAGAGGGAAGACAGTTTGTCCCAGAACAATGAACAGCCAACGGCAGGAGATGCTGAACCTGTAGCCCGGCTGACTTCTGACATGGCCTGCCCGACAGTGTTCAGCTCGGTCGATGAAGCCTGGATGCGCCGTGCCATGGCACTGGCCAGTCAGGCGGAGGCTCTGGGTGAGATACCGGTGGGGGCGCTGGTGGTGGTGGATGGTCATGTGGTGGGGGAGGGATTCAACTGCCCCATTAGCAGCCATGATCCCAGTGCACATGCAGAGATGGTAGCCGTTCGGCAGGCTGCACAGGCTTTGCAGAACTATCGTCTGACAGGCGCTACCCTCTACGTGACACTGGAGCCCTGCACCATGTGTGTGGGGGTGATGGTGCACAGCCGTATCGAGCGAGTTGTCTATGGTGCTCCTGAGCCCAAAGCCGGTGCAGTGCAAAGCCGCGCCCAGTTGCTGGGGGCGCCGTATCTCAATCACTATGTCAGGTGGCAGGGTGGATTGCTGGCTGAGGAGTGCAGTCAGCAGCTGAGTGATTTCTTCAGGCGGCGGCGAGCAGAAAAAAAGCAGGCCAAGGCGCTACAGTCATCCCGTGACTAGTCCGGGTGATCGCTGCCCATTCAGCTCTGCGCTCTTCGCCTGTCGGGTTATGAACAGGTTCTTATCGCGAGCCGATATGGCTCAGAGTGTTGGCGGAATACGATCAAAAACGTGGATTTCAGGCAGTTTAGGCGGTGGTGACAATTCGGCCTTGAAGGGCAGGTTTTCCAGACGCAGGATTTCACGGTACAGACGTACGTTACGGACGTAGATCACCGGCTCCCAGCCACGAGCGTAGCCATGCTTGGTCTGCTGATTCCAGCGCTTCAGCGCCAGCTTGGGCAGATACTGACGCACGTCACTCCAGCGACTGGGGTTCAAGCCTGCATCTGCCGTCAGGTCCATGGCGTCCTGCAGGTGCCCCATTCCCACATTGTAGGCAGCCAGCGCCAGCCAGGTGCGATCAGGGTTGGGGATGTCGTCGGGCAGCTGGTCGAACATTTCCCTGAGATAACGCGCACCACCGAGAATACTTTGCTCGGGATTACTGCGATCCTGCACGCCTACGGAGGCGGCAGTGTTCTGCGTCAGCATCATGATGCCACGCACCCCGGTGGCGGAGACGGCGGTGTTATCCCATTTCGACTCCTGATAGCCGATAGCAGCCAGCAGCTCCCATTCCCAGTCAAACTTTTGTGCCCCTTCTTCAAACCAGGCCTGGAAGCTGGCCAGACGGCTCTGGATATGTTTGCGGAAGGCCCGGATACCGATGAAGTCGTAGCGCTGGGTATGTTCGAAATATTTCTCGTAGAGCTGGCCAATCAGATCCTGAGTGCTGCGTGAGGTAAGAAAGTCATTGATGGCTTTGGTCAGGCTCTGATCCATGGTCGGTGCCAGATACCATACCAGCGGTTGAGGGGCGTTGAGGCTGAAGGCCACCTCCAGATCCGGATACATGGGCGCATAAAGCGACAAGGCCATGTTATCGCTGATCAGATAATCGGCATCACCGCTTTTCAGCATTTCCAGCATGTCAGCCAGATCCATGTCTTCGGTTTCTTCCCACTCCAGCCCCGGCAGGTCTTCCTTCAATTCCTGCAAGCGTTGGGCATGGGCACTGCCAGCCTGCACCAGTACCCGTTTACCTACCAAATCCGCAACAGAAGTGGCCGCAGGGCCATCGCCGTCATGACGCAGGCGAATCACCTGCGAGACCGCATAGGCATAAGGTTCGGAAACAGGAAAGTTGGCTTCGCGTTCACTGCTGAGAAAAAGAGAGGCGGCGACCACATCAACATTGCGCTGACGTAACAGCTCAAACAGGTCTTTGCGGTTGCGCACCACTTTCAGCTCAAGCTGCAGGCCACGTTCTTCGGCAAAGGCTTTGATCAGGTCATACTCAAAGCCGGCCGGACCCTGAGCGTCTTCATAATAAGCAGTGGGAATATTGCGGGTAGCGACGCGCAGCACGCCCCGGTCATCAATACGGGCAAGCTGGCTGATTTGTTGCTGGGCAGCAATCAGCGGGATGGTCACCACCACCAGCAGATAGAGCCAAAATAACCAGGAGCGATGATCTTGCATCCACATTCAGCAGAACCTTACAACCTATTCTGTTGAACCACCTTTGACTGAACGCTGACGTCTACTGCGGACCCCATGTTCTGCGACTTGCCTGCCATCACAGTCGATGGGTGGTGCTGCCTGCGCATGGCAGCGGTTAATTAATCAGAGGTTCCCTGTATCCAGTGACGGTTTTTCAGTATCATTTACGCCCTCTGAATTTATCCCGGAAGACTTCCCGCTGCCGCAACCGAGTTTTGCGGGATAGGTTCCCAATCTGACATACCAGGTTCTTAACCCAAGAATCTCCGACAAGAGGCACGATACCGTCATGCTGACCCTGCGTGGAGCGCCCGCATTATCACCCTTCCGTCGCGGCAAATTGTTGGCCACTTTACAGGCTGATGTTGCGACTGTCACGGATGTTTATGCTGAATTCTTACATCTGGTGGATGTCGCGGACGCCCTGAGCGCCGAGGAACACCAGGTTCTGCAGCGCCTGCTGACTTACGGGCCTGCCAACTCGCAGGAACAGTTTGATGGCGCTACTTTTATCGTCGTTCCTCGTGCCGGTACCATCTCTCCCTGGTCCAGTAAAGCCACCGACATTGCCAGAAACTGCGGCCTTGGCAAGGTCCGCCGTGTCGAGCGTGCAGTGCGCTATGTCGTCGTTGGCGGTGCTTTTGATACCGCTCAGCAGGCACTGATCAAGTCAGCTTTACATGATCGCATGGTGCAGGATGTGCACAGCGAAGAGGCTGCGCTGGAAGGTATGTTTGCCGCCCATGAGCCCCGAGTCTTTACCACGGTCGATGTGATGGGTGGTGGTCGTCCGGCATTGGCTCAGGCCAACCGTGAGCTGGGTCTGGCTCTGGCTGAAGACGAAATCGATTATCTGGTAGAAAGCTTCACTGAACTCGGTCGCAACCCGGTAGACGTTGAGCTGATGATGTTTGCTCAGGCTAACTCCGAGCATTGCCGTCACAAGATCTTCAATGCGTCCTGGGATATCGATGGCGAAGAGCAGGAAAAGTCACTGTTCGCCATGATCCGTAATACCCACGCCATGAATGGTGAAGGAGTATTGTCAGCCTATAAAGACAACGCTGCTGTCATCGTTGGTAGTGAAGCACCACGTTTCTTCCCCGATCCCGCCAGCAAGGAATACGGCCGTCATCAGGAACCTGTACACATCCTGATGAAGGTTGAGACCCATAATCACCCGACAGCTATTGCTCCTTATCCGGGTGCGGCTACCGGTGCTGGTGGCGAAATCCGCGATGAAGGTGCAACTGGTCGTGGTGCCAAACCTAAGGCTGGTCTGACTGGCTTCACTGTCTCTGACCTGAATATTCCCGGCTTCGAGCAGCCCTGGGAATCCAGCTACGGCAAGCCTGATCGTATTGTTTCCGCTCTCGATATCATGATCGAAGGCCCTATTGGTGGTGCTGCCTTTAACAACGAGTTCGGTCGTCCCAACCTGAATGGTTACTTCCGTACCTACGAAGACAAGGTGGCGACGGCGAACGGTGAAGAGGTTCGCGGTTACCACAAACCCATCATGATTGCCGGTGGTATGGGCAATATTCGTGCTGATCATGTTGAGAAGGGCGAGATCGTCGTAGGCGCCAAACTGATCTGTCTGGGTGGCCCCGCGATGCTTATCGGTCTGGGTGGGGGGGCTGCTTCTTCCATGGCCTCTGGCTCCAGTGCGGAAGATCTGGATTTCGCTTCTGTACAGCGTGATAACGCTGAAATGGAGCGCCGTTGCCAGGAAGTGATCGATCAGTGCTGGCAGCTGGGTGATGCTAACCCCATCGCGTTCATCCATGACGTGGGAGCGGGCGGTCTGTCCAATGCCTTCCCTGAGCTGGTGAAGGACGGTGGTCGAGGCGGTAACTTCGAGCTGCGCAAGGTCAACAATGCCGAGCCGGGTATGGCGCCGCTGGAAATCTGGTGTAACGAAGCGCAGGAGCGCTATGTCATGGCCGTGTCACCAGAGAACATGGCGGCCTTTGAAGCCATCTGTCAGCGTGAGCGTTGCCCCTATGCTGTAGTGGGTGAGGCTATTGACGAGCAGCACCTGCAACTCGGCGATGAGCTGTTCAACAACAAACCGGTTGATCTGCCCATGGGGGTGCTGTTTGGCAAGCCTCCCCGTATGCACCGCTCTGTGCAGCGCAAAGCTTTCGAACGTCAGGGTTTGAAGCTGGAAGGCATCGAACTGGCCGAAGCGGCCCGACGTGTGCTGCAACTGCCAGCCGTCGCCAGCAAAAGCTTCCTGATCACCATTGGTGACCGCACGATTACCGGACTGGTTAACCGTGACCAGATGGTTGGCCCCTGGCAGGTACCTGTTGCCGACTGCGCCGTCACTGCCACTGCTTACGACGTTTACACGGGTGAAGCCATGGCCATGGGCGAACGTACTCCGCTGGCCGTGATCGATGCGCCTGCATCAGGGCGTATGGCTATCGGCGAGGTGGTCACCAACCTGGCTGCGGCGCGTATCGGCAAACTGAGTGACATCAAACTGTCAGCCAACTGGATGTGTGCTGCGGGCCATCCGGGTGAAGATGAAAACCTCTATGACACTGTTCGCGCAGTGGGTATGGAACTGTGCCCTGAACTCGGTATGTGCATTCCGGTCGGCAAGGACTCCATGTCCATGCGTACCGTATGGCAAGACGGTGATGAGCAGAAAAGTGTCACCGCTCCATTATCGCTGATCATCACCGGCGTGGCGCCCGTGACCGATGTGCGTCGTTCGCTGACACCACAACTGCGTACCGATCAGGGTGAGACCGATCTGATCCTGATTGATCTGGGTCAGAACCAGCAGCGCCTCGGTGGCTCTGCGCTGGCACAGGTATTTGATCAGGTGGGTGATCAGACGCCCGACGTGAATGATGCCGGTGAACTGAAGGCCTTCTTTGATGCCATTCAGAGTCTGAATGAGCAGGGCTCCTTGCTCGCTTACCACGACCGCTCTGACGGTGGTTTGTTCACCACGCTGGCGGAAATGGCTTTCGCCGGCCGTACCGGTGTCGATATTGAACTATCTGATCTGGTACAGGGTGAAGATGATCTGCTGCCTGCTCTGTTCAATGAAGAGCTGGGTGCGGTGATTCAGGTCCGTCGTGCTGACAGTAATGAAGTGCTGCGTCAGTTGTCTGCCCACGGTCTGGCTGAATACGCTCAGGTCATCGGTAGTCTGAATGATGACGACATGCTGCGCTTTACGGTGGAAGGTGAAGAAGTGCTGGTTGATGGTCGTGAAGACTTCCAGCGTCTGTGGGCTGAAACCAGCTACCGCATTCAGGCCATGCGTGACAACGCAGACTGCGCACAGCAGGAGTTTGACCGTATTCTCGACGTTGAAGATCCCGGTCTGCATGTCAGTCTGAGCTACGACGTGAACGAGGATATTGCTGCACCGATGATTGCCACCGGTGTTCGTCCACGTGTTGCCGTGCTGCGTGAGCAGGGCGTTAACGGTCATGTGGAAATGGCTGCAGCTTTTGATCGTGCGGGCTTTGCCGCTGTTGACGTGCATATGAGTGATATTCTGTCAGGCCGTGTCAGCCTGCAGGACTTCAAAGGCCTGGTTGCTTGCGGTGGTTTCTCCTACGGTGACGTACTGGGTGCAGGTGAAGGCTGGGCCAAGTCCGTGCTGTTCAACAGCCGTGCACGTGATGAGTTTGGTGCGTTCTTCCTGCGTCAGGACAGTTTTGCTCTGGGCGTATGTAATGGTTGCCAGATGATGTCCAACCTGCATGAACTGATTCCGGGGGCTGAGTTGTGGCCGCACTTCGTACGTAACCAGTCCGAGCAGTTTGAAGCGCGTCTGGTCATGGTTGAAGTGACAGAGTCACCTTCCATCTTCCTGCAGGGGATGCAGGGTTCCCGGATGCCGGTTGCCGTGGCACACGGTGAAGGCTATGCCGAGTTCCGCGATCAGGCACAGCTTCAGGCGCTGATTAACAAGGGGCAGGTTGCGCTGCGTTTTGTCGACAACTATGGACAAGCGACAGAAGCCTATCCTGCCAACCCCAACGGCTCTCCACTGGGTACGACAGGCATCACCACACCTGATGGCCGCGTAACCATCATGATGCCTCACCCAGAGCGCGTATTCCGTGCTGTACAGCATTCCTGGCGCCCTGATGGCTGGCAGGAGGACGGTAGCTGGATTCGCATGTTCCGTAACGCCCGTGCCTGGGTGAATTAAGCGGGGTGAAGGTTCGTTCGAACCGTCATTGTTAAAGACAACGGGCGCCCTCTGGGCGCCCGTTGTCATTTATGACTTCTATCGGCCAGTAAGTGTATCTGTGCAAGTCAGCATGTGCCGCTGACGTTGGGAATACTCTGCCCCAGTATGGTGAAGCAATGTGGATTTTTTCCCTTTGCCCCTTGTCTCCAAAAAAAATACCCCCACAATAGCGCCGCATGCGTGAAACACTGATGGTGTCTGCTCTCAGTCCTGTTCGCGTATGGTGGCAAATTTGGCTTTATTGTGAATTGGACAAGTCCGTTTCTATGCTCATACTTAGCGGTAAATCGCCTGGGGCGGAGCAGCGGCACTTGAGGTTACAGGGGGAAGCATGAGTAAGTTTGGTTCCTTGCAAGAGCAGCTTGAACGGATGAAGAAAGCGGGCAAGGGTGGCACTTCGGAGAAGCGTTCAGGGCTGAAGACGTTTGTCCCGGTGTATGCACCTGCCAAGTCACCAAAGAGCGACGATGATGAAGCGGGCGGTGACACGATGGAAGATTTGAGCGGTGTCCTGCCAGCCGATGCAGACTATGAAGGTGATGGCCTGGATGGCAGTGGTGAGGATTTCGGCGACGAAGAAGAGGCCGAGCACGAAGAGTATTGAGGCAAATCTTATTTCACTGATGTACTTGGTCAGATGGCGTTACTGATCGCGTTGTAGCGTCATGCGCATGAGTTTGACATGTTGACGCTTCTTAAGCCTCTTTTTGAAGCATAAAAAATGCCCCGCAGAGCGGCACTGATCATCAGTGATATCTGCGGGGCATTTTTATTTACATCGTCTGACCTGCCGACGCGCGGTAGCGCGCCGGGCTTTGCTTCAGGGTGGCGGTTACTCGAACAGTCCGCCCGTCAGCTTGTGAAACAAACTGCGATTATTGCCATCATCGTCTGCGGCAGGTTGCTGCTCTTCAGGTTCTGCGGGTTGCTGAACTGCAGGCTGGGCCGGTGCCTCAGTGTTTGATTTCACCAGCGTGGGTACAGGCAGCTTGGTGTCTGAAGACTGGAATACACCCATGGTGTAACGGTCGAAGACGCTTTCCTGCTTCAGCACATCTTTGTCATAACCGGGATAGTTCAGATCCAGTACTTCTTGCGTAGACTGGGCCAGCTTGGGCTCATTAAGCGCCTTGTAAGCCACAATCATAATTGCCAGACCATCGGGTACGGCGGGTGTTTCCTGAAAGTTTTCCACCACGTAGTTACCGCGATTGGCCGCTGCCAGATACGCACCACGCTTCAGGTAATACTGGGCTACGTGAATCTCATAGCGAGCCAGACGGTTACGCAGGTAAACCATGCGGTTACGTGCATCTGACGCGTAGGGGCTGTTGGGATAGAGCCGTACCAGTGTGGCGAAGTCGTTGTAAGAGTCTTTCGCTGCACCGGGGTCACGTTCAGTTTCATCAGTAGGCAGGAAGCGGTCGATCAGGCTCTGATCTTCTTCGAACGCGGTCAGGCCGCGGAGGTAGTAGGCGTAATCCACATACTCACTATTGGGATAGACGCGGATAAAACGATCTGCTGAAGCCTGTACTTGTGCAGTCTTGCCTGAGCGGTAGTAGGCATACATCAACTCAAGCTGAGCCTGTTCGGAGTAACGACCGAACGGATAGCGGGCCTCCAGCTTTTCATACCAGTCTGTAGCTTGGTCCCAGAGCGCATCGTCCAGTGATTGAGTGGCCTTCTCGTACATGACCTGTTCTGGATAGTCGGGCTCTTTCGGCTTTAAAGAAGAACAGCCCGCCAGGGTGACAGCCAACAGTGAAGCCAGCAGGAGTTTACCTTGTCGCATCGGAATACCATTGCCGCTCGTGAATACTCAAGGCGGTTATTCTAGCGGTATTCGTTCAGGTGTACAGCCTGTGTGCTGAATAACCTTGGGTGTCCCTGTATACTGGCGGTTTTCATCCCGGTACAAAGCAACAACCGCTGACCCTGAAGTCTGGGGCAGTGATCACAGTGGCCTTGCCGGGGGAGCGTAGCCATGCAACCACAAGGCTGCGCATGCATTTAGCCATGAGCACAGAATCAACATGAGTGAAACCATTAAGCATCGACTGCAAGTCCCTATGGACAAAGGCGGGATGCGTCTTGATCAGGTCGCTGCCGAATTGTTTTCGGATTATTCCCGCGCCCGTTTGCAAACCTGGATCAAAGAAGAAGCATTAAAGGTAGACGGACGTGCCTGCAAACCCCGAGAAAAGTTGCTCGGTGGCGAATGGCTTGAGCTTGAAGCTGAGCTGGAGGCACAGGAGCGCTGGCTACCGGAGGCAATTGATCTGCCGATTGTCTACGAAGATGAGCACATCCTGATTCTGAACAAACCAGCAGGTCTGGTTGTTCACCCAGCAGCAGGGCATAGCGAAGGAACGCTGCTTAACGCACTGCTGCATCATGCTCCTGAGCTGAATGTAGTGCCCCGTGCCGGTATTGTGCATCGACTGGACAAAGATACGACCGGGCTGATGGTTGTAGCCAAGACCATTCAGGCGCAGACCGACCTGGTTGAGCAGCTGCAGGAACGCTCCATGGGGCGTGAATACGAAGCGGTGGTGCAGGGTGTGATGACCGGCGGTGGTACGGTTGATGAGCATATGGGGCGTCATAGTCGTCACCGGCAAAAGATGGCTGTCGTCGCGGAAGGCAGCGGTAAGAATGCGGTAACTCATTACCGCGTGCTGGAGAAGTTCCGCGCCCACACCCACATTCGTTGCAAGCTGGAAACCGGTCGTACCCATCAGATACGTGTCCATATGGCACATATCCACTACCCTCTGGTAGGTGATCCACTGTACGGTGGCCGTAACCGTTTACCCAAGGGCTGTACGCCTGATTTGCAGGATGCTCTGCGTATGTTTCAGCGGCAGGCTTTGCATGCCAAGCGTCTTGAACTCTCACACCCAGCAACCGGAGAGTGGATGGAGTGGGAAGTGGAACTACCTGAAGATCTCAAGGCGCTGCTAGCTGCGCTGGATGAGGACCGTCAGGGTTATGACGATTATCTTTAACTGAGTTTTGTATGGATGAACAGGTACGGTTCAGGCTGTACCTGCACCGTCTGAGATCACTCTTTGGCAGATGTCGTCCAACAATAAAAGTGATGACCGTAAAGAGATAGGAGGTCGATCTTGTCATATGTTTATCCAGACTGGCCTGCTCCAGGCAATGTTAAAGCGCTGTGTACCACTCGCCTGGGAGGGCATAGCCAGGGTGCCTTCGACAGCTTCAATCTTGGTGACCATGTGGGGGATGATCCCCAGGCCGTGCATGCCAATCGTCTTCAGTTGCAGGCAGAGTTGAATCTGCAGCAGCCTCCAGCCTGGTTGGTACAGGTGCACGGTACGGATGTGGCATGTCCTGGCGAAGCGGACGATTATCAGGCAGATGCCAGTGTGACCCGTCATCGTGGACAGGCGCTGGCAATCATGACGGCGGACTGTCTGCCCGTGTTGTTCTGTGATGACAAAGGGCTGGTCGTGGCAGGTGCCCATGCTGGCTGGCGGGGACTGTGTGCAGGCATACTGGAGGCCACCATTCAGGCCATGGCCGTCGCTCCGGTGTCGCTAATGGCGTGGCTTGGGCCTGCGATTGGGCCAGCTGCATTTGAAGTGGGAGATGAGGTGCGCGAAGCCTTTATTGCCCAGCAACGTGATGCTGCCGCAGCATTTGTACCGGGAGAGCTACCCGGGAAATGGCTGGCGGATATCTATCAGCTGGCACGACTACGTCTTCGTCTGGCAGGTATTGAGCGGATATACGGCGGTGAGTATTGCACGGTCAGTCAGCCTGAACTGTTTTACTCATACCGTCGTGACCGGCAGACCGGTCGTATGGCCTCGTTGATCTGGCTGGACTAAAAAAGAGACAGGCCTTGTTTGGTTACCACCCGTAGAGCTTTCAATCCCGTAGAGCTTTCAAAAGAGTGCAGTGGCGGGAGTTCCGTCACTGCACGGCTTTAATAGCTCACCCCGTCTTCAGAACGACTGCAGCTGTTCCACCTTCCCCTGCTGCCAGTCGGCCTCCGTCTGATCCAGTGCCTGACTGATATCCGCGACCTTGTCGGACTTCAGCATCTTCGGCAGCGGGTCCAGACCCACCGTCGCGAACACCTGCCCGTAAGCATTACGCAGCTCGGCATAGGCCAGATCCTGGCGCAGATGCGCGTTCAGCGCATTCAGCTCACCCTGAATCAGCTGCAGTTCCCCGATGCTGTTGGCCTTGTAGCGATTGCGCAGCTGATCAGCAATCTGGGTATCCAGACCACTGAGCTCGGTACTGGTTTTGTACTGACGCAGGGCTTCATTATAGTTGGCGCGGGCCACATAGAGCTGCGCCATGACCGCCAGTGACATGGCCTGACGCTGCATTTTGGCCACCACCTCATTGGCTTTGGCGGCATCCCGCGCTGCCGGGCCCGAGAGCAGGTTGAACAGGTTCCAGGTCACCTTCACCCCGACATCTGCCCAGCTCTGATTGACCAGGAAAGAGTTGCTGTCGTAATGGCCACCGGCATCGATTTCCAGTCCCGGTAACATCCGTAGCAGCGACTTGCGGGTTTCGGCGGCACTGATGCGGACCTGATAATCCTGCTCACGCAGTTCCGGGCGGTTGACCAGCGCCACCTCTTCCAGCTTGTTAAAGTCCACGTTCAGCTGGGGAACTGGCAGGTTCGTATCATCCGGCACCGCCAGCGTATAGGTGGAGCCCAGTGGCAGATTCATCAGGGTGGCCAGCTCGGTCTTCGCCAGTGACAGCGCACGGCGTTGCTCTTCCAGCTGACGCAGGGCATCCAGCAGCGCCCGCTGATAGCTCAGTGCTTCGATAGGGTCACCGACCTGCTGGGCACTCATGTGCTGGCTGGTGGTCCGCGCTTCATTCACCCGGTCAATCAGCCCGTCGATCCTGCTCAGCAGACGTTCCGCCGCGGCGGCGCGCCAGTAGGCTGAACGCACATCCTGAATGATGGTATGCACCACCTTGCGCTTGCGCTCCTGCGCGATCCAGCGCTGATCCGACTTCTGCTGGGCAGTCACATAACTGACGCCGAAGTCCAGCACGTTCCACACCATGGTCAGATCGGCCACATCACGGTCGTTATCCAGCGAGGTGGACGGCTCCAGCGACTGCTGACCGGTCTCCACGCTCAGACTGCTGGAGGCACTCAGATTGCTGCGGCCGGAATAACCGGCGGCCAGCGCCATCTTCGGCAGCATATCAAAATGAGACAGATCCAGCTGACGCTGGGCAAGGGCCTCCTCCATCACCTTCAGGCGGGCTTCCAGGTTGTACTTGAGAGCACGGGCCATGGCATCGTGCAGAGAGATGGGAGCCGTTACCGGCTCCTGATCAGTGAACATCTGTGCCAGATCCTGCTGCACCCGCTGTTCGCTCTGAACCCGGGAGAGCGGCTGGCTGGTCACCGCACAGCCGCTGACCAGCAGGGCGATGACACTGAGGCTGAATAACTTACGGCCATTAGACACAATGTGGCTCCCAAAGGTGTTCGTCATTGTCATGGATAGATTGCCTTTCACTGGATTATCCCTGTTGTAGGCCTAATTCGAGCAGAGCATGTTCAATGGCACTGATCCGCTGCAGTTCGTTGTCGTCAAGGGCGCGCAATTGCTGATCCAGGCCGGGTGAGAACACGGCCAGTGACGCGCCAGCACCACCGGCACCACCGGTGCCATTAAAGCCACCGTTATCCACATCGATATTGCTCCAGCTGCCGCCGGAGAAGATCTGCATCGGCGTGATGGAGGGCAGATGGATACCTGAGAACATGCCTGCCAGCGTGGAGCTGCCGCCCAGCGCACCGCCGTTGTTGAAGCTGGGGAAGCTGCCCAGACTGCTGTTGAACGAGCCAAAGCCCGCGCCGGTACCGTTCTGGAAGGTGCTGCTAATCTGCGAAGTACCGAAGCCCCCATTGCCGCCTGAGTTACCCGACTGGAAGATCGTGGTGACCACCGAGCTGCCACCATTGCCTCCGTTGCCGCCAACACCCCCCAGTGTGCCGTTGAACGACAGCCCACCCTGACCTCCATTACCCTGCGTAGTGCCCCCCGCGGAGCCTGTGGTTGACGTCGTGGGTGTCCCGGAACCATTGGTCCGGAACTCCGGATCGCCCCCGGTGCTGGTCGCGCGGGCTACGGTCAGCGTAAAGGTCGTGGTGACCTGGGCCCCGGTATTATCCGTGGCGGTGACGGCAAGGCTGAAGGTGCCCACATTGGCCGCCAGCGGAGTGCCGCTGAACTGGCCCGTGCTGGCATCAAAACTCAGCCAGGACGGCAGGACGGAACCGTCAGCCAGGGTAGCCGTGAGGGTCAGGCTGTCACCGGCGTCCACATCGGCAAAGGTATCGGCCGGCAGGGTAAAGCTGAACGCCGCATTCTGGGTGGCGCTCTGAGCACTGATTGCACCTGCCGTTGGCGCATCATTCACATTGGTGACGGTCAGGGCAAAGCTACTGCTGACCGAGGCACCGCTGCCATCGGTGGCGGTGACCCGAAGGCTCAGACTGCCGACATCGCCGTTATCCGGGGTACCGGAGAAGGTGCCGGTGGCGGCATCGAAACTCAGCCAGGACGGCAGCGCCGAGCCATCGGCCAGGGTGGCGGTCAGGGTCAGGCTGTCGCCGGCATCCACATCACTGAAGGTGCCGGCAGGAACGGTGAAGCTGAAGGCGCTGTCTTCCGTCGCGGTCTGCGCTGGGAGGGTGGAAGCCGTTGGCGCATCATTCACATTGGTGACGGTCAGGGCAAAGCTACTGCTGACCGAGGCACCGCTGCCATCGGTGGCGGTGACCCGAAGGCTCAGACTGCCGACATCGCCGTTATCCGGGGTACCAGAGAAGGTACCGGTGCTGGCATCAAAACTCAGCCAGCTCGGCAGCGCCGAGCCATCGGCCAGCGTAGCGCTCAGCGTCAGACTGTCACCCGCGTCCACATCACTGAAGGTGCCGGCAGGGACGGTAAAGCTGAACGCGCTGTCTTCGGCCGCGGACTGAGCACTGATCATCCCGGCGGTGGGAGCATCATTCGTGTTCGTCACCGTCAGAGTGAAGTTCGTAGCGATGGCCGCACCGCTGTTATCGGTGGCGGTGACGCGGATCGTCAGACTGCCGACATCACCGTTATCCGGGGTACCGGAGAAGGTGCCGGTGCTGGCATCGAAACTCAGCCAGGACGGTAGGGCCGAACCATCGGCCAGGGTGGCCGTGAGGGTCAGGCTGTCGCCGGCGTCCACATCGGCAAAGGTGCCGGCAGGGACGGTAAAGCTAAACGCGCTGTCCTCGGTCGCGGACTGAGCACTGATCACCCCGGCGGTGGGAGCATCGTTCACATTGCTGACGGTCAGCGTAAAGCTGCTGCTGACCGACGCGCTGCTGCCATCGGTGGCGGTGATGCGGATCGTCAGACTGCCGACATCACCGTTCTCCGGGGTACCGGAGAAGGTACCGGTGGTGGCGTTGAAGCTCAGCCAGGAAGGCAGGGCGGAACCGTCGGCCAGGGTGGCCGTGAGGGTCAGGCTGTCGCCGGCGTCCACATCGGCAAAGGTGCCGGCAGGGACGGTAAAGCTAAACGCGCTGTCCTCGGTTGCACTCTGTGCACTAATCACCCCGGCGGTCGGGGCATCATTCGTGTTCGTCACCGTCAGAGTGAAGTTCGTAGCGATGGCCGCACCGCTGTTATCGGTGGCGGTGACGCGGATCGTCAGACTGCCGACATCGCCGTTATCCGGGGTACCGGAGAAGGTGCCGGTGGCGGCGTTAAAGCTCAGCCAGGACGGCATGGCCGAACCGTCAGCCAGGGTAGCGCTCAGGGTCAGGCTGTCGCCGGCATCCACATCGGCAAAGGTGCCGGCAGGGACGGTAAAGCTAAACGCGCTGTCTTCCGTCGCGGTCTGCGCTGGGATGGTGGAAGCCGTTGGCGCATCGTTCACGTTGCTGACGGTCAGGGTAAAGGTACTGCTGACCGACGCGCTGCTACCGTCAGTGGCAGTGACCCGAAGGCTCAGACTGCCGACATCACCGTTATCCGGGGTGCCGGAGAAGGTGCCGGTGCTGGCATCAAAACTCAGCCAGGACGGCAGGGCGGAGCCATCGGCCAGGGTGGCGGTGAGGGTCAGGCTGTCGCCGGCGTCCACATCGGCAAAGGTACCGGCAGGGACGGTAAAGCTAAACGCGCTGTCCTCGGTTGCACTCTGTGCACTAATCACCCCGGCGGTCGGGGCATCATTCGTGTTCGTCACCGTCAGAGTGAAGTTCGTAGCGATGGCCGCACCGCTGTTATCGGTGGCGGTGACGCGGATCGTCAGACTGCCGACATCACCGTTCTCCGGGGTACCGGAGAAGGTGCCGGTGCTGGCATCGAAACTCAGCCAGCTCGGCAGGGCCGAACCGTCAGCCAGCGTAGCGCTCAGGGTCAGGCTGTCGCCGGCATCCTGATCCACAAAGGTATCGGCGGGCAGGGTAAAGCGGAAGGCGCTGTCTTCGGTGGCGCTCTGGTTCGGAATCACACCGGAGCTGGCCGCATCATTGGTATTGATGATGGTCAGGGCGAAGCCACTGCTGGCTGACGCACCGCTGCCATCGGTGGCAGTGACCCGAATGCTCAGACTGCCCACATCACCGTTATCCGGGGTACCGGAGAAGGTGCCGGTGCTGGCATCAAAACTCAGCCATGAAGGCAGCGCCGAACCGTCGGCCAGGGTAGCCGTCAGCGTCAGACTGTCACCGGCGTCCACATCACTGAAGGTGCCAGCAGGGACGGTAAAGCTAAAGGCGCTGTCCTCGGTCGCACTCTGAGCACGGATTACCCCGGCGGTCGGGGCATCGTTCACGTTGGTCACGGTCAGCGTAAAGCTGCTGCTGACGGAGGCACTGCTGCCATCGGTGGCGGTGACGCGGATCGTCAGACTGCCGACATCGCCGTTCTCCGGGGTACCGGAGAAGGTACCGGTGCTGGCATCGAAACTCAGCCATGAAGGCAGCGCCGAACCGTCGGCCAGAGTAGCCGTGAGCGTCAGGCTGTCACCGGCGTCCACATCACTGAAGGTACCGGCAGGCACCGTGAAGCTGAACACCGCATCCTGCGTGGCGGCCTGATCACTGATGCCGGTGGCGGTCGGCGCATCATTCGTGTTGGCAATGGTCAGGGTGAAGTCACTGCTCAGGCTGACCGCCTGACTGTCCGTTGCGGTAACACGAATGCTCAGACTGCCGACATCGCCGTTATCCGGGGTACCGGAGAAGGTGCCGGTGGTGGCATCAAAGCTCAGCCAGGCAGGCAGCGCTGAGCCATCCGTCAGCGTCGCGGTCAGGCTGCTGATGCTGCCCAGCTCACTGAAGGTGGCAGCGGGCACGGTGAAGGTAAAGGCACTGTCCTCGGCCACCTGCTGGTCGGTAATGGTACCGGCCACCGGGGTGCTGAGGTCGGTAATGGTCAGCGAGAACGCACTGCTGGCAGCGGCCAGACTGCCATCGGTGGCGGTCACCATGATCGACAGCGTACCGACATCCGTGCGGGACGGCGTACCGGAGAAGGTACCGGTGGCGGCGTTAAAGCTCAGCCATGAAGGCAGAGCGGAACCGTCGGCCAGGGTGGCGGTCAGGGTCAGGCTGTCGCCGCTATCCACATCGCTGAACGCAGAGGCCGGCAGGATAAAGGTAAAGACATTCCCTTCTTCAACCTGCTGATCACTCAGAGCGGTGGCCGTTGGCGCATCATTCACATTGGTGACGGTCAGGGCAAAGCTACTGCTGACCGAGGCACCGCTGCCATCGGTGGCGGTGACCCGAAGGCTCAGACTGCCGACATCACCGTTATCCGGGGTACCGGAGAAGGTACCGGTGCTGGCATCGAAACTCAGCCAGGACGGCAGGGCCGAACCGTCAGCCAGGGTGGCGGTCAGGGTCAGGCTGTCGCCGGCGTCCACATCACTGAAGGTGCCGGCAGGGACGGTAAAGCTAAAGGCGCTGTCTTCGGTCGCCGTCTGAGCACGGATCACCCCGGCGGTCGGGGCATCGTTCACGTTGGCGACCGTCAGCGTAAAGGTACTGCTGACCGACGCGCTGCTACCGTCAGTCGCGGTGACACGGATCGTCAGACTGCCCACATCACCGTTATCCGGGGTACCGGAGAAGGTACCGGTGGCGGCGTTAAAGCTCAGCCAGGACGGCAGGGCCGAACCGTCGGCCAGGGTAGCCGTGAGGGTCAGGCTGTCGCCGGCGTCCACATCGGCAAAGGTGCCGGCAGGGACGGTAAAGCTAAACGCGCTGTCTTCCAGCGCCGACTGCGCGGCAATGGTGCCGGTGGTCGGGGCATTGTTCACGTTGCTGACGGTCAGGGTAAAGCTGCTGCTGACCGACGCACTGCTGCCATCGGTGGCGGTCACTTTAATGCTGATGGCACCCACATCACCGTTCGCCGGGGTACCGGAGAAGGTGCCGGTGGCGGCGTTGAAGCTCAGCCAGGACGGCAGAGTGGAACCGTCAGCCAGCGTAGCGCTCAGGGTCAGGCTGTCGCCCGCGTCGACATCACTGAAGGTGCCGGCAGGAACAGTAAAGCTGAAGGCGCTGTCTTCGGTCGCGGTTTGTGCTGCGATGGTGGAAGCCGTTGGCGCATCGTTGGTGTTGGCCACGGTCAGGGCAAAGCTGCTGCTGACCGAGGCACTGCTGCCATCGGTGGCGGTCACTTTAACGCGGATGGCACCCACATCGCCGTTCGCCGGCGTACCAGAGAAGGTGCCGGTGGCGGCGTTAAAACTCAGCCAGGACGGCAGAGTGGAACCGTCAGCCAGGGTGGCGGTCAGGGTCAGGCTGTCGCCGGCATCGACATCACTGAAGGTGCCAGCAGGGACAGTAAAGCTAAACGCGCTGTCTTCCGTCGCCGTCTGAGCACGGATCACCCCGGCGGTCGGGGCATCGTTCACATTGCTGACGGTCAGGGCAAAGCTGCTGCTGACCGACGCGCTGCTGCCATCGGTGGCGGTGACTTTAACGCTGATCACACCCACATCGCCGTTCTCCGGGGTACCGGAGAAGGTACCGGTGGCGGCGTTGAAGCTCAGCCATGAAGGCAGAGCGGAACCGTCGGCCAGGGTGGCGGTCAGGGTCAGGCTGCCGCCGGCGTCCACATCGGCAAAGGTGCCGGCAGGGACGGTAAAGCTAAACGCGCTGTCTTCGGTCGCGGACTGAGCACTGATCACCCCGGCGGTGGGAGCATCGTTCACATTGCTGACGGTCAGGGCAAAGGTACTGCTGACCGAGGCACGGCTGCCATCGGTGGCGGTCACTTTAACGCTGATTACACCCACATCGCCGTTATCCGGGGTACCGGAGAAGGTACCGGTGGCGGCGTTGAAGCTCAGCCAGGACGGCAGGGCCGAACCGTCGGCCAGGGTAGCCGTGAGGGTCAGGCTGTCGCCGGCGTCCACATCGGCAAAGGTGCCGGCAGGGACGGTAAAGCTAAACGCGCTGTCTTCCAGCGCCGACTGAGCGGCAATGGTGCCGGTGGTCGGGGCATCGTTCACGTTGCTGACGGTCAGGGTAAAGCTGCTGCTGACCGAGGCACCGCTGTTATCGGTGGCGGTGACGCGGATCGTCAGACTGCCCACATCACCGTTATCCGGGGTACCGGAGAAGGTACCGGTGGCGGCGTTAAAGCTCAGCCATGACGGCAGAGCGGAACCGTCGGCCAGGGTAGCCGTGAGGGTCAGGCTGTCGCCAGCGTCCACATCACTGAAGGTACCGGCAGGGACGGTAAAGCTGAAGGCGCTGTCTTCGGTCGCCGTCTGAGCACTGATCACTCCGGCGGTCGGGGCATCGTTCACGTTGCTGACGGTCAGCGTAAAGCTGCTGGTGACGGAGGCACTGCTGCCATCGGTCGCTGTGACTTTAACGCTGATGGCACCCACATCGCCGTTATCCGGCGTACCGGAGAAGGTACCGGTGGCGGCGTTGAAGCTCAGCCAGGACGGCAGAGCGGAACCGTCAGCCAGGGTGGCGGTCAGGGTCAGGCTGTCGCCGGCGTCCACATCACTGAAGGTGCCGGCAGGGACGGTAAAGCTGAACGCGCTGTCTTCCAGTGCCGACTGAGCGGCAATGGTGCCGGCGGTCGGGGCATCGTTCACATTGCTGACGGTCAGCGTAAAGCTGCTGGTGACGGAGGCACTGCTGCCATCGGTCGCTGTGACTTTAACGCTGATGGCACCCACATCGCCGTTATCCGGCGTACCGGAGAAGGTACCGGTGGCGGCGTTGAAGCTCAGCCAGGACGGCAGAGCGGAACCGTCAGCCAGGGTGGCGGTCAGGGTCAGGCTGTCGCCGGCGTCCACATCACTGAAGGTGCCGGCAGGGACGGTAAAGCTGAACGCGCTGTCTTCCAGTGCCGACTGAGCGGCAATGGTGCCGGCGGTCGGGGCATCGTTCACATTGCTGACGGTCAGCGTAAAGCTGCTGCTGACGGAGGCACTGCTGCCATCGGTCGCCGTGACTTTAACGCTGATGGCGCCCACATCGCCGTTATCCGGGGTACCGGAGAAGGTACCGGTGGCGGCGTTGAAGCTCAGCCAGGACGGCAGAGCGGAACCGTCAGCCAGGGTGGCGGTCAGGGTCAGGCTGTCGCCGGCGTCCACATCACTGAAGGTGCCGGCAGGGACGGTAAAGCTGAACGCGCTGTCTTCCAGTGCCGACTGAGCGGCAATGGTGCCGGCGGTCGGGGCATCGTTCACATTGCTGACGGTCAGCGTAAAGCTGCTGCTGACGGAGGCACTGCTGCCATCGGTCGCCGTGACTTTAACGCTGATCACACCCACATCGCCGTTCGCCGGGGTACCGGAGAAGGTGCCGGTGGCGGCGTTGAAGCTCAGCCATGACGGCAGAGCGGAACCGTCAGCCAGGGTGGCGGTCAGCGTCAGGCTGTCGCCGGCGTCGACATCACTGAAGGTGCCGGCAGGGACGGTAAAGCTAAACGCGCTGTCTTCGGTCGCGGTCTGCGCTGCGATGGTGGAAGCCGTTGGCGCATCGTTCACATTGCTGACGGTCAGGGCAAAGCTGCTGCTGACGAAGGCACTACTGCCATCGGTGGCGGTGACTTTAACGCTGATGGCACCCACATCGCCGTTATCCGGGGTACCAGAGAAGGTGCCGGTGGCGGCGTTAAAGCTCAGCCATGACGGCAGGGCCGAACCATCAGCCAGGGTGGCGGTCAGGGTCAGGCTGTCGCCCGCGTCCACATCACTGAAGGTGCCGGCAGGAACGGTGAAGCTGAAGGCGCTGTCTTCCGTCGCGGTCTGTGCTGCGATGGTGGAAGCCGTCGGGGCATCGTTCACATTGCTGACGGTCAGGGTAAAGCTGCTGCTGACCGACGCGCTGCTGCCATCGGTGGCGGTGACGCGGATCGTCAGACTGCCCACATCACCGTTATCCGGGGTACCGGAGAAGGTGCCGGTGGCGGCGTTAAAGCTCAGCCAGGACGGCAGGGCCGAACCGTCAGCCAGGGTGGCGGTCAGGGTCAGGCTGTCGCCGGCGTCCACATCGGCAAAGGTGCCGGCAGGGACAGTAAAGCTGAACGCGCTGTCTTCGGTCGCCGTCTGAGCACTGATCACTCCGGCGGTCGGGGCATCGTTCACATTGCTGACGGTCAGGGCAAAGCTGCTGCTGACGGAGGCACTGCTGCCATCGGTCGCCGTGACTTTAACGCTGATCACACCCACATCACCGTTATCTGGGGTACCGGAGAAGGTACCGGTGCTGGCATCAAAGCTCAGCCAGCTCGGCAGGGCGGAACCGTCAGTCAGGGTGGCGCTCAGGGTCAGGCTGTCGCCCGCATCCACATCACTGAAGGTGCCGGCAGGGACAGTAAAGCTAAACGCGCTGTCTTCGGTCGCGGACTGAGCACTGATCACTCCCGCGGTGGGCGCATCATTGACCGCGCTGACGGTCAGGCTGACCGTATCACTGTCGGTGGAGAAGGCGCTGGAAGGAGTAGAGATACCGAAGATATCAATGGCACCGCCGACCTGCGTCATGCCGACATACAGAATGCCATCGCTGAACGTCACGTTGCTGGCGATGTAGCCCGTTGTCAGGGTGGCGACCAGCGTGGGATTGCTGGGGTCGCTGACATCCAGCATTTTGACGGTTCGGCTGTCGGTGACATAGGCATAATTGCCATTGACGGTGACACCGCGGGTTTCGCCACCGGTGGCATAGCTGCCTGTCTGAATGGGGTTGCCCGGATCGCTGACGTCCAGCACCAGCAGTGCATTGGTAGTCGCGACATAGAGGGTGCTGCCGCTCAGCGTCAGGTCATAGGCATCGCTGCTGGTTGCAAACGTAGCGGCCAGACTGGGCTGGGTGGGATCCGTAATATCAATGATCTGGACTCCGCCTGTCGTATCCGCGATGTAGGCGTAATTGCCTTCCACCACAACACGCATGGCATTGCCCGAGGAGGGATAATCGAGCTGGGCCGCCAGCGACGGCTGGGTGGGGTCCGACACGTCAATGACCTGCAGGCCACCGTAGGCACTGGCGATATAGGCATAATTGCCTTCCACCGCAATACCGAAGGCATAGCCGTTACCGCGCCCGATACTGCCCAGCAGGGTCGGGTGGGTCGGGTCACTGACATCGACAATTTGCAGGCCGCTGTCTTCATCCGCGATATAGGCGATGTTATTGACAATAACCACACCGCGTGGCTCGTCCGGCGTGTCATAGGTGCTGAGCAGTACCGGGTTGGTCGGGTCACTGACGTCGACGATGTGCAGACCATTCCCACTGTCGGCAATGTACAGATAGTCACCGACCACGGTGGTCTGACGGGTATTGATAAACTCCACCCCAAAGGTGGCCGTACGATCCGTATCCAGGTCACTGGAGGCATTGACGCCGGTGTCACCATTGTCATAGCCGCCGGTACGATCCCAGGCCTTGATGGTGATGGCATCGGACAGGGTGCCATTGAAGTCAGCGTCTGCCTGGAAATACACGCGGGTATTGCTGTCGGCATAGAGCACGAGCGCACTGGCTGCCGTAATGCCACTGGCCGCTGTCCATGTCGATCCGCCATCAGTCGAGTAGTAGAGGGTGCCGTTGCTGTTGACATCAATCACGGCGATACCCAGACCCTCACCATCCGGATCGCTGACATTACTGCCCGAGACCAGATCAGAAACCAGGGTGCCTACCGTGCCTGCAGGTGCACCGGCATCTTCATCAACATCACCCAGCGACAGGTTGCTGTCAGTCAGCACAGGCGCGTCATTGAGGGCCTTGACCTTAAGGGTGGAGGTCAGCGACAGCGTGGAGGTATCTGCACCACTGCTGGCAGTGCCGCCATTGTCCTGCAATGACGTCAGAGTCACGACGCGGTCAGTGGTAGTGGGATCCTCAGAGGTATTCTGATAGCTCAGTCCGTTGATCAGCGTCTCGGCTGCGGCAGCACTCAGTGTACCGCCACTCAGGGTGACGGTGGCGGTGGTGCCGGACAGACTAATGCTGTAGTGCAGACCATTGGACAGGGTGGTGCCCGTGCTGCCGTTGATAAGGGCAACAGTGGTGCCATCGAAGGTCAGCAGTTCAGCACTGCCATCGCTCAGATTGGTAATGGTCAGTGTCAGACTGCTTAGCGTCTGGCCACTTTCCAGTGCCCCGACATCTGCCCCGGAGAACAGGCTGACGGCCGTGGCGTTTTCGGTATAGGTCGGGTTATTGCTGGTGACTGTCAGCGTCGGCGCATCATTGACCGGCGTCACCGAGACCGCAGAGGCCACGGACAGGGCCGTGGTTGCCGTACCACCATTGGCTGTATCACCACTGTCGGTCACGGACGTCAGGGTGACAGTGCGGGTTGCCGCACCGGGATCGTCGGAGGTGTTCTGATAGGTCAGGTTATTGACCAGCGTCTGCAGTTCGGTGGCGGACAGCGTGCTGCCACTGACGGTCAGGGTAGCGGTGCTGCCCGATACGCTGACGCTGTAGCTCAGATCATGGCTGCTGGTGGTGCCGGTATTGCCGTCGGTCAGAGCGATGCTGCTGCCGTCGAGACCCAGCAGCTCACTGCTGCCACTGGCCACATTGGTGACGGTCAGGGTCAGGCCGGTGAAGGTCTGACTGCTTTCTACCGCGGAAGCCGAGGCACCACTGAACAGGGTGAGGGCACTACCATTTTCCACAAAGGTCGGATTCGCCGCCGTAGCCGTCAGCACCGGGGCATCGTTGACCGGCGTCACCGCTACCGTGGAAGCAATGGACAGCGTGGTGGTATTTACTCCGCCACTGGCGGTGCCACCGCTGTCAGTGACCGAGGTCAGGGTGACAACACGGCTGGCCGTGCCAGGATCGTCGGAGGTGTTCTGATAGCTCAGCGCATTCACCAGCGTTTGCAGCTCGGCAGCACTCAGCGTGCCACCACTGACGGTCAGGGTAGCGGTGCTGCCCGATACGCTGACGCTGTAGCTCAGATCATGGCTGCTGGTGGTGCCGGTATTACCGTCGGTCAGAGCGATACTGCTGCCGTCGAGGCCCAGCAGCTCACTGCTGCCACTGGCCACATGGGTGACGGTCAGGGTCAGGCCGGTGAAGGTCTGGCTGTCTTCTATCGCGGAAGCCGCGGTGCCACTGAACAGGGCGGCCGCGCTGCCATTTTCCACCCATGAGGGGTTGGTGGCGGTAGCGGTCAGGGTGGGCGCATCGTTGACGGCCGTCAGGTCGATAGCAATGGTCGAGGCACTGCTGGTGCCACCGTCGCCATCACTGACCGACACGCTCAGGGTGCGGCTGCCGGTGTTCATATCGGCGCTGTTGGTATTGGTATAGGTCAGATTACGGACCAGTGCCTGCACCGCCGCGGCGGTGGCATGGCTGTTCAGACTGATCACCAGTGCGTTGCCGGACGTACCCCCACTCAGGGTACCGATCACGGTACCTTCATAACTGATCGTGGTGCCGGACACACCGATCTGCCCGCTGCCGGTGCCCTGATGGCGTACCGACAGAACATCTTCACTGCTGACACCGTTACTGGTGACAGACACGGTGACGTTGCCGCCATCGAAGTCAGCGGAGTCGCTATCGCTGACCAGCGCATCCTCGCCGCTGTCCAGCAGCAGGGCGCCGCTGTCTTCGACGTAGCTCAGGCTGCCGCCATTGAGGGTAGAGAGATCGCTCAGCGTGGGCGCAATGTTCTGCACCACCAGCTGCACATCGTTACCATCGCCACCGACGTAGGTGATCTGGAACGCACGGCCGCTGATCAGCACCGTTGCCCCTTCCGCCAGACCGCTGAAGGTACCTGTGACGCTGTCACTGGCATCGTTATCAATCAGAGTAAACGTATCGGCCAGCGTTGGGGTATAGCCCAGATCAACCGACAGCGTGGCACTGGACAGATCAACACTGCCGGTAACGATCAGCTGATCGTACTCACTGCCTGCGGTAGTACCGTCAATGTCCACCAGCAGGGTGCCATTGACCACCAGATCACCGTTGACGGTCAGCGCACCGGGGCTGTTGCCCGGCGCCAGGGTGGCCCCCGCAAGCACGGTCACATCGCCGACGGTGCCGGAGCCCTGCAGAGTACTGCCGCTGTTTACGGTGAGATCACTGGAGAGACTGCCATTGACGGCCAGCGTGCCGCCGTCCACTGACGTGGTGCCGGTATAGGTACTGGTGCCGGTCAGGGTCAGGGTGCCTGCACCCGATTTAATCAGATTGCCTGTGCCATCAATCGCACCAGAGAGGGTGGCGTCGTTGAGAACGCTGACGGTGTTGCTGCTACTGCTCAGGGTAATGGTATTGTCGATGGTGACGCCGGTGCCTGTGACCTCAAGACTGCCCCCGATGCCGCTGTTGCTGCTGCCATTGCTCGCTCCCGGGGTGGGGGTGGCCACTTTCCAGTCGCTGGTCGTCAGGGCGCTGCCGGCACCGTCGCTGTTGCGCTGAATGGATTCGCCGTCTTTATTGCCGTTGTTATCTTCATTAATTTGCGGCTGGCCGCTATTCAGCAGCGCTAACAGACCGGCATCGTCAGCGTCATTGGTGTCATAGACCAGAGCATCTACCAGCCCGGAGGTGGTCACCGCTGTTCCGTCAGGGAAACTGCTGGCTGCGGCCTGATAAAGGGCAACCGCATCAGCGCCATTCTGCAGGCTGTTATCCGGAATCGTCAGGCTGTTGTTACTGTTCATTCCTGAGGTGATGGCCGTACTCCCCACCACAAAAAAGCCGTTGGCATCGAGGCTCTTGCCGGTCAGGTCGATGGTCAGATAACTGCTGTCGTTAGAGCCGTTGAAGAACACCAGGACATAGCCATCCAGCGACATATTGGCGGCGCCGTACAGCTCAACAAATTCAGCGGTATCGGTGCCTGCGGTATCGGCATCCACCTCATTGATCAGTACCCCTGTGGCCGTGTTAGTGCTGGTGCTATTGAGCGTCAGCGTGCCTGTACCAAGATTGCTGTCATCCGTAACCGACAGCGTGCCTGCGGAGACCGTCGTTCCGCCGCTATAACTGTTGCTACCGGACAGGGTCAGGGTGCCTGCACCGGTTTTGCGGAAATCACCACTACCGGTGATATTCCCCGACAGGGTCACAGCATTGTCATTGCTGAGGGTGCCGCCATTGCTGGTCAGGGTCATCGCATTATCGATAGTGACGTCAGCGCCGGTCAGACTCAGGGTGCTGCCATTCAGGATGATGGCACCGCTACCCAGATTGGCATCTGCAGCGACGCTAAGTGTTCCCTCCAGGACGTTAGTACCACCGGTGTAGGTGTTAGTGTTGGACAGGGCCAAAACCCCGGAACCGGTCTTAGAGAAGTCGCCGTCACCGGAAATCACCCCCGACAGGGTTACAGCATTGGCATTGCTGACCTCGCCACCATTGCTGGTCAGGGCGATGGCATTGTCGATGGTGACGCCGGAGCCGGTGACCTGCAGGGTGCTGCCATTCAGCGTAACTACACCACTACCGAGGTTATCATCGCCCGCTACACTCAGGGTGCCGGCCAGTACGGAGGTCGCGCCGGTATAAGTGTTGCTGCCAGACAGGCTCAATATCCCGGCGTCGGATTTGGTCAGATCGCCATCGCCAGAGATCACCCCCGACAGGGTCACAGTGCTGGCATTGCTGATCGTACCGCCATTGCTGGTCAGGGCGATGGCATTGTCGATGGTGACGCCGGAGCCGGTGACGGTCAGGGTGGTGCCATTCAGTGTCAGGGCGCCGGTGCCCAGATTACTGTCAGCAGCGACCGACAGGGTGCCGGCGCTGACGGTTGTGGTGCCGGTATAGGTATTGGTGCCGGAAAGCACCAGCGTGCCGGATCCGGCTTTTGTCAGGCCGGCACTACCGGAAATGACACCGGAAAGCGTGGCTGACTGTGACACCGAGACAGAAATACTGGCATCGCCAAACAAGGCGACAGTCTTGGCAAACGTATCAGTGCCGGTAATCTCCAGCGTGGTTCCGGCGGCGAGGCCAAACCCGAGGGCGCCTACATTGGAGCTGCTGGCGATGGACAGCATGCCGTCATCGACAAAGGTTGAGCTTGAATAACTGTTGGTGCCGGAAAGTACCAGCGTTCCTGCATCGGTCTTGCGTAGGCTGCCAGTACCGGAAATGGCCCCGGAGATCGTGGCAGTCTGTGAGCTGCTGACCGAGATGGAGGAGGTTCCGCCCATCACGATGGCATTGTCGATAGTGGTGGTGCCGGTCAGGGCGAGTTTTGTTCCCGAGGCCAGTGTGACGGTGCCGCTACCGAGATTGCTGTCAGAGGCGATAGACAGGGTACCAGAGGAAATAGCGGTCGTGCCGGAGTAGCTGTTGTTGCCTGTCAGGGCGAGGGTGCCGGTTCCGGTTTTGCTGAAGTTTCCGTTGCCGCTGATCTCGCCCGACAAGGTCACCGCATTGGCATTGCTGAGAGTGCCGCCATTGCTGGTCAGGGCAATGTTATTGTCGATCATGACGCCGGAGCCGGTAATGCTCAGGGTGCTGCCATTTAACGTCAGGGTACCGCTACCGAGATTGCCATCACCGGCCACACTGAGTGTACCCGCGAGGATTGCGGTGCTTCCGCTATAGGTATTGCTGCCAGACAGGGTCAGGACACCGCTGGCGCTTTTGCTCAGGTCACCATCACTGGAAATCACCCCCGACAGGGTTACAGCATTGGCATTGCTGACCTCGCCACCATTGCTGGTCAGGGCGATGGCATTGTCGATGGTGACGCCGGAGCCGGTGACCTGCAGGGTGCTGCCATTCAGCGTAACTACACCACTACCGAGGTTATCATCGCCCGCTACACTCAGCGTACCCTCCAGGACGTTAGTACCGCCGGCATAGGTGTTAGTGTTGGAAAGGCTCAAAACTCCATAACTGGTCTTGGAGAAGTCGCCGTCACCGGAAATCACCCCCGACAGGGTTACAGCACTGGTATTGCTGATCGTGCCGCCATTGCTGGTCAGGGCGATGGCATTGTCGATGGTGACGCCGGAGCCGGTGACCTGCAGGGTGCTGCCATTCAGCGTAACGGCACCACTACCGAGGTTATCATCGCCCGCTACACTCAGGGTGCCGGCCAGTACGGAGGTCGCGCCGGTATAAGTGTTGCTGCCAGACAGGCTCAATATCCCGGCGTCGGATTTGGTCAGATCGCCATCGCCGGAGATCACCCCGGACAGGGTGACGGTGTTGGCATTGCTGAACGTACCGCCGTTGCTGGTCAGCGCCACGGCATTGTCGATGGTGGCACCGGAGCCAGTGATGGTCAGGGTAGTAGCGTCCAGGAACACCGAGCCACTGCCGAGATTGCCATCGTTAGTGATACTCAGAGTGCTGTCCAGCACGCTGGTCGTACCCGTATAGTCATTGTTACCCGACAGGGTCAGTACACCGGAGTTGGTTTTGACCAGATTGCCACTGCCGGAGATGACGCCGGAGAGGGTCACATCATTGGCATTACTGATGGTGCTGTCGGTCAGGATGAGATAAATCGCATTATCAATGGTGCCCGAGCCGGTAATTTCCAGTGTGCTGTTATACAGCTCGACTGTACCGCTCCCCAGATTGCTGTCGTCGGTAATGCTTAGGGTGCCCGCATTAACCCGAGTGTAACCACTATAGGTGTTGCTGCCAGACAGGGTCAGGGTGCCGGTTCCGTATTTAGTAATGTTACCGCCGATGCCTGTAATTGAACCGGACAGGGTGGTTGAGGTGTTATTGCCACCCAGAGCCAGAGTAGCACTGCCCAGAGCGATGGTACCTGCACCAGAAACCGACCCCACTGTTTCGTTAGCATTTAGTGCCAGAGTTGCACCGCTATTAATGGTTACCACACTACTGTCGGACAGCGCTGTGCCGCCTGACAGGGTCAGGGTGCCGGCACTGACGATGGTTGTCCCACTGTGGACGCCGTTGCCTGCCAGGACCAGGGTGCCATCACCGGCCTTGGTCAGGGAGCCGGTGCCAGAAGTGACACCGCTTACCGTAGCTGTAATGCCGCTGCTTACCGTGATGGTGCTGTTTTGCACCAGAGTAATACCGTTGGCGAAGGTCGCGGTGCCTGCCAGCGTCAGGTTTCCCCCATCCAGCTTCACACCACCGATACCCAGATCATTGGCTTCTGCCACCTGCAAGGCGCCTGCACCGACTACCAGCGTGGATATGCCAGAGCCGCTGATGTTATTGGTGCCGGTCAGGGTCAGAGTACCACTGCCTGTTTTCGTCAGGGTTTGCGCCAGACCTGAGAGGTTACCTGACCAGGTTACATCGGCCAGCGTCGATAGCGTGGCTGATTCCTGCTGGAGATAGCTCAGCCCCACTGTCAGGGTGTTATCGATAGTGGCAGCAGAAGTCACCTGGAGTGTAGTGCCATCGCGCAGCGTCACACCGCCGCTGCCGAGGTTGGCATCAGAGGCAATGCTCAGCGTGCCGGCAGAGACGGTGGTGGCATCGTAGCTGTTACTGCCACTCAGTGTCAGCGTGCCACTGCCGGTCTTGATCAGATCACCGCCATCGACATTTGCCTCGATCTGGCCAGAGAAGGTGGTGGAGGTGTTGTCGCCACCCACGGTCAGGGAGCCACCGTTGAGGGTGACGGTACCGCTGCCTGACAGAGAGCCTATGGTCTCATCGAACTGATAGACCAGCAGCGATGCTCCAGAGGAGACGGTAACCGCGCTGGTGTCGGCAATGGCTGAACCACCTTCAATATACAGCTCACCTGCAGTGATAGTGGTGGTGCCGGTGTAGGTATTACTACCGCTAAGCTCAAGGCTACCTGCACCCGCTTTGGTCAGATTGCCTGCACCACCGATAGTGCCATCAAATGAGCTGTAACCACTGGCAATATTGAGTGTCAGTGTGGCACCTGAGTCAATGGAGATGTCTGTGCTGGCTGAGCTGCTGCTCTGAATCGCCCCGATGGTTTCACTACCGGCAACTTCCAGATGGCCTGTGCCTGTCAGCGTGATGGTGCTGTCATCGTCTATTGCTGCTCCTCCCGCAACCACCAGAGTTCCGGCTGCCACATTCCAGTCGCCGGTCAGGGTGTTGCTGCCGGAGAGCGTCGTAGTGGCTCCGCCTGTCAGTGTCAGATTCGCGGTGCCGGAAATGGCTCCGGCAAAGGTCGCACCAATGGCGTCATAAATAGTTGAGTTCTGCTCAACGATGATGGAGGCGTCGATAGGAGAGGTAACATTCAGTGCCAGGGTACCGCCATTCAGCGTCACACTTCTGCCTTCTTCCAGCACTGCCGAGCTGGCGATACCCAGTGTTCCTTCCGTAACTCTGACACTGACGGCAGCGGCATGATCTGAACCTGCAAGGCTGAAAGTACCTGCACCTAGTTTGTTAAGTTCACCAGAACCTTCAATGGAGCCGCTGAGCAGAGCCGTGACGCCGCTATTGACCGTTACGGTTGCCCCATTACTGCCAACAGCGAGGGTGTTGTCGATGGTAGTGGATACTGTCTCCTGCAGCGTACCTCCATCCAGGGTCACCAGTCCTGTACCCAGATTGGCATCGCTGGCGATGGATAACGTACCGCCGAGCACAGTGATGGTATTCAGACCGGTACTGGCCGTACTGTTGGCGCCGTTTAAGGTCACCGTGCCAGCGCCTGTCTTGATCAGTGAGGAGGTAACGGACCCGTTGTCGCTCAGTGAGGAGTTAAGGGTCAGCGTGTCTGCGCTGGCATTGCTGATGGTGAGAGTGCCAGCAAGTACGAGGCTGCTGCCGCTGAGGGTGAGGGTGCCTGCATCATCGGTATCAAAAATAATACCGTCCGCGACAGAAACATCACTTCCCAGCGTGATGGTCTGGCTGCTCAGACCTGAGGCAAAATCGATAGTAACCGTACCGCCTGTGCTGGCAATCCGATTGCCCGCATAATACAGCGCTTCACGCAGGCTGAGACCGGAGCCATCGGCCAGATCCGCTGCATAGGTGCCACTCGCGGCTTCATCCGCACTGGTGGTGACGACCAGATCATCGCTGATGGTAACAGTGAAGACTTCTTCATAGGTGCCTGAGGCGCCATCATCGGCCTGTACCCGAACAGAATAGGTACCAGCCGCCATGCTGATGGGATCATTGACTGTGAGCGTCGACCCCGAAATGCTGAAGGAGGCATTGTCGGTATCACCGCTACCTGAGACCAGTGAGAAGGTCCATGAGGTGTTATCTGCATCGGTGGCCGTCAGTGTGCCAACGGTAACCCCAGTGCCATCCCAGGCAGAGGCCGTATCGTTACTGAGGGCAATATCCGTAGGCGCATCATTGACGGCGGTGATGGCAATCACTGCCTGATTGGTGCCCGTGCTGTCGACGCTGCCGTCGTTGAACGTCCAGTTCAGTGTCACGCTGCTGGAGGGATCCTGTGAGGTGTTGGCGTAAGTAATAGCCTGCAGCACAGAGTCAACAATGGCTGATGTCGCAGCGGTGTTAAAGGTGAGCGTCAGCGTGCCTGCTGAGTTGGTGGTCACGGTACCGACTGTCGTGCCGTTATAACTGAAGGTTTCGCCTTCAGTCAGTGTTCCCAGCAGGCCGGTATTGCCAAACTGGTCTTCTGCACTGGCGCCGCCGTTACGGCTGATCGTAACCGACGCGCCGTCATAATTGCCCTGGCCACTGTTGAGTACATCCAGCTCGGTATCGGCAACGGTGACATTGCTGTCGATAACAACAGCGGTGCCATCCTCGGTATAGGTGGAACCGCCATTCAGGCCGGTAAAGCTGGGTGGGGAGTTCAAGGTAATCAGCGTATCGGCACCACCGTTGGTGGTAGTCACGACAAAACTTGCTGTTGGAATCGACGTCAGTGTGATAATGACTTCCGGACTGGCAAAGGTGGTTGAGTCGGTGTCGATTTCAAGCGTCGAGCCGTTGATACGTACGTTGGCCGCAGTCAGACCGGTAATACCAGTGAGCTGAATGCTGTCACCAGCCGTAAGGTCGACGATAGTATCGCCGTTCAGCTCCGCTGCCGTGCCGACAAATATGTCGTTACCGGCTCCGCCCTTAAGGCTGTCGGTTCCTGCACCACCAGAGATGATGTCATCACCGCCGTTGCCTTCTATAGTGTCATTGCCACTGCCACCACTTAACGTATCGGCCCCTGAGCCACCTCTGATCAAATCTGATCCTGCGGTACCCGTCACCACCATGCCGCCGCCAGTGATGTTGCTCAGAATAATGTTATTGGTGCCGCTGCTGTTTGTGTCATCGGAGAAATCAATTTCACGCAACCCTTCGCTGTAGGCATTGGCCTTGAAGGTCATGTTGAATGTGCTGGAGTTGGCATTGCTGGAGAGTTTTTCAATGCCGCTGATACCTGTGGTCCAATCCAAAGCAGACCCGAATGTGAAAGTACTGGCGGGCTCGAAACGCAGCGTGTCTGTGCCATCGCCACCAGCGATAGTATCTATGAATTGATTGGTGACGCCGCTGAACAGGGAGGCGGAACTGGTAAAGCGGAAAACGTCGTCTCCTGCGCCACCGTCCAATATATCGGCTTCGGTTCCTGATCCGCCGTAAAGCGTATCGTTGCCATCCCCGCCTTCAAGCGTATCTGAACCTGATCCCCCGATGATGATGTCGTCACCACGGGTGCCTTTGATGGTCACGCCACTATTGTTGCTGGTCGTTAATGTGCCGGTATCGCCACTGGAGCGATCCATACCGCTGGCGTCAAGGGTGGTGCCTGATGCGGTCAGGGTGAACCCGGCCTGGGTCAGGGTGCCTCCGGTACTGGTCAGCGTACCGATGGTTTCGTCGTCCGCGAGCACAAGGGTACCGCCGGTGACGTTGATGGCCCCGCTGTCAGCAATGGCACTGCCGCCGTTGAGGGTCAGAGAGCCATTGGAAAGGGTAGTGGTGCCGGTGTAGGTGTTGATACCGGAGAGGGTCAGAAAGCCCGCACCGCTCGAGGTCAGAGGGCCTGAGCCAGAGATGATTCCTGTCAGGTTGACGGTATGTAACGTATCGACATCCAGAGTGCCGCCATTGCTCCCCAGCGCAATCGCATTGCCGATGCTGGTATCACCTGTCACTGAGAGCGTACCGCCGTTCAGCGTCAGAGCGCCGCTGCTCAGCTTGCCAGCATCTGAGATGGACAATGTACCTTCGGAGACCGATGTTGTGCCGCTGTAGGTATTAGTAGCGCTGCCGGCCAGTACCAGCGTACCTTCACCGGTTTTGATGACAGAGCCTGTTGATGCGGTGTCGTCCGCAAGTTTTGTGGTCGCCGCCAGCGTCAGCGTATCGCCAGTGGCTACGGTAAAGGTCAGATCACCCTGAAGTTTCAGTGAGCGAACAGAACCGACTGACTGGCCAATGGTCAGTCCTCTGGCCTCAGTACTGTCGATCGTATCGCCTGCGCCGACGGAGGCATTGGCACCGATAGTAATGACAGAATCATCGGCCAGTCTGATCTTGATAGTATCCGCACCGGACTGCGCTAGACCTCGCGCCAGTGCTTCCTGCAGGGAGAAGCCATCGGCGGCGTCGCCGTCAGTGTCAGTGCCGGTCTGATCGACATAAATGACGGAGCTGGTGACGGTCACATCGCCTGTTACCGCATTGGAGGCAAACTGGTCAGTCAGGGTAAAGCGGACAGTCGTATCACCATAAGGCGTGTCGTTACTGTAACCAATACTGCGTACCAGATTCTGTACCCGAGCGGCGGTGGCGTTGGCATCGAAAGTGACGACCAGCGCACCGGTCGCGGAGGTATAGCTCCAGGTGGCGAATTGTGTTGCACCATCGGAGACGGTGCCGCTGCTATCGCTACCCTGATTGATGGAGCCTGTGAAGGTCAGCCCGGCACTGCTGAGGAAATTGAATACGTCGTTGGCATTGCCATCGGCAACCCCGCCCGAAGTCACTCGCTGAATAGTCAGGGTACCGTTGGTCCATACATCGGCGGCATCTGTGACAGTCGCATTGGCAATATCTGCAAGGCCGTTAATGGCATCTGCCAGAGCGACGCTGTTGCCTGTGCCGCTGCTACTGCCGTTCAGGTCAAGGGTAGGTGGCTGATCAATGGGAGCCTGCAGGGCGAACTCATTGCCACCGCTTGCGTCAGCGTTGCTGCCAAGATTAGCTCCGCTGAAGTTATCAGTAGCAGCATAGTAAGCAGTGAGTACGGTGGAGTTACCTCCCGCAGTCACCGTGCCGCCTTCTGTCACACCCGAGAAGGTACCGGAGATGGCGTCGGAGCCATCGTTAGTGATCAGTCGATAGGCATCGCCGTTGTCCGGCGTGTAGCTGTGGTTAACCGACAGCGTGACGCCCGTACCGATGGTGACTGTGCCGTTGACCGCAACGGCATCATAAGTCGAGCCAATGTCTGCGCCTGCAATATCCACCGAATAGGTACTGTTGTCACCGAAGGCAAGATTGCCATTGAAGGTCAGGGCGCCGACGTCATTGTTAGAGCCTTCCTCACCGGGAGCCAGAGTGCCATTGATGGTGGCAGTGTTGGAGGTGCCAGAAGATGAGAAGATGCTACCGGTGCCTGCCAGCGTAGCGCCGCTGGCGACGGTCAGTGTGGAAGTACCATCCAGCGCGCCGGTGACCTGCAGGGTCCCTGCAGATACGGTGGTTGCGCCGGTATAGGTATTGGTTTCTTCCAGAGTGAGGGTGCCATTACCGTCTTTCACCAGTGCGAATGCACCAGCAACCACACCGCCGACGGTAAGGGATGAGGTGTCCTCAACATAAATGGTGGCGTCTGCCGCCATGGTGATGGTGCCGGTCAATACCGATGAACTGCTCCCTGCGGAGACTGAGATTACCCCTATGCCATCGCCAACGCCGCTGATAGTGAGATTCTCGGCCAGTGTTCGGCCGTTGATTCTGAGTGATGCTCCGCTGGCAATAGTGGTGGTGCCGGTGGTGCTGCCCAGCGCGGTATCGCTGCCAGCATCCAGCGTACCTGCACTGGCAGTAATGTTGCCATCATAGCTGCTATTGTCGCCGTTAAGCGTCAGGCGGCCATCACCTGACTTGGTCAGGTTGCCAGAGCCACTAAGGCTGCCGCTCATATTCAACGCTGTATCGGAACCTACGCTGATGACGGCATTGGCGGACAGGGTAACATCGCCACTCAGAGAGACAGAGAACGGAGCGCCTGTGGTACTGATCGCCAGCGCACCCGCAGAGGACACGCCTGTACCGCTGAGTGTGAGTGTCTCGGACAGTGTGAGTGAAGATTGTATGGCTAAAGTGGCTCCACTGGAGACAACAGTGCCTGAGCTGTCGCTGCCCAGCGCATTGCTACTGGTAATGGTCAGCGTTCCTGCACTCACTGTGGTCAGGCCCGAATAGCTATTGTCGCCACTGAGCGTCAGGTTGCCTGATCCCGATTTGGTAACGCTGCCGGTGCCACTGATGGCGCCGCTATACGTTCCCGATGAGCTCTGACTGAATATCAGCGCTGCATTGTTGATGTAGTCACCGGTCAATGACGACGTGGTCCCCGCCAGCGTACCCGCTGATACGGTGGTCGTGCCGCTGAAGGTGTTGGCTGCAGTCAGTGTGAGGGTGCCGGCACCTGCCTTAGTGAGCGAGCTGCTGCCTGAGAGGGTGCCTGAAAGCGTGACGTCATTGGCATTGGTGATCGAGCCGCCGTTGCTGCCAACCGCAATCGAGTTGTCGATGGTGACACTGAAGCCGGTCACGGTGAGCGAACCACCGTTCAGGGTGACCGCGTCTGCGCCCAGATTGCCATCCGATGAAATGGACAATGTACCGGCCAGTACGGACGTGGTGCCGGTATAGCTGTTGCTGTTAGACAGGGTCAGGGTGCTTGAGCCTGTTTTCGTTAATGAGCCCGAGCCGCTGACAGTGCCGGATAGGGTCACATTCGCATCAGTCTGCACAACAGTGCTGCCGGTCAGGGCCAGGTTGTTGTCTACCGTGGAGGCACCCGTGATCTCCAGGGTGGTACCACTGGCCAGCGAAACAGCGCCAGCACCCAGACTACCGTCACCCGCGATGGCGAGTGTGCCGGTGCTGACGGTTGTCGTGCCGGTATAGCTGTTGCTTCCTGACAGATTGACGGTACCGGAGCCCACCTTGGTCAGAGAATATCCACCGGTAATGTCGCCGGTCAGGTTCAGCGTGTCACCTGCGTTAAAGGCGCCGATGCTGGTATCTGCGGCCAGAGTGATGTCGCCACTGACGGTGGTAGTACCTGAGCCTTCATTAATTTTCAGGGCACCGTAGATGCTGGTAATACCTGTGCCGGACAGCGTGAGATTTTCGGCAACGGTCAGGCCGTTGCCGATACGCAGTGTAGTACCGCTTGATACGACGGTTGCACCGGTCGTAGAACCAAGCGCATTGTTGCTGCCGACGATGATGACACCGTTACTCAGGGTGATGGTGCCATCATAGCTGCTGTTGTCGCCCGATATGGTCAGGACGCCGCTGCCGGTCTTGGTCAGACTGGCTGATCCGTCAATGACGCCTGCAATGGTGGCTGAGCCGCTGACCTCGATATTCGAGTTTGCATCAACGAAGATGCCACCGGATGTTAGTGTGCCGCCGGAGAGGGATAAGGTACCGCCATTCAAAGTGATTGCACCAGCACTTGCTCCACCCATCGCGGAAGGATCGGTAAGTGCGAGTGTGCCTTCAGTAACTTTGAGTCCAACATTTTGCGAAATGGTCGTTGCACCTACTGTTAACGTACCCGCTCCCAGTTTTTCCAGAGTACCTGTGCCATCTAGCAATGTGTCAGACAGAGTAACGGCGACGCTATTGGCTACAGAAATATAACCGTTACCGGGATTGAGACTGACGCCTAACTCGAAGGCATTGTCGATGGTTGTGGTGCCTGTGACGGCCAGTGTGCCGCCGTTGAACACCACATCACCATTGCCAAGATTGGCGTCGCTCGCTACCGAGAGTGTGCCAGCCTCCAGCGTAATACCACTGATGCCAGTGCCAGTGGTGTTATTGGTGCCTGAAAGGGTAAGCGTACTGCTTCCTGATTTGGTTAGCGTGAATGTGTTGCCAGACAGGTTGCCGCTCAGCGTTGCATCTGCCGAAGTGGTGATAGTCGCTGAGCCTGTCAAACTGATGGCGTTATCGATGGTCGTAGCACCAGTGATAGTCAGTATCGTGCTGTCGGCAAGCGTGACGGCGCCCGTACCCAGGTTACTGTCACTGGCTACCGACAGCGTTCCTGCACCGATCAGGGCGTTCCACGCACTGCCTGTATTGGTTCCAGATAGGGTAAGAGTGCCGCTGCCTGTCTTGGTCAGGGTGTTTGTGCTGCCTGAGACTGTGCCAGAAATAGTCGTATCAGCATCTGTTTGCACCGTAGCGCTGCCAGACAGGGTGAGATTATTGGTAAAGGTTGCCGCATTGGTAACGGCCAGGGTAGCGCCACTGCTCAGTGTGATAGTGCCTGTGCCAAGGCTGTCGTCAGCTGAAACACTTACTGTCGTATCGCTGGAAATGACAGTACCGCCGCTAAAGCTGCTGTGACCTGAAAGGACGAGCGAGTTACCGTTAGACGAGCCGTAGTCAGATAAGGTGAGCGTTCTGCTGCCACCTGATTCTGTGATAGACCCTGACAGGGTATAGACGGCGCTTGCATCGGCAATCGGTGAGCCTTCGGTAAGGATGGTAGCGCTGCTGGCCAGGACAATGTCGTTGCTGATGGTTTTGGTGCTGCCGGTAATATCCAGCATGGCGCCGTTGGAGAGCGTGACCTGACCACTACCGAGAGTGCCTGTTCCCCCCACACCCAATATGCCCGCGGTTACAGCAACCGAGCCCGTGAAGGAACTGGCATTATTGATGTACAGAATGCCAGATCCACTGCTGGTCAAGGCACCGGAGCCGGTGATGGCGCCGGTTAATACCCACTGTGCATTAGTTGCACTAAGCGTCCCGCCACTGCTGCTGATCTCAATCGCATTGGTCAGGATGTCGTATGAGGTACTGTTGGTTACCGCGTCAGGATAATCACTGGTCCCACTTCCTGTGTTGGCCAGCGTGCCTCCATCCAGCGTAATGGTGCCAGTACCGATATTGGTATGGTTGGTCAGGCTGAGTGTGCCGGCCGTGACAGTAGTAGCAAAACTGGAGCCGTCGTTTGTTCCTGACAAACTTAACGTTCCGCTACCTGTTTTAGTCAGTGTCTTATTGTCGCCAGAAATGCTGCCTGACAGGGTAACGGTGTTGTCTGTCTGAATAGTCGAGGTGCTACCAGCTGTACCCAGCGTGAGGGAGTTGCTGAGCGTGGTGGCTGCGGTAATCTCCAGTGTCGCATCAGAGTCGATAGTAATCCCGCCAGAGCCGATGTTGGCGGAGGTGGCAATGATCAGCGCACCTGCACCAGTGATCTGAGTGCCGCCACTGTAGTTGTTGGTGCCGGAGAGGGTAAGTGTCTTGCCGCCTGTCTTGTGCAGGAGGCCGCTACCGGTGATATTGCCGGACAGAATCGCGCCGGTGCCGCCGCTCACATTAACTGTGCCGCCTGATGAGCCCAGGGAGATGGCGTTGTCGACGGTGCCTCCGGTAAAGCCTGAGAGCTGGAGAGTACCACCGTTGATGGTTATGGTTCCGGCAGACAGGTTACTGTCACTGGTGATGAGTACGGTACCGTCGTTAACGGTCAGCCCACCTGACCAGCCAGTGGAGTTACTGGTACTGGAAAGAGTGAGGGTGCCACTACCGGTCTTGATCAGGTTCCCAGAGCCACTAATGGCTGCAGACAGCGTACCACTGCTGCTCTGGTTGACCGTCAGTGTGTTTGCACCCAGGCTCACGCTGCCGGCGCCTGTCAGTGCGCCGATGGTTTCGGTTGCAGACGACAGCGTCAGAGTGCTGCCTGTCAGTGTCACAGCGACGGTATCTGCCAGTGCTGTGCCCGAGCTGCTATTGAGAGTTATGCCACCCTGGCTGATCAGTACTGAACCGGTAAAGGTGTTGCTGCCTGTCAGGGTCATCGTACCACTACCGGATTTAATCAGACCCCCGGTACCACTCATCACACCCGTAAAGCTGGTGCTGCTGTTGTCACGTCCTGCGTAAATGCTGTTACTACCCAGCGCAACGTCACCGGCGCCTGCCAGCGAGCCAATGATTTCTGATCCTGCCAGAGTGAGGATTGCGCCACTGCTGACTGTGACTGCGCTGTCATTGCCAATGGCAGAGCCGCCTGAGGCTATCAGCGTGCCTGCACTAATGGAGGTTGCACCGCTGTAGTCATTACTACCGCTCAGTGTCAGGGTACCACTGCCACTTTTGGTCAGAGCGCCACTGCCGCTGATCGAACTGCTGATCGACGCCGTGTCACTGGTGCCGTTAGAGAATGTCAGGGTCGTACCTGAACTCAGGGTCAGCGTACTGCCGGCGATGGTCACACCACTGGCGTTGTCCATATCGATGGTCAGGCTTTCGCTGATGGTCAGATTACCTGCCAGTGTCAGTGTCTGCCCGGCCAGACTGCTGTCGAAGACGATAGTCTGAGTGCCTGTGCTGTCGGCGGCGGCAATCGCAATGGCTTCACTGAAGCTGACACCATCACTGACATCGATGGATGTACTGTCGGTGGCATTGGTGACGTAGATGGTGTCACTGGTGACGGTCACGTCGGCGGTTGTGGCACTGCTGCCATCTGACAGGGTAAAGCGAATAGTGGCATCACCGGCGGGCGTATCGTTGCGGTAGGTGATGTGCTGCATGACATCCTGCACCAGCGCCGTTGTTGCCGTGGTACCGGAGCTGGTAAAGGTGATGGTCAGCACACCATTGGTGTTGGTGAAGGTGGCGAAGGTCAGGCCATCTTTTTGCAGCGTGCTGCCGGAAACGGTGAAGGCGGCGCCTGTCAGGTCAAACGCAAAGGTATCCGCTGACCACGCACTGCCCGAGCGCTGTATGGTCAGGCTGGCGCCTGACCAGTCGCCATTGCCACTGTTAAGGGCATCCAGCTCAGTATCGCTGACCGTGGCGTTGCCGCCTGCATCAAGCACGACTGTGCTGCCTACGCCAGCCCAGGCAACGGAGTCGCCAGCCACATTGGCGATCACGGGGGTATCGTTCATCACGCTGGTGATGGTGGAGCTGTTGACCGCAGTAAGGGAGCCAGAAGCAGCATGCAGAGCCAGGCTTTCGGAGCTGCCTGAGTTGGTGTACTGAATGGCCAGTCCACTGAAGGTAGCCACACCGGATGATACATTCAGTGTTACCGTGATGCCGCTGCCATCCTGATCACCGGAGGTGACGCTGAGACTGTTGACCGTACCGTCGATAGTGCCGTCGTTCGGGTCAGTGACAGACAGCACGATATCGGTGGAGTAGCCGGTATCTACGATGCCACTGGCATCTACCGCTTCGATCACGGGTACCGTGCTAAAGCTGGTGCTGGCGCCACTGGCGATGGAGGTAGGGGTTGGCTCGGTAGAGAACACCAGCTGTGTGGCTACGACATCTGCCGTGATAGTGCTGCTGGAAGCACTATTCAGAGAGGAAGCAGAGGCGCCGAGGGTGAAGGTTTCCTGATCGGCTGATGCGGTATAGCTGATACCGGAAAACGTAGCGATACCAGCCGTTGCTGCAACGGTGGTGGTACCGCTCAAAGCGCCTGAAGCATTTTCTGACAGCGAGATGGAACCGGTATAGTCGGTATCGACGTTACCGCGGGCATCCACTGCCAGCACGATAGGCTGTGTGCCGAAAGTGCTGCCACTGGTGACGGTGCCGGAGGGCGACTGCGAGTAGACCAGCTGAGTGGCGGTGACATCGATGGTGGCACCACTACCACTGGTGACGTCTGACTGACTGCTGGCCATGGAGGAGCCACTGCCACCGGTGGTGAAGTTGGCGGCATTGACGGACAGCACAACGGTGCGACCATCGTTGATGTCACTGGAGCTGGTACTGTCGTTGAAGTAGGCGCTGACGGTATAGGTTTCGTTACCGCCGTCTGCAACTGAAAGAGACAGGCCAGAGAAGGTGACCTGGTCTGTGGCCGAGTCATAAGTGCCGACGACATCGGTGGCATCAGGACCGTTTAGCAGCCACACCATATTGGCTCGATCTGTATCGGTAGCGGTGCCGGAGACATCAACATAAAACGAGCTGATGGTAGTGGTGAGTCCGTCGGTGGCTCCGGTATCGGTAATAACAAAGTCCAGCAGCTGGGTGGCATTGCCGGTAGAGGTGGCTGTTGTGGAAAGGATGCTGGCTTCGCTGCTACCGCCTGCGGTGACGGTGGAAGTGGCGTCAGTAAGCGGGGCAGATGTGATATTTGTTAGCTGAATGTTATCGAAGGTCAGTCCATAACCGTTATCACTCTCACCAGCCGTATCTTCGGTAATGGTGAAGGACGTGATCCCCTGGAAAAAGGCGGCATTGCTGTCATTGGTGATATCCAGCACATTGGGTGAGCCGTTACCTGACACTGAGATGGTAATAGAGCCCTTGGATGAGGTAATGATCAGACTCTCATTCTCAGCCCAGTTGGTAATTGAAATGGACGACAGGTCGAAAGACTGACCATCGGACAGACTGAATGTGACGCTGCTTTCAAAGCCTGTCCCAAAGTCGGTAGAGAGCTCGCCAGCCTGACCCGTGGTGTCTAATGAACTGACCAGATTGAAGTCGCTGGACACGGCAACCAGGGTTGCTCCATGTTCTGTTTCATTGACAGTATTAGTGCCATAGCCAGTTACGCCACTTTCAAAGTCAAAGGTGGCATCAGTGCCATTTCTGAAGTTAGTGGCAACGATAGTGCCAAACATAAATCCCTGACTAGATTTCACCGTTCCCGAAGAGCTGGCATAGATGCGTATCTCATCTATGCCGGTAAAATTGAGAGAGCTGAAATCAGTAAAATTACCTGAGCCATAATCTCCTGTGACATTGGAGACAGTCGATGATGCACCTGCGACCTCCGATCCATTTAGATAGCCAACAACTGTAATGTCATATGAGTTGAGATTAGCCTGGTCTTCGGAGGCGCCATAAAAGTCTACGCTAATGCTTGATAAATCAAACAGTTTGCCATCATTTGATGTAAACGAAACGTAGTCGTAACCCGTGTTACCGTTTTGTGTTGCTAAATAGAATATCCCTGAGCTTTCCGTCGCCATGATGGCATCAGATGCACTGTTTACGGTTGATGCGTCTAATGCCCCAGTGACAGTCCAACCAAGCAGATCTGCATAGCTGTATGAGCTTTCCCCATCTGTACCGCTGGCCAACTGGTTATAACCACCTGCGGTAGTTGCGTAAGTTGCAAAATCTGTTGTGCCTTCAGTCGGTGTAGACAAGACATCCTGAAAGTCCGTGAACTCGAGAGATTCGGTGTTTATATCTCCTTCATGGTCCTCAAGACTCCAGTTGCCTCCCAATGTTTCTGCACCGGTAAGGTCTGTCGAAGCCGCAATATCCGCCGCGGTCAGCTGTGCCAGCAGTGAGACAAAGCTCTGCCCGGAGTCCTGGGCCACTTCACAGCCGTAGAGCAGCAGATCACCGGAGTCTGTCAGTGCAGCCCCCAGCTTGGCCAGATCATCCGCACGCAGCTCGGCAGTGGTGCTGTCGAGGGTGAAACTACCCAGTTGTACTTCGCCTTCACTGCCGTGGCTGAGCACATGAATGGCATCGTAGCCTGAATGGGTTTCGGCCCAGTCCACCATCTGGCTCAGGCCATCCTGACTGCCATCAATCAGCACGACTTCCATCCCGGCGGGGACGTTATCCACCAGGGTCTGGTAGTCCGTGACTGAGGTATCGATAAACACCACTTCCCGGCGTGTGCTGTCCCCGGCGACCGCGGTATCGGTCAGATCGGCAGAGCCGTCGTGGCTGTCGGAATCTTGTGAGGTGTGCTGTGAGGAGCCGTTGTCGCTATCGGTATTCTGAGCCGTATCGGTTGTTTTGCTGGCGTCGGCGGAGCTGCTGGTATCGGTCGTGGTAGCAGCCGTCGCCGCCAGCGCGCCGTCAAACAGCATACGCGGTTCGAGAGCAAGCCCGAGGGGCTGAGGAATATCTGTTGTAGCGGTTGAGGAGGGGGACTTTTTCTTATTAAACAGATGACGCCACAACATGCTGAATGCTCCGAGGTAATAACCAGCGTCACTTCACTGTCTGCCACCCGCGACCAGAACAATTAACAGCTCGTACTTAACATGGTTCGCAATGTCAGTGCAGTGACGCAAATTGCAATAAAGTGCAAATTGTTTGTCAGCATAGGGAGCGCTGGCAGACCTGTCCAGTCACCCTAGGTATGATTTTTGTACAAAGTAAGGAAGACGCTTTCTGGGGTTGAGCAGGCTTTATTTGCACTTTGTCGAGCCGTTCATCATCCCACAGAAGGTATAGGAGAAATCTTGATGGCTGTCATGGATATATGAAGTGGCAGTCATCTAACAGCTTGCAGTTTATACGAAAGGGTCTTTACTCAATCAGGAGGTCTTCAGAGGTTTGTAGTTGGGCTTCAGATCGTGTTCGTGACAAGCCAGCAGATCAACGCACTGTGTCGATGTATCTATAAGGAGAAGTGCTATGAGCAGACATGCCCTGACTACCCTTTCCTCTCTTGCGTCTATAGCTGCCGCTACTCTGGCAGTGACCTTCGCAGTGACCCCGAGGCAGGCAGCAGCCTGTGGAGATGATGCCTATATAGGTCAGGTTTGTATCATTGCGGGCAACTACTGCCCTCACAATACCGTCGAGTCAATGGGGCAGATCGTTGCGATTTCTACGAATCAAGCGCTGTTTGCACTGATTGGATGCAATTATGGCGGGGATTGCAGAACTACCATGCAACTCCCTGATTTACGCGGGCGCGCGCCGACAGGTTATGGCACCGGGCCAGGGCTGACCAGTCATCCGATTGGTGACATGTATGGGCAGGAAAGTATCGTGCAGACAATCGCACAGATGCCCGTGCATAACCATCAGGCGACATTTACTCCGACGGGAGGCGGGGCCGGTGGCACGGCCACTGCTTCAGGCACGGTAACGCTGGACGTTACCGGGTCAGTAAAAATCGGAACATCTGCCAACACCTTAACCACTCGTTCCAACACACCGACGAACAATTCTGTGCTCGGCCCTGCTCAGCTGACGACAGCGAACGTTTATGCGCCTGCTGGTACCGGTGCTGATCTGGTTATCGGTCCGGATAATGCGGTAACAGGCACGGCTACAGGCGATGTCTCCCTGAATGTGACAGGTGGAGGGGCGTCAGCGGGAGGCACAGTACAGATTGACAATACCGGAGGTAGTCAGGCTATGGCTACTGTCTCTCCGTCCATTGCAATGCGTTATTGCATTGTCACCAGCGGAATCTTTCCCCCTCGGGGCTAACGACATCTCTATGGGCTGCATCTTTTTAATTGCTCGCCATGACAGCCAGATATGGCGTGTGTCAGAGCAGGAGTCGAACAGGATCGAGGAAAAGTGGCTATGAGTAGAAGTTCGCTAATAAAACTGTCGTCAGTGTCATCGCTGGCAGTAGCAACACTGTCTGTTATTTTCTCGCTAACACCCAGACAAGCCGCCGCCTGCGGCACAGAGGCATACACGGGCGAGGTGTGCATTATGGCGGGGTCATACTGTCCCGCTAACACGGTTGAGATGATGGGGCAGCTGTTGCCCGTCAGTGGTAATGAGGCTCTGTTCTCATTGATTGGCTGCACTTATGGTGGAGACTGTCGGACCACCATGGGTGTACCGGATATGCGCGGGCGGGCACCGACAGGCTATGGCGCCGGGCCAGGGCTAACAGGTCGGCCCTGGGGAGCAGAGTACGGGCAGGAAAGCATCGTGCAGACAATCGCACAGATGCCGGTGCATAACCATCAGGCGACATTTACTCCGACGGGAGGCGGTGCCGGCGGGACTGCTACCGCGTCAGGCACGGTGACGCTGGACGTTACCGGGTCAGTAAAAATCGGAACATCTACCAACACCTTAACCACGCGCTCCAATACACCGGTCAACAACGCCGTGCTTGGCCCCGCTCAGCTGACAACAGCCAACGTTTACGCGCCCGCTGGCACCAGTGCTGATCTGGTTATCGGGCCGGATAATGCGGTAACAGGCACGGCCACGGGCAATGTCTCCCTTGATGTAACAGGAGGAGGTTCATCAGGGGGCGGCACGGTGACGGTTGGAATGACGGGAGGTGGTCAGGAAATTCCTACCGTCCCGCCGTCAATAGCGATGCGCTATTGCATGGTCACTGATGGTCTATATCCGCCACGACCCTGATCAGTGCTGATAGTCATGTTGAACCGCACAGGCAGTGTGCCTGTGCGGTTTTTAGTCCGGTTATTAAAACCCACTCTCGCGAATGCCCAGTGCCGCCACCCGGCGCCACACGCCACCAAGAATGGACTCCTTTTCACCCTGCAAAATCACTTCTCCACGTAACGGCTGTTCGGGTAGCGCCGACTCTGCGTTGACCGAAAAACTGACGCTGTACTGTGCCTGTACCGGCTGCAACTTACGTTCATCATCATGGCGCACGGCAATAGGGCCTTTATAGTCTGATGCCAGTGCTTCCAGCTGCAGGTAAGGCGAGCCGGTGGGTGCCAGCGTTTGCAGGGTGACGCTCAGTCGTGGCCAGGCAGGGTCATCGGCGATAAAGTGGCCCTGCATGCCCGATGTTGCCCGCCTCAGGCTGTCCTCCGGCAGATAGCCCTGAATTTTGCCCGTTCCCTTCAGTGCGATACGTAGTAACGGCATATCCGCTGCAACCCAGCGACCTGTTGTCATGTCGCGGGCAACGTCTCTTACCTGTCCGTCCTGTGGAGCCCTGATCAGCAGTTGTTCACGCTGGGCGGCGAGGCCGCGATAGCGTGCCAGCGACTCGGCCAGTTGCTGCTCCTGTACCTGAGATTCACTGGCGGTTTCTTTGCGTGCAGCTCCCCGCCGTAGCTGTTGTTGCAGCACATCAATACGCTGGCGCTCGATGTCGAGGCGGTAATTGAGGTCGGCAGACGTCAGCTCTACCAGCACTTCGCCAGTTTTGACCTGCTGGCCGTCGCTGACTCTGAGGCTTTGCACCTGTGCGGCAATTGGCGCGTAGAGAGTACTGACTTTCTCTGCCTGCAGGACCGCTGGGATATGTATGCTGCCATGCCAGGGGTAGATCAGCACGCCCAGCAGTGCTGCCAGTAGCAGACCGCTGCGCAATACCGCGGCAGGATGGGAAGCTTTGCGGAAGGTCCACCAGTTTTTCATTTCTTTCAGAATCGGTAAGCCAATAAACCAGAGAACTTCCACCAGCATCAGTACGATGCCGATGACCTTGATAAAGAAGTGATAGACCACCAGTGCTATCCCCAGAAACAGGAAAAAGCGCCATAACCAGGAGGCATAGCCCCACAGTAACAGCTTACGCTGCATGGCAGGTGACCAGGTTTCCGGGGCGGGAGCGCCATAGCTGAACAGCCACTCACGCAGACGCCAGCGTGACAGGGCATAAGCTCGCTCCTGAAGGTTCTCCACCCGCCAGAAGTCACTGAGCAGGAAGTAACCGTCAAAGCGCATCAGCGGATTGAGGTTGACGATGACCGTGGTAATCCAGGTGGCACTAGACAGCATAAAGGCGGCAGTGCGGGCCGGTCCTTCCGGTAGCAGCGTCCAGGCCAGCAGGGCCATACAGGCCAGCGTTAATTCCGCCAGAATACCGCCGGCACCGATCAGTATGCGTTCGCGATGATCCTTCAGCTTCCAGGCATCGGTCACGTCGGTATAGAACAACGGGAACAGCACGATAAAGGCCACGCCGATGCTCTGCACTCGGCACCCGGCACGCTTGGCCAGGTAGGCATGGCCCATCTCATGGATAAACTTGGCAAACACCAGCGCGATACCAAAGGTGGCCATGCCGGGTAAGGTAAACAGATGAGGGAAGGAGTGGGTGTAGCGCACCCAGTCGCGACTGACCAGGAACAAACCAAGGATCAGCATCAGGGGTAAACCCAGTCCGAGTAGCAGGCGGCCGTATCGCTGCAGCCAGGGCCAGGTGCGGTTGAGAAAAGGATCAGGACGCCATAGGGGGATGCGAAAAAACAGATACTGATGAAGTGCGCTCTTCCACAGACTGTTCTGGCGGGTGCGGGCTTTGGCCATGTAGCTCTTGCGCTGTTCGGCATCGGTGGCTGCAATCAGGTCATGGCCACGAAGAAACAGCAGTAGCTGCTCCAGCTCTTTGCCTTGCACCGGTAAACCAGGTTCGGTATTGGCGGCCTCCAGAACCCGGCCTGGATCACGCAATCCCCAGTGACGCAATAGTCGCATCGCTGTGGGTGACATCTTGAAATAGCGGCCGGTCAGCGGGTCAGACAGTGTCCACTGCGGTGCGCCATCTCTGCCTGCAGCGGCTTCTGACAGCTGCAGATCGTTACGCAAGGCAGGCAGAAGGGCAGCAGCACTCATATCCCAACAGCCTTTCTGATAGCGGCCAGTGGTCGCCGGAACAGGTAGACTGCCAGCGGCACGTTTTCACCATACACCTTTGCTGTGCCACGCAGGCCGATGCGGGGTGGCGCGTCAGTAAAACGCGCATCCAGACGATAAGCCAGATTGCCTGAAGGGGTCAGTTCTGACTCGTAGGCAGCCCGTTCCAGAATGGCCTGATGGGGTGTCAGCGGGTCACTGTCGAGAAACAGGGTGACCGGTGCCTGCTGGGCAAAGTCAATGGCATCACCGACATCCAGCTCGATCTTCAGCTCCGCCTGTTGCGGGTTAGCCAGCTCCAGCAAACGCTCGCCAGTACGCACCGGTTTGCCGGTCCAGCGCTCGGCGTCAGCAAATACGGCAATACCATCACGCTCCGCACGCACTTCAGCCCGGCTCAGCAGCTCTTTGGCGTAGTCCCGTTCGGCTCGTTTCTGAGCGACCTGTGCTGCCAGTAAATCCAGTTTGGCCTTGGAGTCGGCATCCTGAAAGGCTCGCTGCGCACTGGCGCGATATTCGGCCTCAGCCACATCCAGCGCACGCTCGGCGACATCGGCTTGTGCACGCAGGGTGGTGGCATCGAAGCGAACCAGCAGATCACCCTGATGTACGGCCTGGTTAGGCTGCACCACAAACTCCTGCACAACACCGTCCAGTGGTGCTGCGACTACCCGTCCCTGCAGCGGCACTACTTCTGCCGGAGCCAGAACGGACTGCTTAACCGGTATGAACAGACAGGCCAGCAGCGCCAGCACTGCCATGACTACGGGCCAGCGAATCCCACCACGGCGCCACTGGCGTCGTTGCTCCAATGCCAGCCAGGCATGGCTGTAAGCGTTGGCCAGCTGGTCTGCCAGCACTTTTTCGGCATCCTGCCAGGGACGCTCGCGGGCATACCAGATGCCGCCAAAGGTGCGCCCCTGTCGATCCTTCAAGGGGGACCACAGGGCTTCGGGGGCAGACAATGCCTGCCAGTCATTCCGGCACTGCTGATCTAAAACAGCGGCCTCCACGATGGCACATTGATCCAGCTTCTGCTGTTTCAGCAACTGTTCACAGGCACGTTCAATAAAGGCGACAAACGGAGCTTGTGGTGATGGCTGGGTGACGCCGGTAATGGCGCGAACCCTGCCATCGATAACCAGTGCTGCATGGCGAAAGCCAAACAGCGTCTGGCTGTCATTGACCAGAATATAAGCCAGTTCTTCGACTTTGCGTGTGGCCCTGATCTGGCGCTCGATATCGAGGAAGCGGGCAAATACCCGTTCTACAGAAAAAGAGGCAGGTGCGTTCACTGGGCCTCCGTAAACTGGGCGGTGCCGCTCATGCCAGCGATCAGGTGGCTGTCTTTGCTGGCATCGCTGTTATCGTCAATAGTACCGATCAGACTCAGTGTCTGGCTGCCTTCGTCGATACGCGCACCCAGTCGTGCGACCCGGGCCTGTAATGGCTGGCCTGTCTCATCGGGAGTAAACGTGAATGTCATACCGGGCTTGATCTTCGTCAGCCAGCGCGAGGGCACCAGCAAATCAATCTCCAGATGGCGGTTGTCGACCACCTCCATCATGGGAGTGCCCTGCGTCACGCTCTCGAAGGCATTGACCTTACGGCTGACAATCTGCCCGTCAAAAGGGGCCAGCAGGCGGCAGCGGCTCACCTGAATCTGATACACCTGGCTCTCTGCCTGAGCCTGAGCCAGTTTGGCCGCAGACAGCGACACCGCATATTTGCCAACAGACTTCATCTGCGCCAGCTGCTGGTTCTGATTAAGCTCTGCCTGGGCCGCACGGGCGCTGGCCTGCGAGGCATTCAGCTGGGCCTGATAGACCGAGCAGTCAAAGCGTGCCAGCAAATCGCCCTGTTTGAAGGACTGCCCCTCACGGAAGGGTAATTCAATAATGCGTCCCGCCAGATCACTTGACAGGGTTGCCTGAGCAAGCGCACGTAACACGCCCCGAGCCTGCTGGGTGGAGGTTGATTCCGTGTTTTGTGTCGATGGCGTCAGAGAAGGAAGCAGGGGATCGTCAGCCTGTGCAAGCGGAGCGGTCAATACGCCCAGCAGAGCGAACACCAGAGAGGATTTTGCGGGCAAAAAAAAGGGCAATCTACGCAGAAAAAGGTGGTGGTAAAGCACGCTGTCTTGACCTCATGGTGACTGCAGACATGCTCTGCAGTGCGATTGAACTAGCCGCAAGCATGATCGGTTCAGACACATACTCGGCAATCAGTTGTAGCGCAGTGTAGCAGAGTTTATCTGTTGGACGAGGGGAGAAGCGCTCAACTTGAAGCCCTTCGCACTGGTAGCACCCGCTCGTCCATTAGCAATGCTTGATCCGCATCAACATCGCGATTGCTAATGTGAGTTTTCTAACATTAGTCATCTTGAATTCATCAGCGCTGCCCCAACTTTCACAGTCAATCGCCCGAACTCATAACGGCCATATCGTGACTGGCAACTTATCCAGTGCAAGCGCCGTTTCCATCATCGGGCTTATGACTTTGGAGGTAGCTCAATGCGTATCGACCGTTTTACTACCAAGCTGCAGGAAGCACTGAACGACGCCGTTTCTCTGGCCGTCGGCCGTGACCATAATCAGCTGGAACCCCTTCATTTATTTGTCAGCCTGCTGGATCAGCAGGGAGGCAGTACTCGTAGCATTCTGTCGCAGGCAGGCTTCGATGTTGCCAAGGTGCGCCGTGAGCTGGATAAAGAGCTGGGCAAACTGGCAACGGTGAAACAGCACGATGGTGACGTGCGTCCGTCAGAGCGGTTTGCCCGCCTGCTCAATCTGGCCGACAAGGCCTCGCAGCAAAATGGTGACCAGTATATTTCCAGCGAGCTGGTGGTACTGGCGGCGATGGATGACAAGTCCGGGCTGGGCGATGTGCTGCGCGCACAGGGCATCAAGAAAGAACAACTGGAAGCGGTGATCAATAAAGTGCGTGGCGGTGAAAACGTGAGCGACCCCAATGCCGAAGAAAAGCGTGATGCGCTGAAGAAATACACCATCGATCTGACGGCACGCGCGGTAGCAGGCAAGCTGGACCCGGTGATCGGTCGTGACGATGAGATTCGCCGCACCATTCAGGTACTGCAGCGTCGAACCAAGAACAACCCGGTGCTGATCGGTGAACCCGGTGTGGGTAAAACGGCCATTGTCGAGGGGCTGGCGCAGCGTATCGTCAACGGCGAGGTGCCGGAAGGTCTTAAAGACAAGCAGGTGCTGTCACTGGATATGGGCGCCCTGATTGCCGGTGCCAAGTTCCGCGGTGAGTTCGAGGAGCGTCTGAAAGCCGTGCTGAATGAGCTGGCCAAGGAAGAAGGGCGGGTCATTCTCTTTATTGATGAGCTGCACACCATGGTCGGTGCTGGTAAGGGTGAGGGGGCGATGGACGCAGGCAATATGCTCAAGCCCGCCCTGGCGCGTGGCGAGCTGCACTGCGTCGGTGCCACCACGCTGGATGAATACCGTCAGTACATTGAGAAAGATGCGGCGCTGGAGCGTCGTTTCCAGAAAGTACTGGTGGATGAACCCAGCGTTGAAGACACCATCGCTATTCTGCGTGGCCTGAAAGAGCGCTACGAAGTGCACCACGGTGTCGACATCACCGACTCGGCCATCATTGCAGCAGCCAAGCTGTCACAACGCTATATCACTGACCGCCAGCTGCCGGACAAGGCCATCGACCTGATTGACGAAGCAGGCAGTCGTATCCGTATGGAGATGGACTCCAAACCAGAAGAAATGGATCGTCTCGACCGTCGTCTTATTCAGTTGAAGATGGAGCGTGAGGCGCTGAAGAAGGAGACCGACAAGGCCTCCAAGGCACGGCTGGATGATCTGGAGCAGGTGATCGGCAAGCTGGAACGCGAATACGCGGATCTGGAAGAGGTGTGGAAAACTGAAAAAGCCGCACTGCAGGGTTCACAGAAGATCAAGGAACAGCTGGAACAAGCGCGGGTCGATATGGAACAGGCGCGCCGCAGCGGTAATCTGGCGCGCATGTCTGAGCTGCAGTACGGCGTGATTCCTGATCTGGAAAAGCAGCTGGATATGGCCTCTCAGGCAGAAATGATGGATATGCAGTTGCTGCGTAACCGTGTGTCTGAGGAAGAGGTGGCCGAGGTGGTGTCCAAATGGACCGGCATCCCTATCTCGAAAATGCTCGAAGGCGAGCGTGAAAAGCTGCTGCGAATGGAAGACGCCCTGCACGAAAGCGTCATCGGTCAGGATGAAGCTGTGGTGGCGGTGGCTAACGCGGTACGTCGTTCCCGTGCGGGGCTGGCGGATCCTAATCGTCCTAACGGTTCTTTCCTGTTCCTCGGCCCAACCGGGGTGGGTAAAACCGAACTGTGTAAGGCGCTGGCGCGTTTCCTGTTCGATACCGAAGAGGCGATGGTACGGATCGATATGTCCGAGTTTATGGAGAAGCACTCCGTGGCTCGTCTGATCGGTGCTCCTCCCGGTTACGTGGGTTATGAAGAGGGCGGTTACCTGACCGAAACCGTGCGGCGTAAGCCCTACTCTGTTGTGCTGCTGGATGAAGTGGAGAAGGCGCACCCGGATGTCTTCAATATCCTGCTGCAGGTGCTGGAGGATGGTCGCCTGACCGATGGTCAGGGCCGCACCGTGGACTTCCGCAATACCGTGATTGTCATGACTTCCAACCTGGGGTCCGACATTATTCAGGCGTACACCAGCTCCGACACCCTCTATGAGGAAATGAAGGACAAGGTGATGGATGTGGTTGCGACCCATTTCCGCCCGGAACTGGTCAACCGTATCGACGAAGTGGTGGTGTTCCACAGCCTTGGCCAGAGTCAGGTGCGTGGCATTGCGGATATCCAGATCAGCCGTCTGGGGCAGCGTCTGCAGGAGCGCGATCTGCAGCTGGAGATCACCCCCGAGGCACTGGACCATCTGGTGGCGGTGGGCTTCGACCCGGTTTACGGTGCGCGTCCGCTCAAGCGCTCCATCCAGCGTCATCTGGAAAACCCGCTGGCCAACGAGATTCTTTCTGGTCACTTTGCACCGGGAAGCACCATCAAGGTCAGTCTGGTCAACGGTCAGCTGGTGTTTGGTCAGTAAGCGTCAGGTGTTATCTGCAACGCCCGCCTTGTGCGGGCGTTGTTTTTTCTGCTTGCGCAGCGGGCTGACGCATGGCGGGAGCGGGGTTACAATAGCGTCCTTTTCTATTCCAGCGCGCTGCAATCTCCTTAACAGCCTGTTAAGGAAAGCCCTGCTGGGTGTGCCCTGAGCAGCGTCTTTTGAGTACCACTATGACAACTGACAACCATACTCCCACCGAGTCACGTTCTGCCGAAGCAGAGAGCGCCAAGACTGCAGGTCAGGCCAACAACCCTATGCATGGGGTGACGCTGGAAATGATCCTTAATGAACTGGTGGCGCAGAAAGGCTGGGATGAAATGGCAGAGCGGGTGGACATCCGCTGCTTCCGCAACGAGCCCAGTGTCAAATCCAGCCTGCGTTTCCTGCGCAAGACGCCCTGGGCTCGCACCAAGGTCGAAGCGCTCTATCTGGAAATGAAAGGCTGGAAATGAACGGCTGACAGTAAGAGGCTGCAGACTCAGCCTCTTACTGATTTATATCTTCCCCTTATCAGCTCCACAGCCTGCGGAGCATGATCACGAGCCAGCTCAGATGCCGAAGCGGCTGGTCAGTGTCTGTAGCTGATAGATGTCGTTCAGTAGCTGATCCTTGGTGGTGACCGCGGCTCGGGTCAACGATGCATTGTCATTGGCGCTGCTGGCCACTGACGCAATGCGCATATTGACCTCTTCCGATACCCGTCGCTGCTCTCCTGTAGCAGAAGAAATATGCCGGTTCAGGCCATTGAGCTGATCAATGGTGTCACTGATCTGGCCGAACACCTGAATACTGTTGGCGGCCTGTTCCGCCACTGAGTCGGCCAGCCGCTGTGAGGTGCGCATCACGTTGGCGGCGTCACTGGAGCCGCGCTGAATACGTTCTACCACCGTCTGGATTTCCAGTGTCGACTGATGGGTGCGGTTGGCCAGATTGCGCACCTCATCTGCCACCACCGCGAAGCCCCGCCCGGTTTCCCCTGCCCGTGCTGCTTCAATGGCGGCATTGAGTGCCAGCAGATTGGTCTGTTCGGCAATACTGCGAATCACCTCCAGCACCGAGCCAATGTTCTGCCCGTCTGATTCCAGATGGGCAATGACGGTAGAGGCTTTTTCCATTTCCGACACCACCTCATGCAGCGAGTCCATGGTTCCCTGCAGGTCGTTCTGGCCACTGCGCGACTGGCTTTGTGCGGTGGTGGAGCTGCTTTCCGTATCAGCGGCAAAGTGTGCCACTTCCCCCAGTGTGGAGGTCATCTGATTGACCGCTGTGACGATCTGCTCTGTTTCCCGGCATTGCCGGGTAGCGCCTTCATCAATCTGCTGCAGGCTGCTGCCGATGTGCTGCATCAGCGAAGTGGTGTGGTCGATGGTGTGAGTCACCTGTCGCACCAGATTGTGAATCACGTCGAGAAACTGATTGAAGTACCCGGCCAGCTCACCCATTTCGTCCTTGCTGTTGATCTGCAGGCGGGTACGCAGGTTGCCGTCACCACGGGTCAGTTCGGCCAGCAGATGGGTCAGGTGACGAATGGGCTGGATCACGTAGCGGCGTGCCAGCAGTAGAATCACCATGGCCAGCACCAGAGCGATAACAAGGGTGACGACTGCTGTGGATTTAAGGCTGCCGATGACCACATCCAGATCGCCCGCCGTCGCCTCCACCTTGCTGTCTGCATCGGCCTCCAGCTTGTCGATAAAGTCCAGCATGGTTTCCACCTGAGCACTGAGTGCACTGGCCGCCTGTGTCCGGTTGTCCGGCGTGCTGTTCAGCAGCAGCTCCTTGGCTTTGGCAAACTGCTGCAGATGCTGATCGAGCTGCGAAATCTGAGCCGGGCTGATCAGCGCCGCTTCCTTCATGCGGGTCAATGCCTGTGCGGTAAACTGGCCGGCTTCTTCAAGCTTGCTGTGAGCTTTGTTCAGGTCGATCTCGCCCGCAGCAAAATCCTTGAGCAGGATGATTTCTGCCTGAATGCCGATAGTGCCTTCCATGGCGCCGTCCGCCGTCGCCCAGGCCGGACCGGTGATGTATTCAAGGGCAGAGGACAGCTGGCGGATAGCGAAGAGGCCAGCGGCGGCATTGAGCAGAATGACCAGCATCAGGGTGATGATGCCGGCGTATACCTTGGTGCGGATAGTCATGGTGGGAATCTCCAGCACAACCTGCCAGGTTGTTGTTCTTTTTGTTTGCGGAGTTTGACCTTAAATGTGGTGTATGCGGGGCAATCTTTCCAGTTTCGGAGGGGATAACAGGGTGAATGGCTCGAAAGGGTCATCCACTGGCGCTGGAGTTGCGTATAACCCCGCGTGAGATGACCAGCAGAGGAGTCAGAACATGCAAGGTGTAACTCTCAGTCAAGTCCGCCAGTTAACCCCCAGCCCCCAGGCATTGCGTCTGCGTTCACTGGAAAACAGCCTGTATCTGGTGGAGGTGCAGGTAGGGGATGAATGGCATAGTGTGCGTGATGAGCAGAATCAGTGTCTGCGTTTTCGCAGTCAGATTGATGCCAAAAAGCCGTTCCGTGGCATGGGGATTTCCCGCGCCTATCTCTGTCACCACAGTGCGTATGATGAAATGATCGGCCAGCCCGGCGGTGATCTGGATAACGAGCTGATGGTACCCATTGCTGATCCCGATCACGATCACTAAGGTGTTGCTGCCATTGCCGGTTGTGGCCGGGCGTAGCCACAACCGGCAATGGCTTATATGCTGGAAGCCCAAACCGCCAGCTCTAAGGATGCAACCGTGCCCGACAGCCTGTCGCCCTGGCCGCCCTCTGTTCACCCACCACTACAGTCTCTGCTGCCCAACGAGCCTCGTGTGCCCGAGTACGACGTTCAGCATGCTCTGACGGAACGCTATCTGCTGCCGCATCTGTCACAGGTCGAGCAGTGGCTGCTGACATTACGTGCAGAAGTGGATGCCGAGCAGCAGCCCAGACAGCCCATCAAGCTGGGCAAAACCTATCCCCTTGGTCAGTGTCTGGAAATCTCCCAGTTGATGCAGCAGCGCCTCGCCCGGTTTGGCTCCGAGTCTCCGTCTGCGCAGCAAAGCGCAGGCTGGCAGGCAGTGCGGGCATTTTTGCAGGCTGGCGGCATGATTCGGCAGGTGTGGGGGGATCTGCGCCGCGAATACTTTCAGAATGCCTTTCAGGTCGGCAGCCTTTATGTCGATGTGGCCAATGACACGGTAGTACCGACCAAACCCAAAGTGGAAATTCTGCCGTTTTATCAGGCTAATTTTCGCCCGATTGAGGACTACCGGCACTTTACCCTGATTGCCGGGCGTTACTGGAAAGACCGGGTGTTTGCCAATCACCTGTTGCCGGAGCTGGCGCCATTCTTTCCTTTGCTGCACCTCAGCGTCGATGGCCGGCTGGTGTTGCGCGAGCCGACCCGCTACATGCTGGCACTCACTGAAGCCAGTGGTTTCCGGTTGAGTGAAGAGATACTGCTGCAACGGGAACTGCCGCTGCCGCTGTTTCAGCGTGCAGCTGTTGCTTTACTCGGCAGTGGCTACAGGCTGGCCAGCGACCCTCAGCAGGGCCGGCAGCAAGCCGCACTCAGCTGCCAGCGTGAGCGCCAGCGCGTGCCATTGTCGGTTGCGGAAACGGACGGCAAAATTCGAAGTCTGCTGGATATTAATCAACGACTTGGCTATCTGCGCATTGCCAATCCTGCGGGATTCGATGACACTGCGGAGGCTTCACCTTCAACAGCGGTGGTGCCGCTGCCAACCTTTGTCCAGGATTCAAGGAACGTTATGCCTAGCATCAATATCGATAACAAAGAATACGATCTCGATACACTGTCCGAAGAAGCAAAAGCGCAGATCGCCAGCATTCAGTTCGTTGATCAGGAGCTTGCCCGTCTGCAGGCCAAGGCTGCTGCGCTGCAGACCGCCCGCAATGCCTACATCAATGCACTGAAAGGACTGCTGCCAGACAGCACCAGTCTCGCTTCTTAACCGGGCGTCACTTTTCGCTCCCTGCAGAAGGTGAGCAAACGGGAGTCGTTTCTGACGGGCTGATCGCCTATCATTAACGGCTCTTTTTATTTCTATCCTCCGTATTCCCGTCTGATCAAAAGAGACCCGCGTGCGCCAGATTACTTCCACCCAGAATCCCCAGGTCAAAGCCTGGAAAAAACTCCAGACTCGCAAGTACCGCCAGCAGAGCAGGCAGTTTCTGGTGGAAGGACATCACCTGGTGGAAGAAGCGCTGAAACAGGCGGGACGGGTGGAAGAGCTGCTGCTGGTCGAGGGCCAGCCGGTGCCTGCCGGTAGCGCTGGCGTGGTGCTGACGCAGATCAGCCCGGAAGTGATGAAGGCCATCACGGATACTGAAACCCCGCAGGGGGTCGCCGCCATCTGCAGGATGCAGGAAGAGGCGACCGTACTGACATCAGGGCAGCGCTTCCTGCTACTGGATGCCGTGCAGGACCCCGGCAATCTTGGCACTATGATTCGTACGGCGGATGCGGCGGGTCTGGATGGTGTCATTCTTGGTGATGGCTGTGTCGACCCCTACAACCCCAAGGTGCTGCGTTCAGCACAGGGCAGTCATTTCCATCTGCCGCTCTGGCATCAGGCGTTACCCGAGGTGCTGGCTACGCTGAACCAGCGAGATGTACCGGTATTTGGGTCAGCGTTGCGCAAGGCCGTGCCGTTTCAGCAAATTCCGTCACAGCCCCGTTTTGGCCTGATCATGGGGAACGAAGGCAGTGGTGTCAGTGATGTACTGCTGGATCAGACCCGTAGCAATCTGTTTATTCCTCTCTACGGTCAGAGTGAGTCACTGAACGTCGCTATTGCTGCAGGTATTCTGCTGTACCACCTGCGCGGCTAAGCCTCCAGCCGGTGATGTCATAGCACGCCGCAGCCTCATGGTGAGACTGCAGCGCAAGAGTCAGCCTCAGTGCCGTTTCGTCAGCGCCAGCAGGGTATTGGCCACACCCTTGGTGCGTGAAGCGTTATCCGCGGTCAGCGAGCTGGTGTGCTCCAGTGATGACAGCATCGATGACAGTTCACCCACCGCTCCGGATTGACCTTCAATATCCTGCGCCACACGCCGTATCTCATTGGCCAGCTTGTCGATATCGGCGCCGATTTCACCGGCACTTTGCCGTGATTTTTCTGCCAGTCCGCGTACCTCGTCGGCTACTACAGCAAAACCCCGGCCCATTTCCCCTGCGCGTGCTGCCTCAATAGCGGCGTTCAGCGCCAGCAGGTTGGTCTGATCGGCAATCTGCTGAATGACCTGCACCACGCTCTGAATACGGTCGCTGGAAAGTGCCAGTGTACGGGCACTGTTGGCCACTTCCTCTGCCTGTTGCGTCATGTGGCTGATGGTTGTACCGGCTTCATCCACCGCGGCGGCCTGAGTATGCACGTGCTCGGTCAGTTCGTTGACCGAGTTGGTCAGGTCAGTGGCACAGTCTTCCAGCTGCGTGGCAATCTCGGCTTCCATCCGCCGCGCCTCGCTCAGCACGCCCCCTAAATCCGACAGGCCCTTGAACACCGGGCGAATATGCTCATCCAGCCCTTTGGCATCGATAAAGCTCTCGAAGTCGTTGCGTTTGAACTGCTCAATCTGCTTCACCACCACATGGCTCAGACCGCTCAGCTTCTTGATCTGGCGACGCAGGAAGAAGGCTTTGAACTCGCCGTATTTGGAAACGAAGTGGTTGACGTAGTCATCCTGAAAGGTTTTGTCACCCTTGTTTTCACGGAACCAGAAAATCGCGGTCAGGGTCTGGTTGAGGTTCAGCCCGAGAATTTCGCCAAAGGTGGAAAAGCCAATCAGAGGAATATCACCAAACACCTTGCCCATACCTGACAGGTCTTTGTCGTTATAGAGCCGGCGCAGGATGCAGTCGTTAAGCAGTCCGCCCACTGGCTGGCCGGGCTTGTTCCGCATGAATTCGGCGAAGTCTTTCTGTGTTGCCTGAATGATATTGGTGCGCTTGACCATCACCAGCTCTTCGCCGGGAGCGACATCGCAGAACAGATGAACCTGCTTTTTGGCCAGATCAATACGGGCGATGGAGCGCACGAACAGTTCATTGCCAACCCGAATGGCAAAGGAGTAATCAGCCAGACGCTGCTCCAGCTGCTCAGGAGTGCATTTGAATTCCAGACACAGGGTATCGACCATGGTGGCGATATTGCCCTGGCGGTCGATGACCTGACTGATAAAACGCTGCTCCAGCGACGCGGTCAGGACGCTGAAACTGAAACTGGTGGGCTCGAAGTTCTGGCTTTTGAACACACCAAAACGAATGTCCGGTGCCATCTTGATAAAGGTGATGACGGCGTGGTTTTCCAGACATTGCTGGCCGTCATGAATCAGTGTCTGTTTGAAGTCCAGCTTGCCGCCCGCTGAGCCGCCGACGAACAGGCAGGGGAAACGACCGGATTCATAGAGGGCTTCCATGAAGAACGACTCGGATGAAGACAGGCCATCAAACAGCACAAAGGCCAGCGTATCGCGGTAGTCAATCTCCATACTGATCCGCAGGTTTTTGATTGATGCCATCAGCTTGTCCAGTCGCTGCGGCATGCTCAGGCTGGGCTGACCCTTGCGCAGGTCCGCACATTCCAGCGGTACCCGTACGATTTCCACCTTGCTGATCAGCGACGTCGGAAAGCACTGCAGGACGATGCCATCCCACTGATTACCCGCCTGGCAATAGAGGCTCTGACTGCTGTTGCACAGTTCCCCGGCGCTGGTGCACAGGGTAAAGGGGGTGTTGGGGAAACGGCTGCGTACACTGCTGGCGACCTGATCCAGACTGATATGGGGGGAGACAAAACCAACGATCAGGGCAGGGGAGACAGACAAACCTTTGAGCTTGTCGTTCAGATCGCGAGAGGTCGCATGAAGCGTGACCACCGAGGTGGAAGAAGAGCCGTTGAATCGCTGGAAAATACCCATGGTAAGCTCCTTCGGGGCATGTCCGCCCGGCGGAGGCGGCACAGTTTTATCGTTATTGGTGAACCCATCATGGCGATACTGCAGAGGGCATCGCCATGTAAGTGTAGTCGCTGAGTGCATGTCGAGCAGGAAAGTCAGCTTAAGTGGCACCAGCATAGAGCGCTTGTCTCCACTTGCATCGACTCCTGTCAAGTTTTCGTCAGGCTGGCGTCATCGCGTCGTGGATTGGCTTTATTGGAGCGAGGCTGTGAGAAGAGTGGGGGGATGTAGCCGTTACACGCGCTTAAGCGCTGTCGGCTTAAGTGCAAATGCACTCTTAAAAAGTGCAATGCAGTCTGAAGAAGTGAAATGCAGTCTGAATAAGTGCAATGCACTCTGAAAAAGCGCAATACAGTCTGATGAATGCAACGCCGGATGGTCGGGCAAGCCTAGCGTTGCAGCAGATCCAGCGATTGCAGCAGCGGTAGGATATGTTGTTCCAGTAGTGGCATGGCCTTGTCGATATTCTGTTTGCGGCAGTAACCGAAAGCCTTTTCCAAATCCAGCTTCTGGCTGGTGGACAGCTGTTCGTGCCAGTCACCGGGGGCAATATCGAGGCTAAGGGGCTCGCGCCAGGCATGATTGCGGCGAATCAGGGCCTGCCAGTGATAGAGCGCCCGGCCCAGAATGACAAAAGGAAAATTGCGGTGGCTGGAGGGGCCGTAGGTCAGCAGCTGACCACCTAAGGGTAACTTGCCTTTGATCTTGAAGCGCGCCAGTTCAGCGGAAAACAACCAGGCGCTGACGCCACCGACCACGCCGCCGCCCAGCGCACCCAGCATAAAGGAGGCACCGCCGACACCGAGATCGGCCAGTGCGCCGGTGGCCGCACCGGCCCCGGTAGCGATGGCCAGCAGTTCGGTTTTACTCAGGCCCCAGAGATACCAGTTATCGGTATTGAACAAGTCTTCCTGCTGCCACTCCAGACCGCTCTCATGGCGTTGCAGGTGATGGTGCTGATAGAGCTTTTCAATCTGCGTGCGGCATTCCTGTTCGCGCTGTCGCTGGAATGTCTGCCACTGCTGTTCAAGACCCTGCTTCAGCGGTTCGCTATCGACGCCTTCAGGCAGTTTGATGCTTTGCTGATGGCTGAGCATATCGGCCAGCATACGGCTGATCAGCTGACAGGTGGTTTCCCGCCGCTGGCTATGCTGTTGCTGCAGGTAGTCAATGGCATCGTTGAGGGGGGCTTCCCAGCTTTCCTCCAGCTGACCGAAACAGCGCAGCAGGCTCAGATGCTTATCAAACTCTGCCGTGCGGGCGTTGAACACACGCACGGTGCGGAAAAACTGGCTCAGTGCCGTCTGCCATTCCTGCACGTGGGCATCGCTGGCAATCGGGTTGATCAGCGCCATGGAGGGCTGACCGGTCCAGCGCAGGATTTCCATTTCCGCTTCGTATTCCGGGCCGTAAGGCACCGAGCCATCTACCACATAGATGATGCCAGCACCCTGCACAATGGGGCGCAGCAGTTCACATTCATCATGAAACTGGCTGAGGCTCTGATGCTGGGTGATAAAGCCCTGCACTGTGGCGCGACGATCGGCGGCAGAGCGGCTGTGGGCCTGCAGCCATGCCAGTGCCTTGCGGGCGCGCTGAAAGCCGGGGGTATCGACCAGATGGTAGAGCACCTGGCCATCGACAGACATCGGGTAGTGGTGGCTGTTACGGGTGGTGCCCGGCTGCATGGCGATATGAATGGAATCGTTCTGCGCCAGCGTCGCAACGATGCTGGATTTACCCTTGTTGGGGTGGCCGACGACGGCAAAAGTAGGTGTCATTCAGTCATCCCCAACCGGTTTAAGTTCAGTCCGCATCCGCCGCTTTGACCAGATGCAGGTGGGCATCGTCCATGCGGGTGATGAAGTGCTGCCACTGTGGCAGGTATTTGCTTTCCGCTGGCTCCAGTTTTTGCCCCGGATTGATCGGCAGCAGATAGAAGCTGTTGTGGCGATTGAGGTTACGCAGATCCAGCAGGAAATCCTGCAGCTCTGCCAGCGGCGGCTCCCAGGCTTTGACCAGTATCACCACGGGCAGATCGTCCGGCAGATGGCTGAAGGCTTCGATCACCGCCTCATCCTGATCAAGACCATGACCGCCACCGGCACAGTAACTGTCGTCGGCATCCAGCGTCGGCACGATCTGGCGCAGGTCCGGGTGGCCATAGGCGGTATCGGCCCAGTGCACAACCTTGGCGGCTTTCAGTTTGGGCATGGTGATGGCGGCGTGGGATGCCGTAGCAACCGCTTCGGTATCGCCTTCCTGCTGCTCTGATGCCGTACCGACCCAGGCGCGATGCAGGCGGCGGAACAGTGGCTGGAAGCCCGGGTGCTGCTCCAGCTGACCAGCCAGCCGACGGCGCCAGCGCCGCTCAATCCAGATCGCCAGAACGATACGAGGCAGCAGGGCATAGCTCAGCCAGCACAGAGCAATGAACGGCCACCACTGGCCGAGTAGCGCCGGGTTATCGAGGCCGCTCTGCGCGCTGCCCGCCAGCCGGAAATAACGGCTCTGCTCAATCAGCTCAAGACTGGGTACGGCAGAAGGGAAGAACGCCTGCCAGGGCAGCGCCAGCGTACTGACCAGCCCATGCAGGGTGGTCGCACTGATCTGCAGGGTGGTGCTCCAGCCAAAGGCCAGATCCTGCACGGTCACGTTCAGCAGCAGGCAGAGCAGGGCGCTGGCACTGAAGGCACAGGCAAAAAACTGGGAAAAGCGCAGCACCAGCCAGGGGTAGAGCGGCCTTAAGCCATGCTGATGATGGAACAGCGACAGGCTGCTTTTGTCGCCCGGCAGCAGCAGGCTGAGCAGTCCCGCCAGACGGCCACTGCTGAACCAGGGCGCACTGGGCACGCCGCGAACCGCCACCGCGCACGACAGCAGCGTAAACAGCAGCTGCACCAGCACCAGCATAAGAATCAGCAGCACGTTGATGCGCTGGCTGCCGTCATACGCCAGCAGACCGGCAAAGGTACTGATGCCGGTGATCACCCCCAGCAGGGCAATAGCGGCCGTAACCCAGCCAAAGCGCTGGGTGATCTGCTGACCGGGCAGCTCCTGACTGTTCGGGTGCAGCCGCGCCAGCCAGGCCCGGGCCTGCTCGCGTGGCGGCAATGAAGCCGATAGCGACAGGCCAATACGGCGGTCACGCTGGTGCAACAGGTCGGGGCTGAGCTGCTGATCGCGCTGATTCTGCCAGTCAAAATCCACCAGCAGGGCGAAGGAGTCGGTGTGAGGTGATGAGGACATGAAACCGGTTACAGGCCTTTGAAAACACGGCCTTAAGGTACTTGATCCCTCTGCGAAGGGGAAGCTGGTTGAGTCATGGCCGGCTGGTATCAGGGCCGACTGTCAGTACGGTGTCAGGGTGTTTTTGCTAATAATAGCGATTATCAACATTGTTACGCTGGCATGCTCATGGCTAGAATGGCCGCCTTGCGCTGTTGATTTTTTCACTCTCCGTCTGTGGGTGCCTGTTTCGCATGATTGTGTTCCGCCTCTTCTCGTTGTGTTCTCTTCCCGCCCTGAGCCAGCCCCGGCGGCGGCTGATGCTATTCACACTGATGCTGTCCACGCTGCTGAGCAGCGCGCCGGTGCTGGCGGTTACCGTAGAAAGCGCTAAGGGGGCCTTTACCCTCGACTATGTGCCCCAGCGCGTGGTGGCGCTGGAGAACTCTTTTGTCGATGCACTGGCAGCGGTGCGGGTCTCGCCCGTGGGCGTGGCCGATGATAACCAGCCTGAGCGCCTGCTGCCGGAGGTACGGGAAGCGACCGGCCCGTGGCAATCGGTCGGCACCCGCTCCCAGCCCAGTCTGGAAGTGATTGCCTCCCTCAAACCGGATCTGATCATTGCCGATGCCAGCCGCCATGCCGGTGTTTATGCTGAGCTGCAAAAGATTGCACCGACCCTGATGCTGCAGTCACGGCGCGAAACCTATGCCGACAACCTGAAGTCCGCCGCCATCATCGGTGAAGTGGTGGGTAAAAAGGCAGAAATGCAGGCCCGCTTGCAGCAGCATCAGGCGCTGATGGCATCTTATGCCGCGCAGTTGCCCCAGGGCAGGGTGGTGCAGTTTGCGGTCGCGCGGGAAAATACCCTGTATCTGCATACCCCCGATTCCTATGCAGGCGGCGTGATTCAGTCGCTGGGGCTGAAGGTGCCTGCTGTTGGTGCGACCGACAAACAGGAGTCACGACAGGTCAGTCTGGAGCAGATGCTGGCCATCAACCCCGAGTATCTGGTGGTGGGTACTTATGTCGGCAACAGCATCGTGCAGCAGTGGCAGACGGAACCCCTGTGGCAGGCGCTGACGGCAGTGCAGAACCAGCATGTCTATACCGTGGATGGTAACGCCTGGGTGCGCAGCCTGGGTATTCTGGCGGCAGAACATATGGGCGCCGATCTGGTGCGCATCTTCAGCCAGCCCTGAGCGCTGCGAGCCCTATGTCATCTCCATCCATCGATGCCGTGACGGCACCTCGTCGTTCCGCCCTGCCGTCTTTTGGCTGGCGCCTGCTTGGCCTGCTGGTATTGCTGCTGATACTGGCGTGGGGCGGGCTGTTCGCCTGCTCAGCCATTCCACTCAGTGGCACTCAGGCGATTCAGGCATTGTTCAGCAGCCATGCTACTCAGGTCAGTGATGTGGTCGTGCGTCAGTTGCGCCTGCCGCGCGTGCTGGTGGCCGGGCTGGTGGGTGCCTGTCTGGCGGCAGCCGGTGTGCTGATGCAGGGGCTGACCCGCAATCCGCTGGCGTCCCCGGGCGTGTTTGGCGTCAATGCCGGTGCCGCGCTGGGCGTGGCACTGGTCTCCACCTTTGCCGGGTGGATGGGCGTCATGGGGCAGTCAACAGCCGCTGTCCTGGGTGGTGGTATTGCCTGGACGCTGGTGATGCTGCTCGGTGCGGCCTGGCGCCCCGGAGCAGACAAAGGCCGGCTGGTGCTGGCGGGCGTGGCTGTTGCGGCGCTGTGTGGCGCACTGACTCGCGCCTCCATCATCCTTGCTGAAGATCAGGCGGCGGGCGTCATGACCTGGCTGGCGGGCAGTGTCGCCAATGCCCGCTGGGTGACCTGGGCGCAGCTGTGGCCGGTGGCTTGCGCATCCCTGCTGGCAGCCATGGCACTGGCACCCAGTCTCAATATTCTTGCTGTTGGCGATGAGCAGGCACGCAATCTCGGTATGCGCTTGGGCTGGGTCCGACTGGCGGTGGGCATCGTGGTGCTGGTGCTGGTCAGCGCCAGCGTGGTGGCGGCAGGCTCCCTTGCCTTTGTCGGGCTACTGGTGCCGCACATGGCACGGGCGCTGGTGGGGATTGACCATCGCAAGCTGCTGCCGGCCAGTGTTGTGCTGGGTGCGGCACTGGTCATTGCAGCCGACGTACTTGGCCGGGCCGTCGCCTTTCCGGCAGAAACCCCGGCAGGCGCGGTGCTGGCACTGATCGGCGCCCCCTGGTTTATCTATATGGTGAGGTCGCGGACATGAGTGAGCAGACCCTCGGCGCTGAACGGCGGGGTTTCCTCATGCCTTCACCGTTGCCACTTCGTGTATGGACGCTGATGGCGTTACTGCTGGCTGCTTTGTTCGCTAACTTGTGTCTCGGCGCGGTCGATCTGTCACTGACGCAGGTCTGGCAGGGGCTGTCGGCAGGCGGTGAGCAGTATTTCACCGTGCATGAATACCGCCTGCCGCGTATTGCGCTGGCCATCGGTGTCGGCGCGATGCTGGCCACTGCCGGTGTACTGGTGCAGGGCGTCATCCGCAATCCGCTGGCCTCGCCGGATATTCTCGGTGTCAGCCATGGCGCCGGGCTGGCGGCGGTCAGCCTGATGACCTTATGGCCGCATGTTTCGGTACAGCTGTTGCCCTGGGCGGCACTGGCGGGCGGGCTGCTGGCTGCGGCCCTGCTCTGGCTGGTGTGTGGCAGTAAAGCTGTACCGGTCAAACTGGCCCTGACGGGCGTGGCACTGGCTGCGCTATACAGCAGTACCACCGACTTTTTGCTGCTGACAAGGCCGCTGGACATCAACAACGCCCTGCTGTGGCTGACCGGCAGCCTGTGGGGCCGCGGCTGGCAGCAGCTTTATACCCTGTTGCCGTGGCTGCTGCTGTTACCGGCGGCGATGTGGCTGAGCCATCGCCTGAACCTGATGGCACTGGGTGATGACAGCGCCACCTGCTTAGGTATCCGGGTGCCCCGGGTGCGGCTGCTGGCACTGGCACTGGCGGTAGGGTTAACTTCGGCGGCGGTGTCCCTGTGTGGCCCGATCAGCTTTCTCGGTCTGGTGTCGCCGCATCTGGCGCGGCAACTGGTCGGAGGTCGTCATCAACGGCTGCTGCCTGTCGCCATGCTGGTGGGCGCGGTGCTGTTGCTGCTGGCGGATCTGGCGGCACGCATCATTCACCCCCCCGTCGAACTACCGGCGGGCATCATGGCGGCGCTGATTGGTGCGCCTTACTTCCTCTGGCTGCTGCTGAAACTGAGATAACCCATGGCTGCACTGTCTGCTTTGACCCCCCTTGCTGTAGAGACACCCCCGGCAGTCAGCCCCGACGCATCGTTGCTGACGCGCCGGCTGCAGGTCGGTTATGGCAACACCGCTATCGTCAGGGGCGTGGATGTACAGATTCCCCATGGCCGCATGACGGCACTGCTCGGCCCCAACGGCTGCGGTAAGTCTACTTTGCTGAAGTGCATGGCCCGCATTCTGCCGCCACTGGCCGGAGCAGTGCTGTGGCAGGGACAGTCGGTGCATGGCATGGCCACACGGCAGCTGGCCCGGCAACTGGCATTGCTGCCGCAGACGCAGCCGACCCCCGAAGGCGTCACCGTGCGGGAGCTGGTGGCCTATGGTCGCAGCCCATACAGCGGCTTCTGGGGCAGGCTGTCTGGTCGTGATCAGCACCACATAACAACGGCGATGGCGGCGACGGGCGTAGCGGAGCTGGCCGGGAGCAAGGTCAGTGAGCTGTCGGGTGGCCAGCGTCAGCGGGTATGGCTGGCCATGGTGCTGGCGCAGGATACCGACTACCTGCTGCTCGATGAACCCACCACCTATATGGACCTCAGCCATCAGGTCGAGCTGATGCAACTGCTACGACGGTTAAATCAGCAGGGTAAAACCGTGGTGACGGTGCTGCACGACATCAATCAGGCAGCGCGCTACTGCGATCACCTGATCGTGATGAAAGCCGGGCTGATCGTCGCCGAAGGCACACCAGAGCTGATTCTGACCCGCCAACTGCTGGCCGAGGTGTTTGATCTGGATGCGGAAATCCACCGCGACCCGATTGCCGGATCACCGATGTGTGTTGTGCGGTAGAGCCGCGTCATCTGTTTCCTTTTCTTCCTGAATCTCTCCGGCAAAGCGGGCGACATGCCAGAGCACCGCGTCGCTCCGGGCCTGTCTGCCCGTTATTACTAGTCACCAGAGTGTGAGCAAAACACGATACAGGCTCCCCTCGCCCCTTGCGGGAGAGGGGCTGGGGGAGAGGGGGAGCTACCGCCAACCAGTGAATTGGGTATTGCAGATGGTGAGGTTCACTGCGTTCACCATCACCCTACATCAGGCCCGCAAGTCGGGTGACGGTGAGGCACGAACCGCACCGTTTATCGTGGTCTGGAAGGAGAAAACGGCCTGAACGGCCAGAGGGTCTGCGGGTATCAACCCACAATTTGTGGATTGATTACCATAATCTGTCGTAACGGCCTGAACGGCCAGAGGGTCTGCGGGATGAAAACCTGCATCTTATCGGTGGCGAAGCTATCAAGTCGTAACGGCCTGAACGGCCAGAGGGTCTGCGGGATATGATTGCCCTCAATCCAAAGCTGTCCAACCTCCGATTGTCGTAACGGCCTGAACGGCCAGAGGGTCTGCGGGCGAAATGGATGCTTGTAAAGAAGGTTTGAAACGTTTTATCGTCGTAACGGCCTGAACGGCCAGAGGGTCTGCGGGAGAGCAGTGATGGCGCGGTCAGCCAGCGCCGCATCACCCGCCCGTCGTAACGGCCTGAACGGCCAGAGGGTCTGCGGGAGAGCAGTGATGGCGCGGTCAGCCAGCGCCGCATCACCCGCCCGTCGTAACGGCCTGAACGGCCAGAGGGTCTGCGGGTAGCAAAATGCTAATTGGAGTGGTCAAAGGAAGTGTGGTGTCGTAACGGCCTGAACGGCCAGAGGGTCTGCGGGCCAGGCAATGCTGATAATGGCTACTCAGACCTCGAAAGTCGTAACGGCCTGAACGGCCAGAGGGTCTGCGGGTGTTGAAAGCCGCGAATATCGGCATGCGCCTTGTACCGTCGTAACGGCCTGAACGGCCAGAGGGTCTGCGGGATATAGATGAATCGTTTTGACAGCCAGCTGTCGCTGTCGTAACGGCCTGAACGGCCAGAGGGTCTGCGGGTGGGAGCAGTTCTACCTACAAGCCCAACCTTGTAAGTCGTAACGGCCTGAACGGCCAGAGGGTCTGCGGGAGCACCCCAAAATTCTCTTTTACAATCAATGCCTTGCGAGCCGGTTTTTGACGGCCCCAGGTTATCCACAGGGCAGACCCTGAAAAACACCCGAAAATCCTCGCTTTTTTGACAAAATTTCTTTTGAAATCAAGTGGTTGACGGTGATTTTATGGAGTGTTGCAGAAGGTAATCTGACAACCTTTGTTGTTAAAGAGCATTTTGCGCTTATCCACGCGCTGCCTATAACACCACACCCTGGGGGTAACGGGCAATGCCCTTCATGGCCACCGTTCGGGGAACTCGCGTTTTAGCCCGGGCCACCTAAAAAGCTCAGGCACTCGGCTGTGTGCATGTGACAGTCCGCACAGCATCCGGGCTGAGACCGGCTGAGTGCTGTCTGTGCAAGGAGCTCGGGAGCCTCTCTCATGTCTGTCAGCCGAACCTCGTCTAAAGACGCGGACCCTGTATTTCAACGGGCCATTACCGACCTGCTGAAAAAGTATCAGGTCAATCTCGCCCCCACCGACAGCCAGGGGCAGGATGTGTTTATCCTCACTATCGAAACACTGGACATCTACCTGATGGGCAGCCCGCGCGGCTACCTCAGCATTGCCTGCAAAGCAGGCAGGCTCCCCGCCGATGCCGGTGAAGAAGCCTATACCGCGTTGCTCAATGCCAATCTGTTCACCCTTGAACACCCGGTACTGAGTGTTGGCCTGTCGGCAGAAACCCGGGAAGTGCTGCTGTCCACACGGCAACCGCTCTCTGAGCTGGACTCGGCTGGCACATTCCGACTGGTCGAAAGTGTGATCGGGCAAGCGCAGGCGTTAAGTGAATGGCTGCAAGCTCCCCCCAGGAAAAACACCGCACCCATCGCACCGGAGCGCCTCCCCTTGGGGGCAACTTCATTCAACAAACGACAAGGAGGCTGATATGTTCAGCTGCTTTTCTGGTGCTTCCGGCAGCCACTCGGTGACTAACCACAACGTTTCTCTGTCAGACCAGCATGACGCGCGCCTTCACTCCCTGCCCACAGGCCAGCGCAACGGTCAGGTGGTGCAGGTGTCTGCCGCCACCTTTGACCGCATGGCGCTGGCTCATAGCATCCTGCAGAAAACCGCTTATGACACCTTCCCCGACGGGCCGGGCAATCAGGCGGCGAACGTCTGGATGAGTGGCGGGCGCAGCTGGATGCGCAAAGAGATGTGCCGTGATCAGGTCGATGAGCGTGCCAGCCAGAGCCAGCAGATGGCGGCTATCAAGAAGACCGGCGGCGGCAATTGTGGCGAATATGCCAACACCGTTATGGCTGAACTGCAACGCCATCCGCGCGATGTGCCGGTGTTCAAAGTGCTGGAATCGAATGAGCACAGTCTGGTGGTGATGGGTGACTGGCGTGACCGCACCACCGGGGATCAGGCGGTGGTGGTGGACCCCTGGCAGGGGCTGCCCAAGGTGCATACCTATGGCGAGCGGATCAACACCTCCACGCCGTTACGCACCGCCACCCAGGAAGCGGGCAGTGCCATCCGCCCGCAGGGTCAGCTCAAGGCGGCCTTTGCCCTTAAGCCGCTGTCCAGTAGTGGTGTGGATGCAGAAATCAACAACCATACCCAGTTCAGCCGCGGCGGCCCAGCCTACGCGAAGCATATCCTGCGGGAAAAGGAACACCTGATGTTTGACCGGATCAGTGGCGCCCAAAACCTGCATACTGTCTATCGCGACCCCAATGGCCGCGAGGCGACGTTTAACAGCATGCCGCCTGATTACCTCGAACAGTATCTGGATGCCCGCTCAGCCATCGTCAAAGAGTACCGATAACCCAGCCGCAGGTGAGGTTCACTGCATCAGGCCCATAGGTAGGGTGACGGTGAGGTACGAACCGCACCGTTTATCGTGGTCTGGAAGGAGAAAACGGCCTGAACGGCCAAATAACCGACACCGTGCAGGTGCCGGTCAATACCTTTAGTGGGGGTTGATGGCTTCCAGCCTGTCGCCGTTGCGCAGCAGAAGATTGTCACCATCCCACGCCGAATAGGAGGCCGCTGATGTCGGGTCAAAGGGAGCATCACCGATATGTTTCAGCTCGCCTTTGTACCAAAGGCCACTGCCATCCTGAAAATAAATGGCGGCGGCAAACAACCCCTTCTCTTTAAGTGGGCTGACATGCACAAACACTCCTCCATCGACCCCACCCACCCAGAGGGCGGCAGCGGGCACCGTTGCCGGTTTGGGAGGTGGGGTGAATTCGCTTTCGGCATGAGCGGCTAAAAGCACGGCAGTCAGCAGGATTAAGCCTGCCCATCGTTTCTGCATTCTGAATACTCTCCCTGTATATGTGGCCGTTAGCCAATGGGTTTATCTCCATGATCACCTGCCTTGCCAGACCTCCCACTTCGCGTGGGGCTGTGGTGTTAAACCGTGGCCAGAGGGTCTGCGGGGCCGTCAACGGTGTGACGGGCATCAGTAAAGACATCTAGTCGTAACGGCCTGAACGGCCAGAGGGTCTGCGGGGCAGTTCGATGCCTCTGAGGTACTGCTTGGTTATCGTCGTAACGGCCTGAACGGCCAGAGGGTCTGCGGGTTTTTGGAAACCTACGGCGCAACCTACTTTGACATCAAGGAGTCGTAACGGCCTGAACGGCCAGAGGGTCTGCGGGAGCAGTAAACGGTTTCTCAGAGGATGAAAGTGATTCGTCGTAACGGCCTGAACGGCCTGAACGGCCAGAGGGTCTGCGGGCTACTCGTGTATTAGCTGGACAAAACGTAGTGATTACAGGGTCGTAACGGCCTGAACGGCCAGAGGGTCTGCGGGAAAACCAAGATTCCTATTTCCACCCAGAAAACTTGCGGTCGTAACGGCCTGAACGGCCAGAGGGTCTGCGGGATCAATACACATGCCACGATGGGCGTCTCGTATAACGTCGTAACGGCCTGAACGGCCAGAGGGTCTGCGGGTAGATATGCAATCTGGGCTTGGAGAAACGTTCCTAGGTCGTAACGGCCTGAACGGCCAGAGGGTCTGACCTGTTATCGCGCGACAGCGACGGCTGGTATCAGTTGTCGTAACGGCCTGAACGGCCAGAGGGTCTGCGGGTATTGCCTACCTGCAGAAATACAGTCGCACCCTGATAGTCGTAACGGCCTGAACGGCCAGAGGGTCTGCGGGTCGGAGTAACCCCATGAGCCAGCTTTATGAACAGTTTCGTCGTAACGGCCTGAACGGCCAGAGGGTCTGCGGGAGTAGACAAGGATGTGGTAATGGCCGCTCACTACGGTCGTAACGGCCTGAACGGCCTGAACGGCCAGAGGGTCTGCGGGGCGTTCCACTCGGCGGTGCAAATAAGCCGCCCTGTGTCGTAACGGCCTGAACGGCCAGAGGGTCTGCGGGGCTATGGACTCCACACTGGCTGCTATTCGCTCATTAGCTGTCGTAACGGCCTGAACGGCCAGAGGGTCTGCGGGCCTGTACCTAGGCACCCCACAGACTAAAGATAGTATGTCGTAACGGCCTGAACGGCCAGAGGGTCTGCGGGCCAAAAAAGTTAACATCAAGAGAGAATTTGCAGAGTCGTAACGGCCTGAACGGCCAGAGGGTCTGCGGGGCTGAACGGCCGCCCTGAGGAAGGGAAAATCCTGTCGTCGTAACGGCCTGAACGGCCAGAGGGTCTGCGGGATATTTCCAAAATAGATAACAACCAGGATTTGCCGTCGTAACGGCCTGAACGGCCAGAGGGTCTGCGGGTTGCCAGTGGCCATACAGAATTGATGAGATGAAGAATTTTATGTCGTAACGGCCTGAACGGCCAGAGGGTCTGCGGGAGAGCTCGCGAAAGCCAAGCAGGTCTGGATGGTAGGTCGTAACGGCCTGAACGGCCAGAGGGTCTGCGGGACTTTGGTACCGAAGACATGGTCGCTTTCCTGGACATGTCGTAACGGCCTGAACGGCCAGAGGGTCTGCGGGCTGATAACCTCTCCGTCGGCGGCTCTATCTACCTCTGTGGGTCGTAACGGCCTGAACGGCCAGAGGGTCTGCGGGAATACGGTTATGAGACTCATTTAGAGTCGCGCAATAGTCGTAACGGCCTGAACGGCCAGAGGGTCTGCGGGCTGCAGCAGCTCCATGCGGTTAACCCACCGGATGCCTTGGGTCGTAACGGCCTGAACGGCCAGAGGGTCTGCGGGAACGTCACCTCGACTCCGGCATCCTGATAGAGTTTTTCGGTCGTAACGGCCTGAACGGCCAGAGGGTCTGCGGGAGCACCCCAAAATTCTCTTTTACAATCAATGCTTTGCGAGCCGGTTTTTGACGGCCCCAGGTTATCCACAGGGCAGACCCTGAAAAACACCCGAAAATCGCCGTTTTTCTGACAGGATTTCTTTTGAAATCAAGTGGTTGACGGTGATTTTGTGGAGTGTTGCAGAATGTAATCTGACAACCTTTGTTTTTAAAGAGCATTTTGTGCTTATCCACGCGCTGCCTATAACACCACACCTTGGGGGTAACGGGCAATGCCCTGGCCCCAGGCATCTACCGACTGGCTGCGAGACAGGTCATTCAGCCAGTAAAAACGCAGGCTGTCCTGCTCACCGACATAACGCAGGCAGCGCTGGCGCAGGGTGTCCAGCGGCATCTGATCGGGCAGCGCAATTTCAAACACCGAGTGCTGTACCCGGTCGCCGTATTCCAGCAGCAGGTCTCCCAGCTTGCGTCGCTGGCGGTCGTCTTCAATATCGAAGCAGGCAAGATAGATGCGCATAACACCTCCGTTGCTCAGTGGCCTGGGCTCCAGGCGATAAAGTCACTGCCGGTGCGGCAATGGCGCAGAAGTGATTGTATCTGTTGGCTTAGGGCATCCAGCGGGCGCAAGCCCTCTGCGCCTGCAGGGCGGGTTAGTTGTGCCAGCAGCAGGGTAAGCAGTCGCTTGCGGCCATCATGGCTGATAAAACACCCTTGGGGGGTGAGGCTGAAATCGCTGGGTAACACCTCCCGACGGTTGATCAGGGCTAATACGGCGCGTTCCACCAGAATGCGGAACGGCTCCATCATGTCAGAGGCCAGTGCGCAGTGTTTGCCACGGCCCTGATGGTAATAACCTGCCCAGGGATAGAGGCCCACCGTGCGGATCAGGCTGTCAGTCAGGTGATACAGATGGGTATAGCCCAGCGACAGCATGGCATTCACCGGATCAGGAGGGGGGCGCCTCTGGCGCCCGTTAAAGTGCCACTCTTCGGCCAGCTGCTCACGGAAGAACTGCCACAGTATCCGTGCCGCTTCCCCTTCATAACCGCGCAGCTGGGCCAGGTCGGTGGCGTTCTCCATATCACGCTTCAGGCTATCCAGGCGCGTCAGGCCATGCCAGTCTCGGGCGCGCCGGTAGATCAATCCATATTGCCCTTTCAGGCGAGCCGCAATCAGGGTGCGGGCGATGGCCAGTGTCTGTTCATGGCGGCGGCTATGGTGTAGCTGTAGCAGCCAGGTACTGCCCCCGGCCCCCGGCTCGCCCTGGCTGCATACTCCCTGATAGTGGCCAAAGCCATCGGCAAAGTGGATGGGTACGTCATGGTACATGGCCTGCCGCAAGGCGGGCGTGGTGATTTGATGTGGCCCCACCAGCAGAATGGCAGCCAGACCGTGCCAACTGTAGGCATACTCCTGATCATTTTGCGTGACCAATAACCGCCGATTTTCACAATTGAGGATGGCCACATCACCGGCCACCACCAGAAAGGTGCCCAGCTGTTGCCGCTCACCCACGCTCAGTGACGACTCGTCTTGCGGCTGCTCAGCCGCTTTCTCGGAGAGCGCAGTAAGGCCCGTGGGCGACACAGTGCTGTCTTCGGTATAGTCGGTCGTCTCCAGCGGTGCGTCCACCAGAGGAAGGTCTGGGTGGTCGTCGGTGTGGGTCAGGTCAAGGGCATAGCCGTCAATAAAGTAGAAGCCCAGGTAATGAAAGCCATGGGATACCGGGGTGATACGAGTCTGCGAGTCTGCCAGCGCAAAGCCATGCTCCTGCAGCGAGCGGATCACCCTGGGCAGTGCTTGCTCTGCGTGCTCTCGCTGAGTGAAGAGCAGTACAAAGTCATCCCCATAGCGGACCAAACAATAGTCGTTGGCCAGCATATCGGCATCAAAGTCATCCAGCAGGATATTGACCAGTAGCTGGCTGATCACCGCGCCCAGTGGTAAACCTTGTTGCCGCCAGAGTGGTTCACCGTCACTGTCCAGCACGGCGGCTTTCACCCAGGCCATGATCAGGTCAGCAAGTGGGTCGTTCAGCAGTAATGACAGGCGCCGTTCAAGGTTGCGCCAGTCTACACTGTCGTAAAAGTGTGCCACATCGCATTCCAGCACCCACTGATAACCCTGTTCTATCAATATGTTGATCTGCTCTTTCGCCTGCTCCCGTGTATACCCAGGGCGAAAGCCGTAGCTCTGTTGCATCCACAATTTTTCCATCGTGGCGGTCAGAAAGCGGACCACCGCACGCTGCAGCAAGCGCTCCTGCCAGGGCGGGATGCTTTGCAGTAAGGCTCGTCCACTGGGCAGTGTGGTGAGGCTCTGCTGCATGGCAGGCACCTGATAGTTACCGCTTTGCAACAAGGCCGCGCGATGGTTCAGCTCATCCAGCAGCGGGGGGAGGGCAATGGCTTCTGGCACTTTGCCTTGCTGCTGGCTGTCATTGACCGTTTGCTGCAGGTTGTCTGGCCTTAGGCAGAGATCAATCAGGCGCACAGTGGGCTGAGCACTTTTCATCAGCGTTAGCTCAGGCAACAACCGATACTGCCCCAGCCCAAAACCCCGGCTCTGACCAATGCCCAGATACTGGCCGAGGATCAGCATGGCCCAGGCCCAGCGGGGCAGGGTGTGCAGGGCCGACAGTTGCAGCATGGTTAGCGCGCCGCCTAAGTCTTTATCTTCCCGGCTGTAGCGGTGTTCTACCCAAAACGCGACAGCCGCTTGCACATGGGCCTCACCCATGCTGGGGCGGCTGTAGCGCACCCCGGTCTGGCAGTGCAGCTGGTTGATAAACGCATCAGCCAGGCGCTGGCTGAACAGCGACCAGTCAAAGTGTGGGGCATCACGGCAATAACGGGCTTTCCCTTTGCGCTGACGTGTTACTTCCACCTGCTTCAGCCGCACCGGGCTGATAAAACGCAGCTCGCAGTGCTGCAGCTGGCTGGCCTGATCGGCGAGGGCTTCCAGCTCCGTCAGCCCGATGGGGTGCAGGTCGCTCAGCTGCCGCACCGGCTCACCGCTCACGCTGTCGGTAAGGCTTAAGCAGCGCAGGTTGTCATGCAGTATGTGTGCGGCACTGATATGGCTGGCGCTGGCAGGCAGCAGGCGCAGGCGTTTGAGCAGCAGCGCCAGCAGAGGTTCGGCAGCGGCGGTGGCCGTCAGGGTAAAACGGTAGGTATCGCCGGCGGCGTAGTGGGTGCGGCCGGTTTCCGGCGCGGTCAGGGTCAGGCCATCGCTGAAGTGCTCAGGGCTGCCCGCCAGATTGCGCAGCCAGCCGTGCAGCATCACATGGTGGAAGTAACCCGTTTCGATAGCGCTGGTCAGTTGCAGGCTGACCTGCACTGAGCGCAGGGGGAACAGGACCGACAGGGTATCGAGGCCGCTAAAGGGGAGGTTGCTCATGGGCTGCTGGGGTCCGGTAGCTGGCGCATGACATCGGCGTATTTTTTCCAGTCGGCGGCGGGCGGGTTTGCAAAGGTCTGCAATTTACTCAGTAATCGGAAGAGGAGATACCCAAGCGCGTTTTCTTTAGGCTCTCTATTTAATATTGAAGTTTTATGTTCTTCTTCATTTTTGTTGTTTTTATCGTTTTCAGTCTCGGGTTCATCAAAATAATCGAAAGAACCACTATTTAGTGCTAAGCCGAAGTCTAGGTGGTTTCTTTTGTTGAGTTTTTTTAAATTGTTTTCTAGTGTTGGGCTTTTGATATTGTTATTCCAGTCCATGTCAAGTGCTATTATGCCAGCAATAAAGTGAAAGTCTTTTTTGGTGAACGTGCCGTTGACAGTGACGACAGGAATATTGGTTCGTTCTAAAGCTCTAACGGATTTTGCTTTTTCACCTGCAGCCTTCAAAGTTTTTGCATTAATGCAAGGCTTAACCTCTATAACTCCATAGACTGCTTCAGCTGGAATAAAACGATGAATCATTTGGCTGAAGAAAGTAGGTGTGTAGTAATTGTCATAAATAACAATATCTATCTGGTCACTGGTTTTGCCGTTTGAATCAATAATAATGCCACTGTCAGCACTATAACGTTGGGGTAAGTGTCTTTTGAGAAAGTCTATAAAGTGTTGTTCGTTAATGGCACCCATGATGCCATCATGGGTAATGGATTTTCGGGCATATTGAATTTTTGCGTTTAATGATCCTGCTTCCGCTTTGAAACAATTACGCAGATATTCTGGTCCATTCTGATTAGATTCATTTTTTGCTTTGTTGGTTACTTTTTTCATGCCAGTCTCCTTATTAATTGCTCTCTGCGGTTGGTGCTAATCGAATATTTATTAGCGAGAGCGCCGTAAGTCCCTTCTTTTTGTAGTCAAAAATTACGGATATTGGCTTTTTGTTTTTTTTGTACTTTTTAATGACTTCTGCAGGCAACGTATTCCATATCTCAATATCTTTTGGTGTTTTAAATAATAGGGGGTTATTATTTTGAGTTATTTTTACGTATCCCTGTAACTCAGCCATGCCTGCTTGCTCTAAAAATTCTTCTTCTCCCATACCAAGTCCTGCCAGCTCTGCTTGTCTACGAGCGTCTTCTTCAATGCGCTGCCGCTCTTTCTGTCTGGCTTCTTCTTCGGCTTTTAGCTTGCGCTCTTGTTCTTCTTTCTTTTGGCGTTCCCGTTCTTTTTCTTGGTCAAATGCTCGTTGCTGTTCTTGATGGAATTTCGTCCTATTAACATAAAACTGCTTGTCATCATCACTGAGTTCATCATGGTTGAAGTCCATCTGCCCATAACCCACAGCGGTCTTGGCACCCATCCCTACCCAGTGAAATAACTCAAAGAACGCCGCTTTTAACATGTCTTGCCAGCTATCTCGCAGCGGTGGGGCTAAGCGGGATACATCCGCCTGAATAAAGAAATGGAAGTCCGATTTGGGCGGTATCGCCAGAAAGGGAATCGGCACCGGCTGGCCGCTGGTATGCGGCGTGCTGTCGCCCTGCAAATAGTCGCCGTTATGGGGCGTCATAATTTCTACAGCAAGTGTGCTGTTGGCGACCTGCGGGAAGCAGTCCCAAAAGCGCAGCGCACCTTGCCGGCCTTGGATGGGCTTGCCTGCTTCGTCAGTGTCTGCCGAGCCGAACAAGGTGTTGATGGCCGCATCTGACCAGCCAGCACGTTGGTGTTGGTGCTCCTTCAGCATGGCGCTTTTTGCCAGATACTTGGCCGCCCGCAGCAACATGCCCTTAATCCCCGACCCGGCCAGATAGGGCACCCCGTAGGGCGAGAGAAAGGCAAAGCCGTTTTCCACCGGGTGCTCATTGCCCATGCCGGTCATAAAGGGGGAGGTGTTTTGGGCATAAAGGTAGAAGACTGTGCTGCTGTACGTCATGGCTTGCTGACGTTTAAGCAGGGCGGCAGATAGCTGCTCGGCTGTTTTTCCTAATAGAGTGACTTCCTTTAATGCCGCATTCTTTTGTTCTTTATGCAGTAACCAGTTTTTAACTGAGTCGACACGAACTTCTTCCCCGTCGGACTTTTTGAAGGCTTGTTGCCATCCCTTAAAGTACAGTCCAAAGCGATGGCCGGGGGGCATCATTTCCTTATGTTTATCCTCTTCCGATAACTCCGTTATTTTCTTAAGTAACGGAGTTATGTAGTCGGGAACGGCATAGCAACGGGTTATTTGCTCTTGCTCTTGCTCTTGCTCATTGTTCTTAGCCATGGTTCTGCTCCACCGGCTGAGGTTCACCTTGTACTGTGCTATCTGACGTCTTCTTGTCACCGAGCAATGCCTGCTGCGCGGAAGCAAACTGGCGTAACCAGCGCAGGGTGGCCATGGCCTGTTCGGTAGCCATGCGATATTCGAGGGATTTCTGGTTTACCAGACTGTTCATCGCAGCCTGATAGCTTTTCGAGGTGAGTGGAGTGGCGGCGGGCAGGAGCGAGAGGCATTTAAATACATCTTCCAGCAGCCACGAATGATGGCGGGTGCGTGCATTTTTCTCTTTGGCTTTTCTCAGCTCTTCTTCTGAATCGTTCTTGGGTTGTGCCTCTTTGTATTTACTCTGCAAAAACGCCAGCGTCTGCATCAGCCCATTGCTCATAATCAGCGCGGGTACCGCTTTGCAGAGATTGGCATAGCTGCCGAAGTCGCCGTCTTTAGCCTCAGATTCTGCGTAGTGCTTGCAGACCTGCTGCCAGGCAAAGGCGGAGGGGGCCTGATCAGTATCGAGCTTGATGGGCGTAAGGGTGTGGTCGCTGGTGGTAGCCGTTGGCTGTGGGGCAGTCACTTTTTGCTTTACCTGCACCGTGATTTTGGGGGAGTTGGTTTTAGGCTTCTTGCTCATGGCTGGCCACCTTGTTCCTGCAATGCACTCACCTGCACCAGCCCGCGACCGGTGGTGGCATCGCCACCGAGCTGGATCACCTTGCTATCCAGTAGCCCCTGATGCTTCTGGCCATCTCCTTCCAGCACAAAACGCATCACATCTTCCGCCTCATAGGCGCGAGCCTGCGCACGCTGGTTGTCGCTGGTTCTCTCCTTACTGGCAAACAGGGCCGTGGCCAGCAGGGTTTCCGGCGGCAGGTTTTCGGTATAAAACAGGCCGCCATCGTCGGCGGTGCCGGTCTCGTCATTGATGCGTACATGGGGCTCGACCACGGTGGCGTTGCGCACAAAGTAGCTGAGGTCGTCATCGCTCAGTACCACCAGCTCGTTAGCCAGCTTGTCGTGGAAGTAGTCGCCTTCCTTGTCTTTACCAAAAACCGCTTGTGCCAGCCACTTGGCCAGAGCTTTTACGTCGTCGTTGGTTTTCGCTTTATAGGTAAAGGTTTCCAGTACCAGCGTGTCAGCGTTTAACAGCGGTTCAGCACCGGCACACAGGGCCTTGTCCTTTAGCGTGCTGTTATCGGGAAAAGTCCAGTCAGCCTGCTGGCCGGTGATGGTCAGTAGCCGCTGAAGCCGTGCCAGTGCCAGCGGGCAGGTGGCGTAGACAAAGCCGCCTTTGATGCTGCGCACGGGGAAGGCCACCAGCTGGGCATCGCCAAAGCTGATGGCTCCGGCAAAGCCTTCACCGCTTTGCGAATCCGGGCCAAAGATACGCTCTACCAGCGTGTGTACTTTGCTTTTCGGCTTCGTTCCGTCCTTGTCGGTAGCGTCTTCGGATTGCACGGGTTCCGGTGGGTTACCCGCTGCTTCGGCCCAGAAGTGATGGCGGATGGCGCCTTTAATGCCTGACCCGGCAATGATGGGGAAGTCAGTATGGCGCTCACGCTGAATGGGGTTATCAATAACGCCCAGCGCGGTGCCCGCACCGGCGTGTACCGGGCTGATGGCATAGAAAAACAGAGTAGCAGAGGCTTGAAACATGATTATTTCCCGGAAGTAGTGGGTGCCCAGGGGGCCAGCATTATGCGGTTAAAGCCTTCGGCAAGGCGTTGCCCGTCGAGCGGGGCAAACCGCTCCGACAGGTCATCGTGCAGGGTATCGAGGGCGGCACGGGGCACGTCATCAGCCAGCGTAAACCAGTAGACGCTGCCAGCAGGCACAAAGCGGCTGGCGGCCTTGGGCTTTTTCTCCGCCAGATTCCAGCCACTGATTACCTGCGGGCGATCCACGGCGGCGCAGACCAGCGTGGCCTGCAGTGCACCGGCATCAAGGCGGTAAGTGTGACCGGATTGCAGGGTGACGCCATTGGGTAGCCAGCCCTCTTTAAACAAGCAAGGGCTGAGGGTCAGCACCCGGAAGCCTTTGCTGTTGGCGATGCCGTCCAGATCTGTCTCGGGCAGGGTGAATGAGGCAGTCTCCAGACTGGCTGCGCGGCCATCGCCACCGAGGCGCAGCAGACCGTTGCCGGGCAGCACGCCCCCGGCGCCGCTGACACGGGCGATAAAGCCGACATCCTCGGCCAGCGCCACCGTTTCACTGGTGTAGAGCTGGCTTTCCGCTGCGGTGCGGCTGTGGCCATCGAGGGCAATACCGAGGCGGGTATCGCGCTTCCATAAGGCGCTGCTGCTGATCAGCTCGTCTTTTTTAACGGCCTTGCCGCTGGCCCAGGCGGTAAGGCCCGCGAGGGTCAGCCAGTAGCCGCTTTCCGGCTTTTGCCGCAGGGCGTGTTGCAGCCGGGGCAGCATGGGCAAGGTGGCGCTGGTGCGAATCGCACTGTGCGGCGGGGTGGGGTGCTGATAGCAGGCGGTGATGGCCTGGTGGTTATTGTCCCGGTAGACAAACAGGTCTGCTGGCGCGGGGAGGTACACCTCGTAGCCTTTGCCTGACTGATCGCGTTTGGCCAGCGTAAACAGCTCCAGGGTAAAACTGCCGGGCGTTTTCAGGGTGCCAATGGCTTTTTCTACCTTAAGGTTGGTGGTGTAGTGGCCGCTTTTTCGGTATTGCTCACTATCAAAACTCTCGTCATCTTCCAGAATCCGCGCGCGCAGGGCGCCCGACATCATTGAGGGCCAGGGCGGCATCTGTGCTTCGCTGTAATCCCCTGCACCATCAAACAGGCGATTGCCGCGCAGATACAGCACATCCACCGGCTGAATAAAGCGGTCGTCACTCATGCGGGTATTCCTTGTGGCTGTGCTTGTGCCGTGGCGGCATCGGTGGCTGGGCGTTCTTCCGTGCGGCCTTCGCGTCCGAGGTATTCCGCCACCTGTAGAAAGTTCAGGGCCAACTCGGCAGGCGTTGGGCGATTGGCGGGCGGGCTGCCTGTGGCGGATGCCTCACACAAGGCCATCACCATCTCGGTCAGCTGCTCACCCTGCTTCTGGCGCTCTTTTCGGATGGAGTCGCCGCTTGCACTGCTCTGGCGCAGTAGCTGGTAGCCGATTTGCTGTGCCAGCAGGGCTTTATAGTCACCACGGGTGAACCCTTGGCCGCTCTCTGACGCCGGGCAGGGTGGGATATTGCGCAGCTTTTCTTCCAGCTGATAGACCGCCCGCCGTGAGATATGACCCTTAGCAAACAGCTCGCGCAGCGCCAGCAGTTGCAGCATGGGCTGGTAGTGCTCCTGATCTGGCTGATCACTGGTGAGGTCAGGCCGATGCCAGCGGCTGGTCAGGTCAAGGCTGCCGCCAGCGCGTTTCAATATGCTCAGGCTAAAGGCATTACGGCCATGGCTTTTGGCGCGTTTCTCGCTCTCACGCAGCTGGCGCAGCACCATGCCCAGTGGCGCCTGATGGTGAGCCACTACCGCGCCCATGGAAGCCGTCGCTTTGCGCCCCATCAGCGGGTAGGTTTTACCGTTCAGTGTGGCCACACCGTGGTGCAGGTTCAGCTCTTCTGGTTGCGGTAACACCGTGGGCCAGTCGCCCTGCCAGTCACCGCTATAGACCAGCCGCAATAGCAGCATGGCCTTGAGCAGGTCGTCGATGGAGACCATCGCCATCACGTCGTCACCCCCGGCGTACAGCAGCTTGCCGCTGCACAGCTCTTCGACCACGTAGCGGGCCAGATGCAGCGAGAAGTGGTTGAGTGCCGCGGAGATAGTCAGATGGCGTGCCGGTGAACCGGGGTGACGACACTGGCCGAGGGGGGAGTCGGCAGCACCGCCCGGCCAGAGGCGGGAATAGCAGGCGCTGGTTGCGGTGCCATCGCTGAGTGGCTCGCCGCTGATCCAGGCGCCCATATTGTCGCCATCCATCAGAATCAGGGCGTAGTAGGTTTCGACCCTGTCGCCCAGTTGTTTTTTGATGGCCTCCTCCAGCTTTTTCAGCTTTTCCAGCTCTTCCAGGCTGGCATCGTCGTTCTTGTCGGCTTTCAGTTCATCCAGCCGTATTGGTAGCTGGCGAATATGCCGCTGCTGATCCTCTGTCAGCTTGGAATTGCTCAAGCTTTTGGCCAGCTTGGCAGGCAGCGCTGACCAGAGTTCTTTTTCTTCGCCTTTGTCGGAGTCTTTTATCAATCCCGCAAGTTTCTCTAGTTTTTCCAGCCCGTCGGCGGGCAGAGCATCTGGCTGTGCGGATTTTTCCAGCAGCCGGTTAAGCGAGGTGGCGATAGCAAAGGTATGGGTGGAGACGATAAAGCGGTTTAAGTCTTCTATCTCCACTGCCGGATGATTTTTGATCTGTTCGACAAAGTGGCTGGGCCACAGGCGCTTAAACATGGCCAGCGCCCCCAGATGTTCGCCCTTTTTCAAACCATAGCGGCGGCCTTTTTTCACCGCCTCTGCCCACAGGGTATCGATGCGCTTTTTAGGCGCGGTGCCTAGCTCGTCTGTTGCGGCTTCTCGGCTGGTGGCGGCACTTAGCCATTCGCTTTCGCCGGTCAGGGAGCAGCGATAGCCGTGGGCATCATGGGGGGTAAAATCGCGCAGGCTTTTGGCCTCGCTGCCCAGCTGGTCCAGCAGCCGGTACAGTGCAGGGTAGCAGGTGGCGGGCGTTGGCTGATAACGGCCATCGGCGCCGGGCTGCAGTAATCGGGGGGTGATAAAGTTTTCTGTGTTCGCCGGTGCTAATGCGGCATTGAGTTCATCGGTATTCAGGCTGCCTCCCTGTGCTGTGACCAGTGGGCTAAAAGGCACCACCGCCCAGCTGATATCGGGGAAGTGCTCAAGCTGCTGTTGCAGTTGTTGATAGCCGTACTGGCCGCTGGCTTTTTCTTCACCCACATAGCTGAGCAAGTTCTCGAAGCAGGCCGTGGCAGTCGTTTGCACCCAGTCACGCACCACTTGCTGTATCTGTTCCGCCAGTTGCTGCGCTTTGCTGTGCGGCACCAGCGCCACAATCTTGTTGGGCAGGGCGGCAGAAAACAGCGAGTTGGCATCTGACTGGCGGTGCCGCCAGTGCTCACCATCAAACAGCGCTGCCTCAATACCCTGCTCGGTCAGCCACAGGTCACACAGGGGAATACCGCGCAAATGGGGGAAGATCACCGCCTCCGGCCCACAGTGGCTGACAATCACTTTAAGCCCTTCCCACACCATGGTGGAGAGCAGGTGCGAACCGGCCCACAGGTCCGAACTGGTGCGGGCGGCGGCAATAAAAGACTGCACCGGGCCGAAGGAGAGGGTCAGCAAGGCCGGGTTGTGCTCGTCATCCAGTGTAAAGGCACTGGCCAGCGCGCAGGTTAAATCCAGATGCGCCCAGCGGTTATAGCCCGGCACCTGACGGTGCAAGGGCAAGCGCGGCCAGAGTGCAGCCAGCTCAGGGCTGCATTTGCTGATCTGCTCGGTCAGGCTCGGCAGAAAACGCCACAGGGCCAGAGCGCGTTGTTTGTCGTCCTTTTCCAGCAGCAGGGCATTGAGTTCGGCAGCCACTGCCCGTTGGTCTGATGCGGTGCCTGCGGTGAGGAGTGTTGTCGTTTCACTATCCAGCGGATGCTGCCATTCAAAAGGGGGGCCGGGTTGAAACATCCATAACGGGTCTTCATCAGGCAACCCCTGTGGCACCTCGGCTGAGCCTGCCCATTGCCGGGCCTTGTCGATCAGCGACTGGTGCAGGGGTGAGGGGGCAGCAGGGGCGCCCAGCAGTGCGCTGATCACCGGGTCAGAGGCCCAGACGGCCCGTTTGACTGACCAGAGCGTGTTATCCGTGGTCATGGTTTATTGGGCTCCTTGCTGGGTGGGGGTGAAACGCTGCACATTGAGCTGGGTGTTGCTATCCAGTTCTTTGTGGAGGGCTTGCCAGATAGAGAGTTGGTTGGCCTGCAGCCATGGCTGCTCGATGGGCAGGGAGTGGGGCAGGTGGTAAATAAGACCGTAGTATTGGTCTTTGCCGTTGTGGTGCTGACGTATCACTTTAAAGCGTAGCTGCGAGGTAATTCGGGCATCATCTGGCCATTCAGCCAGCTTCCATGTGGGCAGATGTTTACCTTTCTTCGGTTTGTCACCCACGGGATAGCCCAATAAGTGCACACCTGCTGCTGTTTGATCTTTCTGCGGTTCAGACCTGAAGTGTGTGACATCATCCCCGTCAGCTTCACCCTTGGCTTTGGTGCGGATGCTTTTCTTGATCTGGGCAAGTTGCTTCATTGCCTGCTCCCAAGACGGGCGTACTGGCGTTTTCCATATCAGTAGCCCTGTGTCGTCATAGCCGATGGTATGGGGCCAGTTATGGCTGAAACAGGCTTTGAGATTGGATTCAACGGGAAGGGGAGATACCGCCGTTTGCAGCTCTTCAATATGCAGTGAACCCCAGCCATTGGCGCTGCGGCTGCCCAATGTGCCAAACCATTGTATGAGCTGTAGGGTCGGGGTCAGGTCGATGTCAGCAGGGTGAGTAATGATCAGCTTGGTGTGACGGCTGCCTGGGGTAATGGCATTGCGCGTTCGCGTGTCTTTTGTTTGCTCTTTAGAACCCTCGGTATCGGTGCCAAGTGGTCCGTAGCCTAGGTAACTATAGCTTTGCAGCGTGTTGTCTATCGTCAGCTTTCCGTCCTCCCAAGGTTCCAACCGCAACTGCACCAGACTGCGCTGGGCAGCATTTTTCTCCTCCCCGTTTTGCCCGATACCCCCAAACAATGCCTTTTCCGCTTCGCGCAATCTGGCGATATCACCCTCCATGGCGGGCCAGCTGGCAATGCGCCACCAGAAGCGCAGCAGCGCCTTGATAGGCGGCGTGCGCCAGCCGCCGAATTGTTCGGCATCACCTAAAAAGGCAGGGGTATTGAAACTGAGGGAATAGGTAGAGCGGTGCAGAGTTTGTTTGTACCAGGGTATTTGAGTCGTATCGGCCACGCTGCGGAACCTCTGTAATCCTTCACTCGGCGGGGCATACAGCGCCACCGGAAGGGGGATGACTGTAAACAGGCTTTGCACTGTTTTAGCCATCCAGCGTGAACATAACAAGATAAATTTCAGGGAGTTGTGATCGGGGAGGGTGTGTTATTGATCTGGCAGTAACGATGTGAGTGGCAGACGGTGAGGTTCACTGCGTTCACCATCACCCTACATCAGCCCAGCGGTAGGGTGACGGTGAGGCACGAACCGCACCGTTTACCGCCGTCTGGAAGTAGAAAAATGGCCTGAACGGCCAGAGGGCCTGCGGGGGACCGAACGAGCTGCTGCCCCGCTACAAGCACCACGTAGAGTCGTAACGGCCTGAACGGCCAGAGGGTCTGCGGGAAGTTGAATCGTCGCCAAGTAGAGCAGGCTCTGAGTTCGTCGTAACGGCCTGAACGGCCAGGGGGTCTGCGGGGATCCCATAGCGGATACGCCCATGGTCCTGACACTGGGTCGTAACGGCCTGAACGGCCAGAGGGTCTGCGGGAAAGAAGACTCTATCCAGAAGTGTTTGGTTCGTCTGTCGTAACGGCCTGAACGGCCAGAGGGTCTGCGGGGTAGTGCCCACACTGAAGTTCAAAACTACAAACAGTCGTAACGGCCTGAACGGCCAGAGGGTCTGCGGGCATGTCATTTTTGCGCAGCGTCAACAGCACTACCATGTCGTAACGGCCTGAACGGCCAGAGGGTCTGCGGGAGCACCCCAAAATTCTCTTTTACCATCAACGCCTTGCGAGCCGGTTTTTGACGGCCCCAGGTTATCCACAGGGCAGACCCTGAAAAACACCCGAAAATCGCCGCTTTTTTGACAAGATTTCTTTTGAAATCAAGTGGTTGACGGTGATTTTTTGGAATGTTGCAGAAGGTAATCTGACAACCTTTGTTGTTAAAGAGCATTTTGCGCTTATCCACGCGCTGCCTATCACACCACATCCGAGGCGCAACAGGCAATCATCCTATCGCTGCCGTTTCTCCTGAGCAGGTTGCCCCGTCTGCCTCTCCAGTGTCTCCACCATCCAGCGGTAGAGGCTGTCCAGCTCGCGGGTGCCTTTCCAGTGGCTGGCAAAGCACAGCTGATAGTGGCCGCCCGGCTGCACTTCGGTCGGGTCGATCTGTTCCAGCCGGCCGTTCTGCAATTCTTCCTGCACAAAGAGTTTATCCACCACGGCCAGCCCCTGACCGTGGCTGGCCGCCTGAATGGCTGACAGCATGGAGTCGGTGGCGATCATCGAGGCCTGCTGGACGATGGCACGCGGCAGGCTGAGGGCGTCGAGGTAGCGGTCCCAGTCATTGAAAATGCGTGAGGGGGAGATCAGGTGGGCGTGGGCCAGCCAGTCAGCAGTGCTTTCGCCGGGGCGCGGGCCGGGGTAATGGGGGCTTTTTACGCAGATCAGGGTTTCGGTATAAACCGAATGATCACCGCCCGGCACGTCATTAAAAATGATGGCCATATCGAACTGCTCACGGCGAAAGTCTATATCGTACTGCCATGCCGAGGTCACGTTCAGGCGCAGGCCCGTCTCCTGCTCGCACTGGCGCAGCAGTGGGATAAACCAGCGGTCGGCGAAAGTCATCGGGACTTTTATCGCCAGTTTTCCCGTCGGCACCATGCTCTGGCAGGCCTGCTGAATCTGGCTGAAAGCGCCCGAGAGCTGGTCGAACAGGCGGGCGCCTGCCGGGGTCAGGCTGACCTGTGCGCCACGATGGAACAGGCTGAGCTGAAAGTGCGATTCAAGGCTGCGGATCTGTTTACTGATGGCTCCCTGGCTGACAAACAGCTCTTCCGCGGCACGGGAGAAGCTGCCATGGCGGGCGACGGCCTCGAAGGCCTGTAAGGCTTTGAGGGAGGGCAGGGCTTGGGTACGCATGATCCGTGAGAAAAACTCATAGGGGTGAGACAAGAACTCCTTTTACCCCTTTTCGGGGCCGCACTAAAGTAGCGCAGTATCTTGTCAGCCGCCAGTCTGCCGTCGGCTCTTGAGTAGGCCCGCCATCATGTTCAAGCTCTTCTCCCGTTCTGCTGAATCACATGCCATGCTGTTGATTCTTAACGCTATTCTGATCGGCTCGGTGATGGATATCTGCATCAAGCTGACCGGCGATGCGCTGGCTACCTGGCAGCTGCTGTTCCTGCGCTGGTTCGTCAATATTATTGTGCTGCTGCCGTTTGCCCTGCATGTCGGCTGGCGCACGCTGGCGTGGCATAACCCCCGCGTCCACTTTATGCGGGTGGTGCTGGTGGGGCTCGGCTCTTACATGCTGTTCTATTCACTGGCGCACTTGCCACTGGCGATGACGATCAGCCTGTTCTTTACCGAGCCGCTGTTTATGCTGCCGCTGGCGGCACTGCTGCTGAAAGAAAAGATCTCACCGCTGAACTGGCTGGCGGCACTGGCAGGCTTTGCCGGGGTGCTGCTGATTGCCCGTCCGGCTGATGCGCTGAGCTGGGAAAGTACCGCGGTGCCCTTTCTGGCACTGCTGGGCGCGCTGGGGTTTGCGACCTGTCAGGTGATGACCAAGGGCTATGGCAAGCATGAAACCACCTTCAGCCTGATCTTCTGGCTGTCGGTATTAACAGCGTTGTTCACGGCGCCCATGGCCTATAGCGAATGGAAGCCGATGACGCCGCAACTGTGGCTGCTGATCTTCGCCATTGCCGGTTCCGGCTGCCTGTATAACTACCTGTGGATCAGTGCGCTGCGGGTGGGGTCGATGGCCAGTATTGCCAACCTCAGTTACCTCAACCTGCCACTGGCGTATCTGTTTGGCTGGCTGATCTTCGATGAAATCCCCGATCTGATGACAGTGGTGGGGAGTCTGGTGATTCTGGCATCGGTGATCTTTATCGGGCGCCATAATATGCTGCAGGCGCGGAAGGTGCAGCAGGCGCTGTCCAACCCCCAGCCTGCGGTCACGGCCGCTGCTGCCAAGGCTGAACCCTGCTGATCGGGGCAACAATGAGGCAGTGTGGTGCGCAGATGGCGGCGTATAAACGGCAGAGCCAGTAATAAAGAAAGGGAGCGCAGGCTCCCTTTGGTCACTAACGTGCTGAAGAGAGTCAGTGTAATGGGCTGGTGGGGCGGTGATCGCCGCTTAACAGAGCACGCAGATAGTCATGCCACTGCTGCGGCTGGCCCAGATAGCGGGTGAATTCAAGGGCGTGATAGCCGTCATCCTGTTCGAGAATAAAGGTAGGGAAGCTGCGCCCGCCGATACGAGCCAGTAACTGCCGGGTCTCGGCGATATGTTCTTCGGTGGCCTTGCCCTGCACATCCCCATAAGCGGCGAGAAACAGATCATGGTCGACGCCGACCTGCACCGCCAGCCCGCTCAGGGTTTCCTTATCGGTAATGCTTTTGCCGTCGTGGTAGAGGGCATGCTGAATCGCATCCAGCATATCCAGTGGCTGATCGGTGACCAGATTGACCGCCAGAATGCCTGCCGTTGGCGGCGTTGAATCAAACAGCGCATCGGGGTCGTTGAGCAGGCCATCAAGATACTCTTTACCAAACGCCTGCCCGCTCAGCTCAGCAATGCGCAGGTCATTGGACAGTTCAAACTCGCGCATGTCCGTTGCGCGCCGTACGTTGTGGCCGGTGAGCATGCCGCCGGCATGCAAATACAATGGCAGATCACTCATGGTCGCCGCCGTGCGGGCCAGCGACGCGGCACCGTAACACCAGCCACACAGCGGATCGTAGATATAGTGCAGACGATTCATCGCAAACTCCTTCGCTACCTGTTCGCCACCTGTCACATGCTATGCCGCTGACCGGCATAAACCAGCGACGAAATGCTGGGATGTGTTGCGTTTATCCGCCGTGCGTTGCAGAGGCTGTCAGCTGTCAGGCTGGCTGAAGGGGCGGCACCACAGTGTGCAGCAAAAACTCATCGAACAGCGCCATGTCGGCGGGAGGCCGGATCGCTGGCGGCTGTTCGGGCAGACGAATGGTCAGTGTTGCTATCAGTGCATCCAGTATGGGGTAGCGCTGGACTGGCTGTTGCTCCGTAGCCCCGCGCCTGGCGCAGAGCAGCGTGGCCATGCTTTCCCGCTGCGATGTATCCAGCGGTAATCCATCGCACAGGGCATCCACAGCCAGTGGTGGCATACGCTGGTAATGCACCAGCCACCAGGCGCACAGCAGGGGGCGCAGCACGTAGAGATAGCGTTTGGCGGTCCAGTCAGCGGATGTCTGTCGGTTGTTGTGCGCCATGGCCAGATAGTGATGAAACAGTGGCCGTGGCCGAAAGCTCTGCGCTGCCAGTGCCCGGCAGGCGGTCAGCCAGGGCTCATCCGCGCGGTAAACCACGCTCGAGTGCAACCATTCCAGCAGGCTCGGGTTACTGCTGCGCAGCAAGGCCAGCGCCTTGCGTACATCCCAGCCGTGCAGGTCGAGACGGTCACTGACGGGCTGGCTGAAGGTGTCGGGGTGCTGGCCAATGCTCAGATAGTGGGGCAGTGGTCTGACGTAGATAAAACGCACGTCGTAGTCGCTGTCCGCCGAGGCGCAGTGCCAGGCACGGCTGCCGGATTCACAGGCGAACAGGATGCGCATCCTTTGCGGTTGTTCCAGTGCTGCCAGTGTCTGCAGAATTTTGTCTTGCATGGTGTTCCCTCCCTGGGCCGTGAGCAGCAGCTCACTACGTGTTCGCCCTTATCAGGCTGTTGAAAAACGTTATCGAGGAAGCCGAGACAAGGAAATACCCCAAGGGCACAAGAAACAGGCGAAAAAGCGGAGTTTAGTGGACTAAATGAGCATTTTGAGCCTGTTTTTGACGCGGTATTCGGCAACGCAGATAGATTTTCAATAGCCTGTTAATCAACTTTTGTTCGGTCTTGCCGATGCGACGGGGCTTGGGCCTAACGTCACCAGCCCGTTCATCACCTGATCCAGCCCGCCGTAGACGTTCAGATGGTTGATACGCTCCGCCACACGCTCCAGTGCTTCGAGCTCTTTCAGGCGCAGTAAGACCGGGTTGTTCTCCAGCATTTTCGCGGTGTTATGCAGCGAGCGGGTCGCGGCGGTTTCTTCACGGCGTTTGATCAGGTTGGCTTCGGCGGCTTTTTCTGCCTGAACGACCTGATTGAGGATGTCCTTCATCTCACCCGGCAGGATGATGTCTTTGATGCCGACCTGCTCCAGCTGCAGGCCCAGTGATTCGGCATAGCCGCGCACGGCCTTATCGACGGCCCTGGTGATGGCATCCTTATCGGCCAGCAGGGCATCCAGCGTGCGGGTGCCCACGGTTTCACTCAGGGCCAGCTGCAAACGACGATACAGATGATCCGCCGGTGTCTTGACCTGCTCAGCCAGTCGCACCGGATCGGTGATGCGATACGCAGCGGTCAGGTTGATACGCAGGCTGACGCGATCCCTGGTCAGGATTTCCTGGCCGCTGATATCCAGTGCCTGCCATTTGAGGTCATAGACCTGTGCACTCAGCTCGCGGTTGAAAGCCCAGTAGCCATAGCGTCCGGGTTGCAGCGTCTGCAGCAGGATGCCGTTTTCATACAGCAGGGCAACGGATTGCTCCGCCACTGTCAGCTGGAATACCCCGGTGTGGCCATTGGCACGCAGCAGGTTGCGGCGCATCAGGGCGGACAGCAGGTCATTGCTCAGCGGCAGCAGCTGTTGCAACGGGAAAATCTCCACGCGCAGGCCGGTGTTGCCCTTCCAGGTCACCAGACGGCGCAGTGGCTCCAGCAGCAAGTGCGGCTGATTATCCAGCCATAGCAGCCCGGCCTCGTCGGCTGCCAGCTGATGCACATCCACCAGATCACGGAAGGCCGGTTTGGTCAGCAGTACATCGAGATTGACGTGCTGGATGTCGATGCTGTTGATATTCAGCACTTCGCTGGTCAGCTCGTTGTGCAGATCATAGAAGCGGTAGCTGCCGGGTTGCAGCACCTGCTGCAACTGGCGCTGGCGGTATAGCAGCACACGTTCTTCGTCGGCAACCTGCATTTTCTTTATCAACATGATTGAGTCCTCTAGCAGGCTGTTGAAAAACGTTATCGAGGTAGCCGAGACAAGGAAATACCCCGAGGGCACAAGAAACAGGCGAAAAAGCGGAGTTTAGTGGACTAAATGAGCATTTGACTCGCTCCGCTCGCCCCTTCGGGGCCGTGCTAAAGCACGTTCAGCCTTTGGCTGTGAGCCTGTTTTTGACGCGGTATTCGGCAACGCAGATAGATTTTCAACGACCTGTTAAATCTGTATTGGGGTAATGAACCCTCAGGGGAACCCGGTCTGTCAGGCATCGGCACACGAAACAGCTATCCCTGTAGCGCGGCGGCATCCTTGCCGCATGTCGTGTGGCGCTGCCCGCAGTCAGCCGGGTTACGACCTGAGAGGGCGGTGTTACTGGCCGGCAGTGGATGGCTCAAAGCCACGACACAGCAGGCGTTCACACCTCGTGTTTAAGTAGGTTAGGGATTCGAACCCCAGTCTCATGACTTTCCGGTGAGCCTGAACGGGAATCGAACCCGTTTCTGCCGTTTTGGCCGCTCTGCCATTGAGCTATCAGGCGTGATGGTCTGGAGTGAGTCGCGGTACATCCTGCTTCAGGGAAGGGATGCCAGCCTGGGTTGTGAGCCAGCGCCACAGCAATCTCGATCATCTCCTGTACTATTGCCAGCACTGTGCCAGTCTTGTGATTGGTTCGATAAAATTCATATAACTCATTGATTAATAATAGATAAATTTATTAATGAGTAAGGTTGATATGTATCCCGACGTTGAACGAAGCAGCTATTTCTGATCGAATGAAATCGCTTTTTATCGGAAAGGATAAGAGATGAAAAACGTCGTGATCGGTTTTCTCGGTAGCGCCAAGGACAGCATGGGCAAGGGCAAAAAGCGCTGGCAGCTGTGGCGACCTTCGGTGGCGTGTGTGATGCAGCCTGAGCTGGCGGTTGATCGCTTTGTCTTGCTGCACGATGCGCGCGACAGCCGGCTGGCAAACAACGTCGGTGCCGACATGACCAGTGTGTCAGCCAGCACCGAGGTGCAGTTGCATCAGGTCAGCCTGCCTGATCCCTGGGACTTTGCGCAGGTCTATGCGGTGCTGCTGGATTTTGCCGAGCACTATCCGTTCAACCCGGAAGAAGAGCGTTACTTCCTGCATATCACTACCGGCACTCACGTTACCCAGATTTGCTGGTTCCTGCTGTGTGAGGCCAATTACATTCCTGCGGTGCTGATGCAGACGGCGCCTGACCGCGAAGGGGGCAACCCGGCGGGTACCGTTCAGCTGATTGATCTGGATCTGTCCAAATACGATGTCCTCGGCTCGCGCTTCCGCCGTCAGCATCTGGAGGGAGCCGACTTTCTGAAATCGGGGATCGATACCCGTAATGCCCAGTTCAACGCCATGATTCAGCAAATAGAGCGGGTTGCCATTCGTTCGGTGGCGCCGATTCTGATTACCGGGCCAACCGGTGCCGGTAAGTCGCAGCTGGCCAAGCGTATTTACCAGCTCAAGCAGCGACGGGGCTCAGTGCGCGGTGAGTTTGTGGCCATCAACTGCGCCACCTTGCGTGGTGACAGTGCCATGTCGGCCCTGTTTGGCCATCAGCGAGGGGCGTTTACCGGTGCGCAGCAGGCGCGCAAGGGGTTGCTGGCACGGGCAGACAGGGGGCTGTTGTTTCTGGATGAAATTGGTGAGCTGGGGCTGGATGAGCAGGCCATGCTGCTGCATGCCATCGAAGAAAAGAGCTTCTATCCGGTGGGGGCGGATCACCCGGTGCAGAGTGATTTTCAGCTGATTGCCGGAACCAATCGTGATCTGCAGCTGGAAGTGGAGGCCGGGCGTTTTCGCGAGGATCTGCTGGCGCGCATTAATCTGTGGAGCTACGAGCTGCCGGGCCTGCGTCACCGGCGTGAGGATATTGCGCCCAATCTGGAGTATGAGCTGCAGCAGGCCACTGAGTTGCTGGGCTGCAAGGTGGGGTTTAACCGCGCCGCCCGTGAGCAGTATCTGCAGTTTGCCCAGCACGGCGATGCGCTGTGGCTGGGGAATTTTCGTGATCTCAATGCCAGTGTGCAGCGCATGGCCACACTGGCCGAAGGCGGGCGTATCAACGAAGACATCGTGGCCGAAGAGAAGCAACGGCTGCAGCGTGGCTGGCGGCGGCAACCGCAGGAGGATCTGCCTGCGCTGGATGAGGTGCTGGACGCAGAGCAGCTGGCCAGTATTGATCTGTTCGACGAATACCAGCTGCGCAAGGTGGTCGCCGTCTGTCGTGACAGTGCCAGCCAGTCAGAAGCGGGCAGACGTCTGTTTAATCGCTCCCGGGAGCGTAAAAGTTCAAATAATGATGCCCACCGGCTGCGACAGTATCTGGCTCGATTCGGGCTGACTTTTGATGATCTTAATAAATAGCAGGCTTATCGGATCAGATAAAAATCCACCGGGATGATCGGGTTGATTTTTATAAAATCCAAATAAAAACAATAGGTTAATTAGTTTTCAGGAGCTGGCACTGATCTTGTTATCAGAGAGGTGTACTGACACAACCTACGAGTAACAGGAAAAACACCATGACCTACCAATCCTTCACCAGCCCCGGCGGGGGTCTGATCAAAAGCTGGACGCAGGGAGTCGCCTTTGATGACGGTGCCCGTCAGCAGCTGATGAATATCGCCCAGCTGCCCTTTGTCGGGCCGTGGGTAGCGGCCATGCCTGATGTGCATGTGGGTATGGGCGCCACCATTGGCTCAGTGCTGCCGACCGTCGGGGCCATTATTCCTGCGGCGGTGGGAGTGGATATCGGCTGTGGAATGGTGGCGGTACGCACGGATGTACACGCCCGTGACCTGCCCGACACACTGGCAACGCTGCGCAGTGAACTGGAGCGCTGTATCCCTCACGGCCGTTCAGTCGGACGCAGCAAGCGTGATAAAGGCAGCTGGCATGATGTGCCGGAGGATGTGCAGCAGAGCTGGAAATGGCTGGCACCGCGGTTCAGGGCGTTGTGCGACAAGCACCCCAAGCTGGCGAAGAGCAACCATCTCAGCCATCTCGGCACGCTGGGCACCGGTAATCACTTTATCGAGGTCTGTCTGGATGAGGCGGAGCGGGTGTGGATCATGCTGCACTCGGGCTCCCGTGGTGTGGGTAACTTTATCGGCATGCACTTTATCCAGCTGGCGAAGAAGGAAATGGAGCGCCATCAGAGACAGTTGCCTGATGACAATCTGGCCTATCTGCAGGAAGGCTCCCAGCACTTTGCGGATTATGTGGAAGCCGTCGGCTGGGCACAGGATTACGCCCGTCTTAACCGCCAGACCATGATGCAGCGCAGCCTGCAGGCGCTGGCAAGAACACTGGGCAAGCCGCTGGTGGTAGAGGAAGAGGCTATCAACTGCCACCACAACTATGTGCAGCAGGAGCAGCATTTCGGCCAGACGGTGTGGCTGACACGTAAGGGCGCCGTCAGTGCTCAGCAGGGGCAACTGGGGATCATCCCCGGCAGTATGGGGGCGCGTTCATTTATCGTGCGGGGTAAGGGGAATACCGAAAGCTTCTGCTCCTGCAGCCATGGTGCCGGGCGCATGATGTCGCGTACTGAGGCGAAGAAGAGCATCACTCTGGATCAGCATGTTGCCGCGACCGCGCATGTGGAATGCCGCAAAGACAGTGACGTCATTGATGAAAGCCCGGCAGCGTACAAGGACATCGACGCCGTGATGGCCGCCCAGCAGGATCTGGTGGAGGTGGTGTATACGCTGCGGCAGGTGGTGTGCGTTAAAGGCTAAAACACGATCTGCTGCGCGTCGGCCATACGGCGTTGAAAGCACCTTCGGAATGCTCATTTACACAAGTAAACTCCGCTTCCTCAGTTCTTTTCGCCTTGTCTGGCCTTAGCTCGCGAGATCGTGAGCAGAAGTTCCCGGTATGGCTGATCTGCTGGCGTCGGCCATACGGCACAGGTTAGGAACGGCAGAGCCTGATCCGGGATAGACCGTATCAGGCTTTTTCGTTATCAGGGCAGGGTCAGGGCGATATCGCCGGGGTGCTTCTTCACTTCGCTGTAGGGCAGATAGGGCCAGTCGGGGTACTCGCAGGCGCGGGCAACACGAGCAAAGTAGGGGCTGATATAGAGCCCTTTGGCGGTGAAGTACCAGGGCACAAACTGCCAGACATCGCTGTCCTGATAGTCGCAGTCATCTTCCGACTTGGCCTGATTGACGCCCATGTCCTTGGGGTAGAGCTTGCTGAAATAGCTCATGATCCACGGAGCGAAGACATCACTGCGGTATTTGCTGAACTCATCGAAGTTCTCGTAGGTGCGGTCGTTGTAATGAATCGGTTTGCCGTCACCCAGCCAGAACACATCTTCCAGCGTCAGCTCCTTACCGGTATGCACGTCCAGATTGATGGGGTTATCACCAAAATCAGGATGGGCGCCGCCGCAGAAATAACTGGTAAAGACGCTGACGCTCATGACGGAGGTATTGAAGTACATCGGTTTCAGCGTCTGTTCGAAATCCCCACCACCGGTCTGGCTGCCCCCCAGCATGCACTCAAAATAGCTGGTGACTTCCTGCCACTGTTTGTCACGCAGTACCTGATTGATTAGCGTCAGATCGACCCCCTGCGGGCCGCTCAGCCAGGTAAACAGGCTGATTTTGGAGGTGGGTTCGGTCCACCATTGCAGCTGGTAACCCATAAACTTCTCGGTCTTGCCCTTGGTGAACGCCAGATCGGCAAGGCGAATCAGATCATAGAGGGAGTCTTTGGCGAGGCTGTTCAGGTAGGTCGAGGCCTGTTCCTGTTCGTCCAGTGCGGGCTGGCGGGCGGGAGTCAGTCGAATGGGCAGGGTTTGATTCTTGCGCTGCCAGGTGCCGCTCCAGCTGCCATCGTTGTTACGGTGCAGTGTCCAGGGCTGTTGCGACTGTTCATCACCGTACTGTTGATTTTCGCTCATGCGCAGGGTGCCGCTGGCATCCAGCTGGCCATCGAGGGCGATGTCACTGTGGTATTTCTGATAGAAGTAGCGGCCGGATACCGCATTGGGATCGTCCAGCGTCAGCTCGACGGTAACAGGGGTTTTGCCCAGGATGCCCTGCAGCACCTGAGTCTCCGCATGGGCAGTCGAACAGCCCAATGCCAGGAGCGCCAGACAGCGGACTCCCAGCGAACGCACTGAAGTCATCCTTGAAACTCCTTTAAGGATAGAGCGTTAAGCATAGATGGCTTTTGTTGTTTTTAGATAACCGTGCGCGGATGTTAGCCTGCCGCAGAAGTGATAACCAGATCACGCCCCCTCACTTCCACAGTTCTTGCCTCACTCCCTGTGGGCAGGCTCTGGGCTGGTCAGTCTTGCGTTACCGCGTTGCCAGTGATGCTGCAGGTTTTACCGGTCTGCGCGACAGATAAATACCAACGACAATCAGGGCCACGCCTGTCAGCTGGGCTAGGGTGGAAGCGTGCCACTGCCCGTGAAAGTCGAGCAGCACGCCAGTCACCATCTGGCCGCTGATCACCAGAACGGCGGTTCTGGTGGTGCCGATGCGGGGCAGCACATGGCTGTTCAGTGCCACAAACAGTACGCCGATAACTCCCCCCGCGTAGCTGAGTAAGGGCGCTGAGTGCAATGTCTGCAGCAGAGCAGGTGTGGACCCGGGTGTCAGCAGCAACAGGGCTGACAGCAGGGCAAAACCCACCGCATGGTTCCACCAGGAGGTAGGGAAGGCGCCAATATGGCTGCCCAGACGGCCATTGATAGCACGACTGGCACCAATACAGAGACCATTGAGCAGAGCCAGCAGGATAAAGGAAATCATGATTGCTTCTCGTAACGGATTAACGGCTGAAAATAATCAGTGCACTGCCTGCCAGTACGCAGGCAGTGACCAGCCCATCGCGGCGGGTCAGCGGGCGACGTGGTACACCGAACCATCCCCGCTGATCAGTCAGCAGACCAAAGATCACCTGCCCGACCATCATTAACGCCAGTGAGCCTGCCAGCCCCAGCGGGCTGTTGACGGTTACGCCGGCCAGTAGCACGGTAAACGCCCCCGGGATGCCACCCAGATAGCTCCAGCGCGGGGCTTTGCCGGGGGATGAAATGGCGTGATGCCGGGCCGATGTTGTTGAGATCAGGCGGACAATCAACAGGGCTGCCAGTGCCCCGACTCCATGTGCCACCCATGAGGAAAACAACGCCGAGCTGTACCGTGCCAGCTCGCCATTCAGTTTGATCATCAGTGCCAGTAATACGCCGCCCAGCAGCGCCAGCAGCAGATTGGTGGAGCCTTTCAGCATGGGAAACATCGGTATTGCTCTCCTGACAATAGATAGCTAAATGGGCGGGGCGACTAACAGAGGCGCCACTGTACGCTGAAACAGGGCTGGCTATAATCCGCTGTCAGAGAAACCTGTTGTTGAGTAAAAGTTGACTATTTGGGCGCCGGCCAGGGGAGAGGACAGCAATGAGCAGTGTGGACAGCTTCTCCGCCATCCCGGTGTTTGTCGCGGTGGTGGAAAGCGGCAGTTTTTCAGCGGCAGGGCAGCGGCTGGGCATTACCAAGTCCGCCGTCAGCAAGCGGATCAGCCAGCTGGAAGAAACCCTGGGTGCGCGCCTGCTGCAGCGTACGACCCGTAGCCTGAGCCTGACCGAAGCGGGCGAGCAGTATTTCGAGTATGTGCGCGGAGCACTGACGCTGGCGCAGGAAGGCGAAGATGCCATCAGCCAGCTACAAGGGCAGCCGCAGGGGGTACTCAAAGTCAGCACGCCGATGGTGTTCGGCCGCCTGCATATTGCGCCGCTGGTGAGCGCATTTCTGCGGCGTTATCCCGGTATTCAGCTGCAGATGGTGATGGACGACAACATGGTCGATCTGGTCGAGGGCGGTTTCGATCTGGCGATTCGTATTGGCCATATTCCCGAATCGCGGCTGATAGCGCGGCGTCTGGCGCCGGTGCGCAGCGTGCTCTGTGCCTCACCGGCGTATCTGCAGCAGTACGGTGTACCACTCACGCCGGATGATCTGCGCCAGCATAATTGCCTGTTCTATTCGCTGTTTCGCGGTGGCGCCGAGTGGACCTTCAACAGTAGCGACGGCCCGGTGCGGGTGCAGCCTCGCGGGAATTTTCAGGTCAATAACAGCGAGGCTCTGCGCGAAGCACTGGTGGCAGGGCTGGGGATTTGCCAGATGCCGACCTTTATCGTCGGGCCGGATCTCGCGGCCGGCAGGCTGGTGTCGCTGCTGCCGGACTACCCGCTGCCACTGCACGCAGCTTATGCGATGTTCCCCGAGCGCAGGCATCTGCCTGCGAAAACGCGGGTTTTTATCGACTTTCTTGCCGACCAGTTAGGTGGCGATCAGCCGCTGTGGGATGACCCACCGGCGTAATCAGCGAATGCCCCAGCCCAGTTTCATCGCCAGCCAGTCCCACAGATCAAGCAGTTCCGGTGGCAGCTGATCAACAGCCGCCGCGGTGTTGGCCAGATAGGTCACCAGACCACCGAGCAGCACGCAGAAGCAGCCAAATCCCAGCACCGAGGCAGAGGTAAACAGCATTGACAGCCACTTTTCCTTTTTGCTGACGCCGCGGCGGTTAACGCCCATCAGCAGCACAAAGTAGAGTTGTCTGGGCAGAAAGGGGAAGGCCAGCGAGCCGCGCATATCGATAGAGTGATTACCCCAGGCGCGGGAGTTCAGCGCCAGCCGGATATAGCGCAGCTGGTGCTCATCAAAAGAGTCCGCCACATGAGCAGGCACCTGATCAAAAAAGCGTTTGATCACCGGGTCATTGCGCAGATGTTGCAGGGGAGTATGTAACGGCGTGGCTAGCAAACTGGAAGATTGCACGGGCTGGGCAGCATTGTTGTTATCAGTGGAGATCAGGCGCAGTCGCGGGTGCATAGAGAATCCTGTACGGCGGGGCGGTTGACAGGATATGAGTGGGCCATGATCTGGAATGGTTCATGGCACTGTGTCGTCATTCAGTAGTCCAGTCCCTCGGCGCACCCTCATCGCATTTCCTGCATTCAAGTTCAGCCCCCCGCATGGCCTGACGACCCTGCTCGGTAATAACCCAGGGGCGGTTTTGCCAGGGGGGATCATGGCGCACATGCTGATTATGGCCACAGGCCAGACGTGCTACCCAGTGCTGTTCTTCGTCCTTGTGGTAGCCGACAATTGGTTTTTTCAACGGTAAATGTCTCAGGTTTAACGTGATAATATTTTTATATGATTATGTGCATCTAGAATATTCTGTATATCTTCCATTTTGTCTAAGACTTTTATTCTATAGAACTCCTTGTTTTTATCTGGGGTGGTATGGTTTGTAGATGCTGGTTTGGATATATGGTTGTTCCCTGCTTTGGAGGGGAGGCGTATATGGATTTCTTTTTTAGTTTTTATAAGGTATAGCTCGAATATGAAGGTGTGAGTTCCGCTAATATCTGAATGATAAAATTTTATCTTGTTGCTGGGTTTGCTCTGTGTGGCTGAATTATCAATCTTAATTCGCCCAGTTATTCCTTGTTTGTTCCGAGTTGAAGTAGCAAAGTCCAGTATAAGTTTTTCTAAATTTTTGTGTGCTGAACTATTAAAAATAGATGAAAAGAGTTGAATGGTGCTGTTGTGCTGGCTATTAGTCGTATCTATAAAGCCATAATTCTGAAAAAGATTAGTTAGTAATTTTTGCATTTTTGATTTCTCTGTATTAACTACGGGGGATTATTTCTACTTTTTTTTCACCGGGACTGTCAAACGAACTGTGTAACTGCTCCCTTTCAGAGTGCGGCCAGCGGCACCAGTTACATGTCATCTATTGTCTGTGACAGCCACACTGATTGACGCCTTGTCGCATTCGCGTCATCTCCATGTCGTTTTTAATGAGCCCGGCCCCAGACCACAGGGATAGACTGGCCTCAATCACCGGTGCTGCGCCTTTGCCTGTGCCGGACACGAGATCAGGAGAGGTTTTGAGTCATGAATGCTGCCGAGCTGCACCAGGATGCCATCGTTATCGACGGTTTGGTTATCGCCAAGTGGGATCGCGATCTGTTTGAAGATATGCGTCGTGGCGGGCTGACCGCAGCCAACTGCACCGTGTCGGTGTGGGAAGGTTTTCAGGCTACCGTCGACAATATCGTCAAGTTCAACCAGATGATGGAAGCCAACAGCGATCTGCTGCGCCCGGTGCTGTCGACCCGTGACATCCGTCGCGCCAAGGAAGAAGGCAAGACCGGCATCATTTATGGCTTCCAGAATGCCCATGCCTTCGAAGACCAGATCGGCTATGTCGAGATCTTCAAGAAGCTGGGCGTGGGCATCGTGCAGATGTGCTACAACACCCAGAACCTGGTAGGCACCGGCTGCTATGAGCGTGACGGTGGTCTGTCTGGTTTCGGTCGCGAGATCGTCGCTGAAATGAACCGCGTAGGCGTGATGTGCGACCTGTCGCACGTCGGCAGCAAAACCTCCGAAGAAGTCATCCTCGAATCGAAAAAGCCCGTGTGCTACTCCCACTGCCTGCCTTATGGCCTGAAGGCTCATCCACGCAACAAGTCTGATGAAGAGCTGAAGTTCATTGCTGATCACGGCGGTTTTGTCGGCGTTACCATGTTCGCGCCGTTCCTGGCCAAAGGGATCGACTCCACTATCGACGACTACGTCGAAGCCATTGCCTACGTGATGAACATTGTGGGCGAGGACGCCATCGGTATCGGCACCGACTTCACGCAGGGCCACGGCCATGACTTCTTCGAGTGGCTGACTCACGACAAGGGCTATGCCCGTCGTCTGACCAACTTCGGCAAGATCGTCAACCCGCTGGGCATTCGTACCCTGGGCGAGTTCCCCAACCTGACCGAAGCCCTGCTCAAGCACGGTTTCAGTGAGCGTCAGGTACGCAAGATCATGGGTGAAAACTGGGTACGTATTCTGGCTGATGTGTGGGGCGAATAATTCGCACCCGTCGCATTACCGCTCAACCGATTTAACTGAACGCACGGCCTCCTGTCGCCCGCTGTGGTGGGTTGGGGAGGCTTTGCCTGAAAAGCACTGATGACGCCAGAAAGCAGGTCTGAGAGCCTGATTCTGCTAACGAAACCGTGATTAACCGGCCAAGCAGGCCAGAGGCAGGCAACATCTCCTGTGCCAAGTGATGTGACTGCCGCGACTGAGGAAAGACTGATGAGTAAGCATGCCCCCGAGATGCCAATCGAAGTAGACAGCGAAACCGGCGTGTGGACCACCGATGCACTGCCGATGCTGTACGTTCCCCGTCACTTCTTTGTTAACAACCATATCGGTATCGAAGAGGAACTGGGCCCGGACCGCTATGCAGAGATTCTCTACAAAGCCGGTTACAAGTCTGCCTGGCACTGGTGTGAAAAAGAGGCCGAGTGCCACGGCATCGAAGGCGCGGCGGTATTTGAGCACTACATGAAGCGTATTTCTCAGCGTGGCTGGGGTCTGTTCAAGATCGAAGAACTGGATCTGGATAACGGCACTGCCCGCGTCCGTCTGGACCACTCCGCCTTTGTCTATGTGTACGGCAAGGTCAATCGCAAGGTTGATTACATGTTCACTGGCTGGTTCGCCGGTGCTATTGACCAGATTCTGGCGGCCAGAGGCAGTGCTGTTCGCACCGTGGCTGAGCAGGTCTACAGCGAGGCCGAAGAAGGCCACGATCACGGCTTGTTCGTCGTCAAACCGCTGTAAAGCGGCTGGGGTGACTGTCTGGGTTTAGGAGTGCGTTATGGCCTTTGAAGCAATGTTCCAGCCGATTCAGATCGGCAAACTGACAATTCGCAACCGTGTGCTGAGTACTGCTCACGCCGAGGTGTATGCCACCGACGGCGGCATGACCACCGAGCGTTACGTCCAATATTACGAAGAGAAAGCCAAGGGCGGCATTGGTATGGCGATCTGCGGTGGTTCATCCGTGGTGGCCATCGACAGCCCGCAGGGCTGGTGGAAGTCGGTCAACCTGTCGACCGACAAGATCATTCCTCATTTCCAGAATCTGGCGGACGCCATGCACAAGCACGGCGCCAAGATCATGATTCAGATTACCCACATGGGTCGTCGTTCCCGCTGGGATGGCGAGCACTGGCCGACGCTGATGTCACCGTCTGGTATCCGTGAACCCGTACACCGTGCCACCTGTAAAACCATCGAGCCGGAAGAAATCTGGCGTGTGATTGGTAACTACGCGCAGGCGGCCCGTCGTGCCAAAGAGGGTGGTCTGGACGGCGTCGAACTGTCTGCCGTACACCAGCACATGATCGACCAGTTCTGGTCACCCCGTGTTAACAAACGTACTGATGAGTGGGGCGGCAGCTTCGAGAACCGCATGCGCTTCGGTATGGAAGTGCTGAAAGCAGTGCGGGCTGAAGTGGGCCCGGATTTCTGCGTCGGTATGCGTATCTGTGGTGACGAGTTCCATCCGGACGGTCTGACCCATGACGACATGAAGCAGATCGCCAAATATTACGCTGACACCGGCATGATCGACTTTATCGGTGTGGTGGGTTCAGGTTGTGATACGCACAACACCCTGGCCAACGTTATCCCCAACATGACCTATCCGCCCGAGCCTTTCCTGCATCTGGCGGCTGGCATCAAGGAAGTGGTCAATGTGCCTGTGCTGCACGCGCAGAACATCAAAGACCCCAATCAGGCGACCCGCATTCTGGAAGGCGGTTATGTGGACATGGTCGGTATGACCCGCGCCCACATCGCTGACCCGCACTTTATCGCCAAGATCAAGATGAATCAGGTAGACCAGATTCGTCAGTGCGTGGGCGCCAACTACTGTATCGACCGTCAGTATCAGGGCCTCGACGTACTCTGTATCCAGAACGCGGCGACTTCCCGTGAATACATGGGAGTGCCTCACATCATCGAAAAAACCACCGGTGCCAAACGCAAGGTGGTGATCGTTGGTGGCGGCCCTGCCGGTATGGAAGCCGCACGTGTGGCGGCTGAGCGTGGTCATGATGTGACCCTGTTCGAGAAGCAGGAGCAGCTGGGCGGGCAGATTACTCTGGCCTCCAAAGCGCCGCAGCGTGATCAGATTGCCGGTATCACCCGCTGGTTCCAGCTGGAGCTGGCACGTCTGAACATCGACCTGCGTCTGGGTACGCCTGCTGATGCCGCAAGCATTCTCGACTGCAAACCCGATATCGTCATTCTGGCCAACGGCGGTCATCCGTTCCTTGAGCAGAACGAGCACTGGGGGGCCCATGAGGGTCTGGTTGTGAGCAGCTGGGATATCCTGTCCGGCAAGGTAGAGCCGGGCAAGAACGTACTGGTGTACGACACCATCTGTGAGTTCAGCGGTATGTCAGTGGCCGACTATCTGGCAGACAAGGGCTCCAAAGTGGAAATCGTGACCGACGACATCAAGCCCGGCGTGGCCATAGGCGGCACCACCTTCCCGACTTACTATCGCAGCATGTATCCGAAAGAAGTGATCATGACCGGCGACCTGATGCTGGAGAAGGTATACCGCGAAGGTGACAAGCTGGTGGCGGTACTGGAGAACGAGTACACCGGCGCCAAAGAGGAGCGCGTGGTGGATCAGGTGGTGGTCGAGAACGGCGTACGTCCTGACGAAACCCTGTACTACGCACTCAAGCAGGACTCACTCAACAAAGGGCAGATCGATATCGAAGCGTTGTTTGCCATTGCGCCCCAGCCCAGCCTGAAGCAGCTGGATGGCAAGGCCGCTGGCAGCTACCTGCTGTATCGCATCGGTGACTGCGTGGCACAGCGTAATACGCATGCTGCCATCTATGATGCCCTGCGTCTGTGTAAGGACTTCTAAACCACATCGTTACTCATAAGTAGCCCCATGCCTCAAGCTCCAGGCTGCAAGCGTTCAAGCCATTGAGTCGCTGCTTGCAGCCTGCAGCTGACAGCTTGAAGCTCGCAGTCAGGAGCCAGGTTTATGCTCAACACGCTGCTTTCCCTGTTGATATTCGTCGCCCTGGCCCTCGCCGTGATCGGTGCAGTGCGCCGCGCGCGTTTGTGGCGTCAGGGTCAGGCCAGTCCGGTGGATCTCATCGGCGGTTTACTGAAAATGCCACGCCGCTATCTGGTCGACCTCCACCATGTAGTGGCACGTGATAAGGCCATGTCCAACACTCACGTTGCGACAGCCGGTGGCTTTGTTGCCTCTGCCGTACTGATCGTGCTGGTGCATCTGTTCGAACTGGACAGCCGCATTCTGGCCTGGGCACTGCTGCTCACCACTGCCACCATGTTTACCGGTGCTGTCTTCGTTTACCGTCGCCGTATTGATCCGCCTGCGCGTCTGTCCAAAGGCCCGTGGATTCGTCTGCCCAAAAGTCTGCTGGTATTCGCGGCGTCCTTCTTTGTGCTGACCCTGCCAGCGGCCGGTATTTTGCCCGCAGGCACCGGAGGCTGGTTGCTGGCGGTGGTGCTGACCGCGGGTATCGTCTGGGGCATGGGTGAAATGTTCTTTGGCATGACCTGGGGCGGGCCGATGAAGCACGCCTTTGCCGGTGCGCTGCATCTGGCCTTCCACCGTCGTGCCGAGCGTTTTGAAGACGGCGTCGGCCGTTCTACCGGTCTCAAGGCTATTGATCTGACCGCCGCCAAACTCGGTGTAGAAAAGCCCGCTGACTTCAAATGGAACCAGCTGCTGGGCTTTGATGCCTGCGTACAGTGCGGTCGTTGTGAAGCAGTATGCCCGGCGTTTGCCGCCGGCCAGCCGCTGAACCCGAAAAAACTGATTCAGGATATGGTCGTGGGTCTGGCGGGCGGTACTGACGTCAACTATGCCGGCAGCCCTTATCCCGGCAAACCCATCGGTGAGCACGGTGGCAATGCCCATTCGCCCATCGTCAAAGGGCTGGTGGATGCCGAAACCCTGTGGTCCTGCACCACCTGCCGTGCCTGCGTGGAAGAGTGCCCGATGATGATCGAACATGTGGATGCCATCGTCGACATGCGCCGCTTCCTCACGCTGGAGAAGGGCGCCACGCCCAACAAAGGCCCGGAAGTGCTGGAAAACCTGATCGCTACCGATAACCCCGGCGGTTTCGAGCCCGGCTCACGTATGCACTGGGCGGCTGATCTGTCGATCCCGGTACTGGCTGAGACCAGGCAGACTGACGTGCTGTTCTGGGTCGGTGATGGCGGCTTCGACATGCGTAATCAGCGCACCCTGCGCAGCTTCGTCAAGCTGCTCAAGGCGGCCGGTGTGGACTTCGCTGTGCTGGCTCACGAAGAGCGTGACAGCGGTGATGTCGCCCGTCGTCTGGGGGATGAAGCCACCTTCCAGCAGCTGGCCAAACGTAATATCCAAACCCTGTCGCAGTACCGCTTCAAGCGCATCGTGACCTGTGATCCGCACAGCTTCCATGTGCTGAAAAACGAATACGGCGAGCTGGGCGGTCACTATGAAGTGCTGCACCACACCACCTATCTGAACGAGCTGGTGCAGTCAGGTGCGCTGCAGGTAAGTAAACATCTGGGCGGCAGTGTGACCTATCACGATCCCTGCTATCTGGGCCGCTACAACGGTGAATATGAAGCCCCCCGCGAACTGCTGCGCAGTCTCGGTATCGAAGTGAAAGAAATGGAACGCTCCGGTTTCCGCTCACGCTGCTGCGGTGGCGGTGGTGGTGCGCCGATTACCGATATTCCCGGTAAACAGCGTATCCCCGATATGCGCATGGACGATGCCCGTGCCACCGGTGCCGAGATTGTGGCCGTAGGCTGCCCACAGTGCACCGCGATGCTGGAAGGGGTGGTGGAGCCGCGTCCGCAGATCAAAGACATTGCTGAGCTGCTTGCTGCGGCGCTGATCGAAGTGGACACACCTAAAGTGCAGAAGGCTGCCGTGCAGACCGCTGAGCCAGTGACCATGGCTGCGCCTGCCAGAGCGTCAGCCAGCAAAACAGGGGAGCCTGCCTGATGAGCGATATTATCCGTCGTGATCCCCGCCGCGAGTGGATTCTGCGCAACCGTCTGCATCCGCTGCACGCCAGTCTGGCAGCGCCGCAGGATCAGTGGATGGGCCCCAACGGGGTGGTCCGCAAGAATCCTCATGCGGTTGGCTTTATCGGCCCCAACGGTATCAAACGTATTGACCGCAGCGGCGGCCAGACCGGCGACGGTGGCAGCGTACGCCGCAGCGGTACCACCGAGGTTCAGCTGCCGCTGTTCCGGGTGGAGCAGCCGGCGTTCTACGTGGTGGTGGTACCCGACATGGTCGGTGGCCGCCTGACCAGCCATGATAAAGATGTGCTGGGTCTGGCCCATCAGCTGGTCAGACAGACCAGTGCCCGCACGGGCAGCGAGGGCGCGGTACTGGCCGTGGTGTTCGGTGCGCACAAGGAAAGCGGTTTTGATACCGCTGGCGTGGATCGCCTGCTGCAGCTGGATGACAGCAAATACACCGGCTATGCCCCGGAACAACGTCTCAATGTGCTGACGACGCTTGAGCGCACGCTGGAGATCAGCCAGTGGCTGTTACCTGACTCCCTGGAAGGGGGCGGTGATCTTGGCCGCCGGCTGGCAGCCAAACTCAAGCAGCGTCCGGCCACTCAGGCCTGGGCACTGGCGGACGGTCAGGTCACCTGCCGCGCCGCCGGTCAGCGTGAAGACTGGCAGCGCCCGGCCTCACGTATTCTGCTGATGGCCAATGAGTGTGCCGAGCCGGTCAGCGAAACTCGTCATGAAGCCAAACCGCTGCTGGAAGAGCTGGTTCGCCAGCTGGAGCTGCCAGCGCTGATCAGTCGCATTGAAGACAAGGGACAGGTGGCGGTCGATCCGAGCGCTGTTCCTCTTGGCGAAGCAGAATTTATTCTGTCGGCCGGTAACGGTATTCGCGATTTTGCCCTGTTCCACAACGCCGCCAGTGTGCTGCGTGCCACCGAAGGCGCCTCCCGTGTGGCGGTGGATAACGGTGATATGCCGCGCTTCCGTCAGGTGGGAGCCACCGGTACCTGGGTCACCGCCCGTGTCTATCTGGCGGTGGGGATTTCTGGGGCGGTACAGCATCTGCAGGGTATCGGCCAGTGTGACAAGGTGATTGCCATTAATACGGACCCTGGCTGCGATATGGTCAAACGTGCGGATCTGTCGGTGATTGCCGACTCTACCGATATGCTGGCGGCACTGATCAAACTGGTAGACGGCTACCGTGGTGCCGAGGAGGGCGAAGAAGATGCAGCCTAAACAAGACGCCTCTGCTGAACTGAACGTCAGCGTATTGCTGTCGGTCGGGGCGCATCCCAAAACCGCCCGCAGCCGTCGTGCCGATCAGGACGCCAAAGCACTGGAGCTGGCACTGTCACTGCCCAAAGCCCGGGTCGCGGCGATTCATGCCGGTGATGCTGAAGACGAAGCGCTGCGCCAGTATCTGGGGATGGGGCTGCCTGCCCTGCAGGTGCTGCCGCAGCCTAAAGAAGCCGATGTGGTGCCGGTACTGGTCGATTATCTGCGTCAGCATCCGGCTACGCTGGTGCTGACCGGTGGTAAGGCAGAGCAGGGCGAGTCATCCGGTATGCTGCCTTATTTGCTGGCACAGGAACTGGGCTGGCCCGTGGTGCCGCGGGTGGCGGCGGTGGAGTCTGTCGGTAATGGCAAAGCGTCGGTATTGCAGGCGCTGCCCCGTGGACAGCGCCGCGCCCTGACCGTCAGTCTGCCCTGCGTGCTGTGCATTGATGAAGCGGCGCCTGCGCCACGGCAAAGTGCTTTTGCACTGGGACAGCGCGGCAGGATTGAGGTACTGAGCGCTGTGGTTACGACCGATAGCGAACGCAGTGAATGGACCACGCAGCCCGCGCGTAAACGCCCGAAGCGTCTGAAGGTCGTCAAGGCCAAAACCGCTGCCGACCGCTTCAAGGCAGCAACGGCCAAAGCCTCCGGCGATGGCGGTCAGGTCATCGTGCCGAAAACCGTGGAAGAAGGCGCGGCGGCTATCCTGAAAATGCTGAAAGAGGAGGGGGTACTGCGCTGATCCGCTCGGTTTACTGAACAGGCTTTATTATCTGCTACCTCTTCAAGCTGAATGCTTGCTGCCCGGTCGGTGCTTACCGCCGGGCTTTTTTTGTTTGGCCAGATAGCTGAAGTGCTCATCGGCAAGGGTGGCTGCTTCGTGGGAGATGAACGGCACCTCCGGGCAATAGCAGGCAATCCACTGCAAAACCGCTTCTTCGTTGGCTTTAGGGGCGACGATAGTTTTGACGTTGGCGAGTGGAACGGTCGGGCCAAGCAGGATGCCTTCATTGCCTGAGTTCACGTACTCCCGCCTGATGTTGTGCTGCTGGTTGAAGTCCTGCTGCTTCTGCCGGTCAATGCAGAAGGTGACGGGGAACTCATCAAACCATCTGACAACATGATAAGACGCCTCCTTGATCCCTCCCTCTGATGAATAAACATCACCCAGACCACCACTGCCTCCGGTTTTGGGTTTGCCTTCATTATCCCGCTCACTGAACCATTCCCCGGTGGCAACAGGCAGGTTCTTGCTGACCAGTGATTCGGCACTGCTAATCGCCTGGGTTTCACCAATACCATGAAGCCCTTTCAGTGCTTCCGAGCCGGTGCCATGAAACAGGGTGGTGCGGTGGCCCAGATGCTGCTCAAAGAACTGCGGCCTATCCAGCAGTTCATTGATTTCATGCAGCACCGGTGTGGAGACGTAAAACCTGAACTGCAGCCAGGAGGCCAGATATTCTGGATCTTTGGCCACCGTAGCAGGCAGGGGTGACCACTGTGACTGCCTCAGCAGGCTGCCTTTCACGGGTGCAAACCGCCCTTCGCCATCATCCTCCAGCGTCATGGTTTGAGCGGGCATGGCCACAGATCGCAGATAACGTTTTACGAAATCTGCAATCTTTGCTCTGGGCTGGGCTAACTCTCCTGATGTGGCCATACCGGCCGGGCAGAAATGCTCAGTAAAGGTATCGAAGTGGCGCACGGATGACAGCCATTGCAACGAAGGGTCACGCTGGTTATCCGGGTGGTGAGCAGCATTGTAAAGGTGATACAGCATATCCAGTGTTGGCAGGTGTTCCCCTACAGAGGCATAAGGATGCTGTCGCAGCGTCTGCACCCACTGGTGCATTTCGTTTTTCAGTACCTGTGGCAGCGCGGCCGGGCTGACACCTTTGTCCCGTGCAATTTCGTCGATGTTTCTTACGTGCAGATGAACAAAGTGCTCTGGCAGGCTGTTGCTGCTCGTCTGATGTGTCATTACATGGGCTGGGCTGGGCTGGCGTCCCAGCGGGCAGTCAGGCGTTCGGCCCGTTCGGCAGAGGCGACCCAGGGGCGATGCTGTACAGGCGAGACAGGCCCGCTATGGTTGCCAAACAGACACTGGCTGAGGCTGTTGAGTAACCCGGAGGTGCGGGGGCGCTTCGACAGCGCTGCATCAGTAACCGGTTCTGAGGAAGAGGCTGGGGATGTGGCTGCGGGTGGTTCAATGGCAGCCAGATCCTGCGTAGACACAGTGCTCGCCTGAATGGGACGCATGGCGTTCCTCTCGTTGTTATGGGCTGTTTCGGTCAGCGGTACGGTGCGATCAGTGCAACGCCTCTGCTGATCGTTGATTAAGTTTGTCTGATCACTGAATCGGTTCCGTAATTGCATGGCGGGAATGGATAGTGCTGCCGACAGGCTGGAGTGTCTGCCCGCTGGAGAGCAGGGCACCGGTGGTGATTGAGCTACGCTTTTACTTCAGCGACTTAGGCAGTGAGATCCGTTACCTGAGTGTGTGCAGTTCCCTTACATCTCAATCAGGCATTGATATGCCGTTGACTCATAAAGGAATTATCTATGATCAGCTCCCGTGAAGACGTAACCCGCATGATTCTGGCGAGTAAGGTGCGCAAGGGCCTGCAGTGGCATGAGGTGGCCGAGATGATCGGCCAGTCAAAGGAGTGGACCACCGCCGCCTGCCTTGGCCAGATGACCTTTACCAGGGCGCAGGCGGAGAAAATCGGCGCCATTTTCAATCTCAATGATGAGGCGGTGGCATGGCTGCAGATTGTGCCCAGCAAAGGCTCGCTGAGCACGGCGGTACCAACCGATCCACTGGTCTATCGCCTGTACGAAGTGGTCAGCGTGTACGGCAGTACCATCAAGGAGCTGATCCATGAAGAGTTCGGCGACGGCATCATGAGCGCCATCGACTTCACCATGGATATTCAGCGTGAGGAAGATCCCAAAGGAGACAGGGTTAAACTGGTGCTGTCAGGCAAGTTTCTGCCTTACAAGACTTACTGATCTGTGCAGGTAGCGTGCAGAGCGGCACAGCCGGGCGACTGTGCTCTGAGGGTCAGTGTTCGGGCAGGTTGTTGAAGATGGTTTCCAGCATGCCGTTGAGGCGGTTGATCTGCGCCTCGGTCATGCCTTTGAAGCTCTGACGGAACAGGGTGCCGGTGACTTCCTGAATGCGGGCGATGGTATCCCAGCCTGCTTCGGTGAGAGACACTACCGTCACACGGCCATCTTCGGCACTTGTTTGGGTATCCACCAGACCGTCCGCCTTCATGCGGTAGACAATCTTGGTGATGGTGGGCAGCTTGGCGATGGCGTGCTCAGCAATTTCAGAGATGCTGGAGTGGCCTTCTTCCTTGAGGATAAACAGGATGCGCCAGCGGGGAATATCAACGCCTGCCTTCTTCAGCGCCTTTTCCATGGCGAGGCTGTAGCGACCGTGAACCCTTGCCAGCCAGTAGAAGGGGAACTCTTCCTTCTGGAATTCTTCGCTGGCGGGATCGTAACGGTGCTGGCGCTTCTTTCGTGTTTCGCTCATTGAAATCAGTGATCAGAGAGGGCGTTTGACTATACGAGATTGTTCGCTTGGGGGTCAACGCAGCGCACTGCCTGACCTTGACCTGGCGCACCCCGGTGCGCCAGCACGAGCGATAGCGGTGCTGATTTACCAGCCTGGCCCCCGTTCGGCGTGCATCTTGCGCACCATGGCGTTGAAGAATTTCACGGCAAAACCGCTGTCTTTAATCAGCATCTGCGTCAGGTCGGCACACTTCTGGCTGACCTCGGTGTTCAGTGCCACATCCGCCCCGCCCAGTGCGCCGGCAGTGACCTGAATTTCTGCTGCCCGTTGTACCGTCCATAGCAGGAAGAAGGTGCGTTCAATATCCGCTTCACCCACCGCGATGCCGTGATTGCGCAGCACCAGAATATGCTTGTCGCCCAGGCTTGCCAGCATTCTGACCTTTTCCTCGGCAAACAGGGTGATGCCCTCGAAGGCGTGATAGCCGATACGACCATAGAGCTGCGCGCCGTAGAAGTCATTATGACCAAAACCGGCCTGTTTCATGGCAATGGCCGAGACTTCATTGGTGTGGGTATGCACCACACAGTGAATATCTTCCCGGGCACCGTGAATGGCGCTGTGCAGGGCGAAACCCGCCGGGTTGGCATCGTAGGGGGAGGGTTCCACCTTGTTCCCCTCAAGATCGACCTTGAGCAGATTGGCCGGTGTGACTTCGGTGTAGTTGAGACCGAAGGGGTTCACCAGATAATGCTGGGCCGCACCCGGCAGGCGTGCCGAGATATGGTTGAAAATGGTTTCGGTCCAGCCGAAGAAGTCGACCAGATGGTAGCAATGGGCCAGTTTGACGCGCAGCGCCCATTCTTCCTCACTGATATGGTCGGGGCGAACGATGGCCGTTTCGCTGACAGCTAAAGCACGGTTCATGACAGAACTCCTTATGGTGAATGACTACGCCGCGTCACGGTGACGCCGTGTCGTTGTGACGGAGCGCGGCGATAAAACGGGTAAGCGCGAGCGTGTGCCGGGTCATCGGCATCGGCAGACCAATACGTTCGGCCAGTTCCACCACTGCCTCACCAATGGTGGCCAGCTCCAGTGGCCGGCCAGCTTCGTAGTCCTGCAGCATCGAGGTTTTGACCGCCCCCATGCCGGCACCGAGCTGCATGAAGGTAGGCGGATTGAAACGGATGCGGGCGCCGTAGGCGGCTGCAGTCAGCAGGGTTTCGTCGAGAATGGCACGTACCAGCGGCGCCAGCTGCGGGTCGGCATAGAGCTGCTCCAGCGTGGCACCGCTGACCACCGACAGTGGATTGGAGGTCAGGTTGGCGATGATTTTGGTCCACAGCGGGTCACGAATGCTGTCGGTGGCGCGGGCTTCAATGCCTGCCGCAGCGATCAGCTGCCGGACCTGCTCCAGTCGTTCGCTGGGCTGGTTGTTGATTTCACCCAGAGTAATCAGATGCGGATTGGTGGAAATGACGCGCCCCGGGCGTTGTGTCTGAGCGGTCATAAAGGTGACGGCTCCCAGCACATGCTGCTCGGGAAGCAGGCGCTCCAGTTCACCCAGCGGATCAATGCTCTGCAGGCGGCTGGCCTCATCACTGTGCCCCAGCCCTTTGAAGTACCACCAGGGCACGCCATTGACGATGGGAACCACCACCGTGTCAGCTGCAATGGCCGGTTGCAGCGTACGCAGGATGGCGGGCAGTGCCTGCGCTTTGGTGCAGATGAAAATCAGCTGCTGCGGGCCAAGCCCGGCCGGATCAGCACTGACCTGCGGCCAGCCCTGGTGCTCACCGTCAAGATCGGTGAGATGCACTCCCCCGGCGGCAATGGCTGTCAGGGTATCGCCGCGGGCCAGCATGCTGAGGCTGAGGCCCGGCACACTGGCCAGTCGCGCGGCGAGCGCGCAGCCGATAGCACCGGCGCCTGCAATGCAGACCCGCGTAATGTTCCTCGTCATGGTCGTGTCTCCTGAGCCGGGAGGGGCAGGCCATCCCGGCGATGAGCAAAAAGCAGATCAGCTGGCCAGCAGCTCCTGATGTTTGCTGGCCAGTCCCAGATAGGCCTCGATCACCCGCTGATCATCCGCCAGTTGTGCTGCAGGCCCCTCCATGGCCACGGCGCCGCCTTCCAGTACGTAGGCATAGTCAGCCACCCTGAGGGCGGCCCGGGCATTCTGCTCCACCAGCAGGATGGAGACACCCTGACGGCGCAGATCGGTAATGATGCGGAAAATTTCCCGGGTGATCAGGGGGGCCAGCCCGAGGCTTGGCTCATCCAGCATCAGCAGCTGGGGTTTGCCCATCAGTGCCCGGCCAATAGCCAGCATCTGCCGCTCACCACCTGACAGGGTGCCTGCCTGCTGATGACGGCGCTCAAACAGACGGGGAAACAGGCTGTAGACTTCCGCCAGCGTGGAGGCCAGATGGCGGTCACCACGGCGATAACGCAGGAAGGCCCCCAGCTCCAGATTGTCCTGCACGCTCATGGTGGCGAACAGCTCACGTTTCTCCGGTACCAGCCCGAGGCCTTGCCCCACCAGCTTTTCCACTTCCGGCACTGGTTGCAGTCTGCCGTCGAAATGCACTTCGCCCTTCGATGGCAGGATACCCATGATGGCCGAGAGCAGGGTGGTTTTCCCCGCACCGTTGGGGCCAATGACGGTGATGATCTGGCCTTTGGGAACACGCAGATCAATGCCGCTCAGGGCTTCCACCTTGCCGTAGGCGACCCGCAGCTGGCGGACATCCAGCAATAGTTCGGCTGCATTCATCATTCAGCTCCTCCCAGATAGGCTTCGAGCACGGCGGGGTTGGTCTGTATTTCTTCCGGCAGGCCTTCGGCGATCTTTTCACCGAACTCCATCACCACGATGCGATCGACCAGCCCCATGACAAAGTCCATATCGTGCTCCACCAGCAGAATGGCCATGCCTTCGCTTCGCAGTTTCTGCAGCAGCTCAGCCAGTGCCTGCTTCTCTTTAAAGCGCAGGCCAGCGGCAGGCTCATCCAGCAGTAACAGGCAGGGGTCGGCACAGAGGGCGCGGGCGATTTCCAGTATGCGCTGCTGCCCCAGTGCCAGGCTGCCGGCTTCCTCATACAGATAGTCGCCCAGCCCAACCCGCTGCAGCTGGCGTCTGGCCTCCTGCAGCAGGCTCTGCTCTTCGGCGCGTTCGAGTCGCAGGGCCGCACTCAGTACGCCGCTCTCTCCACGCAGGTGCGCGCCGATGGCGACGTTCTCCAGCACGGTCATAGCGGGGAGCAGTTTGACGTGCTGGAAGGTGCGGCTCATGCCCATAGCGGCCACTTGCCGGGATGACTTGCCGCGCAGACTCTGGCCGAGGAAGCGCACTTCACCCGAGGTCGGGGTGTCTACCGCCGACAGCTGGTTGAACATGGTGCTCTTACCGGCACCATTGGGGCCGATCAGCGCCACGATTTCACCGGCATGCACCTGCAGGCTCATATTGTTGTTGGCAATCAGGCCACCAAAGCGGCGGGTGACGTCCTGTGCTTCGAGGATCAGTTCGCCCTTGCGCGGCGGACGACGCTGATCCAGCACCTCGGCATGGCGGTCGTCACTGAGCAGCGGCCGGTGCTTCATGCTGGCTGGCACAAAGCGCATCAGAATGGGCCACAGACCACCCGGGCTACGGTGCATGACGGCGATAATCAGCAGGCCAAAGATGATGGTTTCATACTGGCCATCGCTGCCAAGCAGGTGTGGCAGCAGATCCTGCAGCCACTGCTTGAGCATGGTCAGCACACCGGCTCCCACCAGTGCGCCCCAGACACTGGACACACCGCCGATCAGGGCCATGAACAGGTAGTCGATGCCCATGCTCAGGCCAAAGGGAGTGGGGTTTACAAAACGCTGGGCATGGGCATAAAGCCAGCCAGATATCGCGGCGAACAGGGCCGAGATAAGAAAGATCACCAGCTTGGAGCGGAAGGTGTTGACCCCCATCGCTTCGGCCATCAACTGGCCGCCTTTTAGCGCACGAATGGCGCGACCTTCGCGTGAGTTGAGCAGGTTCTGGGTGATGACGATGGCCAGCAGCAGGACCGCCCAGATCAGATAGAACATCTTCTCACCCTTATCCAGCGCAATGCCGAACAGGGAAATGACCGGCAGATTGCTGACGCCGGTATGGCCGCCAAGCTGTTCCACCGTACCAAACAGGTAATAGAGAGAGATACCCCAGGCAATGGTGCCCAGTGGCAGGTAATGGCCGGACAGGCGCAGGGTCAGAGCACCGAGAATCAGCGCCACCACCGCCGTGAGAGCAATCCCGACCAGCAGTGCCAGCCAGGGGGAATGTCCGGCCCAGGCCAGCCAGTCTGGCAGCTGCTCTGTAGTGGTCAGATAGGCTGAGGCGTAGGCGCCCAGCCCGACGAAAGCTGCCTGACCAAAGCTGGTCATGCCGCCCACTCCGGTCAGCAGCACCAGCCCCAGCACCACCAGCGCGTAGAGGCCGATGTAGTTGAGCAGAGTGACCTGATAGGTCGGCAGCAGTACGGGAGACAGCAGCAGCACCAGAATGAAAATCAGCAGTGCGGGACGTTGTTTCAGCATGATGATTACTCCTCTTCCTCAACGTGGCGGCTGGTAAGCGAACGCCAGAGCAGGAAGGGAATGATCAGGGTGAAAACAATGACCTCCTTATAGTTGCTGGCCCAGAACATGGAAAAGGCTTCCACCATGCCGACGGCAACGGCACCGATAGCCGCAACCGGATAGCTGGCCAGCCCGCCGATGATGGCGCCGACAAAGCCCTTGAGGCTGATGATAAAGCCCGAGTCAAAATACAGGGTGGTGATGGGAGCAATCAGAATGCCTGACAGGGCGCCGATAAAGGTGGCCATGGTGAACGTGGCTTTGCCGGCAAATACCGGGGATATTCCCATCAGCCGCGCGCCCATGCGATTGACCGCGGTGGCCCGCAGGGCCTTGCCATAGAGGGTGCGTTCAAAGGCAATAAACAGCATCACGATCAGGGCAATGGACACCAGAATCACCCACAGGGTCTGGCTTTTCAGCATCACCGGGCCGAGATGAAAGCCGCTGTCAGAGAACGGCGCCGTGCGGGCTCCTTCTGGCCCGAACAGCAGCAGGCCGATACCCACCATGGCCACATGCAGGGCGATGGAGACAATCAGCAGCACCAGCGAATGAGCAGAGGCAATGGGCTGGAAAAACAGACGATAGAGAATTGGGCCGAAGGGTACCACCAGCGCCAGGGTCAGTAGCGCCTGCGCCAGCATGGGAATATCAGCCAGTGTCAGGCTGTGAAGCAACACCAGCAGAATAGCGGTATAGCCAATCTTGATGGCGGACCATTTGATTTCGCCGTAATTCATGGCGCCAGCCTGCTTGCCGGTTTTCCACATCTGGCGCAGATCAAGCGCGCAGTCGATCAGTACCAGTGCCAGCAGCAGCCAGCCCAGTGCCGTGGGCTTACCGGCCTGAATCGCGGCCATGGTCAGGGCGCCAAAGGTGACAAACTCGCCCTGAGGAATCAGCAGGATGCGTGTGACGGTAAATACCAGCAGGATCGACAGCGCCAGCAGGGCATAGATGGCCCCGTTGGTGACGCCGTCCTGCCCGAGCAGAACTGCAATCTGAAAATTCATTGCGGATGAATCCTTGAAATGCCCTGCCGGTGGTGGTCTCGGTCAGCATGTCTGCGCGGAGGCGAGACATGAGCGGGTGCAGCGGTCGTCCTTTTTATGGCTGCCGCACCTTGCCACCTTGAATGAAGGGCACAAAGCCAATCTGAAAGGCGAGGGGAGCAAGCCGCTCCCTGCCTTACTTCACCAGATACCTGCCTGACGCCGGGTTATTTCAGCAGCGCCCATTTGCCGCCTTTGACGGTAATCAGCTCGCGGCCACGCTCATCAAAGCCACTGTGGTCAGCCGGGGTAATGTTGTAGACCCCCTGAGTGCCGGCGAGTTCGTGGGTCTGCTCCAGCGCATCACGCAGGGCTGCACGGAATTCAGCGGTTCCCGGCTGCCCGCCTTTGAGAGCGGTGGGAATGGCGTTGGCCAGCAGCAGGCCAGCATCGTAAACGTTGCCGCCGAAGGTGGCGGGGTTTTCACCGTACCGCTGCTTGTAGTCGCTGACGTACTGGCTGGCGATGGTCTTGGAGGCGCTGTCGGGCACTTCATCCAGCACCAGCATCAGGCTGGCCGCCAGAATGGTGCCCTCAACCTGCTTGCCACCCAGCTTCAGGAAGGCATCCAGTGCGGCACCGTGGGTCTGGTAGACGGTGCCCGCATAGCCCTGATCCTTGAGGGTGGTTTCCGGCATGACGGAAGAGCTGCCGGGGGCGGCGATCAGTACGGCATCCGGGCTGGCCATCAGCATCTTGAGGCTCTGTCCGGTCAGGGAGGTGTCCTGGCGCTGGAAGGTCTCACTGGCGACGATCTTGATGCCTGCTTTCTCAGTCAGGCCCTTCATCACCTTGGCCCAGTTCTCCCCATAGGGATCAGCGGTGCCCATCAGTCCCAGGGTTTTGACGCCGGACTGCTTCATCTGATCCACCAGCGCGGCAGCAATCAGATCATCGTTCTGGGTGGTCTTGAATACCCATTTCTTCTGTTCTGTCATCGGCAGTACCACCGCTGCCGTACCCACGGGGGCCAGCATCGGCGTGCCGGACTCGGCGGCGAACTGGATCACGCCCATGGCGTTGGGCGAGCCGCTTGGGCCGATGATGGCATCAACATGATCTTCATCGATCAGCTTCTTGAAGGCTTTCACGGTCGCTGTGGGGTCACTGGAATCATCCAGCGGGATGTAGGTGATCTTTTCGCCAGCCACGGTTTCGGGCAGCAGGGCGACCGTGTTTTTCTGCGGGATACCCACCAGGGCTATGGGGCCGGTGGAAGACGTAACAACGCCGATCTTGATGTCGGCATGGGCCAGTGAGGAAAGGAATGTCGTGCTGAGTATCAGTGCAGAAAGCGTTGTCTTCGACAGCATGTCGTTCTCCAAATAGGTATTTGAACCGGGATCTGCAATCAGGCCTCGGGGTATCGCTGCAATAGCACCTGCGCGGTTAAGCCGCACTCACCGGCAAAGGTGAAGGTCATAACGTGGCAAAGCCAATGCTCAGGCGCCTATACGCCCGGAGGTGAGTCATCCACCTGTCCTACAGACTGGTCCGGTCCGGTCTTTTTTACCAGAGCGTCGTGAAAGGTCGTTAGCAGCGAATGTGCCAAAACTCCCTTCGCGCCGATCTGCATCAAGGAAGTCAGTTGAAAAATATGCCTCTCGGGTGTTCTGCCTCGTGCTGTTGCGAGGGCTTTTCAGGGAGTGGGGTGTTCGGAATAAATACTTGAAAAGACAAGCATTTTTCTGCGCTTTTTATTGGGTTTGGATACGTGATTTTTATCATTATTTTTCGTCTTTTTTGTGGGTTGTAAAAAACGTCTTTCCGCCGTGTCAGAGCTATTCAGGATGACCTGTCTCTGTGCCATGACAGCGTTCGTCTGTGCTTGGATTTTTAAAATTAAACTATTGAAATTAAAGGATTTAATGTCTTTTTAAGTCGCTGTTCTGGTTGTTTTTATCAACGGCTTCATTGCTCAAATATAGTGCGATAAGCGCAAAAGTGCACTACAAAAAAGCATGAATGTTTTTTGAAAAAATCAATTGACATGGAAAGTAATTATTTGGATTTTAGAAAAAAGCCGGACGTGACCGGATCGGTCACGGTAAACGCCTGTCAGAACGTGAAAACGCTGTCAGGCAGGGCTGGCGATAACCAGACAACAGGCCACCGGGCATTCAGTGCAATGAGCGGTGGCCACAGCGAGCAACAAGAGGTGGGAAGCGATGACCGCAGTGGTAGAAACCCTGAACCTCGGCCACGGGCCACGCACAGTGATGGTTAAAGACACCATCGATGTGGCGGGCTATGCCACCCGGGCTGGCAGCAGGGCGCTGGCTCGGGCCGCCGCCGCACAGCAGCATGCTGCTGTGGTCAGTGCCCTGCTGGAGGCTGGCTGGCAGATCAATGGCAAAACCAATCTGCATGAACTGGCGTTCGGCACCACAGGGATCAACCACTGGACCGGCACGCCTGTGAATCCTGCTTACCCCGCGCTTATCCCCGGTGGCTCTTCCAGCGGCTCGGCCGTTGCCGTCGCTGCAGGTCTGTGCGATGCCGCGTTGGGTACCGATACCGGTGGCTCGGTGCGCACTCCGGCTGCCTGCTGCGGTGTCTTCGGTATGAAGCCGACCTTTGGCCGGGTCAGCCGCGCTGGCGTCATGCCTGCGGTAAGCAGCCTCGACTGCGTTGGCCCGCTCAGTCGCAATATGGACACACTTATCCAGGTAATGGCGGCTATTACCCCTGATTTTGCCGCTGTTCCCGAATTTTCATCTCTGCCTGCCAAACCGCTCGGCGTGCTGACTGCGACCGCTCAGGCCGGGGTCAGTGCTACCGTCAGCGACGCACTGAGTCGGGCACAGCTGCCGCTGATAGCGGTGGCATTGCCCGGAATGCAGGAGGCGTACAGTGCAGGCATGGTGATCATCAACCGTGAGACCTGGAATGCCTGCGAGCCGCTGGTCGCCAGCGGTCTGGTCGGCAGTGATGTTGCCGACCGCCTGCTGGCTGCCAGTCAGACCAGTGATGAACAGCTGGCGCAGGCCGAGCAGACCCGCAACCGCTTCACTGCAGAAGTGGATCGCCTGCTGGAGCACTGTCTGGTGCTGGCCATGCCGACCCTGCCTGACTATCCCGTCGCCCTGGCAGATGCCGCGGATACCCGCGCACTGCTGGGCATGACGTCCTTTGTCCGACCTTTCAACCTGACCGGTCATCCGGCTATCACCCTGCCATTGCAAGGGCCTTCCGGCCTGCCCGTGGGCCTGCAACTGGTGGCTGGCAGAGGGCAGGACGAGCTGCTGTGCAGTGTCGCCCGTGAGCTGAGCGAACGTCTGGAACTGAACCGAGTTTGATCGTGGAGAAGCACATGACCGCCTTTGAAGCGTCCCTCCGGGGGACAGCCCATGCTGCGCTGGGTGGCGACACCTTTGCGGCTCTGCTGCAGGACATTCGTCAGCGTGCCCGCAGCGGTGAGTTTGATCAGCAGCGCTATATCTCGCAGGACATCATCGAGCGTCTGCGCGATATCGGCATCTACCGGGCACTGGTACCGCGTCGTTTCGGTGGCGATGAATGCAGCCCGCGGCAGTTCTGTGAGCTGATCGAGGCCATTTCTCATGCCGATGGTTCGGCGGGCTGGGTGGCCAGCTTCGGGATGGGGGTGGTCTATCTGGCTGCGCTGCCGCCGCAGACGTTCGCCCGTATTTATGCCGACGGCCCGGACAAGGTCTTTGCTGGTGGCATCTTCCCGCCTCAGCCTGCCGAATTTGTTGAAGGAGGCCTGCAGGTCAACGGTCGCTGGAAGTTTTCCAGTGGTTGCATGGGGGCCGATCTGGTCGGTGTGGGGATTGCGCCACGGCAAGGTGAAAAGCTGGGTTTGCCGCGTATGGCAGTGATGCCCGCAGGGCAGGCACGCATTGATCCGACCTGGGATGTGGTCGGCCTGATCGGGACTGGCAGCCATGATCTGGTGGTTGAGGATGTGGTGGTCGCTGAAGACTGGACCTTCGTGCGTGGCGGCGCCTCCAACCTGAATGAGCCGATGTTCCGCTATCCCACGCTGTCTTTCGCCACCCAGGTGCTGTCGGTGGTGGGGCTGGGAGTGGCACGGGCGGCACTGGATGAGCTGCAGGCCATGGCCGGTGGCCGGGTGTCAGTCACCGGCGCGCCCAATCTTGGCCAGCGTCCTATTTCTCAGGTGGAAATCGCCAGAGCCGAAGCCGAATTGCGCGCAGCACGCGCCTTCTTTTACGACGCCATTGATGCGGCCTGGGCCTCGCTGCTGAGCGGTGATGAGGTACCGGCAGAGCAGATCAACCTGCTGCGGCTGTCATCTACCCATGCGGTACGTGTTGCCGCCGAAGTCGCCCGTTCGGTGCAGATGCTGTCGGGCATGACAGGCGTCTATCGCGACAGCCCGCTGTCACGCTTCGTCAACGACACCCTGGTGATCACACAGCATGCCTTTATGGGAGACATCACTTACCAGAACGCGGGAGCGATGTTTTTTGGGCAGCCGCCCTTACCCGGCTATCTCTGATAACGAGGTCAGAGAGATCGTGCTGCAAGCCTGAATCCTGATTCAACCGACTGTTTTCGCTGGAGACTGACTATGACCGACAAGAAACCCCTGCGCGTGCTGTTCTGCATGGGCATCAACCAGAACTTCTTCGATGCACCACGCGCTGAGCAGCTGGAGGTGTGGGCTGCGTTTGGCGAAATGTGGAACGGTATTCACGACATGGCCGGTATCGGTGTGCTCGGCAATATGGATGACGACCAGAGCATGGTTGGCCCGTCCGACGGCTGGCCCTGGACGACCTATCTGCTGGCGGATGTCGCTGACATCGACACCGTTCATGCCGCCTGCAATCTGTTTCGCACCACTGCGGTGGGCGATGGCACCTACAAACTGTGGCGGTACGCCAGGGTGGAAGCCCGGGTTGGCCGCGAACTGATCGTGCAGCGTGCCTGAGTCAGACAGAGGAAAGCAGGGCAATGACGACCGATGACGTGGTGACGCTGCAACAGCAGGTGGCGCAGCTCACGCTGCAGGTGGACCGCCTGCAGGCTGCACAGGCGGTCAGTGCCTGCCTGCACCAGTACATGCAGCTGTGCGATGAGCTTGATGAAGGTTTCGACCTCGCCCCTCTGTTGGCGCTGTTCACCGACGATGCGGTGTGGGAAGGCAAGGGCAAGCGCTATGCCGGTACTTTCGGACGCTGTGAAGGCAAGGCAGCCGTAGCGGCGATGTTCGCAAAATATACCCGGCCTCCGGCGCACTTTGCCCTCAATGTGCACTTTCTGACCTCTGAATGGGTCGAGGTAGACAGCGCTGACAGTGCACGTGGCCGCTGGGTGCTGCTGCAGACCGCGACTTTCGCTGATGGCCGGTCACAGCTCAGCAGTGCCTTGCTTGAGGTGCATTTCCGCCGTCAGCAGGGACGCTGGCTGATTGCCCGTTTCTGTACCACCAGCCGCTTCAACCGGCCAGTAAACAGCCCCTGGGATAACCCGGCCCCTTTGCCCGTACCCAAGTGACTGCCGGTCCGGTCAGCGGGGCTGGCCGGGTACAGCGATTAGACTGTGAGAGCGTAACGATGAGTGAATTGATCAAACTGCACAACGTCAGCCTCAAGGCGGCTGAGATGGTGGAAGAAGGGCGGGTGCACAAGGCGCTGTACTCTGACCCGGACATCTTCGAGCAGGAGCTGGACCGGGTGTTCAATAACACCTGGGTGTTTATTGGCCATGAAAGCGAAGTGCCCGAAGCCGGTAGCTACAAGACGGCCTGGGTCGGGCGGCAGCCGGTGATTCTCAGCCGTGACCGCAAAATGAACCTGCATGTACTGCAGAACCGCTGTCGCCACCGGGGCGCCACGGTCTGTGAAGGGCGCAAGGGCAAGACCAAAAGCTTCACCTGCCCCTACCACGGCTGGGGGTATGCGCTGGACGGCGAGCTGCGCGCCCTGCCCAAGCCCGAAGAGTATGACGGCGTGATCGACAAGAGCGAGCTGCCGCTGATGCGCCTGCGTCATGAGTCCTATCGCGGCATGGTGTTCGCCACGTTCCGTGAGGATATCCAGCCGCTGGAAGACTTCCTCGGTGGGGCGAAAAAGTGGATTGATCTGTTTATGAAGCAGGGCGGTGGCTACCCGGTGAAGGTGCTGGGGGAGCATCGTTTCAATTTCCCCGGCAACTGGAAAATCCAGCTGGAGAACACCACCGACGCCTATCACTTCCCCATCATTCATAAATCCTTTGTGTCATCGCTGGATGATGCCACTGCGGATATTTTCGACTTCCTCAACGGTGACGGCTTTGTCGAAGACCTCGGCAATGGTCACAGCGTGATGGTGATGATCCCTGAGCTGGTTGATCTGGAAGCGGATCTGGAGCAGCCGATTCCTGCCCGCTTCAGTGAGCTGGCAGCGGCCCTGCGCGAAGAAGGCCGCAGCGAGGAGGAGGTGAAACGTCTGGTACGGGCCGCTCACGGCACCGGCTTCAACCTGAACCTGTTCCCCAATGTGTCCTGTTCGATGGCGTTCTTCCGCGTACTGCGCCCGGTATCTGTCAGTGAAACCGAGATCCAGCATGTGGCGCTGGGTGGCGAGGGGGCACCGGTCGCCTTCAACCGTAAACGTATGCGCCTGCATGAGCATTTTCAGGGGCCGATGGGCTTCGGCACGCCGGATGACGGCGAAGCCTGGGAGCGGGTACAGAAAGGTTCACTGGCTGGCACCGATGGCTGGATTTTGGTCAACCGGGGTATGGGCAGGCTGCGTCAGTCTGCCGATGGCAACGTCGCCGGTGCGGTCTGTTCAGAGACCGGTATGCGCGGTGCGTATCGCCAGTACAAGAAGATGATGGCGGCGGCTGAGGAGTAAGCAACGATGAAAACCAACACCGAACTGCTGAGCAAAGTGGCCGGATTCATCTGGTACGAGGCTGATCTGCTCGACCACAAGGAGTATCAGCACTGGTTGCAGCTGTGGTCTGCCGACGGGCTGTATATCGTGCCGACCGATATTAACGAGACGGATTACCTCAACACCCTGAACCTGGCGCTGGACGATGCAGATATGCGCCGCATGCGGGTCGCACGGCTGGAAAGCGGCGAGTCGGTGTCTGCCGATGCGGCCGGTAACACCGTGCGCATGGTGTCGCGGATTCGCCTGCTGGAGGCGGGCGAGGAGCTGGTGATCGCCCGCTGTGCCATGACCCTCAATGAACTGCGACACGGCAGACTGATTACCTATCCGGCTGATGTGGAATATCAGCTGCGGCCGGTCGGTGACGGCTTCCTGATAGAGCGCAAGGTTATCCGGCTGCTGCACGCCGAAGGCTTCCTGCGTACGGTCAGCTTTATTTTCTGACAGTGATTCATCTGCTTATCTTTACCCGCTCAAGGAGCCCGTATGAACCCTTCAGAGCAACAGGTTGCCCTGGTAACCGGCGCGGCCCGTGGCGTTGGCCGGCACATTGCCCGCCGTCTGCTGCAGGCAGGCTATCGTGTGGTGATCACCGATATTGACGGCGCTGCTGCCACCCGTACCGCACAGGAGCTGGATGCCAGTGGTGAACAGGTGCTGGCGCTGGCCCTGAATGTGGCGTGCAAGGACGATTTTGTCGCGGCACTGAACGCGGTGCTTGAGCACTGGGGCCGCCTGCAGGTGCTGGTCAACAATGCCGCGGTCACCCGCGCCACGCCGGTCATGGAGATTGACCTGCAGGAGTTCAACGAGGTGGTCAGCATCAACCTTGGCAGTGTGTTCGCCGGCTGTCAGGTCATCGGTGGCTACATGGCGGAGCAGGGTTATGGCCGCATCATCAATATGGCTTCCCTGGCCGGACAGAATGGTGGCACCTCTACCGGTGCACATTACGCGGCGTCCAAGGGCGGCATCCTGACCCTGACCAAGGTATTTGCCAAGGAGCTGGCTAAAGGCGGCGTGACGGTCAATGCCGTGGCGCCGGGGCCCATTGAATCACCGATGGTCAGGGAGCTGGTCAGTGCCGAACGTTTGCCTGCACTGCTCAGTGCCATCCCGGCCGGACGACTGGGTGATGCCGACTTTATCGGCGATGTGGTGGTGCAGCTGGCCCGCCCGGAAGCCTATTTCACCACCGGGACCACCTGGGATGTGAATGGTGGCCTGTTTATGCGTTAAAGGCGTTGTCACGGGTTTCTGCACTGGTGATTACGTTCTGACTGGCTGTGTTGTGCAGCAGTTAAGCCATTACCGTCGGCAAAGGTGCTGATATGTCTGAAGTGATGTCTGATTTACTCAAAGTCGTGGTGCGTCGTCGTGAGCAGCACGGTGAGGCGGTGATCGCGCTGGAGCTGGTCGACCCGAACGGGCAGCCACTGCCTGCCTTTGAAGCGGGTGCCCATATTGATTTGCATCTGGGGGAAGGGCTGGTACGCCAGTATTCCCTCTGTGGTGATCCGGCTGATACCAGCGCCTATCGTCTGGGGGTGCTGCGTGATCCGCAGTCACGCGGTGGTTCGGTGGCTGCTCACGCCCTGCAGGAAAGCAGCGAAGTGCAGATCAGTGCGCCGCGCAACCTGTTCCCGCTGGCCAGCAATGCAGGCCACTCGCTGCTGATCGGCGCAGGCATCGGCATTACGCCGATGATCGCCATGGCCTATGCCCTGCACCGTGCCGGGCAGTCGTTCGAGCTGTATTACTGTGGCCGCTCCCGACAGAGCAGTGCCTTTGTCGAGGATCTGCTGCACAGCCCGTTTGCCGCACAGGTACGGCTGCACTTTACCGCCGAGCATGGCGGTGCGCGTCTGGAGCTGCCGCAGCTGCTGGCCGGTGTCGCAGCAGAGCGTACCCATCTTTATGTCTGTGGCCCGGTCAGTTTCATGGACGCGGTGATCAGTGCCGGGCAGCAGCATGGTCTGGCCGACAGCCAGATTCATCGTGAATTCTTTCAGGTGGAGGTCGACAGCCATGGCGACAGCTTCGAAGTAGTAGCGGAGCGCAGTGGCAAGACCCTGACCGTGGCTGGCGATCAAACCATCGTTGAGGCGCTGGCTGAGGTCGGTATCAGGGTCAAGGTGTCCTGTGAGCAGGGTGTCTGCGGCAGCTGCCTGTGTGATGTGCTGGAAGGGGAGCCGGATCACCGGGATGTCTATCTGACCGACGATGAAAAGGCCGATAACGACCAAATGACTCTGTGCTGTTCCCGGGCGAGAAGCCCGCGGCTGGTGCTGGATATCTGAAGCAGGAGATTGACCATGATCGACTCACAACAATTTCGTAATGGCATGGCCCTGCTGGGCGGTGCGGTGTCCGTCATCACCACTGACGGTGAGGCAGGGCGCTTTGGTTTCACAGCATCGGCAGTATGCAGTGTTACCGACAACCCGCCGACGCTGCTGGTTTGTATGAACCGCAGCTCTTACGCCAACGCCCACTTCAAGGCCAACAGGGTGCTGTGCGTCAACGTGCTGACCGGTGCTCATCAGGGGCTGTCAGGCGATTTCGCCAACCGTGACATGACCAGTGATGAACGCTTTTCCAGCCACGGCTGGAGTACGCTGGAAACCGGTGCACCGGCACTGGATGAGGCGCTGGTCAATTTCGACTGCCGCATCAGTGATATCCATGAGATTGGCTCGCACACGGTGTTCTATTGCCAGATCGCAGATATTCGCCTGAGCGGTACGGATCACGGGCTGGTCTATTTCAACCGTGCCTATCACTGTCTGGGGCAGACGCAGCAGCATGTCGCCAAAGGTTGAAGTGCGTCTGCGGCCGGTATCCATTACCTTCCTTCCACCTGCTCACCCTTGGGTGAGCTCCTTCCAGCCTTCGCCGCGTGCACCCTGGCACCACCAGCCGGTGTGCGCTGGCTGATGCAGATAACAGGGATGAACTATGCGGCGCTACTACCGGGGGCACGACCTGCAGCGGATTCACAGTGTGGCGGAAATGGCGGCGGCGGCGCGGGCGTGCCTACCTCATTTTGCCTGGGAGTACCTGGCTGGTGGGGCAGAGGATGAACTGACCCTGAGTCGCAACCTCAGCGATCTGCAGGCCATCGGCTTGCAGGCCCATACCCTGCGGCCCTGTGCGGAACCTGAGCGTGCCGTCACCCTGTTTGGCAAGCGCTATCCCTTACCTCTGGGTATCGGCCCCAGCGGCTATAACGGCATGCTGTGGCCGGAGGCTGATCTGGCACTGGCCCGTGCCGCTGCCCGGCGTGGCCTGCCGTTTACCCTCAGTACGGTGTCCAATGCCACGATAGAAGCGGTGCGGCAGGCGGCGCCTGAGCTGGATTTCTGGTTTCAGTTGTATCCGATGAAAGCGGCCGAGATGCAGGAAGACCTGATCCGGCGGGCTGAGCGTGCCGGTTGTGAGGTGCTGGTGGTGACCACCGATGCCTCCATCCTCGGTAACCGTGAGTGGGACCGGCGCAGCTTTGCCCGGCCACGACAGCTGAGCCTGCGCAGCAAGCTGGATGTGCTGCTGCATCCCGGCTGGATGAAGCGGGTACTGTACCCCGGTGGTATGCCGGTGCTGGGTAATCTGGCGCCCTATATTCCACTGGCGGAGCGCAATGCGCTGGGCTCGATGAAGTTTGTCAGCGAGCAAATGGATACGCAGTTCAGCTGGGACAAGCTGGCGCGGCTGCGGCAGCGCTGGCAGGGCAAGCTGGTACTCAAGGGGATTCTGCACGAAGACGATGCGCTGCAGGCTGTTGCGCTGGGTATGGACGGTATTGTGGTGACCAATCATGGCGGTCGTCAGCTGGATGGCTCGTTCAGCAGTATTCAGGCGCTGCAGCGGATTGCACCGGCAGTTGCCGGGCAAACCACGCTGCTGTTTGACAGTGGCATCCGTCGTGGTACGGATATCGTCAAAGCGCTGGCGCTGGGCGCCGATGCGGTGCTGAGTGCCCGCGCCACCCTTTATGGGGTGGCCACCGCAGGCGAGGCGGGCGCAGGCCGGGTACTGGACCTGCTGGCCGATGAGCTGAAGCGCACGCTGCAGCTGATGGGCTGCGAGGATATTGCTGCCCTCGGCCCGCGCTGGCTGGGTTAAGTCCGGCCCCGCCGTTCGCGGTGCACTGCGTTTTAACCTCGCTCAGCCTGGCGGTGATGGCCGCTGACAGAGTGGTTATGCTGTCGCAGCTGCAGCAGGCTGATGGCGCCCCAGCCCAACACCGCCAGTACCCCGTATGCACTGGCAATCTGCAGCAGACTGAAGTGACCTGACAGCTGCCCGGCAATCAGGGTAGGGATCGCGGCACCGCTGTAGGAGGTGGCGTAAATGGTGGCGAGGATGCCCGCACGGTCTTCCCGGGCGGTACCATCGACCAGCGTATGAATGCTGCCACTCAGGGTCGCTCCCTGACCCATGCCCACCAGTGCACTGGTGAGCAGGAACCACAGCAGCTGGCCGTGCGCCAGTGACAGCAGCACCCCTCCCACCGCCAGCGTAAACAGTGCCATTCCGCCCCATTGCGCTGTGCGTGCAGTCAGCCTACCGGCCAGCGATGCACCGATCAGGCTGGGGGCCATGACCGAGGCAAACACCAGAGCGGCAGCCAGTGCGCTGGCCGAGTGCAGTTGCTCTCGTGCCATAGCGGGCCCGAAGGCCTGATAAAAACCACCGAATGCCCAGGTGCAGACAAATGCCCATGCCGCAACGGGAAAGGCTTTGCGTGCCTGCTCAGGCAACGCCAGCCTGGGTTTCAGTGAGGCAATCACCCCCGGCTGGCGAAGGATCGTTTCGTTGCCACGGGTGAGTAACCAGGCACAGGGCAGTAACATCAGCCCTACCACGAAGAAGGGCAGCTGACGTGGCAGCGGTGCGATGTCTACCAGCGTGCCGGCACTCAGCCCGCCCAGCGTTAAGCCTACCATCGGGCCACAGCTGGTGATGGCCGGCGCCAGCCATGCGGGCGACCGCGGTGCGCTGTCCACCACCCAGGCACTGAGAGCGGTAGAGGCCAGCCCACAGGACAGGCCCTGCAGCAGACGTCCCACCAGCAGCGGCCCCGGACTGTGAACATTGAGCAGTACAGCGCACGCCAGTACCACCAGCAGCAGGGCCAGTAGTGACAGCGGTCGCCGTCCAAGATGGCTGGATAGACGACCCAGCACCAGCAGAGCGGTGACGGCACCCACAAAGTACACTACGGCGCTGAGAGACAGATCGCCGTAACTGAGACCGTCTTGCGCACGGTACAGCCCGTAAAGTGGAATAGGCGTGGCCGATGCGGCGTAGACCACCAGCAGGGAAAGGCTGGCACCGATAAAGGTTCGCCAGTCAGCGTCAGGCTTCATGCGCGGCTACCTCGTGATATGTGAGTGTTGTGCTGAATAAGCAGAAACGGCAGCGGCCCCGTGTTGCTGCGGGGCCGCTGCCTGACCGGTGTGTGTGCACCGGTCGGTGCGGGGGCAGAACTGCAGAAGGCGCTTACTGGCTCAGGGTTGCCAGATGGCGTGCCAGTGCTTCCCGGGCGCGGCTGGCCATGGTGCTGTCAGTGCGGTCAGCCAGCACGTTGCCAAGCTGCTGCAGCTGGGCGGCTGTCAGCCCGGTATTCATGCTGATACGGATATGTGCCTGCAGCTGGGGTTCGGCACCGGCTATAGCCGACAGCATACCGACGGTAGCCAGTTCGCGGCTCTGCCAGTCCAGATTGTCACGCTCGAAAATATCGCCGAACAAATGGCTGCGCAGGAACTCGTTGGCGGCCGGGGCAAAGTCAAACAGGGGCCCGCCGACCGGTGCGCCCGCCAGACGGGTCTGGTTTGCAGTACCGGCGGCCAGCAGTGCCTCTCCCTGCGGAATCGGCTTGCCGGGCTCACGGCCGGGTGCGTCGTTAATACCCTGCTGTTTACGCGCTTCGACCACCTTCATCAGCTCAGCCAGCGCATTGAGGCTGCGCGGAAAGCCTGCATAGGCGTAGAGCTGCAACAGTACTTCCTTTGCTTCGCTGATCGTCAGCCCGGCATCCAGCCCTTCATTCAGTGCGCGCTGTAAACCGGGCATATCGCCTGCGGCGGCATAGGCCGCAACAGGAATGATGGCCTGCTGACGCCGGGTCAGAGTGTCTGCTGTAGTCACTGCCGTGGCGGGCTGCTGGCTGTCCTGCTGCTGAGCATGGGCGGCTTGCGGCAGTTCACCGAGCCCCAGTGCCAGCGTCATGGCGCCAATGGCCAGACCTGACTTAGTGGTTTTGGGCTTGCTGGTATTGCTCATCGCTGACCTTCTCCATCCAGTTAACGTTATTGCCATCGACAGTGGCGGTGACGGCCATATGCGTCATCGCTGTAGCGGAGGCCGCGCCGTGCCAGTGTTTGACGCCGGGAGGGCACCAGACCACATCGCCGGGGCGGATAATCTGCGCCGGCTTGCCCCACTCCTGTGTCACACCGACACCTGAGGTCACCACCAGCCGCTGACCGGCAGGATGGGTGTGCCAGGCGGAGCGGGCACCAGGCTCGAAGGTCACGAGGGCGCCTGAGGCATTAATGTGGTCGTCGGCAGGCCAGACCGGATCGATACGTGCGCTGCCGGTAAAGAACTGGGCGGGGCCGGCAATCGATGCCTGTTCACCTGCGCGCACAATCTGCTGTTGTGATGAGGCGACATCATCCGCATGTGCTGCACCTGCATACAGTGCTGCTGCAGCGAGCAGCGTTAGTAAACTCCGATAAGGCATGTCTTCACTCTCCTTTGATTAACGTGCGGTGTAGCCACCGTCGACCGGCAGTGCCACGCCCACCACGAAGGTGGCGCCGGGGCTGGAAAGCCAGAGAACAGCGTCAGCTATTTCCTCTGAGGTACCCAGACGACGGATGGGTACGTCTTTCATCATCTCGTTCATGACGTCGGTTTCGCCTTCCAGCATGTCTGCGACCATCGGTGTTGCGATGATGCCGGGGCAGATCGCGTTGATACGAATCCCCTGCGCCGCGTACTCCAGTGCTGTGCTTTTGGTCATCCCGACCAGTGCGTGCTTGGCGGCGTGGTATGCCACCCGTCCGGGTACGCCTACCAGTCCGCCCAGTGATGAGTTGTTGACGATGGTGCCACTGCCCTGAGTCCGCATCTGCAGCAGCTGGTACTTCATGCACAGCCAGACTCCGCGCATGTTGATATCGATAATGCGGTCAAAGACTTCGCTCGGGACATCTGCCGTCTCCACGGCGGGGCTCTGAATGCCGGCATTGTTAAACGCCGCGTCCAGACGGCCGAAGGTTTTGACTGTTTTTTCCACCAGCAAACTGACATAGGCCTCGTCGGTGATATCGCCGGGGACGGCCAGAACCTGATGACCTGCGGCGGCCATCTCATCGGCGGCGGCCTGTAAGGCGTCACGGCGAATATCAGCCAGCACCACGGCCGCGCCTGCTCTGGCAAAGGCGCGCGCTGCTGTCAGCCCCATGCCTGAGGCTGCACCGGTGACCAGCGCCACCTGGCCACTGAAGTTGTACTCAACAGAAGTCATACATACATTCCTGCAATAAACGTGAGCCCGTCAGGGGCGTAGTGGCATCCGCTCCTCAGCTGAGCTGGTAGCGCGAAAAACGATAGGTCAGTGCAGGCCCCTGACGGTGGCCATAAGCCAGCTGCGCAGTGAGCATGGCAAAGGGTTCTATGTAGCGGGCGATGTGCAGAGGGCCGGCATCTTCCGGTGCAAACCCGGCATCGCTGATCAGCGCTGCTGCTGTCTGCCGGGCTGCGGGGACGTCACTGCAGTACAGCAGGGAAGGTCGCGGTGACTGATGACGATGTTCATAAACCGGCAGCAGCACTTCACTGGGCGTGGTCTGGAAGGTGGCGACCACGGCGGCATGGGGCAGTCGCTCGGCCACGACTTCTGCCCCGGAGTGGTGATGGGCCACCACCAGCTCGGTATCGCTCAGATTGAGTGGCACACAGCACGTCAGTACCACCTTGCCTGACAGCGTGCCAGCCTTAGCCAGTACGTCATCGAGCTGGCTCCAGTGCACCGCCAGCAGGATCACCTCAGCGCTGGCTGCCTCTGCGACCGTACCTGCCCGGGCGTGACTCCCGGCATGGCGGGCCAGCGCCTGCAGACGCGCTTCACTGCGCGAATAGCTGAACGTCACCTCGTGACCGGCACGTGCCAGCACAGTACCTATGTTGCCGCCCATGCGACCTGAACCAAGAATGCCTATCTTCATGGGTGTTCTCCGACTGCTGGTGCAGAGGCAAGGCGTGAGTCTGGCGGTGGCAGGGCGCCACCGCCGCGGATCAACTACAGGGCCAGCTGCAGAATGTTGACCACATCCTGAGGAGTGATGTCGCCATGCTCACCCAGCTGCACAAACTGATGTTCTTTGAGCTTGGCTACGACTTCGGCAATCACGCGCTCGTCCAGACCGTAGGCTGACAGGCGGGTCGCCACGCCCATTCTTTCGAAGAACTGGCGTGTTTGCTCAATCGCTTTAAGGGCAACCTGCTCAGGCTGGGTATCCTCGATGTGCCAGACGCGACGACCGTACTGCACCAGCTTTTCCTGCTTCTGCTGCAGTTTGTAGGTCCAGATGGCCGGCATCATGATGGCCAGTGTCTGGCCGTGGTCCAGACCATAGAGCGCAGTCAGCTCCTGCCCGATCAGGTGGGATGCCCAGTCACCCGGTACGCCGGTGGACAGCAGTCCGTTGAGGGCCATGGTAGCGCTCCACATCAGGTTGGCGCGTACCTCGTAGTTGGTCGGCTCACTCAGTGCTTTGGGGCCTTCTTCGATGATGGTCGACAGCAGACCTTCGGCAAAACGGTCCTGCACTCTGGCATTGACCGGATAGGTAACGTACTGCTCCAGCACATGAACCATGGAGTCGACCACGCCGTTGGCTACCTGACGGGCAGGCAGGGAGTAGGTGGTACGCGGATCAAGGATGGAGAACTGTGGGCGCACGTAGTCAGAGTTGAAGAACAGCTTGTCTTTGGACGAGGCGCGGGTAATGACGGAGGTCGGATTCATTTCTGAACCGGTCGCCGCCAGGGTCAGCACACAGCCAATGGGCAGTGCGCCCTGCACGGCGGCGCCAAAGCTGGCGATGATCTCCCAGGGATCGCCCTGATGGGCCACGGCTGCGGCGATGAATTTGGTCGCATCAATGACCGAGCCACCGCCGACCGCGAGGAGGAAGTCGACCTGCTCAGCGCGCGCCAGGGAAACGGCTTCAAGACAGGTTTCCAGATGTGGGTTGGCTTCGATACCGCCAAACTCAAACCAGGTAACTCCTTCCAGTGCCTGAGTGACCTGAGTGAAGATGCCGTTGTTCTTGATACTGCCGCCACCGTAGACGATCAGTACGCGTGCCTGAGCCGGGATCTGCTCGCGCAGGGCAGCAATCTGTCCCTCGCCGAAGATAATCCGGGTGTTATTGAAGAAGGTGAAGTTGTTCATGTGAAGTCTTGTCCTCAGCGACTCTGCCGGTGGCGAGAGCCCTGTTGCTGCGCGGCACGCAGTGGCCGCGATGAAATACGGGGAGTCGGGTGGCTGGCAGGTCAGGGCGGTGATGGCTGCCTGACGTGCCTGCGCTGCTGAACTCAGTCTTTTTTCACCGGACCGGCGAGGTAAACCTCATCGGTAACGGGTTCCAGCCAGTCAACGGGTTTGCCATCCAGAAATTCGTTGATGGCAACATGCTGCATGGCTGTGGTGTCGGTGGCGCCATGCCAGTGGCGACGTCCGCAGTTACACCAGATCAGATCACCGGAGCGGATCTCTGTCTTAGGGCCGCCTTCACACTGGGTCCAGCCTACGCCGTCAGTGACCAGCAGAGCCTGACCCAGCGGATGGGTGTGCCAGTTGGTGCGGGCGCCCGGTTCAAAATTGACAACGGCCACTCCCACACGGGCGGGAGCCGGCGCAGTGAAGATGCGATCAATGCGTACGCGGCCGGTAAACCACTCGGCAGGCCCGGTAATGGCTTTGCTGGCGCCGGCGCGATGTACTTGCATGTCGTCATTGGTCAGATCGGTATCAGTCATGGCGGTCACCTTGTTCTGTAGTGAATGAACAAAGTGTAGTGACTGGCTATTAATTCGAGTATATGCAGAATAAAGAACTCGGAATGAAGCAGAGCTTAATAATGTTCTTGAACGGAATGAACGATCTGGTGGTGTTCGTGACGGTGGCCCGGGAGGGGAGTTTCACCCGTGCGGCAGCGCATCTGGGGGTTTCGCCGTCCGCTGTCAGTCAGACCATGCGTGGTCTGGAGGAGCGTCTTGGCGTGCGTTTGCTGACCCGTACCACTCGCAGCGTCACCCGTACCGAAGCCGGTGAGCAGCTGCTGAGTGAAATCGCTCCCCTGCTGGACCAGATCGAGGCGCATCTGAGTGCGGTATCGGAGCTGCGCCGGCGCCCTTCAGGCACCGTGCGTATTACTGCCGATGAGTTTGCAGCGCGCCATGTGCTGTGGCCCAAGCTGCTGCCAATACTGGAAAGCTACCCGGAGGTAACGGTTGAACTCATGACGGACTACGGCCTGACCGACATTGTGGCTGAGCGCTTTGATGCTGGAGTGCGTCTTGGCGGGATTATCGATGCGGATATGGTGGCGGTCCCCATTGGCCCGGATATGCGCATGGTGACGGTCGCGGCACCGGCTTATCTGGCCCGTTATGGGGTGCCAGAGCAGCCGGAGGAGTTGATGGCGCATCGCTGTATCAATCTGCGCCTGCCCACCCATGGTGGTCTCTATCCGTGGGAGTTTGGCAGCGGGGAAAACGAGTTTCGCGTGCGTGTCTCAGGCCCGCTGATCATGAACAGTGTGCTGCAGATTCTTGAAGCCTGCCTCGCCGGTGTCGGGCTGGCGCAGCTACCGGATGCCCAGGTGCAGCCCTATCTGGACAGCGGTGCCCTGACGGAGGTACTGGCACCATGGTCTGACAGCTTCCCCGGTTACCATCTCTATTACCCCAGTCGTCGCCAGCAGACGGCAGCATTCCGGCTGGTTATCGAGCATTTGCGCTACCGGCGGGACGCGTCATAAAGGCCAGAACGTGGCCGTGAAGGGGGCGGCCACGTTCTGCAGGAACCCCGGATGGCTACTCTGTCCTGCGCATCGTCACCTGCATGGCGCTTTTGCCGGCGAACAATGACATGTCAGCATTGATACGACCCAGAGATACCAGACCTTTGGCATAACCAAAGTCGCGATAAAAAATCGCCAGATTGCCCCAGGGGGCATAGTAAGTGATATCGCCCACCTCCGGATCGATGCCTGCCGGAGCCCCCTGCAGGGAGAGTTTCTTCGGCAGGTCGGCTATCTTTTCGTTGGAGGCATAGTCTGTCAGCGTCAGTGTTAACGGCAGCAGTGACATGAAGTCCCGGCTGGCGGCGCTGTCGTTGAGGGTGGCATCAAGGGCTTTGCCATTGACGAGCAACTGTATTTTCACGGTGAATGATTCCTCTTCTGAAGTGCGGTGGGCCTGCGTGAGGCTGTCAGGGCTGACAGGACTATCATGGCTGTCATGGATGACAGGGGAGCTGCCGGCTGCCCGGCAGACTGTCATATCCAGCAGCATCAGTACCCACAGCAGCAGCGTCGCTGTTATACCCGACAGTTTGCATGAGGACAGGTGCCTTTGTGTGCTCATCCTCTGCTCTGCTCACAGCCCGCTGTGTTCAAAGTCGAGGATAAGGCGCCCGCGCAGCCGGCCCTGATCAAGACGGCGGTGAGCAGCTGCCGCCTCACTGGCGGGAAACACGGCTTCTACCCGCATCGGTAACAGACCGGCGCTGACCTGATCTGCCAGCTGCCTGATGGCAGGCTGGTCGGTGGCGCGCTCCCGGACATTAACGAAACGGGTAGTAATGCCGCGCTCCAGTGTTTCGTTGCTGGCTGGGCGCAGGACAATAATCTGCCCCTGATCACACACAGCCGCCAGGATCTGTGGCTGTATACAGGCGGCATCGACGACGGCATCGACCCCCTGCGGGAAGTGCTCCCGCACGCGCTGTGCCAGATGATCTCCACGCGCTATCACCATGGCTGCGCCCAGCTTGTGCAGCAAAGGCTCGTCGGCTGCTGTCGCTATGGCAACGGGTTCAAACCCTGCTGCTTTTGCCAGTGCCACAGTATAGGCACCCACTGCACCGGCAGCACCGGTCACCAGAATGCGTGCGCCCGCTGCGAGCGTGAGATTATCCAGCGCGTTTCTGGCTGTCAGGGCATTCATCAGGAACGAGGCTGCCTCGGCAAAGGAAGCCTGCGGTGGTGCTGCGGTAACGGAGCGTGCGGGCAGGCAGACATATTCACTGTAGCCGCCGTAGTTGCCGAAGTTATCAACGATGCCGGTGACCCGCTGACCCACACGCAAACCCAGTGCAGGGTCAACGTCGGCACTGATCTCATCAAGAGTGCCGGCGATATCCATCCCCGGGATGTAGGGGTAGGGCGCACCGGCATACCAGCTGGCGAGGTCGCCAGAGCGCAGCATTTCATCGACCGGGTTGATGCCAGCAGCATGGACCTTTACCCGCACCTGCCCGGCGGTTGCATGGGGTGTCGGCAGTTCAAAGGCCTCAAGAACATCAGGTCCACCGTACTGATTCAGTCCGATTACTCGCATCGTTATGCACCTTCAATGAGCAGGAGGAGGCAGGCCGGGATCACTGTTTATTGCCGGCCGTAACTGCCGGCATTGTCGCTGCAGGCCAAGGGCAGCCGGTATCACAGTTCACCGGATTTCTTGCCTGTTTCTACAGCCGTCTGTGCGCTCTGCATCCGGCAGGCGGTTCGATCTGCAGGCCCCACAGCAACAGGCCCAACATGAATAGAGGGGGCGAGGTGACAGAGGAGAAGTCGCCCCGGCAGGGACGGCATAAAGGCGCGGACGAAGTGTGCGTCAGCGCCTGGGTGGCCGGTTTATTGTTCCGATGATTTATTGTTCCGATGATTTATCGGGCGGGGCTGGCAACGTGCTCCGCTGTGCTGGCGGCCAGCGTGGGCTGTTCGCTGGAGCGGCTGGCCAGGTGGCTGCGCACTTTGCTGTTCTCCACAGACGGATAGCGCGATGAGGCATAGCGCACCACCAGATTGGCAAAAGCCAGCAGCAAAATGGCGCCGGTGATGTAAACAATGCCCAGATCAGGCTCACTGTGGTGGGAAATGTCAGCAATCAGCAGGCGGGTCAGGGCCGTGATGGCGACGTAAATCAGAAAACGTACTGGCATGTGGTTGGTTTTGAAGTAGATGCCGACCATCGCCCCCAGTTCGAGGTAGATAAACAGCAGCAGTACGTCATCTACGCTGATGTGATCCTTGGCCAGAATCAGCAGGAACTCGGCAATGGCGGCCCAGGCCGTGACGCCGCCGATGGCAAACAGGGCAAGGTAGTGAAAGCCTTCCACCAGCAGATTACCCAGTGAGTCTGCACCGTCATGCATGCGGTGGCGCAGGGCTTCTGCCCAGTCGGTATTCATAGTCATTTCCTTATCTGTAAAAAAGCCGCTTTTTACCCCGGTGTCATCCGGTACAGTCAGCTACTGTGCCCCTGCAATCTACTGCCCCGGCATGACAGTTGTTCACCCGGCTTACATCTGATCTGGCGAGGGCTGGTAGCCTTTTGGCACTATCCTGACATGCAGAAATAAGGCCAGAATAAGGAAGGTGCGCAGCCGCCTTCTGCACGGTGTTTGGCATGGAACTGTATTGACCGCCGTTCACCACTCATATTCACTTGCCGGTATGCATTTTTATGATGCATTCCCTTTGTCTGCGGATGACCTCAGCGTAATGGACAGCTCCTTGATTACAGACGGAAAGGTGTTATGGCGTCAGGTCTGAAATCTTCCTGGTTGAGCCGATGGTGTCGCCGTGGCGGCCGGCTTGGTGGATGGTCACTGGCGCATTTGCTGGCCTTCATGATTGCGCTGGGCGCTGCGTTGTCCGGGGTGGCGGCGCCGGAGCGGCGGCTGGTGGTGGGCGTCTATGACTTCCCGCCGCTGTTGTCCATGGAAAACGGCAAGGCCACGGGTTTTGCCGTGGAGGTACTGCGTGAAATTGCCGACCGTCATGGCTGGCAGCTGTCATTTCGTGAGGGCAGCCTGTACGAGCTGACCTATCAGCTCAATCACGGTGAGATTGACGTGCTGCCCGGTGTGCTGGTGCGCCAGCCAAGGGTGGAAAGCAGCGGCGTTGCCATTGTGGACACGCCGCTGGTAGACGACTGGGGGGTGATCTACAGCGCACCCAATGCCGCGGATGTGCAGTCACTGTCGGAGCTGAGTGAACACCGGCTGGCCCGGCTTGACTCAGACTGGCTGGGGGGGCTGACGGAGTCCCAGTTCAACAGTGTGGGACTGGGAGTCACCTGGTCTAGCTTCCCTACCAATGAATCGATGATCAAGGCGCTGCTCAGTCATCAGGTGGATGGCATCCTGTTTTCTCATCTGTTCGGCGATTATCGGGCCGGCTTCTATCATCTCAAGTCGTCGCCGCTGATGCTCAGCCCGGAGCCACGCAGTTTTGCCCTGAGCCGCCAGAGTGCGGCACTGAAGCCTGCCTTTGAGCGGGAGTTGCTGCGGTTGCGGGCGGACCGCGCTTCGCTCTATTACGAAGCACTGGATCGCTACTTCAACACCTCCTTTGTCGACAAGCAGCGGCGCAATTCGGTGATGTTCATGAGTCTGGCCGGGGTGGGGCTGCTGCTGGCGCTGCTGATACTCAGCCGTTACCTCAATCATCTGGTGGATCGCCGCACTGAAGAGCTGTCAGAAACCAATGAGCGGTTATCGGAGCTGAACCGCAACCTTGATCTGATTGTGCGCTCCCGCACCCTGGCACTGGAAAAGAGCAACCAGCAACTGGCACACAGCAATACGGCACTGGAACAGTCACGCACGGATCTGCAGAGCAGTCTCAACTCTCTGCGTGATATGCAGTCGCAGCTGGTAGAGGCGGAGAAAATGTCGTCGCTGGGCGGGCTGGTGGCCGGGGTCGCCCATGAAATCAACACACCGCTGGGTATCGCCGTCACCAGTGAGTCGCTGCTGGATGAAAAATTGCAGAATCTGGTCACAGCCTATCGGCAGGGCACCATGACCCGCACCGATCTGGAACGTTTCTTTGAGCTGGCGGGGGAAAGTGTGCAGATTCTCAAGGGTAATCTGCAGCGGGCTGCCGAGCTGGTGCAGAGCTTCAAGCGGATGGCGGTCGACCAGTCTACGCTGGAGCGGCGCGAGGTAGTGCTGACCGACTATATTGACGAGGTATTGCTGACCCTGCGCCCGCAGCTGAAAAAGCATGACGTCAAGGTTCGCATAAATGGTGACAAGCAGCTGTGCTGGACTACCTGCCCCGGGGCGATGGCGCAGATACTGACTAATCTGATTATGAATAGCGTCTGTCACGCCTTTGCTGAAAACCAGCGTGACAGGCGGGTCGAGATTGAGGTGGAGCGTGAAGAGCGTGGCCTGCGCATCACTTTCAGCGATAACGGCCGGGGTGTATCTGCCGAGGTACTGGCCAAGCTGTTTGAACCCTTCTTCACTACACGCAGGCTGGAAGGGGGCACCGGACTGGGACTGCATCTGGTGTATAACCTGGTGACTCAGAGCCTGAAAGGGAGGATTCAGGCCAGCAGCGAGGAAGGTCAGGGGCTGAGTTTTGTTATGCATGTACCTGAACTGGGCATGTTTGATACAGGAGCAACCGTGGATGTCTGATGATCTGTTTGCGCCCGAGCGGGCTGAAGAGGGGCCGAGCCGTCAGCCCTGGTATGTGCTGATCGTCGACGATGAGGCTGAAGTGCACCGTATTACCCGGCTGGCCCTGCAGGACTTTCAGTTTGACGGACGCGGGCTCAATTTTATCAGCGCTTATACCGGCACCGAGGCTCGCCTGCTGCTGAAGAACCGTCATCAGGACATCGCTGTGGCGCTGCTGGACGTGGTGATGGAAAGCGACGATGCCGGTCTGACGCTGGTGGATTTTATCCGTAATGATCTCGACAACCAGCATATGCGGCTGGTGCTGAGAACCGGTCAGCCGGGACAGGCACCGGAGCATCGGGTGATCGTCAACTACGATATCAATGACTACAAAGCCAAGACCGAACTGACCGCGCAGAAGCTGTCGACCCTGATGTACACCAGTCTGCGCGGCTATCGCGACATCATGACCATTGAGGCCAACCGCCGCGGGCTGACGCAGGTGATTCAGGCATCCGCCGACATTTTTCAGCGCCAGTCACTGATTCCGCTGCTCGATGGCGTCATCGAGCAGCTGATCGCACTGGTGAAAATGGACAAGGGCCTGCTGCTGGAGCGTCGCCGGCATTTTGCTGCCCGCACTGAAGGGCTGGATCTGGAAGTACTGGTCGCCAGCGATGGTTATAACCATCTGGCAGGTATGACCACCGATGATATTCTGGCTCCTGCTGAGCGCGGTCTGATCCGTGAGGCCATTGCCCGCAATCAGCACATTTTTACCGAAGAAGGCGCGGTGCTGTTGTGCTGCAATAATGCCGAGCGCTCGCTGGTGCTGTTTCTGGAAGGCGGCAAGCCCATTGATCAGATGGACCGTCATCTGCTGGAGCTGTTTATCCATAACGTCGCGATAGCCTTCGACAATGTGCGGCTGAACAACGAGGTGGAGGAGACTCAGCGCGAAATCGTCTATCTGCTCGGTGAAACCGTGGAGACTCGCAGCCATGAAACCGGCAATCACGTTAAACGAGTGGCGGAGTTCTGTTATCTGCTGGCGACCCTGAGCGGGATGTCAGAGGAAGAGGCCAGTGTGCTGCGCTATGCCTCACCCCTGCATGATCTGGGCAAGATCGGCATTCCTGACCATATCCTGCACAAACCCGGTCGCCATGATCATGACGAAAGGGAAATCATGCAGACCCATGCGTCCCTCGGTCACAGCCTGCTCAGCCGTTCACAGCGGCCGATTCTGCATGCGGCTTCCATCATTGCTCATCAGCATCATGAAAAGTGGGACGGGTCAGGTTATCCGGCGGGTAAAAAAGGCGAAGACATTCACATCTTTGGCCGTATCGTCGCCCTCGCTGATGTGTTCGATGCCCTGTGCAGTGAGCGCTGTTACAAGCCAGCCTGGTCAACAGCCGATGCGCTGGCGTTTATTCAGGAGCAGTCCGGCAAGCACTTTGACCCGGCGCTGGTCGCGGTATTCATGGCGAATATCGATGACTTTCTGCTTATTCGTGCGGCCTACGGCGACTGAATGCCGGCACGGAAGCCGTTCACTGGCTGGTGCGCACGATGCTGGCGCCGGTATGCAGAGGGCTGACCCGGTGCAGCATCACCAGCAGGCCGATACCGAGGGTCATCATTGCGGCGGCCATCCACAGCGCGCCACTGTACTGACCGGTTGCCGCGGCAATATAGCCGGTGATGGCCGGCGCGATAATCTGCGCAGCGCCATAACTCAGGGTCAGACGGGCCATGGCCTTGGCCGGATTGGCAGGGTAACAGCGGCCAATCAGGGTCAGGGTCAGGCTGACAATGCCCATAAAGGTGACGCCATAGAGGACGGCGCAGAGCAGATAGGCGGGCAGTGACTGGCTGAAAACCGGCAGCATGATGGAAATGATCTGCAGCAGATAGGCCAGCATCAGGGTAGGAATATCCCCCAGACGGCGGTTGAGCTGATCCCAGATAAAGGCGGCCGGTGTTGCTGCCAGCCCCACCACAATCCATATCAGACTGCCACTGCCCACCTGCGCTGAAGGTTGTTCTGCCATCTCGACAATAAAGGTCGCACTGATCACATAGCCAAAGCCGGCACAGAAGTAGCTGGCGATCATCAGCAGCATCCAGCGCCGTTCGGGGGCGGCAGAGGTTTGCTGATGCTGGCGGCTGTCCAGCGTGACCGGCATCGGCATCCAGCTCCACGCCGGAATGAAGAACACAATGCCCAGCACACCCAGTGCCAGCCATAGCTCGCCCCAGTGCAGCAGTGGCAGCAGGGCCGCGACAGCCAGCCCGGACACCACAATACCCAGCCCCATGCCGGCAAAGTGAATGCCCAGTTCCAGACGCTGGTTGTGTTGCAGCAGCCAGTTCAGCACCAGCCCGGAGCTGATCAGCAGGCCAGCGACACTGCTCATGCCGCTGATATAGCGCAGGATGCCCCAGGTAATCACATTGTCTGTCATGCCCATGGCGGCGGTGCTGAGCAGGGCGGCCAGCAACCCCAGACGGTAAAGCTGAAACTTGATATCGAGGCGTTTGATGGTGGCAGCCAGCAGGGCACCGGACATATAGCCCGCATAGTTGAAGGTCGCCAGCCAGCCACCGGCCACTTCGGTCAGCCAGGTCTGGTCACGCATGACGGCCAACATCGGCGTGTAGGCGAAGCGGGCCAGACCCACAGTGAGGATCAGACTACAGATCCCGGCGAAAACCACTTTCCAGGCTTGGGTGGAGTAAGCCACACACTCTCTCCTCAGGGCGGTTGTTATTGTTGTCGATCAGCAGGGGAAGCGTCGCAGGCATTGCTGTCAATCAGGACGCAGACCGATCTCCCGCCATTCTAGCCTGCAAAGGATAACTTTCGCTTTGAGACCAAAGGTCTAGCAGCTGACCAGCGCTGCCTTCCACCATTGGTCAGGTGATGTGCTAAGGTGAACCGAAGTCACTTGTATGCAGGCAGGGGGGCTGCCCGCCAGGTGTCTTTGGCACAGCCTGCCTGTGTCGTTCTGCTGCTCGGGGAAAACAATAATATGAATCCGCTCCATCAGCGTGCCGACCGTTTCCAGCGTTTTACTGATTTCTACCCGTTCTATCTCAGCCAGCACGCCGATCCGGTGTGTCGCCGTCTGCATTTTGCGGGCACCAGCTGCGTACTGATGCTGCTGGGCTACTGCCTGTTCAGTCAGCAGTGGAGCTGGTTGTGGCTGGTGCCGCTGGCAGGTTATGGCTTTGCCTGGCTGGGGCATTTCTTTTTCGAGAAAAACCGCCCGGCGACCTTTACCTACCCACTGTGGAGCCTGTTTGGCGACTTTGTGATGTTCAGGGACATGTTGCTGGGCAAAGTACGCTGGTAAGTCGCTACGCTATGCCTTGAACCTGAGCGGGTCTGACACTAGAGTGGCACCTTCATGCCATAAACCCGCACTTTCCCGTCGTGGAGAGGTTCATCGTGTCGCAGTTATCCGCCAGTTTCGCCGCCGGAGTCGATCCGGCCGTGCGCCGTGCCCGTGTTGCCGTCGCTTTTGTCTTCTTTGCCTGTGGAGTGATTTTCTCCTCCTGGGTGCCGCACATTCCGCTGGTACAGCAGCGCATCGGTCTTAGTGATGGTGAGCTGGGGCTGGCGCTGTTCTTTATGGCCATCGGTGCCATCAGTGCCATGCCGCTCTGTGGCTGGCTGACCGGCAAGGTGGGTGGCAAGCGGGTGTGCAGCATCAGTTCGCTGGCGTTCTGCCTTGCTCTTTATCTGCCAACCCATGCCGACAGTTTCGTCCAGCTGGCGGCGGCCCTGTTTGTGTTCGGTGCTTGTAGCAGCGGGATGGATGTCTCCATGAATGCCGAGGCGGTGCGGGTAGAGAAGGATTTCGGCCGGGCCATCATGTCGTCCTTTCACGGCTTTTTCAGTCTGGGCGGCCTGACCGGCGCTTTGATCGGCGGCGGCCTGCTGGCACTGGGCGTGTCCTCGCAGCTGCATATCACCCTGATGATTGTTCTGATCGCCGCTCTTTGCCTGCTGGCGTTTCGCTACTTCCTGCACAATGCGCCGGAAGCGGCGGGGGGCCATACCTTTTCCCTGCCCAGCAAGCCGGTACTGGCGCTGGGACTGCTCGCCTTCGGTGCGCTGATGGCGGAAGGTGCGATGGCGGACTGGACCGGGGTGTATCTCAGCTCCGTGCTGGGCACCAGTGCCAGTACCGCGGCCATGGGGTTTGCTGCGTTCTCCATTGCCATGGCCGCGGGGCGACTGTCGGGGGATTACTGGACCCGCCGTCTTGGTCCGGTCAACCTGATGCGCTGCAGTGCCGTGATTGCCTCTGCAGGGCTGGTGGTGGGTCTGCTGTTTGCCGAGCCTTTGCTGGCCATGGTGGGTTTTGCCTGCGTGGGGATTAGGCTGGCCAATATCGTGCCGCTGGTGTTCAGTGCGGCAGGCCGGGTGCCGGGTATGTCGGCAGGTAATGGCATTGCCGCGGTTGCAACCTCGGGCTACACCGGTTTTCTGGCGGGGCCGCCGCTGATTGGCTTTCTGTCGGAGCTGATGGGGCTGGCACTGGCACTGGGCGTGGTGGCTGTGATTATTCTGGCTGCCGGCCCTTTTGCACACGTGCTGCACAACCGGGCGTAGTTAGCTGGCGTTCAGCACCAGAAGCAAAAAGGTCAGCCGGGTGCTGACCTTTTTGTTTAGCGGGGAATGCCGTGTGCTCAGATCACACCACGTTCACTTTCATGTTGTTACTGGGAGCGCTGGCCATTCACAAATGCCGCCAGACGCCATTCGCCTTTCTCCTGTGCGAAGCAGAAACGCGGCAGCTCCCAGAAGCTCACCAGTGAGGAATGCACGTAGGCTTCATTGAGGTGGTTGAACTGTACCTTCAGCCAGAGATCGGGTGCTGAGGTCAGAATATTGGCCTTGGGCGACAGTGCCAGCGGCTCACCGCTGTCGGAGCCCACCACCATCACATCGGCATTGCTGACTTCGTCCAGTACCGCCGACTGCAGGCTGGGCGCCGCGCGCAGCCGCACATTGCCCTTGTCGATACTGGCCAGATAGTGCAGGTCAGTATGGGCGCGAATATCTTCCAGTGCTGGCAGCGGTGCCGGGCAGACGCCCCACTGCGTGGAGAACAATAGGCGCGGGCTGACGCTGGAGCGCAGGTTTTGCCAGATTTGCTTCTTGTAGCCTTCAGGCACCGGTGAAGGCAGGAAGACCCGGGCAAAATTGTCCTTGCCACTGCTCTGTTTGCTGAAGATACCATCAGGATCGCGTTCATAGCGGAAGTTATCGGCAACCAGTGCCATCACCGCTTCCCTGTCCTGCTTTTCAATGGCCTGACTTAAATCCCGGAAAAAACGGGTGAAACTGTCGGTAGGCTGGAACAGCTTGTCGGTGGCCTGACTGAGGCCGCTGACCATGATGAGTACTAAACCGATGGCGAATCTGAACGCCGTATGCATTTCCTTACCTTACTTGTCTGGTGGAGTGCCACAAATCCAGCGCAATAGACTAGACCATCCGACCCCGAAGTGTAAGCAGTTTATCAAATTGTTTCTATTCGCCCGGGTGGTCTGAGCGTACCCGTGACGCCCGGTCTGCGCTGTCATGGCAGGCGGAAGCGGCCTTGATCTGAGGTGCTGAGAAGGGCAGGTTACGGGCCTGCTGGGTGTTCACATCGCAGACCTGCTGCGATGTGACCGGTGGGGCAGATCAGCAGGGGAGGCTTACTTGCGCAGCAGAAATTCGATGGCTTCGCCCGCTTCGATGATATGGCGCTGCAGCAGGCTGACGGCTTCTTCGATGTTGCCCTCACGGCACAGATCCAGCAGGCGCTGGTGTTCCCGCTCGGCTTTGACGATCCCTTCGGTGAGCACCAGCTGCAGGCGAATATAACGGTCACTGCGCATATTCAGGCTGGCAATCACTTCCATGGAAAGTGGTTGATTGGCTGGCGCGTAAAGCGTCGCGTGAAACTCCTGATTGAGGCTGCTCCAGCTCTCAATCTGGGTACCGGTATTCAGGGCATGGTCGAAGGCGGTGAGGATGACTTCTGCCTGACGGAAGGTATCCGTCGTCATATTGGGGATGGCTTTGGCCAGAATATGGCTTTCCAGCACTGCGCGCAGACTGAACAGCTCATGAATGTGTTCAACCGACAGCTCGGAAACGGTCGCACCCTTGTGTGGCTCAAACTCCACCAGCCCCTGCGCTTCCAGCAACAGCAACGCTTCGCGGACGGGGATGCGGCTGACGTTCAGTTCCTTGGCCAGAGCATCCTGACGTAACGCGGTGCCTGCCGGTATATCGCCACTGAGAATACGATCCTGCAGGATTTCGGCTACCAGCTGGGTACGGGTCTTATGAACGGGAACGGGTTTGGCCATAGTTCTCTTGTGTGTAGCAGAGAGGGTGCGCGTACTTCAGCACGGGGAGCACCATCGGTTGTCAGTCGGTTGCTGTGCCTGATATAGCGAACCCGCGATACGCGTCAGTCGGATAACCGGGCATATGGCGGGCGTTCGTCACTTCATCGGCAGCTTTTATTCTTGTCTCGCAGGTTGCTCTGGCATCGCTGCGCAGGCTGCAAGTGTGGTGCATTTTGCCGGTGATGGCAAACGGCTGCTCCTTTGGGTGGATGATCCGCAGCCCGGGTTGCACCGCGGATGACCTTTATCTCTTCATATTTGCATCATCACTCCACGCTCCACCGGCCTGCACTGGCAGACCGGGGAGGAGAGGGTCGCGGTGCCTGTCAACAAGCAGGATTGATGCCAGACGTCACGGGGTGATCAGTCAGTCACCTTCAGCTGGCCATCCACCGTGCGGCTGGTATTGAGTGGATTGCTCGCCTTCAGGGCCACAGGCAATAAGCCATCGGGCAGATTCTGCAGACATACCGGGCGTACAAAACGCTGGATGGCACTGGCGCCTACCGAGGTGCTGCGACTGTCGGTCGCTGCCGGGTAAGGGCCGCCATGCTGCATGCCATGACACACTTCCACGCCGGTGGGATAGCCGTTGTACAGCAGCCGGCCGACCCGGTTCATCAGAATGCGTACCAGCGGCTGTGCTTCCTGCTGGTCAGCGGTTTCACCCTGCAGGGTCGCCGTCAGGTGGCCACTCAGGCGGCGGGCGACCTGCAGCATCTGTTTGTGGCTGTCGCACTCCACCAGCAGGCTGCAGGGGCCAAAGATTTCTTCTTCCAGATGAGGGTTAGCCAGCCAGTCGCATGCCGAAGTGCGCAGTATGCAGGCATGGCCATGGGACTGATCGGGGTGGCCGGGCCGGGCTTCGGCCAGCACTTCCACTCCCTGCTGCAGTTTCAGGCTGGCCAGTTGCTGCTCGTAGTTGGCGGCAATGGCAGGGGTCAGCATGGTTTGCCAGGGCTGAGCCGGGATCAGCGCCTGCAGCTGTGTTTTCAACTGCTCCAGTGCCTCGCCTTTTACTGCAATCAGCAAGCCGGGGTTGGTGCAGAACTGGCCACAGCCCAGCGTCAGGGAGGCGACGAAATCCTGAGCGATGGCCTCACCGCGCAAACCCAGTGCATGGCTAAGCAGGAAGACCGGGTTGCTACTGCCCAGCTCACCGTAGAACGGAATGGGCTCTGGCCGCTGACAGGCAATGTCAAACAGAATGCGGCCTACTTTTAGCGAGCCGGTAAAGCCGACGGCCTTGATACCAGGGTGGGCAACCAGTTTCTGTGACAGCGCGGGCGAACGGCCCTGTAACAGGGCGAAGCAGCCTGCAGGCATTTCACTTTCGGCCAGGGCTTCGGCAATCACTTCTGCGACCAGTGCGGCCGTGCCGGGATGTGCCGGATGGCCCTTGACGATCACCGGGCAGCCTGCCGCCAGTGCTGACGCGGTGTCGCCACCGGCAGTGGAGAAGGCCAGCGGGAAGTTACTGGCACCAAACACGGCCACTGGCCCCAGCGGTACAGGCATCAGGCGGATATCCGGGCGGGGTGGCTGGCGCTCTGGCAATGCCGAGTCGAGGGTAAGGTGCAGCCAGTCGCCAGCACGCAGGACGCCGGCAAACATACGCAGCTGATTACAGGTGCGGCCCATTTCACCGTTCAGGCGGCCTTCTGGCAGACCTGTTTCCTGCATGGCGCGCTGAACAATGACGGCCTGATGGGCTGCCAGTTTGTCGGCAATGCAGTCCAACAACGCGGCACGCTCGCTGTAGCCGTATTCCTGCAGAATCTCGAAGGCTTCACCAGCGACGGCCACAGCACTGTTCAGCTCGGCTTCGGTCGCTTCAAAAAAGGACTCGGGCAGCGGATTGTGGGTCGCCGGGTTGAGTGCGGAAAACACCTCAGTACCTGAGCTGGTCCACTGGCCATTGATCAGTTGTTGGGGGGATAACGCCCGCATCAGATACGCTCCTGTGACAAATGAATAATTTCAGTTCCATGGGCATCAGCGCCGTGACTATCAAGCGGCGATGATGGATCGCGACGGTTAAGATGACGATGAGCCGACCCTGATCAATGATGCTGGCAGCCGTCGCCCAGCATAGCCGGGTCGGGAAAGCGGCGATGACCCAAAAAAGTGCGGTCATAATTGTATATTGCATGCAATTTTGCAACGCTGGCCTTCGCCTTCGCCTTCGCCTTCGCCTTCGCCTTCGCCTTCGCCTTCGCCTTCGCCTTCGTGCTCGTGCTCTGCCGTGAGCTTTATCCAATGCTGAAAAGCACTGTCTAATCGTCTGTACGGGGATGGTGTGATGCCCCCGTCAGCGCTGTTTTTCCACCACTCTTTTGGCGTGGATTTAATGGACATAAAGGCGTTTATGGCGCCAAGCCGCGAACGGCGCGCGCTCAGCCTGCTCTCCTGATAATTTGTCGGCCCTGCGCAGGGGCATATGGAGCCCCTGACCGTGTCTGGTCGCTCTACCAGACACCACGGACGGTTCAGTCACGATTCCAGCAGATAACAATTCCAAAAACAGGAGAGGCTATGAACGCACTCGTATCCAAACTCGCCCCCGGTCGACAGGTGGGCGGCATGCCCTGGATCATGTTCGCGCTGATGGCAGCGTGCATTCTGTTCGCCAGCATCGAAGGCAGCCTGCCTGCCGGTATGGTTGGCGCTCTGGCGTTGATGTTTATTCTCGGGACTGCCCTCAATACGCTGGGGGATCGTCTGCCCGTCGTTCGCACCTATTTAGGTGGTGGTGCCATTGTCAGTATCTTCGGCGCCGCTGCCCTTTTTGAATATCAGCTGTTGCCCGCCAGCTCCGGCAAGATCATCAGTGACTTCATGCAGTCCGGTGGTTTTATGGGCTTCTATATCGCCAGTCTGGTGACCGGCTCGGTATTCGGCATGAGTACCGATCTGCTGAAGAAAGCGGCCCTGCGCTATATCCCGGTGATCATCGCCAGCGTGGCCTTTGCCCTGCTGTTCGTGGGGATCGCTGGCATGCTGATGGGCTATGGCTTCAAGGCTGCGGTGTTTCTGATCGGCCTGCCCATCATGGGCGGTGGCATGGGGGCTGGCGCTGTGCCGCTGGTGGAAATCATGTCTGGCCCGATGCAGACCAGTGCTGCTGATCTGATGTCGAAAATGGTCCCGGCGCTGGCCATGGGCAATGCCATTGCCATCGTTACCGCCGGACTGCTGCACCGTCTGGGGCAACGTTACCCCGGCCTGACCGGCAACGGCCAGCTGATGCGCAGTGCCACCTTTGCGCCTGCCGATGAAACCGAAAGCGTGAAGGCTGATCCACAGTTTCTCGGCGTTGGTCTGTTCCTTAGTGCTTCTATGTTTGTGCTGGGTGCGGTGCTGAGCAAGTTCATCCCCATGCACAGTTATGCCCTGATGATTCTGTGCATTGCACTGATCAAGGTACTGGGTCTGATTCCCCGTCGCTACGAACTGGCTGCGGCCCACTGGTTCCAGTTTGTGGTGGTGAACTTTACCCCGGCGCTGCTGGTGGGTATCGGTGTGGCTTATACCAATATCGATGAGCTGATCAGCACCTTCTCCCTGACCTATCTGGTGCTGGTGTTTGTCACGGTTATCGGTGCGGTGGTCGGCTCTGCGCTGATTGGCTATCTGCTGGGCTTCCATGCGATCGAGGCCAGTATTACTGCCGGTCTGTGCATGGCCAACATGGGCGGCACCGGAGATGTGGCGGTACTGGCGACCAGTCGCCGCATGACGCTGATGCCTTTTGCCCAGATTTCTTCCCGTATCGGTGGGGCGATGATGCTGGTGCTGGCGACCATGCTGATTCAGCTGTTTGCCGGTGGCTAGGAACACGCGTTTCAGGCCGTAGGTGATGCGGGTCTGATTCGGCCCGCAGTCAGTTTCCTCTTGTGGCACAACTCCGGTTGACTCCACAGTTTCTGGAGAGGTCGCCTTGTGCTTCCTCTCCATTTTTTCAGCGTTAGCCCCTCCGGGCGGCCACTCTCTTGATTTACACCCGACCGTGTCACACCATCAGCGTTCCCATCCTTCAGGCATTCTTCCCACGATGAAGCTCCGTCAGCAGATCGCGCTGTATTCTGTCGGCCTGTCACTGGTACAGGCCCTGCTGCTGACGGCCCTGCTGGTGGTGGGGCTGCGGGTCGATTATCTCGATACCCTGACCCGCCACGGCGATCAGCTGGCGGAGGTGCTGGCACAGGATCAGGAAGTGATTGCCGCCCTGAGTGCTTCCACTGTGCAGAGCACGGCGCAGTTACAGCGCAGCATCGAACACAAGCGCCAGCTCTCCGGCGCCGCCTATATTGTGGTGACTGACGAACAGGCCAGACGCCTGACGCACCCCCGCCCTGAGCTGATCGGGCAGCGCTTTATCGGTGAAGACATCTGGCCTGCGCTGCAGCAGGGGCGACAGTATCACTCCGAAGCGACCGGCTCCCTCGGTAACGCCGTGCGCAGTTTTGCCCCGGTGCGGGATGCGAAAGGGCAGATTATTGGTGCGGTGGTGGTCGGCTATCTGCAGGCCACTATTAAGGAGCTGCTCAACGACAAGTTGCTGTGGCTGGTGGCACTGGTGCTGCTGGTGTGCTGTCTCACTGCTGCGCTGGCCTGGTTTATCCACCGCCGCTTACGCAAGACCCTGATGGACTGGGAGCCGGAGCAGATAGCACGCAAGTTCACCGAGCAGGCACTGGTACTGGAGAGCGTTTTCGACGCCATTCTGGCCATTGATGCCGGGCAACGCATTCTCACCATCAACCAGACGGCCGTGCAGTGTCTGAAACTGGGCCGCTACAGCCCGGATGAGCTGGTCGGCCAGCCGCTGGCTGAGGTCTGCCCGCTGGTGCTGCCGATGTTCAGTGCCAATGCGCAGGGGTTGTCAGAGCAGGGCTTCACGCTGGCCGGGCAAAGCTATTCCAGCAAAGTACTGCCGATTCTCTGGCGCGGCCGTGCCATGGGGCAGGTGATGACCTTCCGCGCTGAAGGGGACGTCAATGAGCTATCCCACCAGATCAGCCATCTGCGCCAGTATGGCGATATGCTGCGTATGCAGACCCACGAGTACGCCAACAAGCTCAACTCGCTGGCCGGGCTGCTGCAGATGGGAGAGACCGACAAGGCACTGGCGCTGATTCACACTGAGAGTGAGGACTATCAGGCGCTGTTACAGCAGGTAATGGCGGCCATTGCCGACCGCCCGGTGGCCGGTCTGATTCTCGGCAAGTTCAATCGCGCCCGTGAGCTGGGCGTGGCGTTTGAGTTCGACCCCCTGAGCCGCCTGCAGGAATATCCCCATGCCCTGTCAGTGGAGCTGATCACTATTCTTGGCAATCTGCTCGACAATGGCCTGCGTGCCGCCCGTGCCAGTGCTGCCTTGCCTGCCCGTATCAGTCTGTCGATCAGTGATGCCGGTAAGCACATCATTCTGGAAGTGGAAGACAGTGGTGCAGGCGTGGATGAGCAGCTGGCGGACCATCTGTTTGAATACGGCGTCAGCCAGCAGGCGGGGGACCACGGCGTGGGCCTCTATCTGGTCAAGGAGATCGTCAATCGTTATCAGGGCAGTCTGGTGTGGGAGCGCACACCGGAGCAGACCACCCTGTTCAGTGTCTACCTGCCCAAACCTGAGGAGAGCAACTGATGAGCACACCCGCCCATCCCTTTCGGGTGATGATCGTCGAAGACGATCGGCGCATTAACCCCATCGTAGAAAGTGTGGTCAGCCAGCGTGCTGCCTTTGAAGTGATGGGGGTCGCGGAAAGTCTGGCCGAAGCCCGTACCCTGCTGCTGGGCGAGGTGCCTGATCTGCTGCTGGTGGACATGTCGCTGCCCGATGGTGACGGCCTCGAATTGGTGCGTTACTGCCGTCAGCAGGGCATGGCGTGCGACGTCATAGTGATTACGGCCAGCCGCAGTACCGAGGTGATTCAGGCTGCCATGCAGGAAGGGGTGTTCGACTACATCGTCAAACCCCTGCGGCTGGCGCGCATTGCCCAGAGTCTGGAGCACTTTGTCGAGGTCAAAGCCACCCTGCAGCGGCAGGCAGAGCTGGATCAGCACAGCATCGACTCGCTGCTTGGGCGGCCCACGGTGCCTGCACCACAGCGCGGCACCCCCAAAGGCATTGATGAGGTCACTCTCAGGGCGGTCACCGAGCTGCTGCGCGCAGCGCCGGATGAAGGCTTTACCATCGAGCGTATTGCGACCGAGCTGACCATTGGCAGAACCACCGCACGACGTTATCTGGAATATCTGGAAGCCGAACAGTTACTGAGTCTGGAGCTCAACTATGGCACCCGCGGCCGGCCTGAGCGGGTGTTCCGCTGGTGCGGAACGGCAGCATAATTCTGTAATGCTCCTGATGCAGGCTGGATAAAATCGATCCTGACTCTGTGCATGGACTATGAGTTTTCGTTTTATTACTTAAATTTATTGCCATAGGTGTTGGGACGAAGGAACGAGTTTTGCTAGACTCTTTTCGACTTTAGTCTAACAGTTGATTGAACATCTTCCGGTGCACTCACCTGAAGCACAACGGAGCCACCTCTGCCGGTGGTGCCGGTTCACTCTTCTGCTAAAACCCATTCGCCCGGTGTTCACCCGATCCGGATACCGGGCCTGTCTGGAACAGCCTATGCAACACGCTTCTCATCATGATCTGCGCCTGAGCTTCCGTCAGCTGCTGGAAAGCCAGGAGTGCTTTTACACCGCCTCCGTGTTTGATCCCATGTCTGCCCGCATCGCTTCTGACCTTGGTTTCGAAGTGGGGATCCTCGGTGGCTCGGTCGCGTCCATGCAGGTGCTTGCCGCACCTGACTTTGCGCTGATCTCCCTTAGTGAATTTGTTGAACAGGCCACCCGCATTGGCCGCGTCGCCGAGCTGCCGGTGATTGCTGATGCTGACCATGGCTATGGCAATGCCTTCAACGCCATGCGTACTGTGGTGGAGCTGGAGCGTGCCGGGATTGCCGCGCTGACGCTGGAAGACACCATGCTGCCAGCCAAGTTCGGACATAAATCCACCGATCTGATCAGTATTGAAGAGGCCGTCGGCAAACTGAGTGCGGCACTGGAAGCGCGGGTTGATCCGGCGTTGTCCATCATTGCCCGTACCAATGCCTCGGTCATCTCTACCGATGAAGTCATCCGACGGGTCAGCGCCTATCAGGCGACCGGCGTGGATGGTATCTGCATTGTGGGGATTGAAGACTTCGAGCATCTGGAGCAGATCGCTGCCGCAGTCAGCATTCCGCTGATGCTGGTGACCTATGGCAACCCCAAACTGAATGATCGTGCCCGTCTGGCTAAACTAGGTGTGCGTATAGTGGTCAACGGCCATGCGGCTTACTTTGCTGCCATCAAGGCCACCTACGACTGCCTGCGGCTGGAGCGTGGTGGTGAAGCCTCTCCGCTGTCAGCAACGGCACTGGCACACAAGTACACCAACCCGGAGGAATATATTGTCTGGGCGCGTGAGTATATGGATGTAGAAGAGTAAGGCTTTACAGCTGAGGCACTGTATTTGCCTCGTGATGACATCCCGGCGTTAAAGTTGGTCTTTGAGCGAGTGGTGGCGCTGTCAGCAGCGGCCCTTGTTCGGCCAATTTAACCCAGGGATCTTCAGCCCCGTGCTGTCCCAGCGCGCCTAGTCGCTCCCTCCACCCCCATCTCCGCTGTCACAACCTCCACTGTCACTGCCTGAGTTGCAGCTGTCATGAGCGCTGCCAGACGAGGCATCGTCATAGCTGTTGTTCATCGAAGTATCTGACGTGCTGCTGTCGTGCTGGCGAGATTTTGAGCCACGGATCAGGCGCACACAGATCCAGATCAATCCCAGCAGTGCCAGTATTCCTATCAGTTTTCCCATCTTGCTGTGCCTCTCTGAAGTGGCCCTCTGCAGTGGCCCTCTGCAGTGGCCCTCTGCAGTGGCCCTCTGCAGTAAAAGTGATGCTCCTGTCAGCTCGTAGAATGCAGCCCCCGGCCCGTTCGCAGGTAATGCGCCCAGTCATGGCGGCCACGGTTGGCAGCAATGCGTGCGGCCAGTTCATGGTCATAGGGGACGCGCACCAGTTCCACCTGCCAGCCCGCTTCGTGCCATTCCAGCAGGGCATAGCTGGCATGGGGGCTGAAGGTTTCCATACTGTGCGGTACCGGTTCGTCATCCATATAGGCGGGCAGACCGACACTGCCGGGGTTGACGATAAGCTGGCCGGTGCTGAGTTTGACGACCCGTGGTGTATGGGTGTGGCCGCAGAGAATCAGGGGGGACCGATGGCCATCCAGCAGGCTGATGATTTCATCATCGCCACGCACTCTGGCGCTGCCGCTTTCCACATTTTCCAGCAGATAGATCAGATCGTTACTGGGTGAGCCATGGCACAGGTAGATCTCCCTGCTGGCATCCCCTTCAAACAGCCAGGCATCGAAGGGCAGGCCCTGCATCCAGTCCAGAGGTTCCTGTTCCAGATCCTGCAGGATAAACGCCAGCGTCGGATTGGCGGCAATGTCTGCCGGGCCGGATTCGTAGATCTGCCGGTCCTGATTGCCACGAATGGTAATGAAGGAGTGCTTTTTCAGCACATCGTAGGTAGCACGTGGCGCAATGGCGCCGTACAGGATGTCACCCAGATTGAGCAACTGCCTGGCTCCACGCCGCTGAGCGTCATTGATAACGGCTTCCAGTGCAAAAACATTGCTGTGAATATCAGACAACGCGGCAATCTTCATGGGCGCATCTCGTGGCTACAGACGTGTTGAGTTGAAGTCGAAAAGACTCTTCTGGGCGCCGGATGCTGCACGCCTCTGAAGACAGGGCTACTGCGGTGCTGCAGTGATCAGCAAAGCCGATTCACTGAGGTATTGCAAGCTGTTTCAGGTGAGGGGTAGAAGCCTGTTCACGCTGTGCGGTGGTCAGAGCAGCAGGCTGCTGTCGACAGGGTGGAAAGCACTGGCGGCGTTGATCAGGCTGCTGGCCGTCAGGCGCGGAACGCCATAGACCTCGGCTTCAATACCGTACTTGTCGCGCACCTTGTGCAGCAGCAGATCAAAATCCCCATCGCCGGACAGCAACACAATGCGCTCCACCGTGGCCGCGGTTTCCAGCACATCAATGGTGATGCCGACATCCCAGTCACCCTTGGCTGAGCCGTCGCTGCGCTGGATGTAGGGTTTGAGTTTGACCTCGAAGCCGATGTGCCTCAGGGCATCCTGAAATTTTAGCTGCTGTTCATCACCGCGATGAATGGCATAAGCGCAGGCGGTAACAATCTGCCCGCTCATGCTGAGCCGTTGCCACAGGGCGCGATAATTGAACGACCGGCCGTAGGCCTGCTTGCAGGTGTAGTAGATATTCTGTACGTCGGCAAAAACGGCAATACGCATGAGGGGCTACCTGCCTGACGGCACCGTAAGGAGTAGGGGGCACAGGATGCGCAAGACTATAGCACAGGGGCGTGGTGTGATTGGCGCGAAAGGGCGGCCCGGCCACGGCCGATTTCTGGTAAAGTAGCCCGTTCTTTCGGGCGGCATGCGCGCCTGCCGCTGCCCATGACTCAGGTTGGTAATGTGACAAAAAACGATATTCTGCGCCGTATCCGCTATGTGTTCGATTTCAGCGACGATCAGATGATCGGCCTGTTTGCTGCGGCTGATGTGACGGTGACCCGAGCTCAGGTCAGCAACTGGCTGAAGAAGGATGACGTGGCGGATTTCGAGAAGATCCCTGATGTATTACTGGCCACCTTCCTCAATGGCCTGATCAACCAGCGTCGTGGCCGTCGTGAAGGCGCTCAGCCTGAGCCGGAAAAGCGTTTGAATCACAATATCGTGCTGCGCAAGCTGCGTATTGCACTGGATTTCAAGGAAGAGGACATGCTGGCGGTGCTGGGTCTGGCCGACTTCCGCATGGGTAAGCATGAGCTGAGTGCGCTGTTCCGTGCGCCGACTCACAAGCACTATCGCGAATGCCAGGATCAGGTATTGCGTAACTTCCTCAATGGCTTGCAGATCAAGTTTCGCGGCGCCCAGCAGCCAGACTGATCACGGTTAATGGCAGGCGGTGGCCATCACCGCCTGCGTTCACGCCCGCAGGCTTAGCAGCCTGCACAGCACTTCACTCCAGCCACAGACGATACCAGCCATTGTGCTGATGCAGCTCTACCGGCAATCCGTACATCTCACTGAGAATGGCACTGGTCAGCACTTCCTGCTTGGGGCCATCCGCCAGCACCCGACCCTTTTGGATCAGAATTACCCGGTTGATCTCGGGGATGATTTCATCGATGTGATGGGTCGTCAGTAACAGGCTGTGCTGGGGCGTGCAGTAGTCGCGCATCAGTTTCAGCAGCCCGGCGGCAGCACCGATATCCAGCCCGTTGGACGGCTCGTCGAAAATCAGCAGATCCGGGTTATGAATCAGGGCACGGCCCACCAGTAGTCGGCGCTTCTGGCCGGTCGACAGGCGCTGGAACATGGTGTCGTGATAGTCGGCCATGCCCAGTCTGGCCAGGGTCTGCTCAGCAATCTGCTGCTGTTCCGCTGTGGCCTGCAGATGGTCATGCTGACCAATAGCGCCAAGAAAGCCCGACAGGATGACCTCAAAGGCGGTGGTATAGGGGGTGTAATCGTCCTGCAGGTCCTGCGACACCATACCGATATGCTGGCGCAGCTCCACCAGACTAAAACGCTGACGGCCAAACAGACTGATATGGCTGTCGTCTTTCACTACCGGATAGATTTCCCGGGTGATCAGCTTCAGGAAAGTACTTTTCCCCGCGCCGTTAGGGCCAAGAATGGCGACCTTTTCACCGGCTTCAATAGTGATGTTGAGGTTGTCGAAAACCTTGTTGTCCCGCTGGAAGGCGGTGACGTTCTTCATTTCGATCATGCGGTTGCCTGCTAAGGGTGGGAAGGTGCTCAGAACGTTTTCTCGATCTGCTGCGCGTGGGCCAGACAGGGTTGAAAAGAGGCTGATCAGACATTGGGGTTATCGCCTTCAATCCATGAGTAGACTTCAAAGTCTTCACTGCGATTCTTCCATTGCATTTGCCGCCAGAAACCGTGGCCGTCCTGATTGTCTTTCAGCACGAATAAATGGCTTTTCAGTATGCCCTCGGCAGCCAGCGCATCGACACAGGCTCTGGCCAGCTGACGGCCAAGACCATTGCCACGGGCGGAGGTCGCGACAACCAGATGCTGCAGATAGCCGCGTTTGCCATCGTGACCAGCCATGCAGCAGCCGGTGATGCGGCCCTGCTCTTCGGCCACAAAGCTTAAACCGGGATTACGCTGCAGATAGCGGTCGATGTTTTCCCGCGAGTCGGCATCGCGCACGCTGATACCGGGCGTGGTGGTGAAGAGGGTGATGAGGTCGTCGTAATCCGCCAGAGTCATGGGGCGAATCATGGTGGGCATCCTTGTAGCTGGAGAGCGTTAGCGATTTGTCGCTGGAAAGTGTTAGCGCTTTGCAGGTGGTAAGTGTCAGCGCTTTGCAGTTGGTAAGTGGTGGCGCTGGAAAAGTAAAGCGAAGGCACAGAGTAGAGCCATGCCCCTAGCGCCGCAAGATAAAGTACGGCAGCGGTATCACTGCAGCCAGCGACAGACTGTTGTGTGATTGAGCAACGCGGGAACCCTGCCTGTTTTCTGTACACCCAACAGGGTAGCGAAAATGTTATCGGCGCAGCGGGAGCAGACGGGTTCAGTTGCACGGTGGCCGGCAGATGATAAAAGGAGAAAGCCATGCGTGTCGGGAGCGGTAGTATTCAGGTACAGATAACCTTGACGGATGGGCCAGAGCCGCAGGCCAGCCTCGCTCCGCCGACACCGTCGCGGGGGCAGGGGGTGAGCTTTGGTACGACGAAAAACACGGCGACATCCTCATCTTCATCATCCACGGCTGCCAGCTGTAACCAGCCAAGCCTGCCCGACAGTGATCTGACGGCATCGTCGCTGTTCAGCGCCATCGCGGCACTGTTCAATGGCCACACCAGCAGCCCCCAGACGGTCAATCAGCAAAACCCAGTCGGTCCTCAACCGGGCGTGACGGACCCTGCTGCGCCAGCGGCTACTGCTCCGGCAGCAGCTCCCACTGCAGCGCCATCTCCGACGGCGGCCGTTACCGACAGTAAGACGGATCCGGCAGTCCTTGCCAGTATCGACAACTCCCGTTTCAGCAGCCCTGAACAGCTGAAAAAGTGGGACAGTATGGTCAGCCATTTGCCACCCGAACAGCGTGAAGCGGCCGCGAAGGAGCTGAACCGACCCTATGCAGCCGCGCGGATGGCGGCGGGCAAAGGCAAGGAGGCCGAAGAGGGGATGGCCTATCTGATGGCCAACCCGGCGCTGGCGACGGCCATTGATACCGGCGGAAAGGACGGTAAAGCCGATGGCAAAATCACCAAAAAGGATCTGAAGTCCTTCGCCAAAATCATGGACAAGCAGCTCAAAGGTGCTGATGAGATGATGAAGGACTATATGAAGGCTCATCCTGATGCTGACCCTCAGAGCCTGAGTATGGTGCGCTCTGCTGCCATGATGTATGCCAACGACGCGGTGCTGCGTGGTGCCGCTGATTACAAAAAGGTCGGCGCGAACAATCAGCAGGATACCCATTACAGCGCCACGGCTGATTTCGAGGCGCTGGCTAACCCGGCCAATAACCCTGATCTGTCACCCCAGCTGGCGGAGGCCGCCAGGCTCTGGTCCAAGCCCGGTATGCTCAGCATTCTCGAAGATGCCGGGCTGAAAGGTAAGGATGTCGCGCGTCACGGTGGCGACGGGCTGGTAGCGAAAGGGGACTTCAAGGCCTTTGTGGAAAAGCTGGCACCGAAAAATGGCGCTGAGTTTTCCGACTTTATGGCCTACGCGGCGATGCTCAATGCCGCCGCCAAGGTGGACATCAGCAAGCTCGACGGTGATGTGTTCGAGCATCCCGATCAGTACAGCGGTGCCGCCAAGGCGGCAGTACTGATGAAGCTACAGAAAACCCAGCAGTACGTGGTGGCAGGGCGGGATATTCGTGATACTGACGAAACCGAAAAAGACATGCAGGCCAAAATCGATCAGTTGCAAAGCGATGCCGATGTGCAGCGCTTTATGGAGACGCAGGTCAAGGCCAACAAGCAGGAGATCATCAACTCCTCACCTGAACTGGCCCGTAACGTCGGCCAGTATATGCAGAGCGATGTGCTGACCGGTAACTCGCTGCGCAAGAGTCTGGATCAACTGGGCGCTAATCCCTCGGCAGGCCAGGTCAGTAATGCGCTGGAGGACTTCCGTGGTGAGGTCCAGCAGTATCAGGATCTGACCGGCAAAACGCTCGACGTTGCAGATATTGTGGCCTCCCGCCCTGATCTGGCTCGTACCCTGCAGCAGGCAGACAAGAGTGTGATGGACGGCAGTGCGCTGACTGAGCAGCTCAAACAAAAAGGCGCAACCACCGAGAGCGCTTTGGACGGATACTGGAGTAGCGTGGCCTTTATTGATGATGCGCTGTCGAAGTCACCCGGTGGCGGTGGGCGCATGCCGAGCGCGGAGACGGTGACCAATGCCCTGCGCAGTGCCGGTGTCGACACCTCTAAACTGGCGGCAATCAAGGATGCGACATTGCAGGCGCTGCTGAAAAAGGGTGATAACCCTATGCTGGATTTGCTTGATCACTCCCGCAGCGGTGGCAACCGCCTGCTGAATGAGGTGAAAGAGAAAGCCATTAAGACCGCCGCCAAGCAGGCGGCAAAACAAGGGGCCAAGTTTGCCACTCAGCTGGTGGCCAATATTGCCGGACGCGCCATTGGTCAGGCTGCTGGTATGGCCGTTGCCTCTACCATCAGTGCCGCTGCAGGCCCCATCGGCTGGGCAGCAGGTGCTGCCGTGAGTCTGGGGTTCGGTATTGCCGAGCTGGTGGACTTCTTCAAGGGCAAAGCCAAGAAGCGCCGCGAACGCCGGGATTTCGACCGTACCGTATCACCGACGCTGGATCAGTTTGGTATTGCCAAACCTAAGTAAGGGGTATTGCCAAAACCGAAATCAGCGGCAGGATGCGCTGGGGGGGGAATGCAGAGGTGAGAGCCCCCAAAGCGTTTAACACAAAAAGCCCGGAGAACCGGGCTTTTTGTTGTCATACAGCTCAGGGAAACCTTACTGGGTGATCCACTTGGCTTCGAGTTTGGCAAACTCGCCTTTGTCCTGCATCTTGAATACCCACAGATCGACCCAGTTATCAAAGGCAAAATCGTCACGGGGCATCATGTAGCCAAAGTCATCCCTGGTGTAGGTGTTGGTCGGATCGACCGCATACAGCTCAGGATGATGGCGGGCAGAAATGACGGCTTCAACGTTATCGGTAAACATCACATCGGCATTGTTGGCGATCAGCTCACCGGGGATGTCCAGGTTTTTGGGAACAGTGATGATCTGTGCCTGCTTGATGTTGGCCAGCACAAACTTTTCGTTGGTACCACCTGGGTTTACGGCAATCCGCACGCCGGGCTGGTCGATGTCAGCCAGTGACTTGAAGCGGTCTTTGTCAGCCAGACGAATCAGGGGGGATTTGCCGGTCTTGATATAGGGCAGGCTGAGGTTAACCTTCTTCTGGCGAGTCAGGTTACGGGTAATACCGCCCATGGCGATGTCGTATTTGTCACTGGTGATACCGTCCACCAGCTCCTTCCAGGTGGTAGCCACAAAGCGCACTTCCACTCCAAGATCCTCACCCAGTTTCATCGCAGCATCGATGTCATAGCCTTCGTATTTGCCGGTCTCGGGGTTGAGGTAGGTGAAGGGTTTGAAGTCACCGGTGGTACCCACCAGGATGTAGCCGCGCTCGATGATGGTATCCAGACGCGAGTCGGCAGCCTGAGTTTGCAGGGCAGTCAGGGCCAGCAGGGCAAACAGGGCATAGCTGAAGAAATGTTGCAGTCGTTTCATACGTAAAGGTCTCACAGGTTGGAGAGGTAAGAGCGTGTTCACGTCCTGCTGCACGTCGGCCATAGGGCGTGGTCTTCGGAAGGCGTATTCAGGCTGGCTGAGCTCCGCTTCCTCAGTGCCTTTCGCCTTGTAGGGTTCTGGCGTGCGAGATCGTGAATAGGTTCTGAGAGTACATCCAGGCTCACAGGTGGCATTCATCCGGGGGGCGCATTGGCCAGCTGCTCTGGCTCTGGTTTGCGCCGGGTCTGTGTCCTGGCAGGGATAGTTATTCAATTAACGCGCCATTCTGCCATCTGGATGTAGTTATCTTTTGTCTTTAACGATCATGATTGAAAGATGTTTTCTTATTTTTAAATTTTTAGTTAAAAAGTTTTCTTCATAGGCGGGATAGATTGTTCAACATCGCAGCCGTTTTCGGAAAGATAATTTCTTTTACACAAAACCCTGATGACGTCAGGACGGCTGCTGGATGTGACCCTGAAGCCGCGGGGCTGTGAGTAATGGATGTGCATCAGCTGGTGAAAAGGTAACAAGGTGGGGCAAAGGAAACACGATACGCAGGGCTGAGGTGCAGGTAGCAACCTTGGGCGGGGAAAGGATTCGGTGGTCAATCAGAGCGGAAGGGAATGCAGCGCGAGGCACTAGACAGTGCGCGGGGGAACCCGGACGTTCCCTGTCCGGGCAAAGGTTCTCAGTGTTCAGTCAACTGCCAGCAATCAGGCCGTTTCAGTCACACCCTGAGCCTTGGCTTCACGAGTGAAGCTGTAGTGCATGTGCTCTTCCTTCAGCCCTTTCAGCAAGCCGAACATCATGATGATCATGACGAAGGAGAACGGGAATGACGCGGTGATTGCCGAGGTCTGAATGGCTGACAGACCGCCACTCAGCAGCAGCACGGCGGCTGCACCGCCCATCAGTGCACCCCAGATAACGCGCTGGGAAGTGGGTGGGTTTTCATGGCCATCGGCCAGAATGGTGGTTACCACCAGCGTGCCTGAGTCGGCAGAGGTGATGAAGTAAGTGGCGATCAGCAGGGTAGATATGACGGCGGCTATTGAGCCGATCACACCGCCATCGACCTGTGCAAGGGTGGCGTACAGTGCTGAGGCAACGTCTTTGTTCACCGCATCGATGATGCCCGCCTGACCCACAGCAGCGACGGTTTCACCCGCAGCATTAACCACGGTGTGGAACAGCTCCAGATAGATCGCGGTGCCACCAAACAGGGTCAGCCACAGAGTGCCCAGCAGAGTGGGGACCAGCAGTACGCCGATAACGAATTCACGGACGGTGCGGCCACGAGAGATACGAGCGATAAACATCCCTACGAAAGGAGCCCATGAGACCCACCATGCCCAGTAGAACACGGTCCAGCTGTTCTGCCAGGTGCTGTTGCTGAAGGAGTCGGTCCAGAACGACAGCGGGATTACGTTGGCCAGATAGTCACTGCTGGCTTGCAGCCAGGTGGACAGCAGGAAGCGGGTGGGGCCCCAGATGATCAGGAACGCCATGACCACAACGGTCAGCCACATGTTGAATACCGACAGCCACTTCACGCCACGGCCCACGCCGGAAACTACCGACAGGGTGGCAATGGCAGAAATAACGACGATCAGGATCAGCTTGTTGGTCAGGTTCACTTCAATGCCAAGAATGTGGTTCAGACCGGCATTCATCTGCGTGACGCCAAGGCCCAGTGACGTGGCAACCCCGAACACCGTGGCAAATACCGCCAGTACGTCAACCGCGTGACCCCAGAAACCGTTGGTCTGTTTGCCCAGGATGGGCGACAGGCAGGAGCGGATAGTCAGCGGCATATTGCGACGGAAGCCGAAGAAGGCCAGTGCCAGACCGGTCAGGCAGTAGATCGCCCAGGGGTGCAGACCCCAGTGGAAGAAAGTGATACGCAGGGCAGTGGTGGCTGCTTCTGGCGTCATGCCGGTGGTGATGAACGGGTTGCTCTGGAAGTGGTAGATCGGCTCGGCGATAGACCAGAACACCAGACCGATCCCCATACCTGCTGAGAACAGCATGGAAAACCAGGTGGCGTAGGAGTATTCGGGCCGCTCATGATCCTGACCCAGACGGATATGCCCATAGCGGCTGATGGCCAGCCATACGCAGTAGAACAGACAGGCGCCAACCAGGGCGATGAAGTACCACTTGAAGTTCTGCAGGATCCAGCCTGACAAAGCGCCAGCGGCAGACGATGTTTGTTCTGGCCAGATCACGCCCAGCAGAACAAACAAGGCCACAACAAGGGTGGAGAACAGGGTAACGGAGCGATTCATGGCTCCAGGTGGTGCTGCAATGCTCATGGGTTTTCTCTTCCGCTATATAAGTATCGTTATAAGAGTGCCAATGACGCAGAGCCTGAAGACGCGCTATCTGTAGCCACTGCGTTGTCGGCGCGGTGGCACGGATAAATAAAACCGGCTTCATGCTCTCTGAACGTATGCACGTTCTGCGGTGCTTCACCCTGTCGGGTTCGCGTGCAGCACTGTGAATACCTTCTCAGGCTGTTGTGTCGACAGCCCTTTGAACCTGTGGTGCAGGGGTCATTGGCCTTGCTGCGGTCGGGTGATGGCGTTCCCCGAATTGCCTGGCAGGTCAGTTGTCGGCTGACCTCAGCGCGGTATCACGATCTGTTGTCCATGGACCTATGGCATTGGCCCCGGCTGATGGGAAAGTGAACAGCGCATGGCAGCGCGCAGACCGCAGTCAGAGTGCCTTATCAGTCACTTTGAACAGGCGGCTCACGTTCTGCTAATGCCCGGCAAAGACCACAGCAGTCTGATTAGATACCGTGAAGTTCATCAGCATCGACTATCAAAAACGACATCAAATTAGCTGGGACAGTCAGCCATGCTGAAACCGACATTTGCCCTTGGGCAAATGTCGGTATGAGGAAAATCAGAAATAAAACTTCACCTGAAAAATTGCGGAGCCAGAGGCAAAGCGTCGGGGCAGGATGCGACCTGTACCCAGCTAAAGGCGACCTTGCCGCTGCCAGCGTGAGGCGAAAACCTTGCGTCGCAGGGGGATCGTGCATAGATTCAAAATCATTCGATTTAATGTCGGTCAGGGCTATGGTGCTGCCCCGACCGCCTAATCTGATGAACAGGAGTACAGGCCAATGATGATCGCAGACTTGATTGACCAGGATGACTTCCGCTCCCTGCTGAAAGGGCTGGGCATTCCCGTCGGTACCCATTCTGATGTCATGAGCTGTTGCCAGCAGGCACTGGAATGGCAGCAGCGCAGCGGAGGCTCCAGTCTGAAGGCGCTGGTCAAAACCCTGCTGGACAAGCGCGATTCGCTGCATCCTGAAGTATGTCAGGCCGTTGAGCGTATTCTGGTGCCGGGGCTGGGCGGGGTGTAAAAGCAGACAACACCTGCAGTACAAACGAACAGGGCGCTAAATTGCGCCCTGTCGTTTTTTCCTATCTTGATGAGGAGAGCCTCACGCCAGATCAAAGCGATCCAGATTCATTACCTTGGTCCAGGCGGCAACGAAGTCGCTGACGAACTTGGCTTTGGCATCGGCGGTTGCATAGACCTCCGCCAGTGAGCGCAGGATGGAGTTGGAGCCAAACAGCAGGTCGACCCGGCTGCCGGTCCATTTCAGTGTGCCTGCCTTGCGGTCATGCCCTTCAAACGCGGTTTCGTCTTTGGCAGTGGCTTTCCACACTGTGCCCATATCCAGCAGATTGACGAAGAAGTCATTGGTGAGCTGGCCGGGTGTGGCGGTGAATACGCCTTGCTGGTTGCCGCCATGATTGGCGCCCAGCACGCGCAGGCCACCGATCAGCACGGTCATTTCCGGTGCGGTCAGGGTCAGCAGCTGGGCGCGATCTACCAGCAGTTCTTCTGCTGACACCGGGAACGGCATCTGCTGGTAATTGCGGAAACCATCCGCCAGTGGTTGCAGCGGCGCAAAGGAGTCGACATCGGTCAGGTCCTGCGTGGTGTCCATGCGGCCAGCGGCGAAGGGCACCGTCACCATCATACCAGCATCCTGCGCGGCTTTTTCCACACCAGCACCGCCCGCCAGCACAATCAGATCGGCCAGGGAGATTTTCTTGCCGCCGCTGGCGCCTGCGTTGAAGTCGCTCTGAATCCCTTCCAGTGTCTGCAGCACCTTGCCCAGTTGGGCTGGCTGATTGACTGCCCAGTCCTTCTGCGGTGCCAGACGGATACGGGCACCATTGGCACCACCGCGCTTGTCTGAGCCACGGAAGGTCGAGGCGGATGCCCAGGCGGTGGAGACCAGCTCGGCCACCGTCAGGCCGGATGCCAGCACCCTGGCCTTGAGGCCCGCGATGTCGGCATCGTCCACCAGTGGGTGATCCACCGGCGGGATCGGGTCTTGCCAGATCAGCTGCTCGGCAGGCACTTCCGGGCCAAGGTAACGCACACGCGGGCCCATATCGCGATGGGTGAGCTTGAACCAGGCACGGGCGAAGGCATCGGCAAACTGCTCAGGATGTTCGTGGAAACGGCGGGAGATTTTCTCGTAGTCAGGGTCGAAACGCAGTGACAGGTCGGTGGTCAGCATGGTCGGTACACGGCGTTTACTTGGGTCATGGGCGTCGGGAATTTCCCCGGCACCGGCGCCGCCTTTAGGCTGCCACTGGTGCGCACCGGCCGGGCTTTTGGTCAGCTCCCACTCATAACCAAACAGGTTCTGGAAGAAGTAGTTGCTCCACTGCGTTGGCGTTTGCGTCCAGATCACTTCCAGACCACTGCCGATGGCATCACCGGCCATGCCGCTGCCGTACTGGCTGCGCCAGCCCAGCCCTTGTTCTGCCAGGGGGGCGGCTTCCGGCTCGGGGCCGACCAGTGCTGCATCGCCCGCGCCGTGGGTTTTGCCAAAAGTGTGCCCACCAGCAATCAGGGCGACGGTTTCTTCGTCATCCATGGCCATACGGGCAAAGGTTTCACGAATATCGATAGCGGCCTTAAGCGGGTCGGGGTTGCCATTGGGGCCTTCGGGGTTGACGTAAATCAGGCCCATCTGCACGGCTGCCAGCGGGTTTTCCAGATCGCGTTCACCGCTGTAGCGCTGGTCATCCAGCCAGGTGGTTTCAGCACCCCAGTAAATGTCTTTTTCAGGCTCCCAGACATCGGCACGACCGCCACCAAAGCCAAAGGTTTTGAAGCCCATGGACTCCAGCGCGACGTTGCCCGCGAGGATCATCAGGTCGGCCCACGACAGTTTGCGGCCGTATTTCTGTTTGATCGGCCACAGCAGGCGGCGGGCCTTGTCGAGGTTGACGTTATCCGGCCAGCTGTTGAGCGGGGCAAAGCGCTGGGTGCCGCTGCCGGCACCGCCACGGCCATCGCCGATACGGTAGGTACCGGCACTGTGCCAGGCCATACGGATAAACAGCGGACCGTAATGGCCGAAGTCGGCAGGCCACCAGTCCTGCGAGTCGGTCATCAGGGCGTGAAGATCCTGTTTGACGGCATTCAGGTCGAGAGTTTTGAACTCTTCTGCGTAGTTGAAATCCGGCCCCATGGGGTTGGACAGCGAGGATTGCTGATGGAGAACGTCTAGCCGCAATTGATTGGGCCACCAGTCACGGTTCGAAGTGCCGCCACCCGCACTGTGGTGAAACGGACATTTATTCTCGGACATTGTTATGTACTCCTTTCGTGCTCAAGGCAGAGGACTACCGGCACCCTTAGGTATAGTTCTGTCGATGCTTTTTTGACCAATATACTGAGTGCATCACCCTGATAGCTTTTGACTGTTGGATAGCTTTTTGCCTGTCGAATAGCTTTTGCCTGTTGCAACGTGCGCCCGGGCAGAGGCTCGCCGGTCAAAACCAGTCTGGGTCGCGGTTGTCCTTATTGGTTGGCTGGACGTAAAGCAATGGCGCGAGCGCTTTTTGCTGTCACTGGGCGGCCGTGTAACCATCACTCAGGGTGCCAAGGAAGGCCACTACATCCTTGATCTGCTCGTCGTTGAGGGCCGGGTGGTCACCGGGATGACGATCCAGCGGTGCATCGCTGACATCGACATTGTTGACATACTGCCGGGGCAGGTCGTCATAGATGATCGCCTTGCCATCCGCGCCCGTGGCATAGAACTGGCTGGGATGCAGGTCACGGTTGACGTACCAGTTCAGCACCTGTTCGAGGGTGTGGAATACGCCGTTATGGAAGAACACCCGGCGAGTGGCGCTGTTACGCAGACTGGGCGTGAGGAACATGCCGCAGTACTGGGTCTGCTGTTGCAGGTCGGCGCGGAACGGGCCACACAGCCCCAGATCATGGAAGGCCGGGTTGGCATTGGCCGGAATGGCGGCATTGCGCGGCACGCCCAGCGCTTCGTACTGAAAGTCAGTCAACAGCGGCGGCAGGCCATCCTTGCCGGGCTTATCCAGATGACAGGCGGCGCAGTTGCCCTGCTTCGGATCATTGAACGCCAGATAGCCGCGAATCTGCGCGGGCGTCATCCGGGCATTGCCCTGCAGCCAGGCATCGTACTGGCTGGTAAACGCATGAAAGCTCGGGTCTTCGGTCTGATAGCGTGCCAGCGCAAACATCGCTTCCGCCACGGTCTGCTGCGGATTGTCGAAGATATGCGCGCCGAACAGCGCGCGGAAACGATCAGCATAGCTGGCCTGCTGCAGTGCCCGGGCGACGGTAGCGGGTGACTGGGCAGCCATTTCCACCGGATTGAACAGCGGCCCGCTGGCCTGCTGTTGCAGGGTATCGACCCGTCCATCCCAGAACAGACCGCCCATCGGCACCAGATTGCTGGCGGACAGGGCGGTACTGTCGGCACTTTTCACCGCGCGGTCACTGGTCGTGGCCTGTTCTGCCTGCTGCTGCAGGGTCATCACCTGATCGTCATCCCCTTCCAGATCCGGGCCGATACTGAACAGTGGCTGGCGATACAGGTAAGCCAGCGAGGGGACGGCCCGAAAGCCGCGTTGTTGCATCGCTATACCGCCTTTGACCACGGCATCGTCAGTGGCCGGGCCATAAGCATGAGCAGGGCTGTGGCAGCTGGCACACGACAGCTGACCGGAGCCGGACAAGCTGGGGTCAAAGAACAGCTGCTTGCCCAGCTGTGCCATGGCCGACAGCGGCTGCGCAGCAGGCAGCGTCAGATGCTGCGGAAAGGGGTTATCGCCCTGCGTCAGCACATAGGCCTGCCGGGGCGATTGCCACCAGAGCGACCAGGGCACCGGGCTGGTCGTCACCATCACCAGCGCGAAAACCACGATGATCATAACGGCCATGAACGCTGTGAGCAGTTGCTGGCGGCGCCGGTAAAAGCCTGACTGGGCGGTGAAGGGCAGCATGACGAAGGTTCCGAATCTCACAATAACGAAAGGCCAGCCCCGCTGAGGGCTGGCCGATGTGCTCTGGGCCGCTGGGCGATCAGAGGGTGTGCGGGGTGACGGGCGCCTTGTTCATCGCGACCGGCGCATTGGCGGGGGTGCCATAGTAAGGGTCAAGGAACAGCGGCGTACCGTCAGCATGTTTGAAATCAAACAGATCCATGATGCTGCCAGCGCTGGCATCGAAGGAGCCGCCACCGATACGTTCACCTTTCAGCCAGTTGTCTTCGATAAAGCGCACGATGGAGGCCTGAGAAATGGCGGTGTGGCTGACGAAGTTGTGCTTGGCGTAGGGCGAAATCACCAGAAACGGAATGCGCGTGCCGGGGCCGCAGCGGCCATTGACCGGCTTGCCTTTCAAGCCTGCCGGGGCATCACCGCTACCGCAGACACCCGCGCCGTTGAGCTGATCGGCTTCTTTGTCGTAGGAGGCGTGGGTGGTGTCGGCATAGGCGTGGTCATACCAGCCATCAGAGTCATCCCAGGCCACGATCACAGCGGTGTTTTTCCAGTCAGCCTGCTGCTGCAGGAAGTTGATGACCTGTGTGGTGAACTGCTGTTCATCGAGCGGATCGGAATAGCCCGCATGGCCATCTTCAAACGCAGGCGCCTTAAGGAAGGAAACCGCCGGGTAGTTACCGGCTTTAATCGCCTGATAGAAGGCGTTGATGTCGTACTCGTGGTTAGCCGGTTCCCGGCTTTTGCCGTCCATTGTGGTGGAATAACCGATGGCCGCGACCGCTGACGGATGGGCGTGGCTGGGGTTGGAGGTGGACTGGTAATACTGGAACCAGGCGTGGTGCGGGATGTAATCGGTTACGGTGCTGTTGACCACGGTGGAATAGGTACTGCGCTGGCAGCCCTTACTGCCGTTGGCATTAACCTGATCCAGATCGAAGCCACCCATAAAGCTGCCCCAGGAAATAGTGCGGGCGTTAAGCAGGTCACCGATGTTTTTACCGGTCATCCATACCTGATCGGTGGCTTTGGAGCAGACGTCCGTGGCGGGGTCGACGTCATTGATCATGGTGTAGCCGCCCTGACCGTCATCGACGTAGTAGGAATGCTTGGAGCTTTGCACGATCTGCATGCCGTCGGTCTGGCCGGAGACCGCTTCCAGCGCGCCGGGGGTAGAGGGGCCGAAGGTGTCGGTGTAGGCGTTATCACTCATGGCAAAGCGCTGAGCGTAATTCCACAGGGAGGTGACGGTGTTGCCATCAAAGTAGCCCATCACCTGACCACGGGTGCCGAAGGCACCGACGCTGCCATTGCTGCCGCGTCCGGTAAATTTGGGGAACAGGTCAGCCTTGCCTGCATTGTAGGCCTGCTGTTCTGCGGTGTAGGCGTGATTCTGATCAGCGGTGTTGGCCTGTGTGCGATCGAGGCGGAAAGGGTCAGCGGCGTCAGCGCCATTGTCTTTGTTGCTGAGGTTGGGGTTGTTCTGCAGCACGCCGGCGGTGGCCAGATTGTTCACCCTGGGCGTATTGGCGGCAGCTTTGAACGGCGGTTCACCGGCCGGGTTGGTGGCCTCGGGGTAGGTGCCAAAGTAGTGATCGAAGGAGACGTTCTCGTTATAGATCACCACCACATGCTTGATCGGCGTCGCTGTGCTGATGCTGTCAGCAGTGGGGTGGCGGGTGCTGGCGGCGAAGCTGCTGCTGGCCAGTGTGGCAGAGGCAATCGCCAGAGCGATGGCAGAGGGACGGAACATGATCGGCTTCCTCACGGTTAAGGAGGTTTGGGTCTTATTAGGCGGCGGTTTCAGGACCGCTCTGGGTTAAGCGAGGCGATCATGGGAGAGAAAAATGACACTTCGGTGTCTGTTGAGTGTCAGCCGGAGGCATCAGGGCGGGATCATTTTTCTTTCCGCAAAAGCTGCGGATTTCTGATGAATTGATGACGGTTTTGTCGACAAGGGTGCACAAGGTGTACGTGAAGGGGAGGAAGGTGCGGGGTATCCATACCATTAACAAAGTCGATCATAGCAATATTGAGCTGCAGTAAAGTTAATCAGGGTACGGAGGTGTCATTATGGAAGGTCAGGAGCATGAAGAAGCGTTATCTGTCTTTGAGAGCTTGAAAGATGGGTACGGCAGTCTGATTGGCTACATGGTGTACAGCATTCAACAACAAAAACTTGGTGAGAATGATGTTGCCAAGATTGAACACTATGGAAAAGAGATCTTTCGCCTAGAGAGGCTGAGACAATCGGTAGATTGGCACCAGGTGGAGCAAAACAAACTCGCACTTGAAGAAGTATCACCGAAGGTGAAAGAAGCTTTCGAGCTAGTCAAAAAAGGCCTTGCTGCACAGGTCTGATAGATTCGTCCACGCGAATCTCCCCATCTGGGCAGCGAGGCTGACTATATTGAATTCTATAATCTAAAGAAAAGGCTTTTACCCTTGGTATTCAAAGCAAAAATTCACTACTGGCCTTCTTTTTAAACAGCAGATAACACTGCGGTTATTTGTGAGAAATTCAGAAAAAAGCGGGTCACATAAAACATGAATAAACCACCAAAACAAACAGGGCGCCATTAAGGCGCCCTGTTTGTTTTAACTAAACAGCAGATTAGCTTTCCAGATCGACGTTGCTCAGACGGCGATACTTCTCGGGTACTTCCTTGCCCATGTTGTCCAGCACGCGCTCGCAGTACCAGTCAACAAAGTTGATAACACCGAACTCATAGGTCTTGGAGTAGGGGCCGGGCTCGTAAGCTCTGGAGTTGATGCCCTGCTGGTTTTCTTCTGCCAGTACACGGTCCTGATCGTTGGTGGCATCCCACACTTTACGCAGGTTTTCCGGATCGTAATCGACACCTTCAATGGCATCCTTGTGCACCAGCCACTTGGTGGTAACCAGTGTTTCCTGTGGGCCCAGTGGCAGCACGCGGAAGGTGATCAGGTGGTCACCCATGCAGTGGTTCCAGGAGTTGGGCAGGTGCAGGATGCGCATGGATCCCAGGTCTGGGTTCTTGATGCGGCCCATCAGTTTGGTGCTGCCGGATTTGCCGTCCATGGTCATGGACACGGTGCCTTCAGCCAGTGGCATACGCACGATACGGTTGCGCAGACCGGCAGAAACGTGGTGATAGGGGATCTTTTCGTCTTCCCACTCGGCTTCTTTACGGGCGACGTGATCCTTGAAGGCCTGATCAGCACGGGGGTCGTTGGTGTCGTCCCATTCCAGCAGGGTACGCAGCAGTTCGGGGTGTGAGCCGTCGCAGTGGTAGCACTCGCGGTTGTTCTCGATAACCAGTTTCCAGTTGCACTTCTCGACGATATGAGTTTCCACCGCGACTTTGGTGTTTTCCATGTCGTAGGGTTCCAGATATTCATCCAGTGTTGCCAGGAAGGCATCAAACGCGGGTGGCTCGTCAGCCAGACAGATAAAGATAAAGCCGCCACCGGTACGAACGTGGACTTTCTTCAGAGCGAATTTGGCCATGTCGAAGCCGTCGCCCATTTCACTGCCTGCGTACAGCAGCTTGCCGTCAAGTTCGTAAGTCCATTTGTGGTAAGGGCAGACCAGTTTGGCAGTCTTGCCGCGGTGCTGGGTGCAGATACGTGAACCACGGTGGCGGCAGACGTTGTAGAAAGCTTCGACTTTGCCTTCGGCACCGCGCACGATCATGATCGGGTTGTCACCGATCTGGATGGTGAAGTAGTTGCCCTTTTTGGGGATCTCACTGACCACACCGGCCATGATCCACTCTTTGTAGAAGACCTCTTCCATGTCGTGCTTGAAGAAAGCCGGGCTGTTGTAGAAAGGCTGCGGCAGAGAGAGAAAACGGTCACGGGTCTGCAGTTGTTCGGCCATTTCCTCACGTGAGGAGGTCTGGTCGCAGACGTTATCCAGCAGCTTCATATCCGGGTTCATTTGGTTAATCCTCGTCGCCCATTGTGGGCATCAATGCATCTCTTCACGGTTCCAGACCTGAGCTGCTCCCCTGGCTTTGAGAGCCCTGTTCACGAGGATGTGCTCTGTGGGGGACGACCGGGTTGCGGCCTTGCGACGCGGTCGTTTCCACTATTCTCACGACACCGTCGCAGTTCATGACGCGGTTGTTACCACGCGTCTGGCGACAGGGTCATTTCCACTCTTTCGAGGTGGCGGTGTGGACGTGCTCTCATTGCAGCGGTCACAGTCTGTTGATCGCATTGTGCGTGAGCGCACTGGTGGTGAGTTAGCTATAAACGACATCGGATTCGATACTTTGCGACCAGCCCTGCCCACGCCTGCTGTGGAATTGGAGACGGTGGATAAATTCATGTCGTTATCAGCTAAATGCCGGAGCGAGGGTGCGACCACAATCGGCTCAACAACATGATGGTGACTGATCACCATAGCGATATGACTGTTCAACCTGTGATGGACAGGTCATGTCGGTACAGCAAAGCCTTCGTCGGCAGCCTGCTTGTAATCAGCAGGCTTTCTCCAAGTGATGACAGAAGGCTATAAGCGGCTTAGCGCAGAGTGAGCAAGACCATGAGCAACGAATTCTTATCTCCCCTGAATACCCAGATGTGGGCCAATGGCCGCCATCTGGTGCGCTGCGTGAAGATCATTCAGGAAACCTGGGATGTGCGCACTTTCTGCTTTATGGCAGACCAGCCGCTGTTTTTCTTCTTCAAACCCGGCCAGTTCGTCACGCTGGAGCTTGAGATCGACGGTTTGCCGATCATGCGCTCCTACACTATTTCCAGTTCGCCTTCGATTCCGTACAGCTTTTCCATCACCGTCAAACGCGTACCCGGCGGCAAAGTCTCCAACTGGCTGCATGACAATCTGAAAGAAGGTGATGAGTTGCCGGTGCATGGCCCGGTGGGGCTGTTTAATATCATCGACTTTCCCTCTGACAAAGTGCTGTTCCTGTCGGGCGGAGTAGGGATCACGCCGGTGATGTCCATGGCGCGCTGGCTGTTCGACACCAATGCCAGCACCGATATGGTGTTTGTGCACAGTGCCCGCTCCCCGCGTGACATCATTTACCACCGCGAGCTGGAGCATATGGCCTCGCGGGTGAAGAACTTCGGCCTGCATCTGATCTGTGAGCGTTATGACATCGGCGAAAGCTGGTCTGGCTACCGTGGTTATCTGACCGAAGCCATGATGAACATGATTGCGCCGGACTTTATGGACCGCGAAATCTTCTGCTGCGGCCCGACGCCCTACATGAATGCCATCAAGCGCATCCTGCAGCAGTGTGGCTTCGACATGAAGCGCTATCACGAAGAGTCGTTCGGTGCGACGCCGACCGAGGTCAAGGAAGATGCCATCGAGCAGGCCAAACAGGCACAGGAAGCCGATGGTGAAGTCGACAGCTCTGAGTGGTTTACCGTGGAGTTTGCCCAGACCGGCAAGAGCATCCGTCTGGCACCGGGGGAGACTATTCACGCTGCCGCATCGAAACTCGGTCTGCATATTCCCAAGGCCTGCGGTATGGGTATCTGCGGCACCTGCATGCTGGAGAAGCTCAAGGGCGAGGTGGAGATGAGCCACAACGGCGGCATCACCGATGAAGACATTGAAGACGGCAATATCCTGACCTGCTGCAGCATACCCAAATCTGACGTGGTGATTGATTACTGATCACGACGCGACTTTCCCCTGTGCGGCCAACGAACAGGGGAGGATGGACGTTGCTGCAGACTAAGCACAGGAGTTTGCAGTAACACTCTCGCCATCCTCCCCGCCTATCTCTTTTCTCCTGTCTCCTTTTCCATGGATCTTTTCCGTTGTCCTTTTCGTTTTGCGCGCACCCGCCTGTGCGGAACCTCACCTCTCTCATTGCCACCCATTCACAGAATGATGTTCAGTAAATAGCTGAGGCGCGTGGTGATGAAGGTCGGGGGCCATTCAGGGCTGACGGTTACGCTGCATGATGAGCAGGGCCAGTCACAGAGCGAAATCGGGCCGGCGACTCCCTCTGTGGCCTCGTCGGTCGGCAGCCCCGAGCACAGTCACCCTGCCGCACAGGGCGATATATCTCCTCCGGGCTCTCCCCATTCTGCCGGGCACACTCAGCCGCCCCGGGTGACGCTGGCACAGTTGCTATTACAGGAGCGTCAGACCGAACCACCGGCAGTGCGAGAGCGCAGTGGTAAGCCAACGCTGGGTGAATTGTTTGCCCAGACCCGGGATGAGTTCGCGGCGCCATCGGCAGATCAGCCCGACAAACCTGAGGGTATTAAGGGGAATAAAGGTAAAAAATCGCGACTGGGTAAAAGCTGGGGCGCGTTTAAACGGGCCTTGCATATTACCCCTGCACCCCGGCAAACACAGGCAGTGGCAGAGACGCACACATTGGCGGCTATGCCCGCCGTCACCACAATACCTGCACAGGCCACCGCCACAACGGCAGACGAACCAGCCAGACCCACAACGCCAGCGGTGAGACCGCCTCCACCAGCGGGGTTGCGTGAGCAGCAGATCCGCGCAGACAGTGAGAATCTGTTTGGTTCTGTGTGGGAGGCAGCCGCCGTCGCCGACAGCTCTGCGGCAACGGCAGCCGACCCGGTGGCCTATCTGCGCGACCCGATGCTGAAGGCGGCGAAGGGCGCTGCTAAAAACGGTACGGTCAGCGCTGAGAACATCTACTCCAAGGGGAATATGTTCAACTCCATTGACCTCGGTGGCGACAATATTTTCAAGGCGCAGGCCGATATGATCCGGGCAGCGAAACAGGAGGTATTGCTGCAAACCTTTCAGTGGGAGCCCAATTCCAAAGGCGCCAATATGTTGCTGAATGCCCTGCATGATCTGGCTGCAACACACCTGGGAGCGGATCCCCTGAGTAAGGTGAGCGGTGCCGATGGTCAGCCCATCAAGGTGCGGATTCTGGTGGATGAGCTGGGTGACGTAGCCTTTAAAAAGATGTGGCCGGAGGCAGTCAAGCCGGACATTGCCAATCCGCGAGTGCTGCTGGGGCTGGATCAGAGCAATGCTGATCCGCGCCATGAGCAGCTGTTGCACAAATTTGATTTTGAGGTGCGTACTTACAAGCACCAGCTGATCAACTCACTGCACAGTAAAACGCTGGTGGTCGACGGTAGGCATGCGGCACTGACCGGCGCCAATGTGCAGGAGCGCAATCATCCGGCTGAGCATGGACGCGATGTCGTCAAGTTTTTTGACGTGGGTATTACTCTGGCCGGACCCGCTGCCAAGGGTTTGCGAGAGGACTTTGTCTTCTCCTGGAATAAGGCCAGTAACCCGCGGTTGCCCACTCATGCATTGTCTGCTCAGGCGCCTGCTAATAGTATTGCCTGGGACTCAGAGGGAGGGGAAATGGCGGTATTAACCAAGCAGCCCAATATCAATCCGCTCAATACTCGTGTTGATAACCCGCAGGATCAGGCCATTCTGGCGGCGGTGCGCCATGCTCGTGAGCGGATCCAGATTCTGTCACCCAACTTTAATACCCCTGCGCTGGAGAAAGCTCTGATCAAAGCGGCAGACCGCGGGGTCAAGGTGGAGATTCTGACGACCTCGTTTGCTAACCGGGATCGTCTGGACAACAGCGTTACCGGGCGCAGTAATCCGCAGGCCTATCAGCATCTGCTGAAGCAGGCTAAACATCCTGAAAATATCGATTTGCGCTATTTTTCCAGTCTGGAGCCTCTGCTACCCAACCAGTATCAGAGCGCGCAGGATTGGGAAGATATGAATGAGCTGCAGCCCGTGGGCAGCCACGCCAAGCTGATGATCATCGACAACAAGGTGGCTATCACCGGCTCAGGCAATATGGATAAAACCAGCTGGCATTTTACCGGTGAGGCGAATGTGGCGTTGTTTGATCCTCAGTCCGCCGCTGCGTTGCAGGACAAAGCCTTTGCGCCGCTGTGGCAGGCCGCTCAGCGTGCACCGCGAATGTAGAATTTCCTCGCGTTTAGCCGATATGAAATGCGGGTGAATTTTCGGTATTGCTTATTCCTTGGAATAAATTTTCCAGATTATCGTTATCCTGAGTTGCTCTTGCCCTGTGAGCAAGCAATACTGTGTCCCCATAACCTTTACCTGACCGTCAACGGCAGGATCAATAACAACAAAGAAGAAAGGAATGACACCATGTCAGCCAGTCTGGAACTCTCCCAGAGCCTGAATCTGTTCCTCGTCGCCGGAGGCATTCTCAGCCTGATCGCCGCCATGGCTAACGTTGCCATGCTGGTGGGTGGGCCATCCTGTTACCGCTTCTTCGGTGCCAGCCAGCGTCTGGTCCGGCTGGCCGAACGGGGCCATGCACTGCCTACCCTGATTTCTGCCTTTGTTGCGCTGCTGCTGATGATCTGGGCGGGTTACGCCTTTTCTGCCGTGGGCATGATTGAGCGTTTGCCGCTGCTGAAGTTTGGTCTGGTACTGATCGCGGTGGTCTATATTGCCCGTGCGCTGCTGGCCATGATCAGCTGGGTACGCAGTGGCGAGAAGCTGGCAGCAGGCCACTACTGGGCGCCTTCTCTGTGTCTGGTATTCGGTGTGTCCTATCTGGTCGGTGCCGTGCAGCAGTGGCCTGTACTGTAACCGCCTGATCGCTGCTACAAACATCACTTATAGAAACAAAAGCCGGAGCGCATCACTGCCTCCGGCTTTTGTTTTTCTGCGCGGGTGTGCCCGCCGTTTATTTCCCGCTTAACAGACGTTGCTGCTGGGCCTGCTCATGGGCGGCCACTTCATCATCCATGGCTTTGTGACTGAAGCGATCGGCCACTTTATCCAGATAGATGTAAATCACCGGGGTGATATACAGCGTCAGCAGTTGTGACACCACCAGCCCACCGACCACGGTCAGACCCAGTGGCTGACGCAGCTCGGCACCGGCACCGATCCCCAGTGCGATGGGCAGGGCACCCATCATGGCGGCCAGTGTGGTCATCATGATCGGGCGGAAACGCAGCATACAGGCTTCGACAATGGCGTCTTCCGCGCTGACCTGGCCATCCTTACGCCGTTCAACCGCAAAGTCGATCATCATGATGGCGTTCTTCTTGACGATACCGAGCAGCATGACGATACCGATCATGGCGATCACCGATAAATCCATTTTGAACATCAGCAGTACCGCCAGTGCGCCGATGGCGGCAGAGGGCAGGCCGGACAGAATGGTGATGGGGTGCCAGTAGCTCTCATACAGGATGCCGAGGATCACGTAGATCACGAACAGTGCGCTGAGGATCAGAATCACCTGATCGCCCTGTGACTGCTGGAAAGCCTGCGCCGTGCCGGCAAAACTGCCGGTGATGGAAGCCGGAATATCCGCCTGCTGCTGTGCCTGATCAATCAGCGTTACCGCCTGACTCAGGGCAACGCCATGCGCAAGGTCGAAGGATAGTGTCACTGAGGGCAGCGATGACTGGTGATTGACGGTCAGCGGACCGGTATCACGGTGCAGGGTGGCAACGGCTGACAGTGGCACCAGCGCACCGTTACTGCCGGGCACATAGAGGCCATCGAGAGACGCCTGGCTGTTTTTCTCGTTGTAGGCACTCTCCAGAATGATGGCGTAGTCATCGGTGGAGGTGTAAATCGTGCCGATCTGGCGGGTACCGTAGGCCGAGTAGATCTGGCTGCGGGCCGCGCTGACGGAAACACCGAGGCTGGATGCCTTGTCGCGGTCAATATCCACTCGCAGCTGTGGGTTGGTGACCTGCAGGTCACTGGTCACACCTGTCAGCTGGGGTATTGCCGCCAGCTTCTGTTCCAGCCGCTGCGAGGCGGCATTCAGCTCCGCCAGATCACTGCCCTGCAGGGTGTACTGGTACTGGCTCTTGGATGCCCGTCCGCCCAGACGCAGGTTTTGAATCGGCACCATGAATACGTTGATGCCGGGAATATCTCTGGCTTGATGACGAATGCGATTGATCACCTGACGGGCGGAAGCATCCCGCTCCTTCAGGGGCTTCAGCGCGATAAACATCCGCCCGGCGTTACTGGTGTCATTGGGGCCGCCGGAGCCGACACTGGAGTTTACCGTAGCCACCGCAGGGTCTTTGAGCACGAGGTCCAGCACCTGATTCTGCAGCTTGACCATGGCCGGGAAAGCCACGTCTTCACGCGCTTCGGTACTCATGATGATCAGGCCGGTATCCTCCTCGGGGAAGAAGCCCTTCGGCACGATCTGGAACAGCCACACCGAGATACCGACCGACGCCAGTGTCAGCAGCAGGGTGATCAGGCGCACCCGCAGCACGGCTTTGAGGCTGCTGCGATAGCCCGCCAGCACGGCATCGAAACCTCGCTCGATAGCCTGATAGACCCGGCCATGCTGTTCGTTGTGACGCACCTTGAGGCGGCTGCACATCATTGGCGTCAGGGTCAGAGAGATAAAGCCGGAGATAAAGATGGCCATGGCCATGACGATGGCGAACTCATGGAACATCCGCCCGACAATCCCGCTCATGAACATTACCGGGATAAACACCGCCACCAGCGACAGCGTCATCGACAGGATAGTAAAGCCGATCTCTCTGGCGCCGCGGATAGAGGCCTTGAACGGATGCTCGCCGTTTTCGATATGGCGCATGATGTTTTCCAGCACCACGATGGCATCGTCGACGATAAAGCCGACAGCCAGCGTCAGCGCCAGCAGCGACAGGTTGTCGAGACTGAAGCCGAACAGGTACATGCCGGCAAAGGTGCCGATCAGCGCAATCGGCAGGGTGACTGCGGGGATGATGGTCATGGCCAGATTACGCAGGAACAGGAAGATCACCATCACCACCAGCACCATGGTGAACAGCATGGTCAGCTGCACATCATGCACTGACTCGCGAATGGAGGCGGAACCGTCGTTGAAGGGGATCAGCGTTACGTCGGCTGGCAGCATTTTCTCCAGCACCGGCAGTTGTGCTCTGACCGCATCGACCACCTTCAGGGTATTGGCGCTGGACTGCTTGCGCACGGCCAGCACGATGGCGGTCTTGCCGTTAAAGGAGCTGGAGACTTTTTCATTCTCGATGCCATCGCGTACTTCGGCCACGTCGCTCAGCCGCACCGGCTTGCCATCGACATTGGCGATGATCACCCGGGCAAATTCAGCGGCACTTTTCAGCTGGCCCGAGGCGTCGATGGTCAGGCTGGTCTGATCGCCACTGACGGAGCCCAGCGGCGAGTTGGAGTTGGCGGTGGAGATGGCGCTTTCCAGATCGGACAGGCTGAGGCCCATGGCGGCCAGCTTCTGCGGGTCTGCCTTGACCCGCACGGCGTATTTGCGACTGCCATAAACATCCACTTCGGAAATGCCGGTCAGCGTCGCCAGCCGCTCCGACACCAGCCCCTCGGCCAGCTCATCCAGCCGGGTCAGGGGCAGAATATCGGAGCGCAGTGCAATCAGTAGCACCGGGCGATCAGCCGGGTTGGACTTGCGATAGCGGGGTGTGGAAGTCATCTCATCCGGCAGGCTGCGCTGCGCCTGACTGATGGCGGTCTGCACATCCATGGCGGCAGAGTCGATGTCCCGGGACAGGTCAAATTCCAGCGTAATACGGGTAGAACCCTGCGTGCTGGAAGAGGTAATGGCGGTGACGCCGGAAATAGTAGCGAACTCTTTCTCCAGCGGTGTGGCCACTGAAGCGGCCATGGTTTCCGGGCTGGCACCCGATAACGAGGCTGATACCGAAATGGTCGGGTATTCCACCTGCGGCAGTGCCGATACTGGCAGCATGCGATAGGCAAAGCTGCCGAACACCACAAAGGTCAGCATCAGCAGGACCGTCATCACCGGACGGCGAATACACAGCTCTGACAGATTCATGCGGCAGGGGCCTCGGCTTGCTTGCTGGAGGAGGTGTGGCTGCTCTGCTTGCGGGTACTGTCGGCGGTGGCATGGCTGTCACTGTCGGGTGTTTCCACCTTGACCTTGATGCCATTGCGCAGGTTCTGCTGGCCGGTGGTGATCACACTTTCACCGTCCTTCAGCCCTTCACTGACCACGGCCTGACCATAGCTGATGCGGTTGAGGGTGACATTGCGCTGGGTAACCGTGCCATCCGCATTGAGGATAAATACATAGGGGCTTTCCGGACCGTCCTTGATGGCGGTTTCTGGCACCACGGTTGCGCCCTTGTCGACACCCAGTTGCAGGGTGACCTGGGCAAACTGGCCGGGCCACAGCTTGTGATCAGGATTGTCGAACTCGGCATAGACTGGCAGGGTGCCTGACGCGGTATCGATATTGTTATCGATATAGGCCACATGGCCGGTAAAGCTCTGCTCGCCCTGACTGGTGGTGAGCACCAGTTTGACCGGCACCTCACTGCCTTTGCTGTTGAGCTCGGCCTGCAGCTGGTTGAAGTAACGCTCCGGCAGAGAGAACAGCACCTTGACTGGTTCGAGCTGGCGTACGGATACCAGCGCCGTGGTGGCAGAGGTTTTGATAATACTGCCGACATCGACGCTGATATTACCGATACGCCCAGTCAGTGGTGAGCTGATCTGGGTATAGGACAGCTGGGTCTGGGCCAGACTGATGGCCGCCTTGTTGGCATCAATACTGGCCAGCAGAGTGTTGTAGCTGGTCTGGGCGTCTTCAACGTCCTGTTCACTGGCGGCCTTACGGGCAAACATGGCTTTCTTGCGATCCAGCGTGGTTTTGGCGCCACGCAGGGACGCCTGATTCTGTTCGAGGCTGGCTCTGGCCTGTGCCAGTTCAGCCTGCAGGGCGCGGTCATCAAGGGTGAACAGCAGGTCGCCCTTGTTGACGTACTGACCATCCTTGACGCGGATGCTGGTCAGCTGGCCGTCGACACGGGGGAAGATGTCCACGCTGGCGGAGGCTTCGACATGGCTGAAGGTGCTGTACTCCTGCGGCATGTCTTTCAGCTCCACCCTGGCGATGGTCACGGGAGGAGGCGCACTTTGTCGGCCTGCCGTGGCGGGCGCGCTCGTGTGCTGACGGCTGTAATAGAGGTAGCCTCCTGCCGCCAGTACGATGATCAGAATCCAAAAAACTGCCTTTTTCATGGGTCGGCCTTTGTCTCTTGCACGGCTGTCAGTCCCGCTCCGGCCGGGCGGGGGCGTGGTTATTGTTGTGAAGTTGCAGAAGGTTCGCTGGCGGGCACGGGCAGTGCTGCAGCGGCTGCCTGCGGGGTGCCTGAGCGGTTCCACCAGCCCCCTCCCAGTGCCTGATACAACGCCACGGTGTCTGTCAGTCTTGCCGCCTGAGCCTGAACTCGCAGCAGACGGGCATTCAGCAGTGTTTTCTGTGCATCCAGCAGGGTCGAATAGGAGGTGCCACCGGCCTTGTACTGCTCATCGGCAATCTTCTCGCTGCGGGTCGCGGCTTCCTCGGCGATGACGCGGGCACGCAGCGTCTGGGCATCGTAGTTCAGGGCATCGAGGACATTGGCGACATCCTGAAAGGCGCTCAGCACCACACTGCGGTAGCTGGCCTGCGCCTGATCGTAGGCGGCTTCACTGGCCCGGGTCTGATGGTGTTTGATGCCACCATCGAAAATGCTCTGGGTGATGCTGGAGGCCAGATTCCACACCAGCGTGCCGGGCGAGAACAGTTCGGCAAAGGTGTTGCCTTCGCTGCCGTAACTGCCGGTAATGCCAAACTGGGGCAGCTGGTTAGCGGTAGCAACGCCCACTTCGGCGGCGGCCTGATGCATCAGCGCGGCAGAGGCCCGGATATCGGGGCGCTGTGCCACCAGATCGGAGGGCAGGCTGAGTGGCAGTTGCTGTGGCAGTGTCAGCTGATCAAGGGTGATCGGATCCATGGACAGTTCACTGGGCGCCTTGCCCAGATACACCGCCAACTGGTTACGCAGCAGCGCCAGCGATTTTTGCAGCGGTGGCAGACTGGCCTGAGTGGCGGCAATCGAAGCCACTTGGGATTCCACATCGGCCTGAGAAATGCTGCCGAATTCAAACTGGGTCTGCAGAATGTCCAGCAGCTGTTGTTGCAGCTGGATGATGTCTTTGGTGGTAGCGATCTGCTCGCGATAGGAGGCTTCACTGATGGCCGCATTGACCACATTGGAGGCGAGGCTCAGATAGGACGCTTCCAGCTCAAACTGCTGATACTCATGACTGGCCTGCAGGGCCTCATAGGCACGACGGTTGCCGCCGAATACGTCCAGCTCGTAACTGACATCCACCGAAGCATTAAAGGTGTTGTAGACCCGTCCGCCATTGGAGGAGCTGGAGCCTGAACTGGACGAGTGCTGGCGCTTGGAATCCAGACCACCGCTGATGCTGGGGATCAGAGCACCGTGTGCCGCCTGCATATTCTCGCTGGCTTCACGCAAGGCCGCCTGCGCGGCGGCCAGATCAGGGTTGGCCCGGAAGGCTTCGGCCACCAGCTGGTTAAGCGTGGCCGAATCAAACGACTGCCACCAGCGTGCACTGACCGGCAAGCCGTGGTCCAGCTGCTGGGCGGCACCTGCGGCCAGCGCTGTCTGGTCGGAAGCGGCGACGGTACGTTGCAGAGGATCAGCACTGTAGTGCTGTAGCGTGGGCGCCTGCGGGCGGCTGAAATCCGGCCCGACCATGCAGCCACTGATCAGCACAGTCGCCAGCACGACGGCCAGCGGTCGCAGAGAGCATAAAGGTGATGGCACAAAGATATCCCGTTTACTTTGCACAAGAGGTCGCCTGTTCACGGTGTGTCATGTTTTTACGCAGCCTGCTCCGTTCTGGAGGAGGGCAGGCTGCCGTTATTTTGTTGTTACGGGTAAAGGCTCGTAGCGAGCACAGAATCACTGTCGACGGCGATCAGAGAACTGTCAATGCTGTTTATCTATTACGTGATTGATTACTATGCACTTCACCACCGGGGCTATTCCGGGTCGGATGTGTTAGCGCTAACGTGTCAGGTCAGAGAATAGCGAACTGCGGTGTCAGGCAGGTGACTGTGTAAAGAGTTTGACTGCACGTTGTAAAGCGCTGTTGGGGCATCATGGCACGATTGCACTGTCGTGTTTGTTGATTTCTATGACACGGGATGACACTTGCAAGCGGAAAGCGGAAAGCGGAAAGCGGAAAGCGGAAAGCGGAAAGCGGAAAGCGGAAAGCGGAAAGCGGAAAGCGGAAAGCGGAAAGCGGAAAGCGGAAAGCGGAAAGCGGAAAGCGGAAAGCGGAAAGCGGAAAGCGGAAAGCGGAAAGCGGAAAGCGGAAAGCGGAAAGCGGAAAGCGAGCTGCGGCCTCTGGCAGACCGCAGCAGCAAGTGAGGCGGGATTAAATCACACCCAGCTCACGCAGACGTTCCTGCAGATAGCTGCCTGCCGTATGGCGTTTGGACAGCACCACGTCAGGACGGGGATGCAGGAACAGCGGCAGGGAAATACGTGATTTGCTCATGTCTGCCCCTTCCGGGTTGATGACCCGGTGGGAAGTGGATGGGAAGTAGCCACCCGATGCTTCCTGCAGCATGTCGCCGATATTGATGATCAGATTGCCGAAGTCGCTGGGGACATCAATCCACTCATCGGCAGTGCCTTTGACCTGCAGGCCGGGTTCATTGGCGGCAGGCAGGATGGTCAGCAGGTTGATGTCTTCATGGGCGGCGGCACGGATGGCACCGGGTTCTTCGTCACCTTTCAGTGGCGGATAGTGCAGGACGCGTAGCAGGGTCTGGTTACTGCCCTGAATCATGCCTGACAGGGGCTCTGAATAGAGTGAGGACACTTCGACGGGGGAGTGCTTTTCTACCCAGCTCAGCAACTCCGAAGCAAGGGTAGTGGCTTGCTGGTAGTAGTCTTCCAGCTCGGAACGCAGCGGCTCCGGGCACTGGCCCCAGGGATAGAAGTGGAAGTATTCCTTGATGTCCTTGATGGAGAAGCCCTTGGCGGTTTCTGACACGCTGGCAGGGAAGAAGCCATCCTGAGTGCCCTTGTGGTACAGGTACTGGTTTTTCTCGTCACTGTAGAAGAACGCATGCCAGTGGCGATAAATGGATTCGACCAGTTCCTGCTTGATGGGATGGTTTTTCAGCACCCCAAAGCCGGTTGAACGCAAGGATTCGACAAACAGCTCGGCGGCATTGGGCGCCTGATAATCAACGGCAGTCAGTTTCATTGGCGTTGGAACACTCTTTTGAGAGGTATCGGTAGTGCGCCCCAGCTGCTGAGCATCTGCAGGGCAGTGATTTCCGGTACCTGAAAGTCAGGGAAGACGTGACCGTGGTCTGGTCACAATGCAGCCATTATGGCACCTCGTTAAAATCTGTCCAGACGGTCAAATTGTTCATTTGCTCAGCTGTTTTAGCCAACTAAGGAATCGCATTCATGCTTCTCGAATTCTTTCAGGCGGTGTTTCCCGTCATTGTCTGCGCCGGTCTGGGCTGGATGATGAGCCGCAAGACCACGCTGCTGAATAACCCGGCACTGCCTGAGCTGGTAACGCGCATCGGCTTGCCCTGTCTGATCCTCAGCGCCTTTGCCAAGATGGACACCGGCCTGCTGACCATGACCCACACGGTCGCAGCGGCTGTGCTGTTTCTGGCGCTGAGTGCGGCGGTGGCAGCGGTGGGGCTCAAGCTGGCGGGGCTGGAGATACGCTGGTATCTGTCACTGCTGGTGAATCCCAATACCGGCAACCTCGGCATCCCGCTGGTGTTTGCACTGCTGGGGGAGAAATCGCTGGTGCATGCGGTGGTGATTTCCACGCTGGTGCAGGTCAGCCATTTCACCCTCGGGGTGTGGCTGATGTCAGGCTCGTTCTCACCGAAGAAAATACTGCTCAACCCTTCCATCATCGCGCTGGTGATCGGCGTGCTGTGGACAGCAACCGGCATTGCCACGCCCAAGGCCGTGCTCGGCACCCTGACCATGCTGTCAGGGATGACCCTGCCGATCATGTTGCTGCTGCTCGGCCGCTCGCTGGCTTCCATCGATTTCAAAAATATGAGCAATCTGTCCGTCATCGGTGGCTTGTCAGTGGCGCGAGTGGTGTTGGGTGTAACGGTGGCTTACGCCGTGGCCTGGCTGCTCCATCTTGACCCGCTTGTTGCCAAGACGCTGGTGATTCAGGGCACCATGCCGGTGGCGGTCATCACCTATATTCTGGCCAGTCAGTATCAGGGTCCGAAAGATGAGATTGCTGCTGTCATCATGTGTTCAACGGTGCTGTCGTTGCTGACGGTGATGGGGCTCAGTGTGGTGCTGTTGTAACTGTTACTCACTGATAAGTAATAACGGCCCAAGCCAATAGTGCAGGCGATGGGCGCTGCTGCTCAATATCGCTAGACTGGCTGCCTGTCGGGCTTTTTCAGCTTGTCATCCGTCAAGCCTGACAGCTGCTAGTGGCCACATCGTCTGGAAGGAGCGCCTAATGTCTTTTGATCATGCCTATTGGACCGGCCTGCGCCGTGAACTGCATCAGCAGCCTGAGCTGTCCGGAGAAGAAGCCGCTACCGCGCAGCGGATACTGGCGCTGTTCCGGCCATGGCAGGCTGATGAGGTGCACACTGGCCTTGGCAAGGTGGATGGCCAGCCAGGTACAGGCATGGCCTTTGTTTTCAATGGTACGGAGCCGGGGCCAACAACACTGATCCGCGGTGAGCTGGATGCCCTGCCGATTCAGGAAAAGGGCCAATGTCAGCATCAGTCATGTACACCGGGAGTGGCCCATTTGTGTGGCCATGATGGGCATATGACCATGGTGGCCAGTCTCGGTGCCACCCTGAGCCGCCAGCGGCCACGCAAAGGCCGGGTCATACTGGCGTTCCAGCCAGCCGAAGAAACCGGTGCCGGTGCCGTCAGCATGGTGCAGGATCCGGACTTCGCCTCATTGCTGCCGGATTATGCCTTCGCCTTGCACAACGTGCCCGGCTTGCCACTGGGTAAAGTGGTGGTCAAGGCTGGTAGCTTCAATTGCGCTTCACGCGGCATGATTATCCGCCTGACCGGCAAAACCTCACACGCCGCCCACCCTGAAAATGGCCGCAGCCCGGCGCTGGCGCTGGCACGGCTGATTCAGTCACTGAGTGCCCTGCCGCAGCAGCTGCAAGGCTTCAACCGGGTGACCATCATTCATGCCTTACTCGGCGAAGTGGCCTTTGGTACCTCACCGGGCGATGCCGTACTGATGGCCACGCTGCGCACCGAAACCAATGACGCCATGAACTTTCTGGTCGAAGCTGCCTCCCGGCTGGCGGCGGAGGAAGCCGAACGTGACGGGCTGGAATGGGCACTGGAGTGGCAGGACGTGTTCCGCGCCAGTGTGAATTCAGAGGAGGGCGCTGCTCAGGTGGTGGCCGCCTGTCACCGCAACGGGGTTGAGGTTGAAGTGGCTGACAAGGGCTATCGCTGGTCCGAAGACTTCGGCATTTTCACCGAAGTCGCAAAGAATGGCGCCATGTTCGCCCTCGGTGCAGGGGAGCGCAGCCCGCAGCTGCACAACCCGGACTATGACTTCCCTGATGAGCTGCTGCCCATCGGCAATGCGCTGTTTCTCAGCCTGATTCGGCAGATCAATGGCTTGCAGGGGGAATAAGCCGCAGCAGGCAGTGAACATTTTTTACGCTTGTTGCCAGCGGGTGACCATGATAGTTTCCCCCCGCTCTGCCAGTCCCCCCGTGGGCGTCTGGCGGGGCAGGACAATGCAAAGGATGAGAAGTATTTGCTCGGGAAACTCCGCCAGAAAAGGAAAAGTTCATGGCCTCCACCCAAGCTGCCGCTGCAACAGCGGCAAACAGCAAAGCCCAGACGATCATCGACCTGTGTGAACAGTACTGGGACGCCAACACCCGCAATTGCAGCGGCTTTGTCAAAAGTGTCGCTGCTGGCCTCGGTATCCAGCTGACCGGTCAGGCCAATGCCATCATAGATCAGATGCAGCGCTCACCCTGGCGCATCCTGGCCAGTGCTCAGGAGGCACGCCGTCGTGCTGCCGCTGGCGCACTGGTACTGGGCGGCCTTAAGGCAGATCCGCACGGTCACGTCGTCATTGTCGTCGATGGTCCGCTCAGCCACGGTAAATACCCGACGGCGTACTGGGGCAGTCTTGGCGGTGTTGCCAGGAAAAACACCACGATCAACTGGTCATGGGGTGCCGCTGACCGTGACAACGTGATTTACGTCTGCCGCGAATGGTAAGGAGACAGATTGTGAAACCACCAGTGAAATCACTGCTGTGTTCCTGCCTGCTGCTGGCCTCGGTGACGGCGCTGAGTGCCTGTGCCGATGAAGTGGGCCGTGCTGTCACGGTAATGAGCGGGCCCCATTGCCCCACTGATCAGTTGCCTTATACCCGGCAGCAGGTCGGCGACTATCAGGTGTATATGTACGAGCCAGACAATGCGGAGGCACCGCAGATCTGGCAGGGGCCGGTGTGTATTGAGGCGCAGAAGCTGGCATCGGCCTGTCAGCTGGACTTCGGCCTGATCAAACAGGTCAGGGCCGGGCAACTACCGGGGACGGTCAGCATCACTACATTCAGTGGTTCCAATGCCACCGAGCATGAGGTAGACCCAGCCAAATGTGCTCCCTGATGCGTCAGACCTTCTGAGAACATGCTCACGGCCTGAGCATCAGCAGCAACACAAAACGCCCTCATCAGGGCGTTTTGTGTTTCTGTGGGTGGGTCAGTTGAGCAGTGCCTTTCTGGCCGCCGCCAGCCCTTCAGCACCGTCAGCGGTGGTGACGTCTTTCAGCCAGCTGTCGAGCTGCGCCGGGTTGGCTTTGATCCAGCTGTCGACGGCCTTATCGGCAGCGGTGCCATTCTCCAGTACATCGGTCATGACGGTGTTTTCCATCGTCAGGCTGAAATCAAGATTACTTAGCAGTGCTGCTACGTTGGGGCAGTGGTCTTTGAACCCCTTGCGCGTCAGGGTGAAGACATCACCTGCACTACCGAAGTATTTTTCTCCGCCGCTCAGGTAAGCCAGCTCGAAATTGACGTTCATCGGATGAGGCGTCCAGCCGAGGAAGACGATACCTTTCTTGCGGTTCACGGCGCGTTTGACTTCTGACAGCATGGCCTGCTCACCGGATTCCACCAGCGTCCAGCCTTTCAGACCAAACTCATTGTGATCAATCATGGTCTGGATGGACTGGTTGGCTGGTGCACCGGGCTCGATGCCGTAAATCTTGTGATCGAACTCATCGCCATGCTTGGCCAGATCGGCAAAGCTTTTGATGCCTTGCTCGTATACGTATTTGGGCACCGCCAGCGTGAACTCGGTGCCGTGCAGATTCTTGCTCAGCTGCTCCACTTTGCCGGAGGCGACATAGCTGTCGTGGAATTTCTGCTGAGCAGGCATCCAGTTACCGAGAAAGGCATCCATCTGACCATTGGCAAGACTCTCATAACTCACCGGCACCGACAGCATGGTGATCTTGGCGTCATAACCCAGTGACTTGAGCAGCATGGCAGCGGTCGTGGTCGTGACGTTGCTGTCGGACCAGCCCGGATCGGCCAGATTGACGGTGCCGCATTTGTCAGCGGCATAACCGGCGGTGCTGATCAGTGTTGCGGCGGCCATTGTCATGGCTTGGGTCAACAGGGAAGTGCGGGTGGTGCTGAGCCAGGAGCGGGAGAGAGAAGTCTTAGTCATCATTTTGCCTCGAATACGTCCGGTTCTAGTGGGGGACTGCGGCCAGCAAGCTGGCTCTGGGAACCTGCTCAGCGCTGAGCAGGTTCTTCGGTACCGCCTTATTGGTTTTATGCTGCGGTAGCCAGGGCGATGTCTTCTGTCCAGATCGGTAACAACAGGGTGCGTTCACGCCTCTTGTTCGTGTGAGTGTGAACGCCTTTCACGGTAACGCTCACTGAGGGCGCGGATAGCGTGCACGCCGCTCCAGATCATCCAGATCGATGTGGTTGCGCATATATTGCTGACTGGCATCGACCAGTGGCTGGTGGTCCCAGCTGGTCAGTTCGCCGAGCTTCAGTGCCCCGGCGACAAAGCGACGACGACGCTGACTGGCCAGCACCGCACCGGTGATCGCCGGGATATCCCAGGTGGTTTGTGCCTCACGCAGAAATTCAGCCATGACATCCTGATAGTCGCTGCTGGCGGCCAGATCGTTCAGCTCCAGCGGGTCACTGAGCAGATCGAACAGCATGCAGGCGTCCTGTTCGGAGTAGATGAACTTATAAGGGCCGCGTCGAATCATCATCATCGGGCTGATCGTGCCTTCGGCCATGTATTCGCCGAGTACCCGGTCATGCCCCTGCTCACCACGCAGATGTGGCAGCAGTGACTGGCCGTCCATAGGCAACAAGGGATCCAGCGTGCCGCCTGCCAGTTCCACCAGAGTGGGCAGCAGATCCATCGTCGATACGCTGGCGTTGACGTGAGCCGCGGCGAACTGCTGCGGTGCATGAATGAGCAGCGGTACGCGGGCGGACATTTCGTACCAGCTCATCTTGTACCACATGCCACGCTCACCGAGCATGTCGCCGTGGTCGCCGGAAAATACGATCACGGTGTCATCGGCCAGACCGCATTCTTCCAGCGTGGCACGCAAATGGCCGATCTGCTGGTCAACGTAGCTGATGGCGCCAAAGTAGGCGCGGCGGGCCCGGCGAATGGCTTCTTCGGTCAGTGGCTTGTCCCACAGATCATAGACTTTCAGCAGGCGCTGGGACTGTGGGTCCAGCGCATCCTGCGGCAGGGTGACGGTGGGCAGTGGAATGTCGTCATCGTCGTACAGATCCCAGTACGCCTTGCCGATGGTGTAGGGGTCGTGAGGATGGGTCATGGAGACAGTCAGGCAGAACGGCTGCTGCTGTTCGCTGCGGGCATAGTCATACAGGTACTGCTTCGCCCTGAAGACGACCTCCTCATCAAAGTCGAGCTGGTTGGTGCGCACGCAGGGGCCGGCCTGCAATACCGATGACATGTTGTGATACCAGCTTGGGCGCACATCGGCTTCATCCCAGTTGACCGCCCAGCCAAAGTCGGCGGGGTAGATGTCACTGGTCAGGCGCTGTTCAAAGCCATGCAGCTGGTCCGGGCCGCAGAAATGCATCTTGCCCGACAGTGCCGTCTGGTAGCCAAGACGACGCAGATAGTGGGCAAAGGTCGGGGTATCGGCAGCCAGTTCTGCGGCGTTGTCGTAACCGCCGATTTTGGAGGGTAGCTGTCCGGTCATCAGGGTAAACCGCGAGGGGGCGCACAATGGGCTGTTGCAATAGGCTGAGTCAAATACCACCGCTTGCCGGGCAAGTTCGTCAAGGTGCGGTGTTTTTAGCTTTTCGCTGCCAAACAACGCTGCTTTGCCATGCATTGGCAGTATGGGAGCGGCCATCTGGTCGGCCATGATGAAGAGGATATGTTTTCCACGCATGTGCTGGTGAATCCTGTCAATCCAAGGGTGACTGAGCTGTTCTGGCTATATTCAAATTTGTATCAGTCGGCGTAAACTGGCTGTCACCCTATAACTAAGATAAGCCACGCTTATGCCAGATGACTTTCGCCTAAGCTCCCTTGATCTGCTGACTGTGTTCGAGTCAGCTGCCCGTCAGCTCAGTTTTACGGCGGCGGCCAATGAGCTGGGGGCAACGCAGCCTGCAGTCAGCCAGCAGATAAAACGGCTGGAAAAGGAGCTGGGGGTGAGACTGTTTGATCGCGTCTATCGCGGTATTGAGCTGACCGAAGCCGGGCAGCTGCTGCTGGAGCATGCACAGGAAGGGCTGGAGTCGTTTCGTCGCGGTATCAACGAAGTGCGGGCGGGCAGCCAGCATGAGGTGATCAATATCGCCACTGACTTTGCCTTCGCCGCTTACTGGCTAGTGCCCCGCCTGCCACGCTTTCAGCAGCTGTATCCGGACATTGATGTCAGTCTGGTCACGTCGGAGCGCAACAAGTCGATGCTGCGGGCTGATATTGATATCGCCGTGATCTTTGGTGACGGGCGTTTCCGTCATCTGGAAAGCCATCTGCTGTTCAGCGAAGAAGCCTATCCGCTGGGCAGTCCGCGTCTGCTGGAAGGGCGCAATGGTCAGCTGTTTTCACCGGCAGAGCTGGCCAGTCTGCCGATGCTGCACCTGCAACCCGGTGTGCATTCTGACTGGTATACCTGGAATTCGCTGCTGGCCGCATGGGGTATACGTGAAGCACCATCAGTGGCCGGGCTGAGCTTTGATAACTACACCTTGCTGGTGCAGGCGGCGATTGCTGGCAGGGGTATTGCGATTGGCTGGCGTTATCTGACGGATACCCTGCTGGAGCAAGGTTTACTGGCCCGGCTGACCGCCGAAAGTGTTTCCAGCCACTTTGGTTATCACCTGATTCTGCCGGAACGTAAGCGCCGTATCCGGCTGATAGAAGCGTTTGTGCAGTGGATTCGGCAGGAAGCTGCTACTGCACAGTCTCCCACCTTGTCAGGCTCGATGACCCTGACCTACTGATCAGACGGACTGATGTGTCTGTGTGGACGGGGCTTCGTCCCAGAAGAAGCCGCAGCTGCGGCAGCGCGTGCCCTGTTGCTGCTCGCCCGGCGTGGTGCCAAACAGTAGAAACAGCAGCTGGGTGGTTTTGGCCTGATACAGCGCAGGTTCCAGAGCGGTGCTGCTGCAGCGCGGGCAGTGACAGTGCAGATCCGGTTCACTGCGCTCTGGCATGTCATCCTGCACGTTTGTTTCTTCTGCCAGTACCCTTAAAGCAAGATCCTTGCTTTCCTCCTGAACCTGCACCCGCACCCCGCCTAACGCCTGTGAGTAGATCCAGTGGGTGCTGATGGTGTGTTCATCGGCGATGAAGGCTTCGATTCCGGCATTATCCAGCTTGCCGCGGGCAATATGGGCCTCGTAGGGGTAGGTATAGCGGGCGACGGTAATCCAGCCCATGGCGCCTCCTGTCAGTACTTGCCTGTCAATCACTGCAGTCCTGTTCACTATTTAGCCATTGAATGCGCCCAGTGCAAATCGCAGCGACCGGGAGCAGTGCTATCAAAGCGTGCTGTCATTCTGGAGGTTTCTTTCCTGATTATGCCTAAGCTCAATAGTTTCGATTTTTTACAGGATCATTGTTGAATGATCTTTTCTTTGAATGGAGAATTGCGCGAATAATTTACCGCCTAAAAAGTTCTCGAGGAAAGATCTGATCATGAGCGATGTGGCCTATGAGAGGCACAGCTGGCTGGAGGATATACTGGCCATCGTGCTGGGCACGCTATTTATTGCACTGGGTGCCAATCTGTACCTGAACTGCGGCCTGCTGACGGGGGGAACTGCCGGGCTGGCCTTCCTGCTGCATTACCTGTCTGGTTACAGCTTTGGTCTGGTGTTTTTCGTCATCAACCTGCCGTTCTACTATCTGGCCATCAAGCGTATGGGCTGGCACTTCACCATTAAAACCTTCTGCTCGGTAGCGCTGCTGTCCGGCTGGACGGAAGTGCTGCCGCACCTGATTCACTTCTCTGATGTAAATAGCGTATTTGCCACGCTGTTCGGGGGCGGCCTGATGGGCACCGGTTTCCTGATGCTGTTCCGGCACAAGGCCAGTCTCGGTGGCATTAACATTCTGGCGCTGTACGTGCAGGATCGTTACGGCCTGCGTGCTGGCAAGCTGCAGATGGTGGTGGACTGCACTGTCGTTCTGCTGTCCCTGCTGGTGGTTGAACCGGAGCGCATCGCTCTGTCCGTGCTGGGTGCGGTGATGCTCAATCTGGTATTGACCGTTAACCACAAACCCGGCCGTTACACCGGAATGAGCTGACATTCCCCCTGCCTGATCTACACTGTCTGACGCCATGCACTGGACATGGCGGGTAAAAACAATGATCAGGGAGTGAACCGTATGGCAATTCGTCTTGGCCCCGTGCTGCAGTTTCGTGGATTTACTGGCAGCACCTGGCAGTTCTCTGCGCTGATCGTCACTGATATCGGTGACGATGTTCCCCTTCTCAAGACCGTCAGCCCGCTGCAACAGGGTAATACTGTGCATCTGGCTGATATGCCTTTTAGTAATCCCAGATACCGTGCCTGGCGTATGGAAATGAACGCTGCCCTCGGCAGCGGTGCGGTGACCTTTGAACTGGCGGGCAAGGCGTATCACCTGCACATTCCTGCTGTCGGGCAGGCTCCCAGAATGGCTTATGTATCCTGCAATGGCTTCTCTGATCCCAAGCTGATGAAGTCGGTCACGTATCCCAATGCCAACTGGAGCCGGATCAAGAGCCAGCATGACGAGCAGGGCTATCACCTGCTGCTGATGGGCGGTGATCAGGTCTATTCCGACAGCATCTGGGGCAAGGTCAGTGCACTCAAGGGCTGGCTGGAGAAGTCAGTGGATCAGCGGCAGAAAGTGAAGCTGGGTACCGCCGCTCTTAATCAGATCGACAGCTTTTTCGCCGAGCTGTATATCGAGCGCTGGTCACAGCAGGAGCCTGCGGCGATGCTGGCAGCGGTGCCCACCATCATGATGTGGGATGACCACGACATCATGGACGGTTGGGGGTCATATCCTGAAAAGCTGCATGGCAGTGACGTGCACAAGGGGATTTTTACCGCGGCCAGGCGCTACTTCCACCTGTTCCAGCAGCAGCTGAAGGACGGCGGCAACGAGGCTCATCCGGCCAGTATTGACGGCACCATGAACCTGCAGTTTGCCGGTCTGGGGAACGTCAGTATTCTGGCGCTGGATCTGCGCAGCGAGCGTCAGCCCAAGCCGATGCAGATTATTGCGCCAGACAGCTGGGACAAAATTTACGCCTGGCTTGACGGCTGGCAGCCACAGACCGCCCACGAGCCTGAACCCCAGCATTTGCTGATTCTTTCCAGTATTCCGCTGGCCTATCTTGATCTCAGTTATCTGGAAAGCCTGCTGCAGACGCTACCGGGTCAGCAGGAGCTGGAAGATGACCTGCTCGATCACTGGCGCAGTGAGGCGCATCGTCAGGAGCGTCTGCGTTTCATTCATCGCCTGTTTGATCTGGCCACCGAGAAGCATTGCCGCATTACCTTGCTGTCCGGTGATGTGCATGTGGGGGCATATGCAGTTATTGAGTCGCAACTGGCCCGGCATAAAGAGCAGGGGAAAGCCCTCTATCAGCTGGTCTCATCAGGTGTCGTGCACCCGGTGCCGCCGGCGTTGGTGCGTTATGTGCTGGAAAGCGTGGCTGGACGTGAGGAGCTGGTGGAGAAAGACATTCGCGCACGTCAGCTACCTCTGACCCGCAAAGGCAACTACCTGCTGGGGCAGCGTAACTGGCTGTCCATCGAGCCTGATGAGGAAGCGCAGAAAGGGCGTTTGTGGTGTAAGTGGTATCAGGAAGATGAGGATGAGCCGATCTGTAAAGTGATCAACTGGCGGGAATGAGGGCAGTTCCACAACGACAGTCAGGGGCGCAGTTGCGCCCCTGACTATTTTAGCCAACCGTTAATCTGCTTAGCGGGTTGCCGCAAAACGCGTGCTGACTTCATTCCAGTTAATGACATTCCAGAACGCCTGAATGTAGTCAGGGCGACGGTTCTGATAGTGCAGGTAGTAAGCGTGTTCCCAGACATCCAGGCCCAGAATGGGGGTCAGACCGTCGGAAATGACGGAGTCCTGATTGGCGGTGCTGGTGACGACCAGCTGGCCCTGTTTGTCGACAGCCAGCCATGCCCAGCCGCTACCGAAACGGGTGGTGGCTGCGGCGTTGAACTTTTCCTTCAGCTGGGCAAAAGAGCCAAAGGTGGCGGTGATGGCATCACCCAGTGCACCGGTGGGCTCACCACCCCCTTCAGGGCTCATGACCAGCCAGAACAGGCTGTGGTTGGCATGACCGCCACCGTGGTTACGGATGGCACCACGAATGGCTTCAGGGATGGCATTCATATCTTCCAGCAGTTTCTCTACTGGCAGGGCTTGCAGGTCAGGGTAGTCTGACAGGGCCGTGTTCAGACCATTGACGTAAGTCTGATGATGCTTGGAGTGGTGGATCTCCATGGTGCGTGCATCAAGATGAGGTTCCAGAGCGTCGTAGGCGTAAGGCAAGGAAGGAAGAGTATGAGACATGCTGTGCTCCTGCGTGCGAGGGTATCGCTCAGTGAATAAGGGGTCACCGGGTGACAAAGTGGCGGTATTGACCGCCGGGCAGGGAAGTATTTAACGCTAATAAAAATGATTATCAACCGTTTTATCTGTTTGAATTGAAAGGCGACACTCTGGTGTCAGATTGCGAACGGTGGCGGTCTGAGCTGCAGATTTAAAAAAGGCTCAGGGAGAGGAAGACGTTGATCGGATTACGAGTCGGTTCCGGGATGATGCAGAGATTTCGAGGCGGGTTGCCTGTTCTGGCAACCCGCCTCAGGGGGCAATCGCGCTGAGCCGGTTAAGCCAGCACTTTCAAACCGACGACGGAAATGACCAGTAGCAGCAGGCATGCTGCTTTCAGCAGGGTAACGGTTTCGCCCAGCAGCAACATGCTCATCAGTGCCGTTCCGGCAATGCCGACGCCACACCAGACGGCATAAACGGTGCTCAGGGGTAAGTGAGCCATGGCTTTGGTCATCAGCGTGAAGCTCAGACCGGCCATCAGGATAAAGCCAAAGGTCGGCCATATTCTGGTCAGACCTTCGGACATTTTGAGGAAATAGGTAAAGCCTACCTCGGCCATACCGGCCAGCAGCAAACAGAACCAGGGATTCATTTTTTCTACCTCTGCCCGCGAAAGTAAGCCGGGCCATGACTTCCCGAAGACACCGGAGTGGGTCTGCCTGAGAATTTGTCTTTCTGGAAAGATATGCTAGCGATAGTTTATCTTTCTGGCAAGATAAATAACCTTTGAAGATTGCAACCTCATGACAGATGAGGTGATTGGCCTGCCAATTTATAGTTGTCCGAGACCAAAAGAGAGAGCACAGATAGCTGATGAAGACACATGCACCGGTCGAAACGCTCATTGAGCTGGTGTCAAAATCCTGGCCCCAGGCCCTGCACGCCAAAGCCCCCGGCGTCTGGTCGGTCTATCGTACCTACGACTCACTGATTGCTGCCTATGCCAACGCCATTGCTCCACTGGGGCTGCAGGTTGCCGATGCCGAAGCGCTGGCTGCATTGCGTTCACAGGGTGAGCCTTACATGCTCAGCCCGACACAGTTGTGTTACTTCATGCTGATCAGTTCCGGTGGCTTAACCAAGGTGCTCAAACGCCTGGAAACGCAGGAGTGGGTAGAGCGTGTGCCTAATCCCGATGACGGGCGCAGCCAGCTGGTGAAGCTGGCGCCGAAGGGGATCGCTGTACTGGAGGAGGCCGTCATCGCTGTCGCAGCGGTTGAAAAGCAGAGCATGGCCGGTATAACCCAGGAAGAGCATGATCAGTTGCAGCGCCTGCTGGCCAAAATGGCAGCCAATCTCAATCAGGACTCGTCAGCGTGAATTGTGAGGCGAACGGCAAACAGCGAATTTGAAAGCAAGACGCGGAGTGAGTCACCTTCTTGCTATGCGTAGGCTGAAGGGGTGTTTGCCAGAGGATCAATACCATGTCTGCGTCTACTGAAAAATCTCACACCAGTGGCACCGTCCATACTGCTGCCGAGCGTCGCTTGCAAAAGCGTCTGCAGACCGAGGCGGATCCGCGCTGGCAACAGGTCGTGAGCCGTGACAAGTCAGCAGATGGGCAGTTTTACTACAGCGTGGCAACGACCGGCGTCTATTGTCGCCCGAGCTGCGCAGCGCGAACTGCCCTGCCTGAGAACGTCGATTTTTTCCTGACGCCTGTGCAGGCTGAGCAGGCTGGATTTCGACCCTGCAAGCGCTGCAAACCTGATCAGCCTTCACTGGACATGCAGCAGATGGAAAAAGTGGCGCAGGTGTGCCGTCTGATCAAAGAAGCGGAGCAGGAGCCTTCGCTGGACACGCTGGCCGCTACCGTCGGGCTGAGCGTGTTTTATCTGCATCGTCTGTTCAAACGCCTGACGGGGCTGACTCCCAGAGAGTTTGCCGCCGGGGTACGGGCAGAACGTATGCGAGCTGCATTACAGGACGAAGCCAGGGTGACGGATGCCATTTATCAGGCGGGTTATCAGTCCAGCAGCCGATTTTATGAGCATGCTGATCAGCTGCTGGGTATGACGCCCAGTCGCTACCGTGCTGGCGGCAAGGACACTCTGATTCGCTTTGCTCTGGCTCAGTGTTCGCTGGGTGCCCTGTTGGTGGCGGGCAGTGACAAGGGCCTGTGTGCTATCTGGCTGGGGGATGATGCTGAGCGGCTGCTGTTGCAGCTGCAGGAAGCGTTTCCGGCTGCGGAGCTGATCGGTGCTGATGCCGAGTTCGAGCAGTGGGTGGCACAGGTTGTCGGCATGGTCGAGCAACCAGCGGTCGGCATCAGTTTGCCGCTGGATATTCGCGGCACGGCTTTTCAGCAGCGGGTGTGGCAGGCGTTGCTGCAGATTCCTGTCGGGCAAACTCTGAGTTACAGCGAAGTGGCGCAACGTATCGGTTCACCCAAAGCAGTGCGTGCGGTCGCCAGTGCCTGTGCGGCCAATATGCTGGCCGTGGCCATCCCTTGCCATCGGGTTGTACGTAATGATGGCAGTTTGTCCGGCTATCGCTGGGGGCTGGAGCGCAAAGCCCGGCTGCTGCAGCAAGAGCAACAGAGCCGTGATGTACCCTGATGGTGAGCCGGTTCCTCTCCCCATTTTTCCAGTAAGCAGGTGCCTATGGCGGTAATATCGAACAAACAGGGTGCTGCGATGCAGCTAAGCATAGCGTTGCCGGAGAACTTTCGTCGGCAGGACTTTCTGGCCTTTCATCGTCGTGATGCTGATCAGTTGTCTGAGCATGTCACTGAAGACAGCTTGCTGAAAGGTGTGGTCTGGCAGGGGCAACCTGCCTGCCTGAGCCTGTTTTTCACTGAGCGGAATATCTCAGTCACACTGGATTCCGACACAGCATGCTCTGCCGATGGGCAGCGTACCCTTGAGGCCTGGGTCAGGCATATGCTGGGGCTCAATCAGCCGGTGGCGCATTTCGAGCAGCATTTTGCCGCTGATCCTGTCGTGGGGCCATTGCTGCAGCGTCAGGCTGGGCTGCGCGTACCGCAATCCGCCAGCGCATTTGAGGCGGTAGCCTGGGCCATTATTGGCCAGCAGATCAGTGTCAGTGTGGCGATTGCGGTGCGACGTAAACTGATCCAGCACGCTGATCTGCGGCATACCTCAGGACTGTTTTGCCATCCTGATGCACTGGCAGTAGCTCGTATGGATGAAGAACAGCTAAGGTCGTTGGGATTCTCCCGCAGCAAGGCAATCGCCTTACTGGGAGTGGCCAGAGATGCGGAGCTGGTAGCGCTGCTTGCGCAGCCTGTGGTGACGGCGGCGCAGGCTGAAGCGGTAAGCTGCCGACTGCTGGCCGTGAAAGGCATTGGCCCCTGGACTGTCAGCTATGCGCTGTTGCGCGGCTTTGGCTGGCTGGATGGTTCGCTGCACGGCGATGTGGCGGTACGGCGCAATCTGCAGCAGTTGCTGCAGCGTCCGGAAAAAATATCCGACAAGGAAACGGCAGAGTGGCTGCAGGCATTCTCACCGTGGCGCGCCCTGATGGCTGCCCATCTGTGGGCACAGCAGTCCAGTGCCGGATATTGAACTGAACCCCTGCACGCAAAAGCAGTAACCCAAACAAAAAGCAGTGACCGATTGGCCACTGCTTTGGGCTTCCTGATATGGCTCAGGCGTCGTGGTTGACGCCGTTAGCCGCCTCCTCACGTCGCCGTTTGACTTCATAGGCGATGGCCAGCAGTACGGTAATACTGATCATGACCAGACCCAGTGCGTTCACCGCAGGAGTGAGCCCTGTTCTGACCTTGGACGCGATATAGACGGTCAGGGTGGTGTCGTAGCCTTTGACGAACAGGGTGGTGTTGTAGTTCTCAAAGGACTGCAGAAAGGCGATGACCGCTGCCGAAATGATCGCGGGCTTGAGATAGGGCAGCATGATACGGCGGAAAATCTGCCAGTGACTGGCTCCCAGACTCAGGGCCGCCTGTTCCAGCGTACGATCAAAACGCTGCAGGCGGGCCAGTACCATCAGCATGATGTAAGCGGCGATAAAGGTCGTCTGGGCGATGACCGTCAGAAAGATACCGCCGGTGACATCCAGACCTTTCCAGAAAATCAGCGTTGAGATACCGATGATGACTCCAGGTGTCAGGAGAGGGGACATCATCAGGGAGTACACAAAGGTTTTGCCTTTGCCTTCCACCGTTGACAGAAACAAGGCGCAGGCGACGCCGATCGGTAGTGCCACGATCATTACGCCAGCGGCAACCCAGACGCTGTTGCCTAGCGCCTGCCACATACCTTCGTCCTGCCACAGGGCATCGAACCATTTAAGGGTAAAACCCTTCCACGGCATGATGGTGGGGAAGCGGCTGTCGTTGAAGGTGGCCGTTGACATGATGATCAGCGGAATAAATAGATAGATGAAAAACAGGGTCAGATAGGCACGGATACCCCATTTGAGCAGGCTTTGTGAACTCATTTGGCGATGTCCCCCAAACCGACCTTGAACACTTTCATCACCAGTCCGATAAAGCCGATGCAGAGAATCAGCAGCAGGAATGCGTAGGCTGCACCCTGGTTCCAGTTACCCCCTTCAAAGAACCAGTTGTAGATGATCTGGGTGAACCAGCGGCTGCCCGGTGAGCCCAGCAGTGCAGGGACGGCGTAGCTGCCTGCAGCCAGCATGAAGGTCATGATGCAGCCCGTGGCGATGCCGGGTTTGGCATGCGGGATGATGATGCGCAGATGGGTTTTGGCCCAGCTGGCGCCGAGATTGCGGGCAGCACGAATCTGGTTGGCATCAAGGCTTTCCAGCGCGTTATACAGCGGGAAGATCATGAACAGAATATAGGCATAGACCATCCCCACCATGACGCCGCCATCTCCGGACAGAAAGCGCAATGGCCGGTCGATCAGCCCCAGTGCCTGCAATATGGCGTTGAGCGGTCCGTTGTAGGCAAGAATGATGTACCAGGAGAAGGTACGCAGGATTTCATTGATCCAGAAGGGAATGATCAGCAGCAACAGACACAGTGCCGCTTGTTTGGGGGTCGCCACCTTGGCCAGATAGAACGCCAGTGGGTAACTGACGACCAGCGTCAGTGCGGTGACCATGACACTGGACCAGATGGTTTTGAAGAAGATGCCGAGATGGATCTTGTTGTTGAACAGGGTGACGTAGTTGACCAGCGAATAGCCGTCTTTAGGACCGCCGATTTCACTGGGCAGCAGGTTGGGGCGGAATGAGTAGTCCACCATCAGCAGCTGCGGCAGGATCACCAGTGCTATCAGCCACACCAGCAGCAGGGCGGCAATGCCCACGCTGATCGGTGTACCGAAGCGATTGCAGAGTTGCTTAAACATGAGCGCCTCCGACAACGATGGCCTCGCTGGGCTGATAGTTAAAACTGACCTCGGCACCCGGCGTCAGGTCGGCCATATAAGCATCGGTGTTCAGCTGCACCCGTACGCCTTGCTGGTTGGCGTGCAGTCTGGCATCCATCATCACGAACGAGCCTTCAAAGTTCAGCTCATTGATAGTCATCCGCAGGCTCTGCGGGGTATCTGGTTCGCAACGGCGCAGATATTCCGGGCGCACAAACAGGCAGGCTTCTTCGCCGACCTTCAGCGACTGGCGAGTGGTGCCTGTCAGCTGGCCAAGCGGGCCGCAATCCAGTGATACGCGATCACCTTCGACGCTGCTGACCTTGCCGGTCAGCTTGTTGTTTTCGCCTACGAACGACGCGGCAAACACGGTCTGCGGATAACGATACAGCGTCATCGGATCGGCAACCTGCTGCAGCTTGCCCGCCGACATGACGGCAACACGATCTGACATGGTCAGGGCTTCACCCTGATCATGGGTGATGTAGATAAAGGTGATGCCGGTTTTGCGCTGGATCTCTTTCAGCTCGGTGCGCATGTGCTGGCGCAGTTTGAGGTCGAGTGCTGACAGGGGCTCATCCAGCAGCAGTACCCGCGGTTCTACTGCCAGTGCGCGGGCAATGGCGATACGCTGCTTCTGGCCACCGGACAGTTCGGCAACTTTCTTTTTACCGCTGTCGGGAAGGGCTACCAGATTAAGCAGACGGTCTGATACCTTTTTGCGTTCACTTCTGGCAACGCCTCGAACTTCAAGACCAAACTCGATGTTTTCCGCAACAGTCATCAACGGGAACAGCGCCAGATTCTGGAAAATCATGGAGGTAGGGCGCTTGTTGGCGGGTACGTTGCGCATATCCTCGCCACCAATACGAATGGCACCTTCTGTGGGAGAGAGGAAGCCGCTGACCATATTGAGGATGGTGGTTTTGCCACATCCTGAGGGGCCTAGAAAGCTAAAAAATTCACCTGATTCAATTTTCAGATCAGTGCGGGATACAGCAGTGAAGTCGCCAAAACGCATCACTATCTGATCCAGATGAACACTACTATCCATATTTCCGTTCTCTACTCTCACCAAGGTTGTTGCCAGGGTCGCGTGTGGCAGGTGGGAACGCTGCCTGACCCGATATCGAGATCATCCTGTCGCCTGCTGCGGCGAAACCGGCTGTCATGTTGGCAATGCGGCGATGTGAACTATTTCGCCGATGGTTATCTTGTTATGGGCAAAATGATTACAGGTACTGCGAAGTACTCCTCCGCTCGGTGAGCAGAGGAGCAGGATGTGGTATCAGCTTACGCAACGGCTGATACCGGGTCAGGCAGATCAGGCTGCCAGGTAACGGTCCTGATACTCGTTGCGCAGAGCGACGTACCATGGATCCTGGATGGGCCACCACCACAGGTTCTTCAGATCTGCATCGCTGTAGGAGTCTGTGAAGAATTTCTTGGTGGCTTCTGGCAACAGGTCTGCGGCACCTTTGGAGGTGGAGTTGTAGCCAGTGGACTTGACGAACATGGCGCCAGCATCGGGGGTGTAATACCAGTTGATGAACTCGTACACGCTATCGACGTTGTTGGCATTTTTAGGAATGACGAAGCCTTCCATCCACGCCAGTGCACCTTCTTTGGGAGCTGCATAGGCAATGGGTTCACCTTCAGACTGCAGCTTGAAGGCCGTGCTGTCCCACGTCTGACCGATAATGGCGCCGTTGGTGCGGAAGGCACCTTGCGCTTCGTTTTCGGTGGACCAGAACTGCGCAATCATGCCTTTGTGCTCGGTGGCGACTTTGAGGATCACATCAAAGTTGGCACGCATGGCTTTTTCATTCTTGTAGGAGTCCAGCAGCGGGAAGGGCAGTTTGCCAGCCTTTTCCAGCCACAGGCCGATACCTACCAGCGCGGAGTGACCGCGGACGGTAACGCCTTGGCCAATCTCGGGATTCCACAGATCACCGTAGCTGATGTTGTTGCGATCCAGCTTGGTTTTCTCGGTGTTGTAGGTGATGGCTTCGGTACCCCAGTCAGACGGAGCGAAGTAACGCTCGCCTTTGACGACGCCACCCACTTCAGAGCCGCTGATGGCGCTGTCCAGGCAGCCTTCCCATTTGATGCGTTTGGTGTCCAGTGGCTGGACCAGACCAAAATCAACATAGCCAGGAACACGGTCAACGGTTGGCATGATGATGTCAAAGCCACTGCCATCGGTAGCGCGCAGGCTGTTCATCAGCTCATCGTTGGTACCGTAGGGAGTGAAAGTAGCGTTGATGCCGGTTTTGGCTTTGAAGTCAGCCAGCATCTCATCAGTGATATAGCCAGCCCAGGCATAGATGCGCAGCTCTTTGGCGGCGGCATAGGATTTGTTGATATAGAAGGGTGCAGAGGCGACTGCACCGGCTGCCAGGGCGCCCTGCACGAAGCGACGACGGGAAATGCTCATACCATACTCCTGTAGAGAAGATTAGTTTTATCGGTCTACAACCACTGACAAGTGGGCCATACGGATTCTGATTCCAAAGCAATACCATGAAGAATGTATGACAGTCCTGAGAAATTACCCATAAAAGTGATGCGTTCGCGCGCTGTTTGGCGCAAATAAATAGATAGGAGTCGCTTTTGAAAATATTTTCTTCGACTTAAAAACCATGTTTATTTCGTATGAAAATTAAAACAAGGTTTTTAAGTTTCATACGAGTGTTTTAATGCAGATTTTACCGGCCTTTTTTGGGGCTGCCGGGTAGCAAAAAAGATGGAGGCGTTCCCTAACCTGTGTCCTGGATAAATGACAGGGCTCGAGTGCTAACCAAGTGCAGCTCAGACGCAATGTAGTCAGAGGATCGGTTACGTGTTTAGCTTCTGTTGGAAAGTGGCATTGGTTAGGAGCCGCATGGGGTAAATACAAAGAGGACAGAGAAGTTTTTAAGGTCAGAAGTGCCGAAGTGTGACATAGCGATCACTGTAAATCGTTAAAGTAAGGCCAGTTTGCGCCTATCTTTGGCTAGTCAGGCCCGGCTTTTCAAATCATTGATAAAAATATTTATAAAAAAGATAATCGTTCTCGTTAACTTTGTTTCAGGCGAGATACGAATCCCCATGACGCTGTTCCCCAGACCTTCCTTGGTTGCACTAGCTGTGCTTGCTGCTCACACTCCTGTTCATGCCGATACTTTGCAACTGGATACACTCTCTGTGCAGGCCGATGTGGAATCCAGTTCCACAGTGAAAAGTGCTGCTGGTGACGACAGTCAGGCGCTGACAGTGAATGCCGTTGATCAGAACAAGATCGAAGCCGTACAGCCTCGTAGTTTGTCTGATGCCATTGATACCCTGCCGGGCATTCAAAAAGCGGGGACGAACAACTCTGATTACGTATCACGTGGTTTTGCCCTGACACGTGACAATATGAAGATGGACGGTATGAATGCCTGGGTGCTCAAGGATCAGCAGATACCGCTGATTCTTGTGGATCGTGTGGAGGTCCTCAAAGGCGTCGGCTCAATGTACTACGGCAGTCAGGAGCCAGGCGGCGTCGTCAACATTATTACTAAGAAGCCGCAGGCGGAAAGTTACCACGAAATCAATGTTGAAGGCGGTGGCTGGGCCTCCTCTTCGACAGGCAAGGGATGGGGAGACAAAAAAGTCTCGTTCGACTCGACCGGGATGATCAGTAACCACCCTTCATTGCTTTACCGGGTGGTGGGGGAGTATGTCGATAGTCAGGGTTTTCGTGACGACGAAAAACGTAGTGGCTATTTCTTCGCGCCAATGCTGACCTGGCAGATTGATGACAAGCAGTCGCTGACCGCGCAGGTGGAAGTCACCAGATATCACTACAACTATCAGTCAGGCCTGGTTGCACCGGGGGCTGATATTCATCGTGTTGCTGCCATCACAACTAACTATCTGGGGCCACAGAACTACGCTACTGACGAGGGCGTTGCCGCATCTCTGAGCTATGAGCGTGAGCTGGCAGCCGGGTGGCAGAGTGTCACCAAATGGCGCAGTGTCTGGCACAAGGACGAGCGCGAAAATTTTGACATCAGCAGTGTGAGCGATGATGCCAGCCCGACAGTCGCTCGTTATTACCGCCATCTTTATAACCAGCAGGAGAATCACTCGCTCGATTCTTACTTCACCGGAGAAGTAACAACGGGCCAGCTGTTGCATCGATTGACCTTGGGCGGCACATACGCCTATACGCAAAATGATTTCAATCGCCTGGCGTGGGGCAGTGCCGATAGCGCTTTGAGCCTGGATGTCTATCAACCGGCAAAGAGCTATATCGATACCAGCTCTCTCAGCAGTGGTGCTGGTTCACATCGGATTTACACCTACGACACTTACAGCCTGTATGCACAGGATGTGATTGGGCTGACAGATCGCTGGGATGTGCAGCTCGGTGGGCGTTATGACTGGCAGCACCGAGAGTATGAGAGCCTCGCCTACACCAATGCCAAGGGTAAATATGTAGCTGGTTCATACACTGAGGCTGACAAAGACTATTTCACACCGACGCTGGGTACCAGTTATCGGCTTACCGACAGTATCAGGTTGCATACCTCTTATTCTGAGTCATATGAAACAAGTGCAGTCGATAAGACGGATGTCAACGGCAATAACTTTGAACCGGAGACTGGTAAGCAGTATGAAGTGGGCTTGCATGTGCAGCCTGCTACCAATTGGAATGCGGATCTGGTGTTATTCAATATTGAAAAGCGCAATGTAATCGTGACCGACAGTGATGGTGATGATGCAGCTCTGGGTAAGGTTCGCAGCAGAGGTGCTGAACTGAGTCTGGGCTGGCAGCCTGACCAGAACTGGAATCTGCAGGCGAGTTATACCTTACTGCATACACGCGTGCTGGAAGGGGACCAGGACACCAGTGACTCGGAAGAGGGGAATGAGTTTATCAACTCACCTCACCAGCAAATGGTGTTGCAGGCACAGTACCGTGCGAGCAGTGATTTGACTCTTGGAGCTCTGTGGCTGGTACAGGGGCGCCGCTATGGTAGCACCGATAACCAGTTGGTGTTGCCGGGTTACAGTAGGCTTGATCTGACCGCTGACTACCAGATCGATAAGAGCACCAGCGTGGCTCTATCGGTCAAGAATGTGCTGGATAAGCAGTACTACGTCTCTGCTGACAGTGAAACAGCCGTGTATGCGGGCGATCCTCGCTATATTTCCGCAAGGTTGAAATACGTGTTCTGATTTTTGCGTGGGCGGCATGCTCTTTGACAAGGGTATGTCGCACTAAACAGCGTAAAAAGGTAGATGGTAAGAATCTGCCGCAGCTATCAGATGAGGGTGTTTGGGGTGGTTATAACAGCGGACTTATGACTTCTGGATTACGCGACTTGAGAAATAACAAGGAGAGTTTTCGGCATGGTCCCCCCACCAGGACTCGAACCTGGATCTGCCCCTTAGGAGGGGGCCGTTCTATCCTGTTGAACTATGGGGAGTCAGAACGAGCGCTTTTATATCAATGATTTATATGGCTTTCAAGCATAGATTAGCCAAATATATCGTGAGGATGCACAAAGCTTGTCGATTCAGACATGAATTACAGAAATGGTGTAGCGGGATAGGTTATTGATTTTGCGTGTAGGTCTGATTCACGCCTTACCCAGTACATGACTCGCTGCATGATGCGTAGCCTTGCCGCTGGGTGAGTAAACCTGTTTGTCTTGCTGATGACCTTTCAGAATGTCGAGGTACTTGGCTGTCACGCTAAGAGTGCGCCCTACAACGGTATTGTTGATGTCCGTCTGGCGTTTACACTCTCCTAAAAGACTTTCCATTGCAGATAACTCTTGCTCGATCGCAGCCTTGTCTTTGAGATCTGCAATCGCTGAAAGAAAGCCGCTACGAGAAAATTCGTTGCCACGACTCTTAACCCAGTTACTTCTGGTGTCGTGGTTTGTTTCCAGACTATGAATAAGCAACTCTTTGTGGTCGACGCATTGTGCAAAGGCATCAAGGTTACGGGCACGCAAATATGATCTTTCCTGCAGCGTTGCTTCCAGGATCTGTTGGAGGAGCGAGTTAGCTTCCTTCATCAATTCAAGTATTTGCATGGTTAGGTAACCTGTCAGCCGAACATGCCGTCAATATCAAGCATCTTGTTGGCGATGCTCTGAGAATTAACACTATAGCTGCCATCCGCAATTGCAGATTTGATTCGATCCACTTTCTCCTGATCAACATCAGGTAACTGTCGAACCTGGTCCTCGATGCTCTGCATGGACTTGGCTTCTGAACTGAGCTCAACCTTGTCGCTACTACTTTTCCCTTCGTTATCAACGTCTGCAGACTTCTGCTGAGTAGAAGACTGAGACTTGATTCTCGATGTAGAAGCTTGGTTGACACCCAGACCATTGATGTCTATCGACATGATGATCTCCTTAAAAAACTAGCATTTACGAATCTGTTATCGACAACGCTATAGAGAACTTTAGAAAAATATTCACGATTTTTGCCCAATCAGTATACCTGATGTCGTAAGGGCAGTAACCCGTCAGTATCCGATGCCGACGGCTTGGGGGCCAATTACATTAGCTTGAATTTTACGCTGTGAGGCATTGTTGAGGACGGTGATACTGTCCCCTTCTTGTCCATCACTCAATGCTGTGCCCTGAGTAGTGATTTCGGCTGCGCCAGCTTTGGCGTGAATGGTCACGATATCCCCTTTCTTTACTAGCAAAGGAGGTACCAACATTTCCGGACTTAATACCGCATTGGCACTTAGGTGGCGCTTTCCCGCCATGCCGAGTACGTCATCAACTTTTTGATAGTACTGTCTTCTTAGGCTGGAAACATCGCGTTCCTCCAGCCGTACATCGTCTTTGGTGACTGGCTGTCCCCTGCTGAGATTGCGGCTGAGGATAACGATATCCTGATATAGCTTTATGGTGGCTGGTACGTAGATGGCCCAGGGAGTTGGTCCAGGGCAGCTTACCTTGACATGGACCCGTCCAATCCAGTCATCAGCATTTGATTCCACTTTCAGTGGTTTGTTGCAGTCAGAGAAAGCCAGGCGCGGATCTATCGTGTCGACAGAGACCTCAATACGCCCCGTTACCAGAGTATTTTGTCTCGTCATCTGCTCACCAATAAAAATCATGACGGCGTTTGATATCTTGTCAGCGCGTACGGCAGCATTGGCTAATGAAGAAAACACCATTGCTACTAAAATCAGAATGTGCACCAGTAGTTGAGAAAATTGCATGTAACTTCCACTTAGGTGTTTATAATTACTGAAATTCTCGCAGATCGTATTCAGGCCAGCAATTTAGGTGCTGTGTCTAAGATCCATCAAGAGGTTGTGGCATGAACCAGAACTCCTATCAAGCACCAGATATGTCGTCGCAGGATTTTGCGGCATTCAAAGACTATCTGGAGAAGGCATGTGGGATCCTGCTCGGAGAGAATAAGCAATACCTGGTCAAAAGCCGCTTGAGTAAATTGATGGCAGAACATCGCTTTGCCAGCTTGGGTGAGTTGTTGAAGCGCTTACAGAGCAGTGCATTTTCAGGGTTGCGACAGGAAGTCATTAATGCAATGACCACCAATGAAACGTTGTGGTTCAGAGATATTCATCCTTACACCATTATTCAGGAAAGAATTCTGCCTGAGTTGGATGAGAAAGGCAGAGGACAGACGTTGAAAATATGGTCTGCTGCCTGTTCTACAGGGCAAGAGCCTTATTCTCTGAGCATGTTGGTTGATGAGACAAAGCAAAAGCGTCTCGGTAGCTTGCGCGGTGATGTTCGTATCACTGCGACAGATATTTCTACAGCGGTCTTGGAGCAGGCCAAAGCTGGAAAGTATGAGTCTCTTGCGCTTGGGCGGGGTTTGTCACCTGAGCGTTTGAAACGGTTCTTCAACCAGTGTACCGACGGCTCATGGGAAGTTAAGCGGGAGATCAAGCAGCGCGTTGATTTTAAAACACTCAACCTGAAAGACAGTTATTCGATGTTGGGTCGTTTTGATCTGGTGTTATGCCGAAACGTACTGATCTACTTCTCTCCAGAACTAAAACAGGACATTCTGCGCCGTATACATAAAACGTTACAGCCAGGTGGTTATCTCATGGTGGGCGCGTCTGAGGCTGTGACTGGCCTGAATGACATTTATGAAATGGTGCAGTGTAATCCGGGGATTATCTATCGAGCTAAGTAATCTGTTGCTCAAATAATCCGAAGAGTATTCCCTGAAATACGTCTTCCCTTTCCTTCAGAAAAGCAGCGCGCTGGTAGTTCAGTGGCTGCTTTTTTACATTTAACTTTCCTTCTTTTGGCACATAGTTTGCTGTTTTCAAATCAGTAATGATTGTTGAGAGGTGCAGGTTATGGCTATCGGTTTTGACCAGGCTCTGGGGATTCACGCTGACGCGCTGCTGTATCGCGCCAAGCGAGCCGAAGTATTGGCCAATAATCTCGCCAACGCTGACACTCCAAACTTTAAAGCCCGAGATCTGGATTTCTCGGCATTTCTGGATCGTGCTAACGAAGCGGCAAGTTCTGTCACACTGCGGCAAACCAATGCCATGCACTTTGCCGGTGAGGCAGGATCGATGATGGATGATCAGCTTCTTTATCGTGTGCCAGTGCAGCCTGCAGTCGATGGCAATACGGTTGATCCCGAGGTGGAAAAATCTAACTTTATGGAGAACGCCATGGATTACCAGGCAAGTTTCATGTTTCTGAATAAGAAATTTGTCGGCCTCAGTAATGCCATTAAGGGAGGTCAATAATCCATGTCGCTGAATAATATTTTCTCGATTGCAGGCTCAGGAATGAGCGCTCAGTCGGTTCGTCTGAATACAACTGCAAGTAACATTGCCAATGCTGACAGCGTCAGCAGTAGTGTTGATCAGACATATCGGGCGCGTGAACCCGTGTTTGCTGTTGCATTGAATCAGTCCCTTGAAAATCAGGGATTTGATTATGACAACATGCCGGCCAGTGAAGCGGGCGAGGGTGTAAAGGTGTTGGGTATTGTCGAAAGTGAGGCACCGTTACGTCAGGTCTACAACCCCAATAGTCCTATGGCCAACGAAGATGGCTATGTTTTTTATCCCAACGTCAATGTAGTGGAGGAAATGGCCAACATGATGTCCGCTTCCCGGTCATTTCAGGCCAATGTTGAAATAATGAACACCGCTAAAACAATGATGCAACGCGTATTGACGCTGGGTCAGAGCTAAGGTCGAGGAATAGATTATGAGTAGCAGTGGCGTTAGCGGCCTTGGCAATAGCTTGAGTACAACATCAAGCACCAGCACTAGTAGTAGCTCTGACACGTCGCTTGATTCGGATATGTTCATGCAGCTGATGATTGCTCAGCTGAAGAACCAGGACCCAACCAGTCCGACGGATACGTCAGAATACATGTCACAGCTTGCATCGCTGTCTACGGTGGAGCAGCTGACTAACCTTAATGACTCGGTATCGGAGCTGCAGACATCGCTGCAGTCTAATCTTGCGCTGCAGGCATCTTCGATGGTCGGTCGAACGGCCTACGTGGAGAGCGACTCTGCTGATCTGGATACTGCAGGCGGTACGGTGCAGGGTATGCTGGATTTGGATAGCTCGGCCTCCGATGTCTCGGTGGGCGTCTATAATTCTTCTGGGGTGCAGGTGGATACCATTGACCTTGGCAACCTGTCTTCCGGCGAAAATGCGTTTACCTGGTCACCTGATACGAGTATTGCAGGTGGGACTTACTACTTCGTAGCTCAGGGTACGGTTGGCTCGACAAGCACCAGCCTGACTACGTACATGGGGCAAAATGTTGATTCAGTCAGCATCAGTGATGGTTCCATGACACTTAACCTTGGCAATGGCGATACCGCCTCCATGTCTGATATCAAGCGGATCTCTTAAGGAGAATTCTATGTCTTTCTCGACTGCTATCACTGGTCTTAAGGCCGCCTCAACAGACCTGGATGTCCGCGGCAACAACATTGCAAACGCCAGCACTACTGGTTTCAAATCGTCCCGCGCTGAATTTGGTGATATTTACGCATCCAATATCGCCGGTGGTGGTTCAACCAACGTAACCGGGAACGGTGTTCGCGTAGAAGATATCCAGCAGAACTTTGCTTCAGGCACCATCGAGTCAACAGGCAATAACCTGGATCTGGCAATTGATGGAGAAGGTTTTTTCCGCCTTGAGGACAGCACGGGTAATGTGACTTATACCCGCTCCGGTGCTTTTGAGCTGGTCCCTGAATCAGGAACCTCCAACACCGCAAGTGTGAACAGTGTGCTGCGCTCTAACAGTGGTTCTGCTGTACAGGGGCGTATGTACAACGATGATGGCGTATTGGTGGGAAGTGAGCAGGACATTACGATCTCTGCTGCTGATAAAACCAGTGCTCCATCAGCTACGTCCAGCGTAGCGTTGAGTGTGCAAATCGACTCCAGCCTTGATCCGGATGATCTGCGCACTCCTTACGATCCTACGGATTCGTCAACGTATTCATACGGCACTACCCAGACGGTCTACGATAGCCTCGGTAATACGCAGACGCTGGCTTATCAGTTTGTTGAGGTGTCTGATCCCAACGATCCGAGCTCCACTGACGACACGACCTATTACACGGTCCATGTACTGCGCATAGAAGACGATGGTTCCTACACGGAGCTGCCTGTGGGCCTGCAGGATAGTGGGACCACCAATGCTACGACTTATGATCCAACTTCTAACAACCTGATTTACGCGTTTGATCGTTCTTCCGGTACGTTGACAGGAATTGGTGTTGGCTCTGTTACTGCTGGTACGACCGGCACTGCGCCTGTCTTCACTGATGCGACAGGTCAGGGCATACAGAGTGCAACGAGCTCAACCTCTCCGCTGGTTTATATTGGAAACGTTGACCCTACTGTTGCGGCAGTAACCACGTTCCCATCAACGGCTGATGTTAACGATCTGGTCTCATTTGACTCTTCTGGAACAACCCAGTACTCCAGTGATTCCTTGGTAAAAACGACCAGTCAGAATGGTTATGCTTCCGGCTCGCTGACAGGAGTCAGCTTTGAAGAGAATGGTGATCTGGTAGCCAGCTATTCAAATGGCCAGTCGAAAAAGATCGCCCAGATTCAGGTTTACACCTTTGATAACCCTCAAGGGCTGAAAGCGGCTGGTGATACTGAGTGGGTAGCAACCGCAGATTCTGGCGTGGCCGTAGGTAACCCACCGGGTGTGGGCTTGAACGGTAGCTTGGTTTCTGGCTCCTTGGAGTCATCCAACGTTGATTTGTCAGAGGAGTTGGTGGGCTTGATTATTGCCCAGCGTAACTATCAGGCGAACTCCAAAACACTGGAAACGCAGAACACCATCAACCAGACCATACTCAATATCTAAGTTCAGTCATTCTGAATCTTTTCTTACAGAAACCCCGGCTTGCCGGGGTTTCGTGTTTCTGGGCCTGCTCATCTGCAGTTACCGCTCGCATCGTTTGACACATCTTTCTTTTTTGTAGCCAACCAATAGCGCAATTTCGCGCCATTTTTCTCCTTACTCTTGGCTTGTTGTGGCTTGAATATTAGTATATTCAAATATTGATATAAGCATATTCCATTTTGTTTTTTAGAGGTGTCGACGATGAGAGGCCCTGTAGTTACTCCATTTTTTGATGAGTCTACTTTCACCTTTAGTTATCTGGTCAGGGATCCAGACTCCACCAGCTGTGCCATCATCGACTCTGTACTCGACTTTGACTACGCGGCAGGGCGAACCAGCGTTGCGTCGGTTAAAGCTATTCTGGACTTCGTCAAACTGCATGGATTGAGCGTCGAGTGGATTCTTGAAACCCATGTGCATGCAGATCATCTGTCGGCGGCACCCTACCTGAAGGAGCATACGGATGGGCGCATAGGGATTGGCAGCCACATTACTGTAGTTCAGGAAACCTTCGGTAAGGCGTTCAATGCAGGTTCCGAGTTCGCTCGTGATGGCAGCCAGTTTGATCATCTGTTCACTGATGGTGAGCTATTCAGGGTCGGGACGCTGGTAGCAACTGCGATGCATACGCCTGGCCATACACCTGCCTGCATGACCTACGTCATCGGTGATGCTGCGTTTGTCGGTGACACCCTGTTCATGCCTGACTATGGGACCGCACGCTGTGATTTCCCCGGAGGCGATGCAGCTACCCTGTTTCGCTCCATTAATAAAATATATGCCCTGCCTGCTGATACTCGCCTGTTCATGTGCCATGACTACAAAGCGCCTGGGCGTGAACACTATGCCTATGAGACGACCGTGCAGGAGCAGCGCGAGAATAATATCCACGTGCACCAGGGAACATCCGAAGCTGACTTTGTCTCAATGCGAACACAGCGTGATGCCACCCTGAGCATGCCTCGCCTGATTCTGCCTTCTGTGCAGGTCAATATGAGGGCAGGGCATATGCCCCCGGAGGAGAGTAACGGGCAGGTTTATCTGAAAGTGCCAATCAACCTGTTCTGATCGTCTTGAGTCTGTTCGCGAAAGAATAAACAGCAATTTCTCCGGGAGATACCTATGGATGTTCGTCAGTTAACACCCTTCATCAGCGTCAGTCCGCAAATCCATGTCGCTGATATTGGTCTTGCAGCCTCAATGGGATTTCGCACTGTTATTGCTAACCGGCCAGAGCAGGAAGGAGAGGATCAGCCTCTCAATACGGAGCTGGAAGAGGCTTGCCGGCTCAATGGACTGGCCTGGCATTATCTGCCTGTAGTGTCGGGTAACATCACGACTGCAGATGTGCAGGCTTTCACTCATCTGCTGGACACCGTGCAAGGGCCAGTACTGGCGTTTTGTCGTACGGGAACTCGCAGCACCACACTGTGGGCCTTGTCTGAGGCGCATCATTTGTCTGTTGAGGCCATTCTTAATGCTACTTTAGCGGCAGGCTACGATCTGTCTGCCCAGCGTGAAAGGTTAGGCCTCTCCGCCAGTCAGGTATCGATCCGTCCCGGCGTTACTGTCCGTCACGATGTATTGATTGTTGGGGGAGGTGCTGGCGGGCAGGCAGTAGCGGCAAGTCTGCTAAAGCGCCAGCCTGATCTGGATATTGCCATCATTGAGCCCAACACACTCCATTACTATCAGCCCGGCTGGACTCTGGTCGGCGGTGGTGTGTTTGAGCGTAAGGATACGGTGCGCAATATGGCCAGTGTGATGCCTGACCGAGTGAAATGGTACCAGACGGCTGCCAGCCTTTTTCAGCCAGAGCATCAGCTAGTACAGCTGGAAGATGGCACGGCGTTGGGATACAGGGCTTTGGTGGTCGCTGCGGGATTGTCGCTCAATTGGGAGGCTATCAAGGGGCTCAGGGCGACATTGGGGCAGAATGGTGTCACTTCCAACTATCAGTTTGATTTGGCGCCATACACCTGGGAGCTGGTACAGAGCACACGTCGTGGTAAGGCTTTATTCAGTCAGCCTCCCATGCCGATCAAATGTGCAGGTGCACCGCAGAAAGCTATGTATCTGTCCTGTGATCACTGGTTGCGGCAAGGCCGCCTGAAAGACATCGACGTCGAGTTCTGTACGGCCGGTGCTGCGTTATTCGGCGTTGCCGACTACGTGCCAGCGTTGATGAGGTATGTAGAGAAATACGGCATTCAGCTCAGTTTTCAGCATAACCTGATTGAGGTTGATGGCCCCGCGCGTCGGGCACTGTTCCGCATCACTGCGCCCACGGGGGAAGTGACTGAGGAGGAGAAGTCCTTCGATATGCTGCACGTATGTCCGCCTCAACAGGCGCCGGCGTTTTTACGTAGCAGCCCTTTGGCTGATGCGGCAGGGTGGGTGGATGTGGATACCCAGACACTGCAGCACAAACGCCATGGCGACATCTTTGCGCTGGGCGACTGTGCCAACTCCCCTAATGCCAAAACGGCAGCGGCTGTACGCAAGCAGGCGCCGGTCGTGGCGGAGAACGTGTTAATGGCATTGCAAGGCCAGGCGGCACGCGCCATTTATGACGGTTACGGTTCCTGTCCGTTGACGGTCGAGCGCGGCAAGATCGTGCTGGCTGAGTTTGGATACGGTGGCAAACTGTTGCCCTCTTTCCCTGCATGGCTACTGGAAGGACGTGAGCCCAGCCGTCTTTCATGGTTCCTCAAAGAAAAAATGCTGCCCTGGCTATATTGGGAAGCCATGTTGAAAGGGCGTGAGTGGCTGGCCGCTCCTCAATTGCTTGAGCACTCTCCTGCCAGCCACAGTTCGCAGCAGGCATGCGACTTTGGCGAGCGGAAGTAAAGGGTAGAGGAGAATCAGGATGCTAGCCCGCTATCTGCCTATACTTACGTGGCTGAAAACATACAACCGCCACACTCTCACCAGTGATGCCATTGCTGCTGTGATTGTCACCATCATGCTGATACCACAGTCCCTGGCCTACGCTTTACTGGCGGGTCTGCCTGCTCAGGTAGGGTTGTACGCCAGTATCCTTCCACTGGTGGCCTATGCCGTCTTTGGCACCAGCCGAACGCTGGCAGTGGGGCCGGTCGCCGTGGTCTCGCTTATGACCGCAGCGGCGGCCAGCAATATTGCTCAGCAAGGCTCGGCTGAATACCTGGCTGCGGCGATTATGCTGACGGCGATATCCGGTGCGATGCTGATTGTTATGGGCGTGTTGCGCTTGGGTTTGTTGGCGAACTTTCTCAGTCATCCTGTTATTTCCGGCTTTATTACGGCGTCTGGCCTCATCATTGCGGCCAGTCAGCTCAAGCACCTGCTGGGAGTTAAGGCTGATGGCGATACACTGGTTGATATCCTTGTGCAGTTGCTCCGGCAGCTGCAGTACATTCACTGGCCTACGGTGTTGATAGGTGTTTCTGCCACAGTATTCCTATTCTGGAGTCGTACCTTTCTAAAGCCATTGCTATTGCGTCGTGGTCTGAATGCTCGTCATGCAGACATTCTGACGAAAGCGAGTCCGGTGCTGGCAGTGGCGTTGACAACACTGGTGACCTGGGGGGCGGGGCTGGACAAGCTGGGGGTGAAGATCGTTGGTGAGATCGCGGTTGGTCTGCCCCGTCTGCAACTGCCTGCGTTCACGTCCTCCATGTGGGAGGAGCTGCTGGTATCGGCATTACTGATCAGTATTGTTGGCTTTGTCGAGTCAGTGTCCGTGGCGCAGACGCTGGCGGCCAAGCGTCGTCAGCGTATCTCGCCTGATCAGGAGCTGATCGGCCTCGGCGCATCAAATATTGCCTCTGCCGTGTCGGGTGGGTTCCCGGTAACCGGAGGGTTTTCCCGGTCTGTTGTTAACTACGATGCTGGTGCAGAAACCCCGGCGGCTGGTGCGTTCACCGCCATCGGCATTGCACTGGCTGCTTTACTGCTGACTCCGCTGATTTACTTCCTGCCAAAGGCTACCCTGGCGGCAACCATTATTGTGGCGGTGCTGAGCCTGGTAGATTTCAGAGCGCTGCAGCGTACCTGGACATACTCTAAAAGCGACTTCGCTGCCATGATGGCAACAATCCTCCTCACGCTGGTCGAGGGTGTGGAGGTCGGCATTATGGCTGGGGTTTCCTTGTCCATTCTGCTTTATCTCTACCGCACCAGTCGCCCGCACAGTGCGATTGTTGGCCGGGTTCCCGGCACCGAGCACTTTCGCAATGTCTGCCGTCATCAAGTGGAGACAGATCCTGCCATTGTCACGCTGCGCATTGATGAAAGCCTCTACTTCGCCAACGCACGCTATTTAGAGGATTTGATTTATGACCTGGTAGCAAGTCAGCCTAAGGTCAGGCATTTGGTGCTGATGTGTCCGGCGGTCAATTTGATTGATGCGTCGGCTCTGGAGAGTCTGGAGGCGATCAATCATCGTCTGCGAGACAGTGGGGTGAACTTTCACCTGTCAGAAGTGAAAGGGCCGGTCATGGACATGCTGAGGCGCAGTCACTTTCTGGAAGAACTCAGTGGTCAGGTGTTTCTCAGCCAGTTCGATGCCTGGAAGGCACTGCATTCTGCACCATCGGTCGCGCGGGTACTTCACTCTGTGAGCTAGATGATGTGTTCGGGCCAGACGGTGCAGTTATGAGCCCGATAAGTGATCAGGCGAATCGGCCATTTGTGCTGGAGTGCTGATTCGCTGTTTTATGCTGCCAAAGTCCATCGTTTTGACGTCTGTCTCGCTTAAGTCAGTACTATTTTGCGGCTCAATAGAGTCATCAATGAAAATAGCTGCAAGAAAGTATAGTTTTGCTCTGTCTTTGTACTGGTTAATCTTTGAGCGGGTCCACATAATTCCCTCAGTCATGCACAGACCGAGGGAAAATAATGCATAACAATATTCCCCTGACACCAGAGTTCGAGCTGAAAGACCCGGGTGTCGAAACAATACGCTATCTTGATCACGGGCATCCTAGCCCACTCATTCGCTGGCATGCTCATGATGACTTTGAACTTCATTTCATTGTGGCCACCAGTGGCAAGGTCTTTGTGGGTGACTATGTGGGTACGTTTGCTCCCGGGCAGCTGATTCTTACGGGCCCGCGTTTGCCTCATAACTGGATTTGCCGTAATGACGTTACTGCCGTGGCAGTGAGAGATCGTGCCCTGCAGTTTCCTGAAGAAACCTTTGCCAAAGTGGCAGACATTCTGCCCGAGTTAGGCCAGTTATCACCCCTGCTGGAGCGTGCACGCTCTGGTATCGAGTTCGTTGGGGTGGCCTTTCAGGATATTCAGCGGCACTTTGACAAGATTCGTGATAGCAGTGGTTTGCATCGGCTTCTGCACTTTCTGGATTTCATGCAGGAGCTGGCGCAATGGAATGACTACCGTTTGCTGTCCACCGTGCAGATGAACAACACCGCCAGTGAGAGTCAGCAGCAGCGTATTAATCAGGTGGTGGAATACATTAACCAGCATTGTGATCGCTCCATTTCGCTGTTGGAGGTGGCTGAGCTGGTTGGTATGAGTGAAAGTAACTTCTCGCGCTTTTTCCGCAAGGCAACGGGTAATCGCTTTATTGAGTTTCTCAACCGTGTCAGGATCAGTCGTGCCTGTATCATGCTCAGTGAAACCAATGAGCAGATCACTCAGATTTGCTATCAGGCAGGCTTCAATAACATCGCCAACTTCAATCGCCGCTTTCAGGAGCTGAAAGGAGTAACGCCGCGCGAATACCGTCAGCAGGCGCAGCTGCGTTTCACCAGCAAGGTAGCGTGATTCAGCTATCTGGCTCTGCCGCCCTTCACTGTCTTGCTGTCATGCCATCCGCTATATAGCAGATGGCATCAGCTCTTTTCACACCCGCGTGATTCGCAGCTGAAATCGCTAACTTCATGATTTTGTAAAGCCAGCCACTAAATCGGCACGCTGATTGCTATCTACCCCTTAGAGATAGTGAAGAGGTGTCCTTATGTCGATGGATAGAGCGCTGTACTTGGCCATGTCAGGTGCCAAACAGAACCTTTGGGCACAGGCCATACACTCTAACAACCTGGCTAACGTCACCACCACCGGCTTTAAGCGCGATTTTGAGCAAGCCCGGTCCATGCAGGTGTTCGGTGAGTCTTACCCAACAAGGGTATACAACATGACCGAAAACCCTGGCACAGACTTTACCGAAGGTACGCTGGATCACACTGGGCGTGATATGGACGTTGCGATCAGTGGCTCTGGTTTTATCGCTGTTCAGCGGGAAGATGGTACCGAGGCATATACCCGTGAGGGCAACCTGCATACCGATGCTCTTGGCGTACTGCGTAACGGCAAGGGGTTGCCGGTGCTCGGCAACGGCGGGCCTGTCGTGTTGCCACCTTCGAGCAAAGTGAATATCGGCTCAGATGGCACGATCTCTGTTGTAGCTCAGGGTGACGAACCTTCTGCCATTGCCGAAGTGGATCGTCTGCGGCTGGTCAATCCGGATATTCGTGACATGAAAAAAGGTGAAGACGGCCTTTTTACCATGGAGAACGGTACACCTGCTGCGCCTGATGCCAATGTCCAGGTCGCGTCGGGTTATCTGGAAACCAGTAACGTCAATGCTGTGGAGGAGTTCACCAACATTCTCTCTCTTTCCCGGCAGTACGAATTAAATATCAAAATGATGAAGACGGTTGACGACAATGCCAGCGCTGAGAATCAGCTGCTGCAATCGTCTTGATATCCTGTAGCGACATAAGGGGACTTTCATGCTAGCGGCTTTGTGGATCAGCAAGACAGGGTTAAATGCTCAGGATCTGTCACTGTCAACGATTTCCAATAACCTTGCCAACATCAGTACGACAGGTTTCAAGAAAGACCGCGCGAATTTTGAAGACCTGCTCTATCAGATCAAACGCCAGCCCGGTGGCTTGTCTACCGCTGACACGCGTTTGCCTTCGGGTCTGCAGATCGGTTCCGGTGTGCGTGTTGTGGGCACTGAGAAGATCTTTACTCAGGGCGACATGGATGTGACAGACAATACGCTGGACGTGGCGATTCAGGGTGATGGCTTCTTCCGTGTGCAGATGCCTGATGGCTCTATTGGCTACACCCGTGATGGCAGTTTTCAGCTCGACTCCGATGGCAATATCGTCACCTCTGATGGCTACCTTCTCGATCCTGAGATCAATGTTGCTAATGCGACGCAGATTACTATAGGTACTAATGGCGATGTGGAAGTGGTGTTGAATGGCGACACTGCCAATCCACAAGTGGCCGGGACGATTCAGATTTCGACCTTTGTGAACCCTGCTGGCCTGCAGGCTGTCGGCAATAACCTGTTCAAGGAAACGGCTGCCAGTGGTGCTCCCAATGATGGTGCGCCCGGTGATGATGGTTTCGGGACGACGTCACAGGGCATGCTGGAATCGTCCAACGTCAATGCTGCAGAAGAGCTGGTAAAACTGATTACCACTCAGCGCGCGTATGAAATGAACTCCAAGGTGGTCTCTACCGCCGATGAAATGCTGTCTTATGTGACGCAGCAGCTGTAAGCAGTAAATGAAGAGAAGTAGGTAGGTGCAAAAAATGAACGTACGAAAACTCACGCTACCGTTAGGGGTTGTTGTGCTGTCGGTGCTTGCAGGCTGCAATGCGCAGAATGTCAAACCGAATGATCCTGCCTATGCACCTGTGACCTCGCAGGAGATGAACCCTCCGCGAGAGAACAATGGCTCCATTTATCAGCCAGGGTATGAAATGGCGCTCTATGGTGATCGCCGTGCTCACCGAGTAGGGGACATCATTGTAATTAACCTTGAAGAGACAACGCAGTCGTCTAAATCCACTTCCTCCACCGAGTCGAAAGCCTCTTCTGAAACGATCAGCAATCCTACAATACTGGGGCATGCGTTTGGTGTGGGAGGGTTGAGTCTTCAGACTGGATTGAGTTCAAACGGCAGTTTCAGTGGCAGCGGTGATGCCAGTCAGCAGAACAATCTGGCAGGTACGATTGCTGTCACGGTATCTGAAGTGATGCCTAATGGGGTGATGCGGATCCGTGGGGAGAAATGGCTGACGCTGACAGAGGGAGATGAATACATTCGTATCACCGGTTTGATCCGACCAGAGGATGTGTCTCCGGATAACGAGATCAGCTCTACCAAGATTGCAGATGCGCGCATCGGTTATAGCGGTAATGGACAGGTGCAAAACGCGTCTATGATGGGATGGTTGAGTAAGTTCTTTATGAGCGCCTTGTGGCCCCTGTAACGGCACTTTTGAGAGGGTTTGGGCAATGATGAGATTGAAGGGTAAGGCGAGCCTGTTGAGTGCCGCTATGCTGATCATCGGGATGATAATTTCTGCTGTCAGTCAGGCTGAAGTAACGCAGCGGCTGAAAGATATCGCTGATGTTGCCGGGGTACGTACTAACCAGCTGGTTGGATACGGCCTGATCGTCGGTCTGGATGGCACAGGGGATAAATCCAGTGCTGCCTACACCAGTCAAACCTTCAAGAATATGCTGCAGCAGTTCGGTATTTCCTTAAGTAGTTCAACAACGCCCTCTTCTAAAAATATCGCCGCAGTTGCCGTATCGGCTGATTTACCTCCCTTTGCCAAGCCCGGCCAGACCATTGATGTCACGGTGTCATCACTCGGAGATGCGAAAAGCCTCCGAGGTGGTTCGTTACTTTTGACTCCTCTGCGTGGCGCTGACGGTCAGGTATACGCTATGGCGCAGGGGAACCTGGTCGTGAGTGGCTTCGGTGCTGAGGGGACTGATGGCTCCAAGATCACTGTGAATGTGTTGAATGTTGGCAGGGTTCCTGCAGGTGCTACGGTAGAAAAGATCGTGCCTAGTGGCTTCAATACGGGAGATTCACTGGTGTTTAACCTGAACCGGCCAGATTTCACGACTGCCAAACATGTCACCGAACAGATTAATAATCTGCTGGGCGCTGGTGTTGCAGAGGCTATGGATGCCACTTCTATCCGTGTCAGAGCGCCGCGTGACCCATCGCAACGAGTGTCCTACCTCTCTGTACTGGAGAATATGGAAATTGCTCAGGGTGATGAGCGTGCCAAGGTGATTATCAACTCCCGTACCGGCACTATCGTGATCGGCGAGAACGTGCGGGTATCTCCTGTTGCCATTACACATGGCGCTTTGACTGTTTCTATTACGCAGAGCCCGCAGGTGAGTCAGCCAAATCCGTTGTCAGGCGGCAGTACTGTGATTACTCCCCGAGTCGGTATTCAAGTGGATTCTGGCAGTGGCCATATGTTTGAATTTTCACCGGCAGGGGCGACGCTGAAGGATATTGTTAATGCTGTAAACAGCGTGGGTGCAGCCCCTGGCGACCTGATGGCTATTCTGGAGGCGTTAAAGCAGGCTGGCGCACTTCAGGCGGAACTGGTAGTGATCTGAGGTCATCATGATTGGGCAAACAACCTCACAGTCTCAAGTCTTCACCGATCTGAATCGACTGCAGTCGCTTCAGCACGAGGTGAAGTCTGATCAGTCTCCTGAGGCCATTAAAAAGGTGGCGCAGCAGTTTGAGTCGTTGTTTGTCAATCAGATGCTCAAGTCCATGCGAGAGGCGAATCAGTCCATTAACCCGGATGGCGTCTTTAACAGTTCTGAAATGAACTTCTATCAGGACATGCTCGATCAGCAGATGGGTATCAATATCAGTGAGTCAGGTGGTATTGGATTATCTGACTTCCTGACCCGTCAGTTAACACATGGCAGCAGCGGCACCAACAGTCACAGTGACAGTAAAAAAGACGTGACTCAGGTTGATAGCAGTATTCGGCATTTTCTGGCCTCTCATGGCAATGCTTCGTCATCGGGCGGCAATAGCAATCTGGATATGGATGCCCTTTACGCCAGCCTGATGGCAAAGCAGGGCGGCAATTCGGTTCAGGGGACTGGCAGTTTTTCATCTGCCTATTCTTCAGATGGCGGTGACATTGATTCTGCAGATGAATTTGTTCAAGCGCTCTATCCCGAAGCTAAGCAGGTAGCTGATTCCATGGGGGCGGATCCGAGGTACTTACTTGCTCAGGCTGCATTGGAGTCCGGCTGGGGGCAGCGAATGATTCTTAATGAGGATGGCAGTAACAGCCATAACCTGTTTGGTATCAAAGCGAACGGTAACTGGGACGGTAAGACCACTGCTACCTCTACTCTGGAGTACCGTAACGGTGTACCCGTAAGAGAGAACGCGTATTTCCGCTCCTACGACTCTTATGCAGATAGCTTCGCCGACTATCTGAGCTTCCTTAAACAAAATGGACGCTATCAACAGGCGCTGGCTAACAGTACGAACGGTGAAGCATACGTGCAGGAATTGCAGAAAGCGGGATATGCGACCGATCCTAACTACGCCTCCAAAATCAGCCAGATTGCCCGAAGTGATCGTATGAACAGTGCCCTGGGGGGGCTGAATCAGCTGTAATGTATAACCGTGCGCTATTGTGCTGACGCCATCTGCCGCTAAAGAAGTGATAAATACGGCCGCTAAACATGGCACGTATGGAGAGTTGCTATGTCAAGTTCATTGATCAATATCGGGATGCAGGGTGTTAGGGCCAGCCAGGCGGGCTTGGCTGTGACCAGCAACAACATCTCGAATATCAACTCCGAAGGTTACAGCCGGCAAACTGTCACTCAGTACTCCAGCGCGACTTACGGTGTAACGACATCATCTGTGAGCCGCATCGCCGATCAGTATGCAGTGAAAAATCTGCAGACGCAGACCTCCGTCTATCAGGAGTCGTCAGCTAAGTTGCAACTTTCACAGGTGCTGGATGAACTGATCTCGGGCTCGACAAATTCTATTTCTGATTCCATCTCCAGTTTCTTTGCCTCTGTCAATGATGCGATTTCCGACCCCTCCGATACGACCAGCAGAAGCCTGGTGCTTTCCAATGCGCAGGAGCTGTCGGGTGTCTTCAATCAGGTAAACGACACCTTGCTGAGTCAGCAGAGTGATATCAATGACACTATCACCAGCTCTGTAACGTCGATCAACAGCCTGACGACGTCACTGGCTGATTTGAACAGCCAGATCAGCTCTGCCTACAACCAGGGTCAGTCCGTGCCTGATCTTGAAGATCAGCGTGATGAGGTGATTCGTCAGTTGTCTGAGCAGGTGGGTGTATATACAGCTGATGCTGAGAACGGCATGGTTAACGTTTACCTGAATGGTGGCGACGCGCTGGTGGCGGGGGTTACGTCGACCAACCTTAACGTCGTTCAGGGCGAATACGACAAGAATCAGCTGGATATCTCAATCGGTAATTCCACCACCTCTATCTCCTCAAAAATTTCAGGAGGGTCGCTGGGCGGGGCCATTGAATATCGTGATGAAATTCTTAACCCGACCATTAATCAGGTTGGCCAGCTGGCCATGACGTTCTCAGAGAGCGTCAACTCTGTGCTGGAGCAGGGTGTGGACCTGAACGGTGATGCGGGACAGGCGTTGTTTGACCCGGCGTTAAGTGGCTCATATACGGTGAGTAATCGTGTCCTTGCCAGTTCCAACAATGATGGCTCGGCATCTGGGACGCTCACATTTCCAACCGGTTGGGATCCGTCCACGCTGACCTCCAGTGATTACGCAGTAAGGTATGACTCCGGAACGGGGGAATACACTATCACGCGCTCCAGTGATGGTAGTGAGGTGGCTTCGGGTGCGGGCCCTGATTTTACCGTTGATGGTTTTGATCTCTCATTTTCAGGGACGCCATCTGACGGGGATAGTTTTCTTATTCGCCCTACATACAGCTTTGCTGGCGAGCTTAGTACTACGGATATTACGTCGAAGGAGTTAGCGTTCGCGGCATCGGGCAGTACGACGGATGTTAGTGGAGACAATTCAAATGGGCAGTTGCTGGCTGATTTGCAAAATAGTTCCATTGTGGATGGGTCTTTAAGTTTTGAGGGTGCGTATTCTCAGATCATTGGTGATGTTGGCGGATACGCCAGTAAGGCTTCAATGGCTGAGGAGAGTAATGCAACGCTGCTTTCCAGTGCTCAGGATATTCGTGACTCCGTTTCGGCTGTTAGTGAAGATGAAGAGGCAGCTAACCTGATCAAATTTCAGCAGGCCTATCAGGCAGCAGCGCAGGTTATTTCTGCTGCGCAGCAAACGTTCAGTACCTTGCTAAGTGCGATTAGTTGAGGGGGACAATGATGCGTATTTCTTCTCAGCAAATTTATCGTCAGGGGCTCACATCTCTGCAGAAAAATCAGGAAACGGTGTCACGCGCTAATCTGGAATTAAGTTCTGGTTATAGTGTTATTACGGCGGGCGATGACCCGGCAGCAGCAACACAAGCAAGTCGTATTTCATCAAAGTTGGCTCAGTCTGGTCAGTATCAGCGCAATAATACTTCTCTCAACAACTCTTTGAGCTATGAGGAAAGTGTCCTGGGTAGTGTTGAAACCTCTATGCTGAGGGTGCAAAGCCTGGTGACTGAGGCGGGTAACGGTGCGCTGTCTGACAGTGATCGAGAGGCTATTGCCAAAGAGTTAGAAGATCGCATGACGGAATTGCAAGATCTGATGAACTCAAAGGACTCATCGGGGAATTATATATTCTCCGGCCACGCGACTAAGACAGAGCCTTTCACTGCGGACGCAACATCAACGACAGGATATACGACATATTCCTATCAGGGGGATTCTGGGAAAACCAATATAGATATTTCCAGTTATGTTTCTCTGGCTAAAAACGATCCTGGTGACAGTGTATTCACTTTTGATGAAGTTGATGCTGATGGTAATTCGACAGGAAATAGTACCAATATATTGAATGTAGTAAGCGAGACTATTGATGCGCTGCGTAATAGCTCTGGTGATAGTGTTGATTTGTCAAAGTATCTAAACAATATTGATACTGCTTATAACACCGTATTGGGAACCGTTTCTGGCATCGGTGCAAGACAGAATGTGGCGGACAACGTTCAGGCTACCCTCGAGGCAAACGATGTTTCAGATACATCACAACGTGCCAGTCTTGTAGAGGCAGACTACTATGAAGCTGTGACTAACCTCACGCAGAGCACCAGTGCTCTGCAGATTGCTCAGGCTTCCTATGTCAAGATCCAGGGAATGAGTCTCTTCGACTACCTCTAATGACCCCGCCTCTCGCCATCACCTGAAGGGCCGCTTATGCGGCCCTTCACTTTTCTAATAAAAAATTAAAAAAAATCCTAAAGGAAATAATGGGTGGGTCGATATAAATACTATCAAAGATGTAATATCGCATCTTAAAATTAGAAAGTTTAGGAGAGATTAAAATGGCCTTATATGTCAATACCAACGTATCTTCACTGAATGCTCAACGTCAATTAAATAACTCCACTAACGCCTTGGCAACGTCATATGAGCGTTTGTCTTCAGGCTATCGAATCAATAGTGCAAAAGATGATGCTGCAGGCTTGCAGATCAGTGATCGTATGACTTCTCAGATCAATGGTCTTAATCAGGCGATTCGTAATGCTAACGATGGTATCTCCGTCGCGCAGACCGCTGAAGGTGCACTGGATGAAGCTACTACTGCACTGCAGCGTATCCGTACTCTGGCTGTTCAGTCCCAAAACGGTATTAACTCCAGTTCAGACCGTGCAGCTCTGCAAAAAGAAGTAACTGCATTGCTGACTGAAGTTAGCCGTATAGCTGTTACCACTCAGTTTGGTGGTACTAACATTTTGACCGGTGGGTATTCTGCCAAGTTCCTGGTGGGCGCTAATGCTGGCCAGACCATTAGCGTTAACATCTCAACTCCAGATGGCTTGAACGGTTTCAGTGCTACAGGCCTGGGTATTAGTGGAGTGGATGTATCAACTGCAGATGGTGCTTCAACAGCGCTGGCTACGATCGATGCTGCCATCTCTGCAATTGGTGGTCAGCGTGCGGATCTTGGTGCGATCCAGAACCGCTTTGACTCTACCATTCGTAACCTGACCAATATTGTAGAAAACGTAAGCGATGCGCGTTCACAGATCAAAGATACTGACTTTGCATCAGAAACAGCATCCCTAACTCAGAACCAGATTGTACAACAGGCAAGTAGCTCCATCCTGAGTCAGGCCAACTCGATTCCGCAGATTGCGCTGTCGCTGCTTGGAGGCTAAGAGGGGATACAAAAGAATACCCATCAATGAACTTCAGGAGGCTTTTGTGAGAGTTTCTGAGTTCATTGATGGGTTAAGTAGGTCGCTCAATCTCTCCTAAAGTTGAGCTTCATTGGCCAGAGCATTGCTCTGGCCTTTTTCGTTTTATAGTCCAGCACAAAGTATGCCATAAGCGAACGCTTTCGTGCTGGGACTTCTGTGCTGTGTGAAGTCGGTCGCGGTAATTTTAAGAGTGCCTTTGTTGCCTAATGTTAAGTTACGTTCTGTAGTTGTTGAGGATAAGAGTTGCCTGCTATGAGGAAATTTTTTGCCATTAGCGGCAAAAAAAGTCTCAAGTCCTACAAAGGCTGGTCGATAACCCGAGTAAGGTGAGAGTTTATGTGGCGACGTTTCTTTGAAAGTCGTGCAGAAAACGACCAGTTTGGTCACCGAGTAGCCGTGTGAGAGTGGCTGCGTTTCTTCAGGAGGCTTAATTATGTCCTTATACGTCAACACTAACGTGTCGTCGTTGAATGCTCAGCGGCAGCTGAACAATTCAACAAATGCGTTGGCAACTTCCTACGAGCGCCTGTCCTCAGGTTATCGTATTAACAGTGCGAAAGATGACGCTGCCGGTCTGCAGATCAGTGACCGTATGACTTCGCAGATTAATGGTCTGAACCAGGCTATCCGTAACGCTAACGATGGTATCTCGGTCGCACAGACGGCTGAAGGTGCTCTGGATGAAACTACTACTGCCCTGCAGCGTATTCGTACACTTGCTGTGCAGTCTCAGAACGGTATTAACTCAAGTTCCGACCGTGCTGCACTTCAAAAAGAAGTGACTGCACTTGTGACTGAGATTAGCCGAATCGCAACAACTACCCAGTTTGGTGGTACTAACATCCTGACCGGTGGTTATTCTGCCAAGTTTCTGGTGGGTGCCAACGCTGGCCAGACTATCAGCGTGAATATTTCTGCGCCGGATGGTTTGTCTGGTTTTAGTGCTACCGGTTTGAGTCTGACCAGTGTTGATATATCTACAGCAACTGGCGCATCTACGGCTTTGGCAACTATTGATAATGCAATATCTGCTATCGGTGGTGCTCGTGCTGATTTGGGTGCTATTCAGAACCGTTTTGACTCAACCATTCGTAACCTCAGTAATATCGTTGAGAACGTAAGTGATGCGAAGTCACAGATCAAAGACACTGACTTTGCATCTGAAACTGCCTCTCTGACTCAGAATCAGATCGTTCAGCAAGCGAGTACGTCAATTCTTAGCCAAGCCAACTCACTGCCGCAAATCGCGCTGTCTTTGCTGGGGTAAGCTAACCGATAATAGGGCTGGCAGGTTAAATGCTGGCCCTATTACAGGAGACTGGTATGGAAATTGATACTTCTAAGGCCAATGCTATAAGTTACCCCTCGTCAATTTCTGTCCAAGGCAGTGATTTCAAGGGAGGGGTTGTAGCAGATACAGCAGGCTCCAGCGTCGATAAGTCTGCCGATTCAGGAGCTGCCCAGCAGGCTGAGCCTGCGTCAATGAGTGATTTGTCGAAATCCGTTGACGATATAAACTCTATCATTCAGGGGCAGAATCGTTCTTTGTCGTTCAGCGTGGATGAGGCTAATGGCAAGCAGCCTGTGATTAGTGTTATCGACACTGATACTGGAAATGTTATCCGACAGATACCATCAGAAGAAGTAAGGAAGTTGGCGACTAGAATTCAGGAGCTTCAGCACGATTTAGGTCAAGCTACCGGAGTAATGGTCGATAACAAGGTTTAGTAAATATGCGTTATGTACGGGGGGGCTAGAAAATGGCGGTGTCTTCTACACTAGGGGTAGCATCCGGACTGGATTTGTCGTCCATTGTTACCCAGCTAGTCTCTGCTCAGTACGACTCCAAGATCAGTGCTAACAAATCGAGCCAGGATGATGTCCAGGTAAAACTGTCTGCGGTTAGCAAACTGTCTTCTGCACTCAAGACTTTCTCTGACTCCTTGGATACGTTGGCAGATGCTTCGAAGATGGCTGCCAAGAATCCAACCATTACCAACACTGACGATATTGAAGCTTTCACCGCGGACACCACTAACTCAGCATCGGTGGGTAGCTACGATATTGAAGTGCTGCAGCTGGCAAAGGGTTCTACTGCCACTACGGCTGATGGGACGTTCTCCAGCAGCAGCTCCGTTGTGTCATCAACGGCTGGCACATTAACGTTCTCTGCCGGTAGTAATACATTTAGCATCAATGTCAAAGCGGGTATGACGGTCGATCAGCTGCGCACTGCCGTCAATAATGCCACTGACAACTTTGGTATCACGGCTAACATCGTTAATACTGGTGACTCTTCTGTTGGGTCTCAATTAGTGTTTTCTTCCAGCATTACCGGTGATACGAGTAATAACCTGGTCATAACCAATAACAATTCTAGCCTTGATAGTGTGTCTACTGTTGCTACCGGATCAGGTACAACGATGTCAGTGACTGATGCACAAAAGTCACATATTACTATTGATGGTACTGATGTTTATGGTGACTCCAATGAGCTTGAAGGGGTTATTTCAAACGTCACGTTAAACCTGTTGGCAAAAACAAAAACTGACTCTCCATCAACACTAAAGATTGGTACAGATGAAGAGGATGTGCAGGGATACATCGAAGATTTCGTTAAAAACTATAATACCATGATGGATGTTCTCGACGAGTTGGGAAAGTCCGGTACTTATACTTCTTCTGGTACTCAGCTGACAGATGGGGGGGATCTCTCCGGTGATTCTCTGATTCGTGGTCTTAAAAGCCAGCTTTCAAAAATAGTTGCCGGTGCAGTCTCCGGCGCAAATACAAACCTCAATACCCTTTACTCTGTAGGTATTTCGATGGATTCAGATGGGAATCTTGAGATTACTGACTCTAATACCTATGGGGGTTCCAGTGGTGAAGACAGGCTGGACAGTGCTCTGTCTGATCAGTTTGATAATATTGCTTCACTGTTTTCTGGTGATAATGGTATTGCGGGTCAGATGCAAGCATTGTTGAAGCAGTATACGCAGAGTGGAAATGGTTTATTGGCGGAGCGCACAACTTCATACAATGATCAGTTAGATCAACTGATTGATCAGTCAAACACTATTGCTGAAAAACAAACTAGCTATGAAGAAATGCTGACCAAGAAATACACTGCCCTTGATACAGCGCTTGCACAAATGCAACAGTCTTCCTCTTACATTACCACTCTTTTAAGTAGCCTGTGACACCGGGAGTTATCATGTATCAGAATGCTATCCAAGCGTATAAAAAGGTTGGTGTCACTAACGTGGTTGCTGATGCTGACCCTCACCGCGTTATCCAAATGCTTTATCAAGGCCTGTTGGAGAATATGGCCTACGCCAAAGGCTGTATTGAAAGAAAAGATATGGCTGGGAAGGGGAAGCACCTTTCTAAATCTATGTCCATTATTTTTGCACTTCAGTCAGCGCTGGATATGGAAGTTGGTGAAATTTCATTAAATCTCTACAATCTTTACGATTATATGCACCGGCAACTAACAGATGTGCTGGTGCGTAATGATGCGAAGAAAATCGATGAGGTTGTCTCACTGCTAGTACCGATAAAAATGGCCTGGGACAAAATTCCTGACGAAGAGAAACAGCGTGGTTATAAGATGCGTGAAGAAAAAGGGCAGTTCCGCTCCTCAGCATCTGGCCATGTTTGAAATGTCAGGAACCTCTGAGGAGTTTCAGGCGAGACTGTCTCTACTGGACGACGCCATACTTACTTTGCTCCGAAAGCTTGATGAGTCCGATGATGATGGTGTTTTTTTGCTTTTATCAGAGAGAGACACCTACATCAGATCAATGCCGCTTGATTTACAGTTAAATAAAGTGTTCCTTCTGGCCGAGTCCGAGAAAGAGCAGCAATTTATCGAACTATTGCGAACTAGTAAGAGTGATGTTGAAGGGAAATTGGGTGTGCTAAAAAGAGGGAAGAAAGCTATCAAAGCGTACCGTTCACGCTGATTTGAACGTTGAAAGAGCTACCCTCTCTGCTGCTCTCAGCAGCTTACCTGCCTGCGATGTACTCCCTCCGGTAATACTATATACATTGCATGGTGCTCTTCTTGCCATTAACGTGGCCTTACAACGTGTTTACTCTAGCTAAGGTTGTCGCATGCTAAGGAATATAAGCCAGCAAATTCATGAAGATGGTGAGGCTCAAGAAGCCATCGAGGCTTTACTTGCTCAGACTTTTGCGGATAGAAAACAGCGTAATCTAGCGGCTTTAGCTCAATACTACCCTCAGCTATTAGATCATGTGCATGTAGGATTTTCAGAAGACTGCTTGTCGGTTTTCTGTACTAAGGCTTCACAACCCAACCTGGTAGACTTTGCGTCGGGCCGATGCTGGTACGGCGTTGATGGTGAAACTGAAATCGCTCGTGAGGTTGAAGCTTATTTAAGCAATGCGTTCAAAATCAATCTGCATGACGATGAGGTAATAGCTCCGCCAGAAGCGCTGAGTCACTATGGCGGTACAACTTTTGTGGATGTACGGTCCTGGTGCGAGCAGCGAGTCAGTCCAGACCCTTTGCCACATACTGTGCCGCTGTTGATTTGCTTTGGCCTAGGGTTAGGTACTTATCTGGACTTGTTTGATAGAGCTCGCTCAGTAGAGGCTTATCTTGTCTATGAGCCTTCTGTTGATGTATTTAACACCTCTCTTCAGACTTATGACTGGGCAGGTTTTTTTGAGAGAGCGATAGGACAGGGAAAAAAGGTATATCTTCAAGTCGGAAATAATGCCGGGTCACTGGATGACGATTTAAAGTATATAAAATCAGCTCATGGTATCGAAGAAGCCTTCGTCTATAGACATAGTTGCCATCCTGAGATGGATGCATGCTATCAATATTTGATTTCTCGTCATTATCGTTGGAGCGACCTCATAGAAGGTAAGGTGGGTTTATACCCATTCCACCATCCTTTGGATGATGTTCCACCTCGCAGTGAAGATATATATCATTTATGTCGTCCAACTGTGAATGCTGAAGAACAGGAGAAGTGGCGTGAAGCAAAAATGCGCTTCTTCAACAACATCCAGGCATTCATGCAGTACTATCCAAATATTGCTGAAGCATTTTATAGTTACACTCCGATAGCGTGGCATCTTTTTCTTGGTAAAGACGGATGCTGGAATATGTATAACTCCAGTCGGGGTGTTGCATTATATGGTTTCAATGCCAGTGAAGTGGTAGATCATGAAGTAGAATGGTTCAGGAAATTTCCGAATAAAGAAGATGCGTTGCTTGATAATACTGGAGGCAAGCTTTGGTGGTATAGGCATTTCTTCTATGTGAATCAGTTCAGAAGAATGTGCAGGTCCGATGAGCGCAGACTCTCTTCAATGCCGGATTATGTGCCTGGCCTGATATTACTTGGAATGGGGTTGGGTTATCAGCTTCAGTCCCTGAGTCAGCTGCACTCTTTACAAAATATCTATATTTGTGAGCCTAATCACGACTTCTTTTATGCATCGCTGTATGTTGTTGATTGGGATTCGATACTATTTTCAACCGACAAAAATGGTGGACGTTGCTATCTTAATTTAGGTGATGATGGTTCACATTTATCTTCCGATCTGGTTGGTCAGTTTTCTAGAATTGGTGTTTATAACGTTGTAAATGCCTACATTTATCAATCTTACTACCACCCTGTGTTGCAGAAGGCCGCCTTTGATCTGCGCAATGAGCTTAGGGTCTTGGTATCAATGGGTGAATATTTCGAACATGCGGCTTATGGCCTTAGCCATATGCAGCAAGTTTTCGCTCAAGGGCGCACATATCTTGCTAGAAGAGATATTTCTTCTCAATGTCCCGATAATCTGAATGTCCCAGTGATCGTTGTGGGCAATGGTCCATCATTAGATGAAAACATATCCTTTTTGAAATCGAATCGTGAGCGGTTCATTGTGGTTTCCTGTGGGACCTCATTAAAACCATTGTATAAAAGTGGTATTAAGCCTGATTTTCATGCGGAAGTTGAACAGACCTATTGCACTTATAAATGGATAAGCTCCATCAAGGATGATGATTATCTCTCTGATATTGTGTTGCTCACAATTAATGGTATCCATCCTGAGACTGCCAAATTGTTTGGTTCTGTCGCTATGGCTCTCAAAGTAGGTGAGGGCTCAACACATGCCTATGCAAAAAGTGTTTGTCCTGAGTCTGAGTTCCTGTCAGTCGAATATTCTTTCCCCACAGTATCGAACTGTGCATTAGCTCTACTGTCACATTTCGGATTCAAAGAAGTTTATTTAATGGGAGTGGATCTGGGCTATATCACTCCTGGCGAACATCACTCCAAACTTTCCGATTACTATGTGGAGACTTCTGAAGGGAGTCGGCTGGAGGTTTACGACTTCGCGAAGGCTCATGGGATGATTGCGGTACCCGGAAACTTTCGCGACTATGTTTATTCCAAACATGAGTTTCGTATTTCAGCCCAGATTATTGAGCGCCTGTTGTCTTATTCGCCACATTTACAATGTTTTAATTGCAGTGACGGTGCGAGAATCAATGGTGCAATACCGATGAAGACAGGTGATATTGCCGTTCCGGAAGAGTTTGACCGACAGCAGTGGATGTCAGATTTTTTGCAGAGAGGGTTTCATCAGCCGGAGCGGTCTTTGGGGCTGTTTACGGGGCTGAATGAATATTATGACAGCATGATGTTTCACGCAGATGTAAGAGCTTTTCTGAGCTGGCTCAAGCAGCAAGATATCACCTCCAGGAAAGAGCTGGAGTTATTTTCGGTTAAGCAAAGAGAAATTTTTAGCCAGTCCCTGATTAGAAATCGCTCATTATTTTTCTATTTTTACTGGGGTAGCATGAGTTATATAACTGCTTTGATAATGAAGCTGGGCTATCTTGTAGATGATGAAGCGCTATGTATGGAGAAAGTAAACCAGGGTATTGGTTTGTGGATCGCATATGTTGAAGATACTTATCAAAGATATGTGATTTACCCTGAGAAAGTAGAATCTACCAATGTTGTGAATCCCAATTGGTAAGGAGATGCCATGTTCAATAATCGGTCTGTCTTAGTTACAGGCGGTACGGGGTCATTTGGACATGCCTTCGTCAAACGACTGCTAGCCAATTATAAGCCTTCAAAAATAGTTGTGTTCTCTCGCGACGAGCTTAAGCAGTTTGAGATGGAACAAACTTTTAATGATCCGCGTATGCGCTATTTCATTGGTGATGTACGTGATCTTGAGCGCTTACGAACAGCGATGCGTGACATTGATTACGTGGTTCATGCAGCAGCGCTCAAGCAGGTGCCAGCTGCTGAATACAATCCAATGGAATGTATCAAGACCAATATACTGGGTGGGCAAAACGTCGTAGATGCGGCCATCAGTAATGGAGTGAAACGAGTAATTGCGCTTTCTACCGATAAAGCCGCAAATCCAATTAATTTGTACGGAGCGACCAAACTGGCCTCCGATAAATTATTTGTAGCAGGTAATCATATTGCAGGTGGTAAAGGACCGCGTTTTTCTGTTGTTCGTTACGGTAATGTGGCGGGTTCACGTGGATCGGTGGTGCCATTCTTTCAGCAGAAATTAGCACAGGGCTGCCAGGTGCTGCCGGTTACTCATCCTGAGATGACCCGTTTCTGGATCACCCTTGAACAAGGTGTTGATTTTGTAATTAAGAATTTTGATCGAATGCACGGTGGTGAAATATTTGTGCCGAAAATTCCGTCGATGCGTGTTCTTGATCTGGTTGATGCCATGACGGGGAGCCGCAAGCATGAGTGTGTGGGGATTCGGCCAGGTGAGAAGTTACATGAGATCATGGTGCCAGGCGAAGTGTCTCATCAGGCGCTAGAATTTCATGACCATTATGTAATCCAGCCCACCATTGCCCTGTTTGAAAAAGTCGATTATCGCTTGAATCGGCTTGGGGAAGCAGGGACTCCTGTCGCAGATGGTTTCGAGTACCACTCTGGCACCAATCCAGACTTCCTCAGTGTCGATCAGCTTAAGGCATTACTATGATCCCTTACGGTCGCCATTCGATCGAAGCTGAGGATATCGATAAAGTCGTAGAGGTTCTGTTGCACGGGAACCTGACTCAGGGAGATCGGGTACCTGCTCTTGAGCAGGCGCTGGCTAAGTATGTCGATGTGCCTTATGTCTCTATGGTGAACTCGGCGACCTCTGCTCTGCATCTGGCCTGTCTTGCTCTTGGCGTTTCCCGAGGGGATATTGTCTGGACATCACCATTGTCTTTCGTTGCCAGTGCGAATTGTGCCCGTTATTGCGGTGCTGATGTCGACTTTGTCGATATCGACCCTGAGACACTGAACATCTCCCTCCCTATGCTTGAGAGAAAGCTGGCTTTGGCGGCGTCAGAGCAGCGGCTGCCCAAAGCGATTATAGTGGTGCATTTCACCGGACTGAGTGTGGATATGCAGGCATTACAGCAGCTGTCTAGTGCTTACAGGGTGGCTCTGATAGAGGATGCCTCTCATGCTCTGGGGGCGGACTATCTGGGACGGAAAGTGGGCTGCTGTGACTTTGCTGATGCCGTGGTATTTAGTTTTCATCCGGTCAAAATGATCACTACTGGCGAAGGTGGGGCGGTGCTTACGCGTCACCGGCAGCTACATGATCACGTCAGGCGTTTGCGTAGCCATGGCATCGAAAAAGATACGGCGGCTATTCAGTCTGGCGACTGTCCACCCTGGTATTACGAACAGCATGAACTCGGATTCAACTATCGTATGACAGATATGCAGGCTGCCCTAGGGGTAAGCCAGCTAGAGCGGTTGAATGAGATGGTTGCGCGCCGCAGGCAGCTGGCGAATCGCTACGACACCCTGCTTGCTGACCTGCCCCTGGTGCTTCCTCCACGTGGGAATAACACAAGCCAGAGTAGCTGGCATCTGTATGTGATACAGCTGCAACAACCTCAACTGCGTGCCGAGTTATATGCGTTTTTGCATGCCCATAACATCGGGGTGCAAGTGCATTACATTCCCATTCACTGGCAGCCCTACTATCAGCAGCTGGGTTTCGCCAGAGGACAGTTCCCCCTTGCCGAGGCTTATTATGAGCAATGTCTGACGTTGCCGCTTTTCCCCGGCCTCAGTGACGAGCAGCAGAGTGAGATCGCGCGTTTGTTACATCTATTCTTTAAGAAGCCGAGTGCGGAGTTGAGCCTGTGAGCAGGGCAGTTGCGATTATTCCTGCACGTGGCGGCAGCAAACGCATTCCTCGGAAAAACATCCGCCATTTTGCCGGTAAACCTTTAATTGCGTATTCCATTGCAGCGGCACAAGCAAGCGGTGTGTGTGACAGGATCATAGTGTCTACGGATGATGAGGAGATCGCTGAGGTAGCCGTGAGTTTTGGGGCTGAGGTTCCGTTCAAGCGTCCTGCCCAGCTTTCCGATGACTTCACGGGTACTGGCGCCGTGGTTAAACATGCACTGGATTGGCTTGGTGCTGAAGGTGAAAAGCCTGACTTTGTGTGCTGTATCTATGCAACGGCACCTCTGATCAGTGCTGAGAGTATTGCTTCAGGCTATCAGCAATTGGTCTCCCGGCCCGATATGCAGCATGCCTTCAGTGTTGGCCGTTTTAGCTATCCTGTTCAGCGTGGTTTGCTGCGAGAGGGGGAAGGCGTTCGCATGATGTTCCCTGAGCATGCCAAAACCCGCTCACAAGACCTGCCTGAGGTATTCCATGATGCAGGCCAGTTCTACTGGTCTCGCCTGCATAGCGCTTCTGCGGAGCCGATGTTCGGGCCGAAATCCATCGCCATATCGCTGCCAGACTGGCGAGTCAAAGATATCGATACTGAAGAAGATTGGCGCCATGCCGAAATACTCTACAAGATCATGCTGGCAGAAGAGCCGTCTTTATGAATATTCGGATTGGTAACTATCACATCGGGGCCGGACAGCCTCCGTTCATTATTGCTGAGCTTTCCGGCAATCATGATCAGTCGCTGGAGAAGGCGCTGGCGATGGTTGATGCTGCTGCCAGTGCTGGTGCTCATGCCATCAAGCTTCAGACCTACACGGCTGAAACCATGACCCTGGATGTACAGGTAGGCGAGTTCCTGATTGAGGACGCTGAAAACCTGTGGAAGGGAAGTAGCCTGTATCAGCTTTATCAAAAAGCACATACACCCTGGCACTGGCATGAAGCCATTTTTGAGCGTGCCAGAGCGCGCGGGCTCGTGGCATTCAGTACACCTTTTGACGCTTCAGCCGTAGATTTTCTCGAATCCCTGCAGGTGCCCTGCTACAAGATAGCCTCCTTTGAAAATAACGACCTTCCTCTCATTCGGAAGGTGGCTGCTACGGGAAAGCCCATCATCATGTCTACAGGGATGGCATCCGCAGGTGAGTTAGAAGAGGCCGTTGCCTGTGCGCGTGACGCGGGATGCAAAGAGCTGATACTGCTTAAATGCACCAGTGCATACCCTGCACCTGCTGATGAGGCTAACCTGCTTACTATTCCTCATATGAAATCAATGTTCGGCTGTGAGGTAGGTCTGTCTGATCACACTTTAGGTCTTGCCGTTCCCATTGTTGCCGTCACCCTCGGCGCTTCTGTTATAGAGAAGCACTTTGTGCTGGATCGTAGCGAGGGAGGTGTTGATTCCGCGTTCTCGCTGCAGCCAGAGGAACTGTCCCAGCTGGTTGAGCAAACACGCATTGCCGCTGCGGCTCTGGGATATGTGTGTTATGGCGGGAGTGCCAGTGAGCAACCCTCCAAGAAATTTCGAAGATCACTTTACATCGGCAGTGATGTCAAAGCAGGACAGGTTATTACTGAAGATCACGTCAGGGTGATTCGGCCGGGGTTAGGGTTAGCTCCTCGATATCTGCACTCTGTCATTGGCAAGCGGGCTCGTGTAGATCTGCTCAAAGGCACGCCTTTGAGCTGGTCAGTTCTGGAGTAGCGAGTTGTGCGTGTGCTGTTCCGGGTCGATGCTTCCGATGTCATAGGAGGCGGTCACTGGCTACGCTGTCTGGTACTGGCAGAGGAAGTTCTGCTGCAGGGGGGCGAGGTACAGTGGTGCTATGTTTCCACTGCACCTGCACTTCTTCAACGTCTTCAACACCTTGATATTCCGTCTTCGCAGCTGGTGGTTGAGAGGGCTGGCGCTGAAGATGCGCAACAGACTCGAGATCTGGCAGAGCAATGGGGTGCTGACTGGCTCATTGTGGATGGTTACCATTTTTCTGCTGACTATCGTGCGCAGTTACGCTCCCTCAACTACCGGTTGATGGTGGTTGACGATCTCAATGATTCTGGCCAGATGCAGGCTGATGCTGTACTCAATACCACGCTGTATGCCTCCGAGCTGGTTTATCAACCTGCCAGCCTGGACGTTCTGGCAGGCGCGGATTTTGTATTACTGAGCCGGTCCTATACCCAATCTCATCACGTCCCCTTTCAACAGAGGACTCATCTTTTCGTCAACTTTGGGGCATCGGATGCTGCCGGTCTGACCTTGCCTGCTCTGCAGCTGTTGGCTGCCAGTGGTATCAATTTCCCTGTCATGGTCGTCACGGGGCCTGCGATGCGGCAGCATGAGCAGGTGGCCCAGCTCTGTCAGCGCCATGGTTTTGAACACCGGCATGATGTGCCTTCTCTGTATCCCGTGCTCAATCAATGCCGACTGGCACTCACCGCAGCAGGTTCGACGCTGCATGAACTGGCCTGTTTGGGGGTGCCCTCAATCTTTATGGTGGTTGCTGACAATCAATTGAGGTCAGCTCAGGCACATCAACAGCATGGTTGGTGTATCTGGTTTGATGGCCGGAGCGCGGGTGGTTTGGATGATGCGGTGGGGATGGTAAAGCATTGGTGGGAAGGCGTTGAGCTGGATCAGCGCTCAGAGAAGGCTCGGCAACTTATTGATGGTATGGGTGCGGGCCGAGTGGTGCAGTATTTACGCTCTGAAGTGCAGTAGCAGTTTGATCAGACTAGGTCGTATGTATGGAAGATATTCACTTTAATCGCTACGGCATCGACCTGACCTCGTTGCAGAGTGATGAGATCGAAATGGTGCGTCAGTGGCGGAATGATCCCAAGATTGCCAGTCTGATGTTGGATCAGACTTACATTACGGAAGCGATGCAGCAAGCCTGGTTTATACGTATGCGTCAATCGGGCAACCAGTGCTACATGTTGGCTCGCTTTCGCGGAGAGCCCATTGGTGTCGCGTCGTTGACGGCTATCGACATGCAGCGGCGCAGCTGTGAGCCGGGGATGTACATCTATCCTGATCACTACCGAAACAACATCCTGCCGTTTTGCGTGGCCTTTGCCCTCAATGACCTGGCGTTTGAACAGCTGGGTATGCAGCGCCTGTATGGCAAGATATTCGACGAAAACACCGCTTCAGTGCGTTTTCATGAAGCATCGGGGTATATCCGTTATGACGGTAACGAGGCAGGGCTGAGTCTCTACGTGCTTGAGCAGGAGCCATACCTGGCTGCGCGTGCTAAGATTGCTCGTTTTATACGTTATTGATTTTAATGATTTTTTTGGCGGTGAGAGATGACACTGGAACAGTTGTTTGCAGAAAGCTTGGGTGTGGCTGTTGATCTGGTCCATGACGATCTGACCTATCAGTCCATCCCGCAATGGGATTCAACGGCGCATATGTTGTTGATTGCCCGTATGGAAGATGAGTTCGGTGTGATGCTGGATACCGATGACATCATTGACATGAGTTCTGTTGCGAAGGCCCGACAGATTCTCGCCAAGTATGATGTGCAGTGCTGAAGACGTACTGAGTTCAAGTGGGGCGTAGCTGACGCGCTGGCCTGAATTGTGAGGTATACCATGAACACTGCTTCCTCCGTATCAGGCATGCTCTCGGGTCAGAAGGTACTGATTACCGGTGCAGCCAGAGGCATTGGTGCGGCCATTGCTGAACGATTCGCCAGTGCCGGTGCTACGCTCTGGCTGAACGGGAGGGATGAGCCATCTGTCAGTGCTCTGGCAGAGCACCTCAACCAGCGTTATGGCGTCAGTTGCTCACCCCTGATTTTCGACGTCGCTGATGATCAACAGGTCAAGGCCGGTTTTCGCCAGCTCTTCAGCCACTCAAAGACACTGGATGTACTGGTGAACAATGCCGGTGTGCTGGATGATGCGTTGCTCGGCATGGTCACCCAGTATCAGATACAGCAAACCTTCGCGGCCAACACATTCAGCACCCTTTACTGTAGTCAGTATGCCGTACGCATGATGCAGCGTGCGGGGCACGGCAGCATTATCAATCTCAGTTCCATTATCGGCCGGGTAGGCAATAGCGGCCAGGCGGTATACGGCGGTAGTAAGGCGGCCGTGATTGGCATCACTCAATCCCTGGCGAAGGAGCTAGCGAGTAGCAATATTCGCGTCAATGCGATTGCGCCGGGTTTTATTGATACGGCGATGGCGCATTCAATCGGTGAAGAGCGCTTTCAGCAACGTCTCGACAGTATTGCCATGGGGCGAATTGGCAGTGCAGACGAAGTAGCGAAGGTGGCACTGTTTCTTGCCAGTGACTTGTCCAGTTATGTGACTGGTCAGGTCATCGGCGTTGATGGGGGCATGCTGATATGACCGTCTCCCAGACGCTTGATGCCAACTGGTCACAATTTCACTCGAATGTTGCTGTGATCAGCGCTGAAGGAGAAATACTGACCTATCAGCAGATAGCCAGTGAGACTGACACCTTTTTCCCGCCGATGAGTCGTAAGGAACTGGTTCTGCTGGTTGCAGATAACTCTCCAGCCAGTCTGATCGCCTATCTTGCTTCACTGCGAACCGGAAGAGCCGTGATGTTGCAGCCTGCCACCATTGGTGCCGATCGCCTTGACGACCTGATCACCTGTTATCAGCCAGACTGGTTATGGCATGCGGGAAGTCTCACCTCACTGCAGTATGATGAAGCCGGGCGTTCACTCCTTCACCCTGAGCTTGCCGTGCTGCTGTCAACTTCTGGCAGTACCGGCTCGCCCAAGCAGGTGCGTCTGAGTTATACCAACATTCATGCGAATGCCCACAGTATCGCCAGCTATCTCCAGTTGACCCCCCATGAGCGACCGCTGGCTCATTTGCCTATGTCCTATTCCTATGGATTATCGGTTATCAACTCTCATCTTCTGGTGGGAGCCACTGTGCTGCTGACAGCTGATTCCATGATGGAGCGTCGATTCTGGCAGTTCTGTCGTGAGCAGCAGGCCACCAGCCTGTCCGGTGTCCCCTATCACTACGAGATGCTGGAACGACTGCGCTTTCAACGTATGGATTTACCTGCCCTAATCACCCTGACTCAGGCCGGTGGGCGACTGGCCTCTGACAAGGTAAAAGCCTGGGCTGAATGGAGTCGCAACAATGGTAAGTGCTTCATTCCTATGTACGGTCAAACGGAAGCGACCGCCCGCATAAGTTATCTGCCAGCAGAAAGGGTGCTGGAGTTTCCTCAGTGTATTGGCATCGCTATTCCTGACGGGCAACTGCAGCTTCAGGATGAAGACGGCGCTGAAATTACCGCAGTCGATCAGCCCGGGGAGCTTATTTATCAGGGGCCCAATGTGATGATGGGCTATGCCAGTGGCCGTGATGACCTGATGCGTGGTAACGAGACGCCGGCACTATCGACAGGTGATATCGCCTGTCGTAACAGTCGTGGCCTGTACTACATCGTTGGGCGCAAAAAGCGCTTTATCAAACTGTTTGGTGTGCGAACCAGTCTGGATGAGGTAGAGCAACGACTGCGACAGCAGTGGGCGGCTACCAATACACTGGGTGTCGAATATGTTGCCTGCTGCGGTCAGGATCAGCAGCTGTGTATTGCTGTGGCAGGGAAGGGCATCGCTGCTGATGTGCTGCAGCTGTCAGCCAGCCAGTATCTGGGAGTCCATCAGAGTGTGGTGCAGGTAAAAGTCCTTGAAGAGCTGCCCGTGACTGAGGCAGGCAAGATCAACTATGTACTTCTGCAGTCCTGCTTCGATTCAGATGATGCTCCTTCAAGGAGTGCGCCGCTATGAGCATGGAGCTTGAGCTGGACGTGCCAGTGTATGAATGGGCGGCTACAGAGAAACAGGTATGGCTGATGCGGCAGCTCAATACGCTGACCCGGCTGCATCATGAGCATTGCCTGCCTTACCAGCGTTTGCTGGACAGCCAGCAGGTGGCTCTTGAGGTTCAGGTCAGAGAGGACTTGTATCCACTGGCGGTAAGACTGTTCAAGCACAATCGCCTGCAGAGTATTTCGGATGAAGACGTCTTCCGCGTGTTGACCTCTTCGGGTACCACTTCGCAGCAAGTCTCCCGCATCTATCTGGATAAGCTCACCGCATCGCTGCAATCACGCGCGCTTGTGCGCATTATGCAGTCCTGGCTGGGTAGAGAGCGGCTGCCGATGCTGATCATTGATCATCCCGGTGTCATTACAGATCGTCAGCAGTTTTCGGCTCGGGGAGCAGGCATTCAGGGAATGCTGATTTTCGGACGCCAGCCGGTCTATGCCTTACATGAAGATCTGAGTCCTAACTGGGATGTGCTTGACGCATTTTTTGATAAGTGGCGCGGGAAGCCAGTGCTGTTTTTTGGCTTTACCTTTATGGTGTGGCAACTGATTCAGGCTTTGCAGTTTCAGCAAAAAACACTGCCTCTTAACGAGGGGGTATTAATACACAGCGGCGGCTGGAAAAAGCTGCAAGATCTGGCTGTAGACAACCCGACTTTCAAAAATGCGGTTGCGCAAACGCTGGGTGCGCATCGGGTGCACAATTTCTATGGCATGGTAGAGCAAGTTGGTTCGGTATTTGTCGAATGTGAACAGGGGCATCTGCATACGCCGGTTTTTGCTGATGTGGTGATCCGTGACATCGTCAACGGTCACGTACTGGGCGTGGGACAAACGGGGGTAATCGAAGTGCTGTCGGCATTGCCCCGCAGCTATCCCGGCCATGCCTTGTTGACTGAGGATCGTGGCACATTGCTGGGTGAGGATGATTGCCCGTGTGGCCGTAAAGGGCGCTATTTTTCCGTCAATGGACGCATTCCACGTGCAGAGCTGCGTGGTTGCAGTGATACGGTTGAACCGAAGATGGCTGGCCAATATTCCCTCAGCTCTGCCTGTACCGCAACGCAACGGTTGAGCAGTAGTTGAGAGCCCCTATGCAGATTGTATTCCCCCGGCAAGCCGGCAATGAGCTGTTGCAGCGATTAGCTCCCGCCACTCCCTTCCATTCTGACTTGACTGCCTTGCTGGAGATGCTGGGGCGGTCATGCCTGCATAGCCAGAGCGCGCCATTGGCGGCACTGGGGTTTTGGCTACGGCCTGCTCATCTTAAGCAGATGCAGTTGCACGCTGTGAAAAATATCCGACCACGAGGTCGTGTCGTGCAGATTGCTCCCGGCAATGTTGACACCTTATTCATTTATGTTGCGCTGCTGGCACTGTGGCTAGGCAATGTGGTGGTGGTAAGGCTGTCTTCACGAGTGGGAGAAGATGAAGGTGAGCTGCTGATGCTGCTGGAGGGGTTAAGGCAGCAGCCGCAATACGCTGACGCCCTGAGCCGGCTGGTCTTGCTTCGTTGTGAATATGAGGACCCCGAATGGATGAAGTGTCTGACCGCTGCAGACATGCGCATATTCTGGGGGAGTGATCAGACCCTGCTAAAACTGGCTAGCTTACCCAGGGCCCCTCATTGTCAGGATCTGGCTTTTGGCCACAAACATTCTCTGTGTCTGCTCAATACTGCCGCCATTCTCGCTGATAGAGACGGAGATTGGGCCGGGCGCTTCGTTCGTGACACGCTGGAGTTTGAACAGCAAGGCTGCACCTCGCCCCGGACGCTGATCTGGTTGGGCATATCTGATGCTGTCAACGAAGCGAAGCAATGTTTCTGGCAGGGAGTGAATGCCTTTGTGCGGTCGCAGCCTAAAGAAAGTGCGGCAGCTCGCCGCTATCAACTAAGTGAAGCCGGTGCCATGGAGCGCCTGATCGGTTTGCAACAGTTAGCTCTGGATGGGGCATTAATAGCCGCCAGCCAGCAGCAAGGTCGCTTTGTTACGGTCCCCGTGGATGGTCTGAACCTTTCACAAGAGCAGGGGCATCCAGCACAGGGTGTCCTGTTCGAGTGGCAGATTGACAGTTTATCCATGCTGTTGCCTGAGTTACGGCCTCATCATCAGACGCTGGGATTCTATGGTTTCCAGCGGGATGAGCTGGTGGCCTGGGCGGTCAGCCATGCAGTTGCCGGGCTGGACCGGATTGAGCCTTTGGGGCAGGCACTGGTATTTGATCCTATCTGGGATGGGAGCAATTTGATTCAGCAACTGGTAAGACAGCTTCGCTGAATAAAGCGCCAGAGATTTGCAGCAGGAGTGATAAGAAAGATGAAAGTCAGTGTGCTGGTGCCGGTCTACAATCTTGAGCGTTTTGTGCTTCCCTGTCTGGAAAGTTTGCTGGCGCAGGAAACGGATTTTGACTTTGAGGTCATTGCTGTCGATGACTGTTCACCAGACAACTCCTATGCACTGATGCTCGAGCTGGCTTCACGTGAGCCGCGTCTCAAGGTGTATCACAATGAGCAAAATCAGGGGCTGGCGAAAACCCAGAAACGGTTGCTGTCGTTAGCTACCGGCGACTATCTGGCCTACCTTGATGGCGATGATCTGGCGCTCCCCGGAAAACTACAGCGCCAGGCTGATTATCTTGATGCGCACCCCAGCTGCAGCCTTTGCTATCACGAGTCCGAGATGTTTGATGATGAAAGCGGGCGCTTTATTAAGCATTTCACTCAGGATTACTACAACGCGAAATACCTTGCGAATATTGCTGGGGTAGAGCAGCTGATTCGCTACGGCGCTTCGGTCAATGCCAGCTCCATCATGTTTCGCCGTCACCCGAACCTTGCAGATGCTATTGATGAGGGCTGCAAGATCATTCTTGATCACCCCTGGCATATCCTGATTCTCTGTCTGGGGGGGGGCACTCTGGATTTTATTCCTGAGGTGCTGGGCCGCTACCGTGTCCATGCCAACAGTTTTGGTGCCCAGACTTCTCGCTCCACTGCACGTCGTGAACAGTCTCTGGCAGATCTGATTCGTGCCTGCGATAACGCTGTCAATTACGGTGTGGATGCGCTGCTGGTGGCAAAAGGGCGTGCACATCATTACTACTCGGCAGCACTTTATTTCCTGTTCCGTGACGACGATGCGCGCTTTGTTGAGTTGCTGGAACGGGCTCGCTCCACACTGCCTGTGATCAGTCAGGACTGGTATTTCGATGCACGCCATCGGTTTGCTTTTGAGCATCGTCAGGATGCGGACGCAGTTCGTCGGTTTTTAAAGGCAGGCACCCAATGAAACCCTTTGATGTCATCGTGGTTGGTGCCGGCATATCTGGTGCCGTCATTGCCGAACGCATGGCCAGCCAGCTTGACCTGAGCGTGTTGGTGATTGATCAGCGCAGTCACATCGGTGGTAACTGCTTTGATGAGCTGGACGCTGATGGCATCCGTATTCATCGCTACGGGCCACACCTCTTCCATACCGACCGAGAAAATGTCTGGCAATACCTCTCTCAGTTCACCCGCTGGCAACCCTACGAGCATCGTGTGCTCGCCAGTATCGATGGAGAGCTGGTGCCGATTCCCTTCAACCTCACCAGTATTGAACGCTGCTTTCCTGAAGAGAAAGCGCAGAGGATGATTAGCGCCCTGATCGCACGTTTTGGTGAAGAGGCGCGGGTGCCTATTCTTGAGCTGCGTAAAGAGGCCGATCCGCTGCTGGCAGAGCTGGCGGATTTTATCTATCAGAAAGCTTTTGTGAACTACACCAGTAAGCAGTGGGGTGTGGCGCCAGAGGCTATTTCTCCTGCGGTGACGGCGCGTGTGCCGGTGGTGGTGAGCCGTGATGATCGTTACTTCATCGACCCCTGGCAGGCGCTACCGGCTGACGGCTATACGGCGATGTTTAGTGCGATGCTTGCTCAGCCTGGTATCGAGTTACGCCTGAACACCTCCATGAGTGAAGTGCTGCGTTTTGACTGGGAGCACAAGCAGATTTATTGGCGAGAAGCCGGAGAGGAGTCGCTCTTTGCTGGGAAGGTGATTTACACCGGCATGATTGATCAGCTCTTTGCTGCCGATCAGGGGGGCCTGCGTTATCGCTCCCTGCGCTTTGACTTTGTGCGCAAGAATCAGTCGTGGTGGCAACCTGCGACTACAGTAAATTACCCTAATGATCATGACTACACCCGCATCACCGAATTTCGCCATCTGATGCAGTCTGAGCCTGCTGCACAAGCCACAACTGTGGTCTACGAGTTCCCGAAAGAGTTTGACCCTGCGACGGGGGATGAGCCGTATTACCCTGTTTTTACCGATGAAGGGCAGCGGCGATTTAAAGATTACGCAGAGCGTGCTCAGTCTATTTCGCAGCTGCACTGTCTGGGGCGCCTGGCTCAGTACAAATACTTCGATATGGATGATGCCGTGGCTAATGCGCTGGAGACATATGATCGATTGAGAATAGCGTATGCCTAAGGTTTCTGTTGTTTTGCCCGTATTTAATGCCGCACCCTACCTTAATCAGTGTATTGACAGCATTCTCGGTCAAACGCTTGAGGATCTTGAGCTTGTTATTGTCGATGACGGCTCTGCAGATGAGTCTGCGGAAATTGCGAAGTCATATCTGGATAAAGATTGTCGGGTGAGGTTTCTGCAGAATCAGGAAAATATGGGGCTAATTAGCATACTGAACAAAGCGCCTGAGATATGTCAGGGTGACTATATTGCCCGAATGGATGCCGATGACTGGTCAGTGCCAGAGCGCTTGTTGCTGCAATGTAATTATCTGGATGCCAACCCTCATATAGATGTTGTAGGTTCATGGATTGCCTTGTTTGGTAGCCGGAATGAGGTGTGGCACTACAGGGCGCAAAACGACTTCATTAAAGCCCTTCTGTTATTTAAAAATAATGGCATGCCCAATAACTCTATTGTTGTTCGCCGGCCACTGTTAGAACGTTTTAAATATGACTCCTCATACATTCATGTCGAGGATGCCGAGTTCTGGACGCGAGTGATGATCGAGATGCCAGAAGTCCGGTATGCAAATATTCCCCGAGTGCTTACTCACTATCGGATTCACAATTCTCAGGTAAGTGAAACCCACAAGCATATACAGCAGTTTCAGTATCAAAGAATCGTCAGGCGTCTGGTGGAGTATCTGGTTGGCCCTGTGACAGAGGAGGAGTGGTTATGCCACTGGGCGCTCATTGAAGATACCGCATTAGATCTGGTGGTCATTGCTCGATGGACTAATAAGTTAATCACGGCATACCAGGAAAAGATCGGAAATGGGGATTATGCTATCGAGGAAAAGTGGCTGAATCTTTGCGTTAAAAGAAATCGGTTGGCTGATGTTCGGCGGCTGGTGAATATGCCTCAGAATTTTTTCTTTATAAAAGAAAGGGAAGTCGATATTCATGAGTGAATTGCCACTGGTTCAAGTGCTTCTGCCGGTTTTTAATTCAGAGGATTATATCGAAGCTTGCCTTGACTCTTTGCTTCAGCAAACCTATAAAAATTTTTCCGTCCTTATTCTGGATGATTGCTCGAATGATGCCACAGCGGCAAAGATTCTCCCTTATCTTAAAGATGAACGATTTCATATTTCGCAGAATGATAAGAATATAGGGATTATTCCTTCACGTAATATTTTGCTGGCGGCAGCAACGGCAGAATTTATCGCTTTTATGGATGCAGATGATATCTGTATGCCTGACAGGCTGGCTGAACAAGTCAGTTATATGGTGAGTCATTCCGACATTGCTGTAGTGGGCAGCTGGTACAAGCGATTTGGCGCTAATGACGGAGAAGTGCGTCCGCCAACAGACCCAGTGAAGATTAAGGCGGCGCTTAAGCTGGATAATGTAGTCTGTAACCCCTCTGTGTTGATTCGCCGTGAAATTATTGTAAAAGGTGGTTTTTTGTTTGATATAGCGTATCAGGGGGCTGCTGATTACAAATTTTTTTACGACATTGCTCAGCATCACATGATTTCAAATCTTCCGATGTTTCTGCTCGCTTATCGTACACATGCAAAGCAGGAAAGTAGTCTGAATAATGACCGGCAAAAAAAAGCCCATGCAAAGGTGGTTGAGAATGCATGGGCGGATATGGGAGTGGACATAATGTTCAGTACCTTACAGCCGCTGGTTTGGCCGCATCAGGCCTCCTCTGAGTCATTACTTTCTGCCGGGCGCTGCGTAGCCAATACATGTGAAAAGTCATTACTCACTGATCGGATGTTAGAAGGTGAAATAAAAGCGTTTATTGAGTTAAGACTCAAGAGTTTCTGCCGACAACATGGTATCAAAGGGCTGATTGCTTACCTGCGAACCTTGGGTTTCAGACAGCTTGTGAAAGGTCGAAATATGGGCCTTAGTTTCACATGCGATTGCATCAAAAAACAATTTCTACATTGAGCTATAAGTATGAAAACTATCGTTTTCGGCGGTGATGGCTTTTGCGGTTGGCCGACCTCTTTATATCTCTCTGAACAGGGCCACGATGTCATGATCGTGGACAACCTCTCCCGTCGTCGCATTGATGAAGAGCTCAATGCCTCGTCATTAACACCTATTGTGTCCCTGGATGAGCGCGTTAGCGCGTGGCGTGAGGTGTCGGGGAAGACGATCAGTGTTCAGTATCTTGACCTCGCTCTGGACTACGAAAAGGTTGTCAGCCTGCTGAAAGAGTGGCGGCCAGACGCTGTAGTGCATTTTGCGGAGCAGCGTGCGGCACCTTATTCAATGAAGAGTCCGCGGCATAAAATTTATACGGTTAACAACAACCTGAATGCTACCCATAATCTGTGTAACGCGATTGTTGAGTCGGGGCAGGATATCCATCTCGTGCATTTGGGCACGATGGGCGTATACGGATATGGCACGGCAGGGATGAAAATCCCGGAAGGATACCTGCAGGTTGAGCTGGCAAACGGTGCAACAGCAGAGTTCCTTTATCCAGCTAATCCCGGCAGCATCTATCACATGACTAAATGTCAGGATCAGTTGTTTTTCTTTTATTACAACAAGAATGACAAGCTCCGTGTGACTGATCTTCATCAGGGCATCGTCTGGGGGACCCAGACTGAGCAGACAAAGCGGGATGAGCGTTTAATTAATCGTTTTGACTACGATGGCGATTATGGAACGGTGCTGAATCGTTTTCTGATGCAAAGTTCTGCAGGGTATCCACTGTCCGTGCATGGTACTGGTGGCCAGACCCGCGCCTTTATTCACATCCGTGATACGGTGCGCTGTGTGGAAATTGCACTGTCTCATCCGCCTGCAAAAGGCGAGCGCGTCAAGGTCTATAACCAGTTAACGGAAACCCACCGTGTTCGTGATCTGGCTCAGATGATTTCGCAGATGACCGGTGCCGAGATCAGCTATCTTCACAATCCGCGTAATGAAGCGCCTGAAAATGATTTGTATGCCTCCAATGACTGCTTTCTGCGCGATGGCCTCAAGCCAACGTTGTTGAGTGAAGGTTTGATGGAGGAGGTTATGGATATTGCTCAGAAATATATCCAGCGGGCTGATTTGTCGAAAATTCCCTGTGTGTCTACCTGGGTAGCGGAGCATCATGACAGCAAATAACGACGAATTTGATATCTGCGTAGGTATACCAACCTACAATGAGGCTCCTTATATTATTGATACTTTGGGGTCTCTGGCTGCTCAGCGTGGTCAGTCTTATCACTTTATGATGCTTGATAATGCGTCATCTGATCATACTTTTGAAATTGCCAGAGAGGCCTTCAGTCATGATGAGCGCTTCTCATTTCACCAGAATGATATAAATCGAGGGGCTAACTACAGTTTTAAAGCACTGCTGGATAATGCCCCTTCTTCACGCTATTTCATGTGGCTGGGTGGCCATGATGCAGTGTCGCCCGGGTATCTTGATACAGCGAGGAAACTCCTTGATGAGGATGCTTCTCTCGCAATGGCGTGTGGTATGCCATACAAGGTTATGAAAGAGCTGCCAGAGCCTGAGTTTCTTGAGCTTGATGTGTATCCCTATTCTCACAAGCGTCTTGGTCGTTATCTGCAGTCCATCAGACATCGCTCCCATTGCAGCATCATACATTCGGTGTTTCGGCGTCACTTGCTGGACGGCTTTCCCTTCAAAATGGTTATTGCCGGTGACCTTGTACTGATCAGTCATTTATTGTGGCACGGACAGGTCTTTTATATGGAGGATGAGCGGTACTGGCGACGTTACTTCCGTGAGGAAGATATCGCCGAATCCTTTACCAAGCGCACTTCTGCCTCTGACGATTACTTCAGCCGGTATGAGCTCATCTGTTATTACCTGGATAGTTTCGGGGCGCTCTACAAAGGTGACTCGCGGATGAAGACTTACATTGAACAGCAAATGATTGATGTTTTTCAGCACCGCTACGGTATTCAGTCGTTAATACCTAATGATGAGATCTGACGGAGGCATGCGATGAAAGCAGTCATTCTGGCAGGCGGGCTCGGCACCCGTATCAGCGAAGAGTCTCACTTAAAACCTAAGCCCATGATTGAGATTGGGGGTAAACCCATTCTCTGGCATATCATGAAGATTTACTCCGCTCATGGGGTAAATGATTTCATCATTTGTCTGGGGTACAAGGGTTACGTTATCAAGGAATACTTTGCCAACTACTTTTTGCATATGTCGGATGTCACCTTCGATATGGTCAATAACCGTATGGAAGTACACCACAATCACGCCGAGCCCTGGAAAGTCACGCTGGTTGATACGGGCGAGCATTCGCTGACGGGCGGTCGGCTCAAGCGAGTGAGCGACTTTTTACAAGGTGAAGACGCTTTTTGCTTTACTTACGGTGACGGTGTCAGTGATATCAATATTTCTGCACTTATTGAATTTCATCGCACCCATGGCAAGCTCGCCACTGTCACCGCGGTGATACCTCCGGGGCGTTACGGTGCGCTTACGCGTGCTGATGATCAGGTCACAGGCTTTATGGAAAAGCCACGAGGCGATGGCGCCGTAATCAATGGTGGTTTTTTTGTACTCTCCCCCAAGGTGATTGACCATATTCGTGGCGATATGGAAAGTTGGGAAGGTGAGCCGCTGGTCAAGCTGGCAGAAAGCGGTGAGCTGATGGCCTATGAGCACAATGGCTTCTGGCAGCCGATGGACACCTTGCGTGAGAAAAATATGCTGGAAGATCTTTGGCAGAAGGGGAGTCCTCCGTGGAAAGTATGGGCATAAGCCCTGTTGCTAATCCCCGTTTCTGGCAAGGCAAACGTGTTCTCGTCACCGGTCATACGGGTTTTAAAGGGAGCTGGCTGACATTATGGCTTGCTCGTATGGGCGCGCAGGTGACAGGCATCGCTCTGAGCGCCGAGCCGCAGAGCCTGTTTGTTGCCGCCGATATCAAGTCTCTTTGTCACGATATCACCGTGGATATTCGTGATCTGAACTCAGTAACAAGCGCGGTGAGGCAGGCTGAGCCAGATATCGTTTTTCATCTTGCAGCACAGGCATTGGTGCGTGAGAGTTACCGCGACCCGGTCAACACTAGCAGTACGAATGTACAGGGTACCGTTAATGTACTTGAGGCGCTGCGAGCCTGTCCTTCTGTTCAGACAATTCTTTGTATTACTACCGATAAGGTATATCACAACCGTGAATGGGCATGGCCTTATCGTGAACAGGACACCCTAGGTGGTCACGACATTTATAGCGCCAGTAAAGCCGCATGTGAGCTTATGGTGGCGGCGTATCGAACGTCATTCTTTGCTGAGCAAGGTGTGGCACTGGCCACCGCCCGCGCAGGGAATGTGATAGGTGGCGGCGACTGGTCTGCTGACCGGCTTATTCCTGATGCAATCCGAGCGTGGAGCCAGGGGGAGGTTGTCGATATTCGCCGGCCTGATGCAGTAAGACCCTGGCAGCATGTGCTGGATTGCCTCAATGCTTATCTGATTTATGCCGAACATTTAAGCGACAAAACTGACTCTCCTTTATCGTTGAATTTTGGGCCGGATGCAGCCGATGTGGCGAGCGTTCGGGAAGTGATTTCTCGTGCTGGTGCGATTTTTACTGATGCGCGCTATCACTTTCACGAGCAGCCAGAAGGCCCGCACGAAGCAGGTTTGCTTGTACTTGACCCATCACTTGCGAGGCAATCATTGGGCGTGTCTAACCATTGGCCTCTGGCGCAAACACTTGATCGTACAATGCAGTGGTATAAGGGTTTTTTTGCAGGTGAGTCCGCGCGCGCTTTATGTGATTCCGACATTGCGGCGATGGAGGCAGAATGCCATCTCTAACAATTACTGATACGCCAATTGCCGGGGTAAAAGTGATTCAGCGCACGCCTCGTCGTGATGAAAGAGGTGCATTAACGCGTCTTTTTTGTCAGCAGGAACTGGCGGAGGCGGGCTGGCATCAACCGATCGCGCAGATTAATCACACGCTTACATGTAAACAAGGTGTTGTGCGTGGCATGCACTTTCAGTATTCCCCTTATGCCGAAATGAAGCTTATCAGCTGCATTCGTGGAGCTGTGTGGGATGTCGCATTGGATATGCGCGAGAATTCGCCCACCTTCCTGCAATGGTATGCACATGTACTTTCTGCTGAGAATGTTTGTGCGTTATTACTACCAGAAGGTGTAGCGCACGGCTTTCAAGTGCTGCAGGCCAATGCTGAACTTATTTATTGTCATTCGGCGCCTTACATGCCTGAGGCTGAGGCTGGTTTACATCCACTGGATCCGCGTCTGGCGATTAGCTGGCCGCTGGCTCCCCATAGTCTATCTGCACGTGATCAGCAACACCCCATGCTGGAGCAAGGTTTTACAGGAGTGAAAGGTTGATGAAGTGCCGCCATTGTGCTCATCCTTTGCACCATCGATTTGTCGATCTTGGTTTTGCTCCGCCTTCAAATGCTTATCTGACAAAAGAGCAGCTGCAGCTGCCTGAGACTTATTTCCCGTTACGCGTGAAAGTGTGCGGCCACTGTTGGCTGGTACAAACCGAAGATTATGCGGCGGCCGATACATTGTTTGATCAGCATTATGCCTACTTCTCGAGCACCTCAACGGGCTGGCTTGCCCATGCGAAACACTATTGCGATGAGGTGGAGCATAAGTTGGCGCTTGGTCGTGATAGCTTTGTGGTGGAGGTTGCCTCCAATGATGGCTACCTGCTGCGCAACATGGTGGCTAAAGCGATTCCTTGTTTAGGCATTGAGCCGACGCAAAGCACGGCAGAGGCGGCACGCTTGCAGGGTATTCCTGTGTTGTCTGCATTTTTTGGTGAGGCGTTAGCAAAGACGCTGGCACAAGAAGGGCCTCAGGCTGATCTGATCATTGGTAATAACGTGTTTGCCCATGTGCCTGACATCAATGATTTTAGTCGTGGTCTGAAAGCTTTGCTGAAGCCCACGGGGACTATCACGCTTGAATTTCCTCACCTGCTTGAGCTTATTACTCTTGGTCAGTTCGACACGATTTATCACGAACACTTTTCTTATTTGTCTTTGCAAACGGTCAGTACCATTCTCTCGAGTGTGGGGCTTAAAGTCTTTGACGTTGATTCCCTCAGCACACATGGTGGCAGTCTGCGTGTATGGGCGTGCCATGCGGATGATGAGCGAGAGGCAAGCCTTCAGGTAGAGAATATTCTCGCGCGTGAGAAACAAGCGGGGCTTTTCTCTTTAACCACATACACATCCTTTCAGCAGAAAGCCGATAAAATTAAGGATGATTTGCTGGGCTTTTTGTTAGAACAAAAACGTGCCGGACGACGCGTTGTGGCCTATGGCGCCGCCGCCAAGGGCAACACCCTGCTTAACTATGCTGGCATCAAGCCCGACCTTTTACCCTATGTCTGTGATGCAGCAGCTTCAAAGCAAGGTAAGTACTTGCCCGGCAGCCATATTCCCATTGTCGCACCTGAAGTGTTAGCGAGTACGCCGCCAGAGGTGGTGCTGATTTTGCCCTGGAATATCAAGATGGAAGTGATGCAACAGCTGAGCTTTCTGCGAGAGGCGGGGACGCGCTTTGTCACCGTAGTGCCCACGCTGGAGGTGGTATGAACGAGCGGATTGCCTATACCAAGCCTTCTATTACCGCGCTTGAAGTTGGCTATGCCACCGATGCCGCTGCCAATGGCTGGGGCGCGCAGTGCTACGACTATATCCATAAATTTGAGCGGCTTTTTTGTCAGCACCTGGGGGTGCGCTATGCAATTGCCACCTCAAGTTGTACTGGCGCTTTGCATATGGGAATGGCGGCGTTGGGTATTGGCGAGGGTGATGAAGTCATTCTGGCCGATACCAACTGGATTGCAACGGTATCACCGGTGGTGCACTTAGGCGCAACGCCGGTATTTGTCGATATTTTACCGGATACCTGGTGTCTTGATCCTGAGCAGGTGGAAGCGGCCATTACCCCCAACACTCGTGCGATTATTGCTGTGCATCTCTATGGCAACCTCTGTGATATGGGCAAGCTGCTGGCGCTTGGAGAGAAGTACGGCATTCCCGTGATTGAAGATGCGGCAGAAGCTATCGGCTCAGTCTGGCAAGGCAAACGTGCAGGAGCGATGGGGCGTTTTGGCGCATTTTCCTTTCATGGCACTAAAACCATTACCACAGGCGAGGGCGGGATTTTTGTCACTAATGATCCTGAGCTCTACGAAACCGTACTGACGCTCAGCAATCATGGCCGTGCGCGCGGACAGACCCGGCAGTTCTGGCCGGAGATGGTGGGCTTTAAATATAAAATGTCGAACATTCAGGCCGCTATTGGTTGTGGTCAGCTTGAGCGTATCGAGGAACTAATCCAGCGCAAACAACAGATTATGGCGAACTATCGTCAGGCGCTGATGGGGATAGCGTGTATTCAGTTAAACCCTGAGCAACCGGGTGCCACGATTGGTGCCTGGATGCCGAATGCGGTATTTGATAAGGGCAGCGGTATTACTGATCAGGCGCTGATGCAGGCTTTTCAGTCGGCCAACATCGACGCCCGACCATTTTTTGCGCCGTTAAGCGCTCTGCCCATGTTTGCAGGTGTTCAACCTGAACCGGTGGCAGTGGATATCGCTGGCCGGTCGATCAATCTGCCGTCTTATCACGATATGACGCATCAACAACAGGAACGTATCGTTCAGGTATTAGCAGGGATGGCATAGCACTATGGCATATCTCAGTGACAAGCAACGGGAACAGTTCCAGCGAGATGGCGTGCTGGTGGTTCCTCAGTTTTACCCTCTTGAACAGGTACATCAGGTCCAGTGGGGTATTTATCAGATCATCGGGCAGGTGATGCTTCGTCACGGCGTTGAAGATACACGTGATGCTTTCTCACCTGACACCTTCGATCAGGTGTTTATTGAGCTGATCCAACGTAATCGTGCCTGGGGCGGTGAGATATATGATGCGGTAAAGCAGATACCCGCATTTTTGCGTTTAGTCGCACACCCTGCCCATGAAGAGCTGTTTAACGAGTTGCGTGAGAACGCGATTCCGGGGATGGCCGCAGGCGGCTACGGTATTCGGATTGATATACCTTTCGAGGACAAATACCGTGCTATGTGGCATCAGGAGTATCCGGCCCAGCTGAGAAGTGTCGATGGTCTGGTGTTCTGGAGTCCGCTGGTGGCTATCACTGAAGCGCTTGGTCCGGTGGCGTTTTGCCCGGGGTCTCACCGACGTGGAATCTTACCGGTTTATCAGACTGATCCACAGGGAACAGGACGTTCAGGGGCGTATGCGCTGCGTATACGCGATGAGGCCGATGTCCTGACGCATTATCCGCAAGTTGCGCCTCTCACCGCGCCTGGTGATCTTGTCATTATTGATTTTGCTGTTATGCACTGCTCCGGATTTAACATATCGAACCGGGCGCGCTGGTCCATGCAGTTCCGTTATTTCAATTTTGCCGATCCTGTTGGCCGCAGTCATGGCTGGAAAGGTTCGTATGCCGCCGGGGTCGACTTCACCACGATTCACCCTGAGCTGTTTTGTTCGGAGTCTCCCGATGAAGTGTAATGTTTGCCATGAGTCTTTTGATGAACCCGTCTATTGCTCTGGCAGCCATGTGTCACTGACTTCCCTGTGTGAGCTACGCTCAGGTCAGGTCAGTGTATGGAGTTGCAGGCACTGCGGTCACCTGCAGAGTCAGGCGCTGGACGATGAAGCTTCTTATTACGAGAACGACTACAAAATATCGCTGACCGAAGAAGATGAAGATCAAATTTATGAAGTCGTTGACGGACAGTCACGCTTTCGGACCGATCATCAGCTTGCGGTATTACTGCGTAAGTTGCCTATTAAGTCGGGAGCGCGAGTGCTCGACTTTGGCTGCGCCAAAGCTTCTACGACGCGAAAATTATTAGCAGTGCGTGAAGATGTACAGCTTCATCTCTTTGATGTCAGTGACATGTACAAACCGTACTGGAACAGTTTTGTTGCTTCTGACGCCTGCGCTACCTTTGTCACGCCCCCAAGCTGGAACGCACGATTTGATGTCGTTACATCATTCTTTGCGCTGGAACATATCGGCGAGTTGTCAGATACCCTGACAACTATCTGGCAATTGCTCGACGTCGGCGGCGTATTCTACGGCATCGTGCCGGATACCTTTGGGAATGTGGCGGATTTTGTGGTGGTGGATCATGTGAATCATTTCACCGCCCCTTCGCTTCAGTTCTTGCTCTCTGGCTCAGGCTTTACCGACATCGAAATCGACGCACAGGCACATCGCGGCGCACTGGTATTCACCGCGACGAAAACGCAGAAGGTACAGTCTCCTGTATTGGCAGAGCGTGGCGATGTTCACGAACGTGCGCTAGCCCTTGGTCAATATTGGCAAAGCATCGACCGATGTATTGCACAAGCAGTGGCTCAGCAGGGAGACGGCGAGGTCGCCATCTATGGCGCTGGTTTTTATGGGGCATATATTGCCAGTGCCATCAGGTCGGACATCAATCTGGTTTGCTTTCTTGATGCGAATCCCTTTCAACAAGGCAAGAAGCTCTTTGATATCCCGATTCTGGCGCCTCAGTCACTTCCTCTGAGCGTGAGTACTCTGTTTGTTGGCCTCAATCCGGCCATTGCCCGGCAAGTCATCGAGAGTATGCCATGGCTCACGGAGCGGGGGCTTTCTATCATTTATCTGGATAATGGCTCTCATGATTGAAGGTACTGACATCCGTCTGAGGCCGTGGTCAGAGCGTGACTTTGATGTACTTCAGCAAATGCGTAATGACATTGCCCTGCAAACACAATTGCTGGCGCGAGCGCGCGGCAGTAGCGCCAGTAGTGTGCGTGAGTGGCTGCAGCAGCGATCCGCCAGTAGCACGGATATTTTTCTGATAGTGGCGAGCACCAGTACAGATGAACCTTTGGGGTTTATTCAGTGTCGTCAGATGGATATTGTCAGCCGCAATGCTGAGATGGGTATTGGTCTGATAGCCAGTGCGCAAGGGCAAGGCATAGGCGGTCATGTTCTGGCATTGCTGAAAGATTATGTCTGGTCAACCTGGGGGATGAGAAAACTCTGGCTCAAAGTTAGTGCCGATAATCTCGCGGCGATCAGGTGCTATGAAAAGGCCGGTTTTTCTGAATGTGGCAGATTGCGGCAACATATTTTTATAGACGGACGATGGCAGGATGTACTGCTAATGGAGATGTTCCTGGCGGAGCCTGAGACACCATGAACATCGTCATCTCTCAGTCGATGCTGTTTCCCTGGGTAGGCATGCTGGAGCAGGTTCGCCTTGCCGACATCTATGTACATTACGATGATGTGCAGTTCTCCAAAGGCAGTCTGGTCAATCGAGTGCAGGTGAAAACGCCTCAAGGCACTCGTTGGATGACAGTGCCGCTGAAAGGTGTGCACTTAGGACAGGCCATTCAGGATGTTAGCATCTCCGATGATAAAGACTGGCGTTCGCTGCATTTGCGGTTGTTACATGAGAGTTTTGCTTCCTCGCCTTTTAAAGATGATGCACTGTCTCTTGTGGAGTCTGTCTATGCTGAGCGTTACACCAGCCTGGCCGCACTCTCCCGGGCCTCGCTGCTGGCGTTAGTGAAGTACTTTTCACTGGATCAGCAGTGCCAGTTTCTGGATGTTACATCCCTGAATATCTCCGGAAGTAGTACCGATCGTGTGTTTGACGTTGTCAGGCATTTGTCTGGAGATACCTATATTACTGGTCATGGCGCACGCGCTTATCTTGAGCATGAGCGTTTTGCAGCCGCAAACGTGAATGTTGAGTATATGAACTACCAGCGTACGCCCTATCCACAGTCGCATGGGGCTTTCACGCCTTATGTCACGGGGCTTGATCTGGTGGCGAACTGCGGTAAAAAAGGCGTCGACTATATCCATTCTGAATCCATTGACTGGCGAGAGTTTCTACAGTGAATCCACATGAGCTTTTTCAAGAAGAAGTAAAGTCTAATATCAAAGGGCTTGGTGACGATCAGGATATGCAGGCTCTTTCCAGAGTGTGGATTCGTGAAGTGGCGCGGCATAAATGGGCTTATAACTTTTCATGGTTAGGTCGCCCAGCTATTCAGTTTCCTAATGATGCCTGGGGGCTTCAGGAGATCATCTGGAAGGTAAAGCCGGATTTGATTATTGAAACAGGTATTGCCCACGGTGGTTCGTTGATCTTTAGTGCCTCGATGCTGGCAATGTTAGATATGTGCGAGGCCATTGAGTCCGGAAAAACTCTTGATCCTAAAAACTCTTCCCGAAAAGTTATCGGTATTGATATCGACATCCGCAGCCATAACAGAGAAGCGATTGAAGCACACCCTATGGCATCCAGAATTACTATGCTGGAAGGGTCGAGCATTTCTGATGACATTGTTGCTCAAGTACATACGTTGGCAGAGGGATATAAGTCGGTTTTAGTCTGCCTGGATAGTAATCATACGCATGATCATGTACTCGCTGAACTAAAGGCCTACGCAAGCTTAGTCACTCCCGGAAGTTATTGTGTCGTCTATGACACACTTATCGAAGATATGCCTGCTGATATGTTTCCGGATCGCCCCTGGGGTCCCGGAAACAGCCCAAAAACAGCGGTTATGGAGTTTCTGAAGAATAACAAAGAATTCTTTGTTGATAAGCATATTCAGCATAAATTGCAAATTACAGTGGCAGTAGATGGGTTCTTGTGCAGGTCGAAATAATTCAGAATTTATTTGCTGCTGTTGTAGTTATTACGATGAGTAATGATAGTTTTCCAGGGTGGGCTGATGAATTCCGAGCGTGAAATAGTTGATTTTTTTGAGTCGGTCAGAAGAAAAAAACAAGGCATGCAGGGGCAGGATTTTAACACCCTGCCCGATATTTCTCTGAGTGAATTAAAGCGTCTGGCCAGTTTTCTGGCATACGACACAACAATGCTCTCTCTTCGAGATACGTCAAAGCGTTGTGTTTGGCATGTTGCCATGCCAAAGAGTGGTTCTACCTGGGTAACCAAGGTGATGGAAAAGTATCTTGTTGGTCGAGGGTGGAAAGCGGGTTGGCCTTGCCATACGGGTGGAAGATTTCAAGACCTGTCCATGCCTGAGTTTTACAGGCAAAAATTGTTAGACGATGATATTTTTCTAATGCATATGCATGTTTTACCAAATGAGTGGAATGTTTCATTTGCCAGACAGCTAAATGCAAAGGTCATTCTTCAGATAAGAAATATTCAAGATGTTTTGGTTAGTCTCGTGGATCATTATGAGAAAGAAAAAAGTCTGCTCCCTTTTGTGTCTGTAGATCCCAAATTGTGGGAGATGTTTTCTGCAAATGAAAAAATTGACTTTGTCGTAGAACAGATAGGGCCTTGGTATATTAAATTTTGGGCATCCTGGTTTTTCTTTATTGATAATAAGTCAACACTGGATGTTGAGCTTGTGCGATACGAAAGCCTGGTCGATGATAGACAGACTGTATTCTCAAAAATTGCTGATTTTTGTGAGGGAGAATATCTCATTGAAAGAGAGTTTGATTACACCGGTTTTACACGTTTTAATAAGGGTGTAGTCGGTAGAGGGGGAGATATTTCTCAGCAATCTATTTGTAAATTAAAAAGAATGACTGAAATGTATCCTGATGTTGACTTTTCTTATATGGGTTTGTAACGGTTGAATGAAAGGGTGCATCATTTTGACTCTGTATTGGGTGGTGCTCCATAGAAATATATCGGTAATAGATTCCTTAAAGTGAGGCGAGATCTGCTTGCATAGAAATAAAGTTTCATGTTTGGATTTGGCACGATCAACCATATTCTTTTTTTAAATATTTTCTTGGGTTTTAATTTTTTTTGATTAATAATTTTTATTTTTGAACAGTAAATAGAAGTGTCTTTTTCATGGCTGGAGTAATAAGAGCAGTTCAAGTGTGTTTCATCAGTCGATAACCCGGGATAACTGCAGTCCCCTCCAGAGGGCAGTGTCAGGCTGTCTACGACCCCACCATCCATCCCCAGTTCTGCCACTTCAGTCCACTGCGGTACCCACTGGTCTACTTGTTCATATCGACGATACGCCGCGTAGAACCCAGACCGATTCGGGTTCCAGATTAATACTGGCCCGCCAATACGGAATCCCATCGGCTGCCACTGCCAGTCGCGATAAGGCGGTGTTGCCGTACCCCAGAGGCCTTCAGTAATCTTGTTATCTTTGTTGTCTCGGCGTAGCAGGCAATATGCTTTTCCTGACTCATCAAAGCACAAGCCATGCTCATTGGCATACTGGTTATCAAACTCCTCCAGCCGGTGATAGTGCCACTGGCCATCCAGGGTCCATTCATACCAGAAAAGACCCTTTGTTCCTCCCGTACCATAAGCCAGACCATAAGCGGTGCTCTGATGCCAGGTAATTCGCCATAGCCAGTGATTGGGCTCGGCAACAGGGGTGCCTGAACTCCAGTGTTCACCGTCATGGCTGGTCCAGTAGTGGCACTGGTGTTTAATCGGGCCTTCCTGATAAGCCGCGGCGCTAAGCAGTATCAAGGAGTTGTCAGGCCCAATGCTTAGTTTGGCATCACGCAGGTCGGCATCAGGAAGTGAGATGAGTGCGCAGCTTTGCCATTCTCCCTTTACGTCCCTAAGAATGCGTATGGCTCCATCAGGAGAGACGTGTGCACTGCCTTCTCGGAAGGCCAGGAAAAGGGTGCCATTGAAGAGTTGTAAATCGGTAAAGGCATTGTGTTCGGCATGATCCCAGATCAGTTTGCAGTCAAGTAGTTTCATTGCGCTCTCTCCGGGATATGGTACGTTGATACACGGAAATATTATCGGTGAGTATTTTAATTCTTTAAATTCAAAAGCTTAGCACGGTGGGGTTGATTTGTTGCAAGGTCATGTAACACTCGGCATGTAATAATACTCACAACTACCTTACGGGTTGAAGGTGATGACAAGCAAAGGTGACAAGGTTTCAGCACCACTCCAGGGGGTCGATGAAAATGCTGAGCGAGATACTCTGCAGCAGCAATTACTCCTGACTACTGCATTTACTGAGTTTAATCAGCTGGCGGGTGAGCTTAGTCAGCGCTATCAGGCCCTTGAACAAGAGGTACTGCAACTGCGTGTGCAGTTGGCTGACCAGCAACAGCAGCAACAGCGTGCCGAAAGTGATCGACTTGCAGTCACTGAGCAATATGAAGCTTTGCTCGATATTTTGCCTCTTGGCATGGTAATGATTGATAACCGGGGTCAGATTCGTCGTGCGAATCCCACTGCTTTGGCATTGCTTGGTGAGCCGCTGGAGGATGAACTGTGGTTCAACGTAATCCGGCGCAGCTTTGCTCCCCGTAAGGATGATGGCCATGAGATTTCCCTCCGTTCTGGCCGGCGGGTATCGGTTTTGACCAACTCTCTTCCGGATCAGGCAGGCCAGATTGTCTTGCTGCATGACCTGACAGAAACCCGCCTGCTGCAGTCCCGGCTGAGTCACCATGAGCGTCTGACGGCGATGGGGCAAATGGTCGCTGCCCTGGCTCATCAGGTACGTACTCCCTTGTCCGCTGCTCTACTCTATGCCTCCCACCTTCAGAACCCGGCTCTGGCTGAGCCTCAGCGGTTGCAGTTTGCCGGGAAATTGCGCTCCCGGCTGCTGAATATTGAACAGCAAATAAAGGACATGCTGATCTTCTCCCGTGGTGAGACTCAGCTCAATGATGTGATGACGGTGAGCCAGCTACTGCGTGCTATTGAAGATGCGCTGGACGTACCGCTGACAAGTCATGATGCTGATTGCGATATTCGTGATGACAGCCAGGGGGCAGTGGTACAGATCAATCGTGAGGTGTTGATAGGTGCTGTGTTAAATCTGGTCAACAACGCGTTACAAGCCTGCTCGGTGGGTGTTGAACTGCATCTGGTAGGCGAGAGGCTGGGTGAACAGGTCGCTATCTGTGTGATTGATCCGGGGCCGGGCATCAGTGCTGAACATATACAGAAGGTGCTTCAACCTTTCTATACCACCAAGGCTCAGGGGACGGGTCTGGGCCTGGCCGTAGTGCAGGCCGTTGCCAAGGCACATGGAGGACGCTTCGAGCTGAGTTCAAGGCCGGGACATACCTGTGCACGTATTATCCTGCCTTGTTATCAGGGTTCCGCGGCATCTTCGTCTATTGATGAGCAAGATCCGCGTTCGACTGTTGGAGAATTAAAATGAGTCAGGCGAAGCTGCTGCTGGTGGAAGATGACGCCAGCTTGCGTGAGGCGCTGGAAGATACTCTGGCCATCGCCGGGTACCAATTTGTGTCAGCGGGCAACGGTGAACAGGCGCTGGTGCAGCTCGAACAGCATAGTGTCGATATGGTGATCAGTGACATCAACATGCCAGGGATGGACGGTTACGAGTTGCAGCAGCGTCTGCGCCATCAATATCCCTACCTGCCAGTGCTGCTGATGACTGCTTATGGCGATATCAGCAAAGCTGTCGAGGCCATGCGTAATGGGGCGGTGGATTATTTGCTCAAGCCCTTTGAGCCTGCCGCACTGCTCACCATTGTTGACCGTTACCTGTCTGGCAGGTTACCTGTCACTGAGCAGGAAGAACCTGTTGCTGAAGACCCTTCAAGCAAACGGCTGTTCCAGCTGGCGCGCCGAGTTGCCGGGTCAGATTCCACCGTGCTGATTTGCGGTGAGTCGGGGACGGGTAAAGAAGTCATGGCGCGTTACATACATCAGCACTCTGTGCGTGCCGACAAGCCTTTCATTGCCATCAACTGTGCCGCTATTCCAGAAAATATGCTTGAGGCCACTCTGTTCGGCTATGAAAAAGGCGCATTTACAGGCGCCTATACCGCTATGCCGGGCAAGTTTGAGCAGGCGAACGGTGGAACCATTTTGCTGGATGAAATCAGTGAAATGGCGTTGGAGCTGCAGGCCAAGATTCTGCGCGTACTGCAGGAGCGGGAGGTAGAGCGACTTGGTGGCAGAAAAACGCTGCAGCTGGATGTGCGCGTGCTTGCCACGACCAACCGTGATTTGGCCGAGTACGTCAGTGAAGGGAAGTTTCGTGAAGACCTCTACTATCGCCTGAATGTCTTTCCGCTGGAGTGGATGCCGTTGCGGGAGCGTCCGCTGGATATCAAGCCATTAGCTGAGCGCCTTCTGGCCTTGCACAGCCGCAAGCAGGGCAGGGCCAAGGTAATTCTCAGCGCTGCTGCCGTCGCTGAGCTGTCTGCCCATAAGTGGCCCGGCAACGTACGTGAGCTGGATAACTGCATTCAGCGTGCATTGATCCTGCAACCGGGGTCAGTCATCGAAGCTGACGACATCTGCCTTGATATGTCGCAATTCAGTCGCTCCCCCAGGATCAGCGATACAGTGCAGGTAGGCGGTGATGCCGCTGATGAGCCCTTACTGGGCGCGGCTCTGGAGAGCAATAGCGCGCTCGGTGCAGACATGATGCAGCACGAATTTCAGTTAATTCTTGAGGCGTTAAAAAGTACGCGTGGCAGCCGCAAGGATGCAGCGGAAAAGCTGGGTATCAGCCCCCGTACCCTGCGCTACAAGCTGGCGCGTATGAGAGAGGCAGGAATGGATATACAGGACAAGCAGTGGTCGCCCTGGTGATCGTGTTATCAGCGGCAGCGCTTCAGTATCAAAGGAGATCGACGTGAAAGGCATCTACATATCCGGAACCCACCAATACGGTGCTGCTGATGCTTTCATGACTGCGCTGATAGATGAACTTGGGTTGCTGGGAGTGGTGGTAGAGGTCGTACCATTTGATGATCTGGCGACCAGCTATCCACGCTATCAGGATGAAAAAATTGATTTTGTCCTCTCGGTCAACGGTATCGGTGTCAAGGTGCCTGTCTCGGCCAGAGGATCCCTCGCAAGTAGTCTGGATTGCCTGCACATCAGTTATTACCTGGATCATCCGCTTCATCACCTGGCGCGATTCTTTCAGGCTCCTAATCATCTGGCGCTCTGTGTCGATCTGGATCACTGTGATTTTGTCACCATGGTAGGAGGGCGCGCCCGGTTTTTCCCGCATGGTGGCAGCGCCACTGTTGACCCGGGAAACATCGATCAGCTGAAAAGCATCATTGCAGATAAGACAATCGATGTGTTGTATCCGGTGTCATACTTCGATTACGCGAAACAGTTACAGCCCATTCGTACTGCGGCCTCGTTCATGGCGGATGCCATTGAGCGTGGAGAGGTGACGACCTTGCGGGATTGTCTGGTCAGACTGAAAGTCATGGCGCCCAAAGGGCAGCCAGCTACGCCTCTTACCAGTCAGCTATTGGCTGCACTGAGGCAAATGGACCTGTGTATTCGGGCGCGTAACCGGGAGCGGGAAATCAAGGCGTTTACAGCTGCCGGTATTCGCCTGACGCTGGTCGGCAGGCATGTCGATCGTTATGCCCATCTGGGTGACCATGATTACCTTGGTGAAGTGAGTTTCACAGAAGCGCTGGCGTTGATGAAAAAGTCCCATTGGGTACTGCATAACTCACCGGGCTTTGAGCATGGTTTGCATGAGAGGATCACTTATCCATTGATGAATGGGACGAGGGTGATTACCCGATACAATTCCTATCTGGACGATCACCTGGGCAGTCTTTCTTCATTAGTCTTCTATCGCACCTCGTATGAGCTAAGCCAGATTATCACTGCAGGTTATGACTATGATCTGCAGAAACTTGCTGTTGATATGGCAACTGCCACCCAAGAAATGAGCTGGCGCGCAAGGGCGATAAGTCTCAAATACATCATTGGAGAATTAAGCCCTTCCGCCACCTAGATACTTGTATTTCTACGAGGTCGTTGATTTGGCTATCGGTTACAGCCATGTGCAATGAATCGTGATGTACCTGTTTATCAGCGTGTCACATTAGTCGTGTGGTGGTGGGAAGCATCGATGCTGGCGCAAATATACCAATGTCTAATTATTGCCCCTGTAGCTCGGGGGGTATAACAGCCATCAAGCAGCTGGTGCGGGGATGGCAACAGCCCATAACTATAAAGTTCATGTACACACTGGCTCGGAATCAGGCAGGGCGCGACTATAGCGTTGAACTTGTCCGTGTTTCGGAGCCAGGCCTGCAACTCTTTCAACGACAATAATAGCTAGCAAGGGCATGACCATGAGTGATATCAAGGTGTATCCGGTAGACAAGGAAGGGGCCAAGTCGGCCTGGATCAATGAAGAGAGCTATCAGCAGTTATACCAACAATCCGTAGACAGTCCCGATGTATTCTGGGCAGATCAGGCCAAACGGCTGGACTGGATTACTCCTTTCACCAAAGTTAAAAACACCAGCTTTGATCCGCACAATGTCAGTATTCGCTGGTTTGAGGACGGCGAGCTGAACGTCAGCCAAAACTGCCTTGATCGTCACCTCGCTACTCGAGGAGATCAGGTCGCTATTATCTGGGAGGGTGACAGCCCGGATGAAAGCCTGAACATCACCTACAAAGAGTTACATGAGCAGGTGTGCAAGTTCGCCAACGCGTTGAAAGCACAGGGCGTCAAGAAAGGTGATGTTGTTACCATTTATCTACCGATGATTCCTGAAGCCGCCGTGGCAATGCTGGCCTGTACGCGTGTAGGGGCTGTTCACTCCATTGTCTTTGGTGGTTTCTCTCCCGATGCACTGGCAGGCCGTATAGAGGATGCCGGTTCCCATTTTGTGATTACCTCGGATGAAGGATTGCGCGGTGGTAAACGCGTTCCCCTGAAGAAGAACGTAGATGTGGCATTGAATAATCCCAATGTCAAAGTCGATCACGTTGTGGTGATCAAACGCACCGGAGGCGATGTTGCCTGGAGCGAAGGGCGTGACCTCTGGTATCACGAGCTGATGGCTACGGCATCAGCGGATTGCCCTGTAGAGGTGATGAATGCTGAAGACCCAATGTTCATCCTCTATACCTCCGGTTCTACCGGCAAGCCAAAAGGCCTGAAACATACCACGGGCGGTTATCTGCTTTATGCATCCATGACGCATCAGTATGTCTTTGATTATAAGGACGGTGATATCTACTGGTGTACAGCTGACGTGGGTTGGGTTACCGGTCACTCCTATATCGTCTATGGGCCTCTGGCCAATGGCGCCACGACTCTGATGTTTGAAGGGGTTCCCAGTTATCCCGATAACAGCCGCTTCGGCCGGGTCATCGAAAAGCACAAGGTGAATCAGTTCTATACCGCACCAACCGCGATCCGCGCGCTGATGCAGCAGGGCGAAGATGTGCTGGGTGACAGCGACCTGTCCAGTCTACGTATTTTGGGTTCGGTGGGTGAGCCCATTAACCCTGAGGCGTGGGAGTGGTACCACCGTATCTTCGGTAAAGGCCAGTGCCCGATTGTTGATACCTGGTGGCAGACCGAAACCGGCGGCATCATGATTGTACCTTTGCCTTATGCTACCGCTGCCAAGCCAGGCTCTGCGACACGTCCGTTCTTCGGTGTGCAGCCCAGGCTGGTCGATAACGAAGGTACTGAGCTGGCAGGAGCGACAGAAGGTAATCTGGTCATCGCTGATAGCTGGCCGGGTCAGGCACGCTCTATCTGGGGGGATCACGAGCGCTTTGTGCAAACCTATTTTTCCACTTTCAAAGGTTACTATTTCACCGGTGATGGTTGCCGCCGAGACGGTGATGACTACTACTGGATTACCGGACGTGTGGATGACGTTATCAACGTATCCGGCCACCGTATGGGAACGGCAGAGGTAGAGAGTGCACTGGTGGCTCATCCCAAGGTGGCTGAAGCTGCTGTGGTAGGCTACCCGCATCCGATCAAAGGGCAGGGTATCTACGTGTATCTGACATTGCAGGCGGGAGAGGAAGGCACCGAGGAGCTGTCGAAGGAGCTGAAAGCGTGGGTGCGTAACGAGATTGGCCCGATTGCGACTCCAGATCTGATCCAGTTTGCACCCGGTATGCCGAAAACGCGTTCAGGAAAAATCATGCGCCGTATTTTGCGCAAGATCGCGGAGGACGATTTCGGTGCACTGGGCGACACCTCGACCCTGGCTGACCCCAGCGTGGTAGAGGACCTGATCAGTAACCGGCAGAACCGCTTGCGCTGACAGGTTGATTTGATCAAACACTCCCCTGCCATGGGGAGTGTTTGTTTTATAGGCGTCCACTGAATCTATCTCGAGAAAAAGCACGGTGTCGTAGCGTTAAGTCATTCAAAATGTGACATTTTTGCTATTTTTTTCAGGGGCTCTCGGCTACTGTATGTCGGATTAAGTGGGCTCCAGGCGGCATGTCCAGCCATTTGCACACTATTTTGCGGGAATGATCGAGTACAAGGTTTTATGCGGTGAGTCATACGTGGTGCAGTGGATTGTATTCACCACCACGGGTACTCACTGCAGCGGTTTGATCACGCCCTGGTAGAACTGTTTTTAAATCTAGGGGATTGCTAATGGATGCAAGTAACAAGATTCTCATCGCTGATGACCATCCGCTGTTCAGAGCGGCGTTGAAGCAGGCGGTGCATCAGGCGGTTCCCCACGCCCTTGTTGTTGAAGCCGATACTCTCGAAGCGGCACAGAATGCCGCAGATGAGCACACTGATGCTGATCTGATTCTGCTGGATCTGCACATGCCTGATGCCAATGGTTTTTCTGGTCTGGTTTACCTGCGTGGTCAGCATCCTGGTATTCCAGTTGTGATGGTGTCCGGCAGCGAAGAACCTCATGTGATTCGTAAAGCTATGGATTACGGCGCTTCAGGCTTTATCCCCAAATCCGCTTCTCTTGAGGTCATTGCCGAGGCCATCCAAAGCGTGATGGATGGTGAAGAGTGGCTGCCTGTAGCCATTGACGATCTGGATGATCAGGTAACGGAAGAAGAAGCGCGTTTTGCTGAAGCGCTGGCTACGCTGACACCGCAGCAGTTTCGTGTGCTGATGATGCTGACCGAAGGGTTATTGAACAAACAGATTGCTTATGAACTGAACGTGTCAGAAGCCACAATCAAGGCGCATGTAACGGCCATTTTGCGCAAGCTGGGCGTTCATAGTCGTACTCAGGCCGTAATTGCTGCCAGTCAGCTGTTAGTGGACAAGCCAAAGGCCGAGTTGGAGTAATTCATTCTCTCTTGTCTGAATGCCCGGCATCCAAAACAAAGCGACCTTCACGGTCGCTTTGTTGTTTCTGGGGTTTTGTCAGGTGTTGATCACAGTGACGTTGCGGGAGGTTCCACCTTGCTGCGATGAATGCCGTGGCGTGAAATTAACGCCCTGAGTGCGGCGGGTTTGACGGGCTTTTGCAGGACAAAAGCACCGGTCTGATGGATTTCATCCTTGATCTCATCGGTACGGTCAGCGGTGATAACTATAGCCGGAATAGCATGCTGAAGACGGCTGCGCACAGCGTTGATCGTCATCACGCCGGTCAGATCGTTATCGAGATGGTAGTCGGCAAGCAAGATGCCAGGCTTCCATTCAGGATCATTATCCAGAATATCCAGCGCCTGCTGCTCTGACAGCGCACAGCGTACTTCACATCCCCAGCCTTCCAGCAGAGCTTTCATGCCGTTCAGGATGGGCTGCTCATTGTCGACTACCAGCACATGCAGCTGATCCAGACCTCCTTTGCGACGGCTGGCGATGCCTCCACGTTTACTGACATTTTGAACTTTGTCCGTTTCACCCAGGGGGACCCGGATGGAAAATACCGTGCCTTTGCCAACCTGCGAGCGAACCTGAATGCTGTGTCCGAGGATCCGTGCTATACGGTCAGTGATGGCAAGGCCAAGCCCCAGTCCTTTGACGTCAGCATGCTGTGGGTTGTTGAGGCGTTTGAATTCTTCAAAAATCTCATGAATTTTGTCTTCGGCAATACCTACACCGCTGTCCCAGACCTCAATGCGAATAGCGTCACCAGTGCGGCGACAGCCCAGTAGCACTTTGCCGCTGCGGGTGTAGCGTATGGCATTGGAGAGAAAGTTCTGGACTACCCGGCGTAGCAGCTGGCTGTCACTGTGGATGACGACCTGGCTGTTCACCAGATGGAATGTTAGTCCCTTTTCCTGAGCCAGTGCTGTGAATTCTGCCTTGAGTGCATTGAACAGCCGTTCGACCGGGAAGTGGCTGAGATTGGGCTGCAGTGCTCCGGCATCCAGCTTGGAAATGTCCAGAATAGTACTGATCAGCTCCTCCGCTGCTTTGAGCGAACCATCCAGATTACCTACCAGTTCATGGGTCATTTCGTCGTAGTGACGCTGTGACAGCGCGGATGAGAACAGGCGTGCTGCGTTCAGAGGTTGCAGTAAGTCATGGCTGGCTGCAGCGAGGAAACGGGTCTTGCTGAGGTTGGCAGCCTCTGCTTCCCCTTTGGCCTGTCGCAGCTCGTCCTCGATCAGCGAGCGAATAATATTTTCCTTACGCAGCTCCTGGTTGACGATGGACAGTGCCTGAGTGCGTTCGTGTACCCGCGTTTCCAGATCCTCGTTGGTCTGTTGCAGTAACATCTCGGCTTTACGGCGCTCGGTGATGTCTATGTATACGCTGAAATAACCGATGATGTGCCCTTCTTCATTGATATGGGGCAGATAGGTTACCTGTGCGTAGCGTTCATGATCATCGTCCAGTGGTGGCAGGGTGATCTCGAAGGTCTGGCGCTGGCCTGCCAGTACATTGCTGATGTACGGCTCGCGCTGGGCATATTCTGCAGGAGGCAGCACGTCATAGCAGGGAATACCTGCAATGCTGTTGCGATCCAGACCGAACATATCTTCGTAGGCCTGGTTGATGAAGCGGTAGCGGCGTTCGCTGTCGAAGTAGGCGATCAGTGCCGGGACGTTATCGGTGTAAATGCGGATGCTGCGCTCACTTTCGCGTAAGGCGCTTTCCGTTCGCTTGTACTGGGTAATATCCGTATAGGTAGTGACATAGCCACCCCCGGGCATCTGATTGCCTCTGACTTCAAGCACTGTGCCGTCTGCACGATGACGCTCGTAGCTGTTGGATCGGCCCTGTTTCAGTAATTCCATCCGGCGATGCACATGCTCTTCAGGATCTCCGGGGCCAAACTCACCTTGCAGTGCCAGATGGCGGTAGACCTCTTCAATCGGGCGTCCGACGCTGATCAGGCCCGGCGGGTGGGAGAACATCGCCAGATAGGCGCGGTTCCACACCATCAGACGCTGCTGGTTGTCGACGACGGTAATACCCAGGCTGATGTTTTCAATGGTGGCTTGCAGCATGCTGCGGTTGAACTGCAGCGCCTGAGAAGCCTCATCGACAATAGTGACGACATCACCGATCTGCATGTCGCGACCGCGCAGTGTCGAGCCGATAACGATGCGTGCGGATGACGCTCCAATCACGCCTCCCAGCAATCGTTCACAGAAATGAATCAGGTCTGATGGTGCTTTCTCATTGGCGTTAGGCAGGCGCTGATGACGTTCATGATAGAAGCTTCGGAATGCGCGCTGGGTACGCTCAACGCCGAGGAAGCGCTCAGTCAGCATCTGCAGATCACCGACACTGATATGTTCCGTCGGATTGCGCGAGGAGCCGAGCTGACCATCATCCAGGGTATCGACAAAGCTGCTGGACTGAATCCGGTCGATCAGACGTTGGTTGGAGTGTTTGGATATCCAGACATAAAGGCAGGTGTTGACCAGTAAGCTCCACAGTGTGCCGTGGGTGATAGGGTCAAGTCCTGTTAGCCCAAACAGTGCATGTGGCTCCAGCCATGGCTGACCAAAGGGGCCATGCGCAAGTAAGGTCGGGCTAAGCAAGCCGGTCTGGATCAAGGCAGGAATCAGCAGGGTGTAAGCCCAGATGGCAAAACCGGCCAGCAGGCCCGCCATCACGCCCTGATGACTGCCCTTTTTCCAGTAGAGGCCACCGATCAGGGCTGGTGCGAACTGTGCCACAGCGACAAAGGACATCAGGCCGATGTCCGCCAGCGAGGTGTGTGCTCCGAGCAGACGGTAGTAGAAATAGGCCAGCAGCAGCAGGCAGAAGATGGTCACCCGTCGGGTGTTGAGCAGCAACGCGCCGATGTCTTCTTCGTTGGATAAGCGGCTGCCGCGCAGCTTGAACATGATCGGCATGATCAGGTCATTGCAGATCATGGTGCTGAGCGCCACGCTGGCTACGATGACCATGCTGGTTGCGGCCGACAGCCCACCTATATAGGCGAAGATGGCCAGTCCATCGGCTTTGGCACTGAGGGGCAGGGTCAGTACAAAGCTATCCGCGTTGACAAAACCGGAAGGGAAGGTGGCCATCCCGGCAGTAGCAATAGGCAGCACGAACAGGCTCATCAGAATCATATATAGCGGGAATAGCCAGCGTGCGGTGCGCAGATCCTGTGGATGGGTATTCTCGACAATGGTCATATGGAACTGGCGTGGCAGACAAATGACGGCCAGCACGGCAAGGAAGCATTCGGTAAGGAAGCTGCCTGCAAACAGATCTTTCTTGAAGTTGTTGTTATCCGCCAGTTGCACCGATGCTTTGAGGTACAGGTCTTCAAAGCCGTTATAAATGCCGAAGACCACAAAGAATCCGACAGACAGGAAGGCTGTCAGTTTGACGATCGACTCGAAAGCAATGGCCAGCACCATGCCACGGTGGTGTTCTGTCGCATCGATCTGTCGGGTACCAAAGAGGATGGCAAAAATCGACATCAGCAGCGCAACGAAAAGAGCGGTATCACTGCCGTTTTCTGCACTCTGGCTGGTGCCGGTCAGAACATTGAAGCTCATCGCCACCGCTTTCAGCTGTAGCGAAATGTACGGAAGAATACTGATGACGGTCATGCAGGCAACGACAGCGCCCAGGCCCTGGCTTTTGCCGTAGCGCGAAGCAAGGAAGTCCGATACGGAGGTAATATTCTGCTTTTTACTGACCTGTACCAGCTTGCCCAGTAACCGGATACCAAAAACAAACACCACAACAGGGCCGATATAGGTAGCGAGGAACTCCCAGCCTGTCGATGCGGCACGCCCAACGGCACCATAAAAGGTCCAGGAGGTGCAGTAGGCTGCAAGTGACAAACTGTAGATCACCGGCTGGCTCTTGTTGCTGACCTGGCGTCTGACCTGCTGATCACCCCAATAGGCCAGGCCGAACAGTAGCCCTACATAAGCCAGTGATATCAGGATAACTAACCATCCTTGCAACATGTGTTCACCCACTGCTGAATTTGCCCCCGAGAGTATAAAGGAAATACGGGCTATAACATTGTGCGCTGTAGCTACCTTCCGTCTAGGTGTGCGAATGACGACTGGAAGTACAGCTTTTGATGCTGGCGCATTGTAAGGGCATCGTTGCTGGAATGCCTGCCTGATTTCAGGAACGTGCAAGCAAAGGTCAAAAACGCAGATCTTGTTCACGCTTTTGCTCTCTGTGGCTCGGTATCGACTATAGTCTATTGACTGCCAATATGAGTTTATCTTTTTGAATTTAAAAGGATTTTTTGTTATTTCTGGGCCGTCTTTAAAGCTGTTACAAGTCGTTGCGACTAAAGTTGATCTGTGCAGTTTGCAGACCTTTGCTAGATTGAAATTGCAATTGTGCACTCCCTGAATTGGTTTGCTATGCAAAGGAAAAGTCCCATGAGCTTAGATAAAGATAAAAATAACGCGAGGGCCTATTGGAAAGAGAACGTCAGAATCATTCTGACCTATCTTGTCATATGGTTCCTGGCATCCTTTGGTTGCGGCATCATTTTTGTTGAGCCGTTGAATACCGTGCAATTTTTCGGATTTAAACTCGGATTCTGGTTTGCCCAGCAGGGCTCGGTATATATCTTCCTTATTCTGATAGTGGCCTATGCCATCAGCATGAATAAGCTGGATGAGAAGTACGACGTTCACGAATAAAAATGCTGCTTTCAGCATTACGCAAAGCTGTACCTATCAAATAAATAACAATAATTAATTAATCCTGAACGGAAGGGTATGACGCTATGAGTTTGGACGTATTAACCTACTTATTTGTGGGGCTGAGTTTCGCGCTCTACATAGGCATCGCTGTCTGGTCTCGGGCAGGCAGCACCAAGGAGTTCTACGTCGCCGGTGGTGGTGTGTCACCGATGGCGAACGGTATGGCAACCGCTGCTGACTGGATGTCAGCCGCCTCTTTTATCTCTCTTGCAGGGATCATTTCTTTCATCGGTTATACCGGTTCTGCCTATATCATGGGGTGGACTGGCGGCTACGTCTTATTGGCATTGTTGCTGGCTCCCTACCTGAGGAAGTTCGGCAAGTTCACCGTGCCTGACTTTGTCGGTGATCGCTATTATTCGAGTACTGCCCGAACGGTCGCCGTTATCTGTACCATCTTTATTTCCTTTACCTACGTTGCCGGACAAATGCGCGGTGTAGGTATTGTATTCTCTCGCTTTTTGCACGTATCCATCGATATGGGCGTCGTCATCGGTATGATCATCGTATTCTTCTACGCTGTACTGGGGGGTATGAAAGGGATTACCTATACACAGGTCGCTCAATACTGCGTATTGATTTTTGCCTATACCGTGCCAGCTATATTCCTCACCATGCAGGTCACTGGCCATTTCCTGCCTCAAACCGGATTGGGAGCTGCTGTTGATCCTGCTTTCAGCAGTACGTTGGGCGGTAAGCCCGTGCTGGATGCGCTTGATGGTTTGGTAGAGGAGTTGGGCTTTACGGCCTATACCACGCAAGGTACAGATAATCTGTTCAATATTTTCTTCTTTACTATCGCTTTGATGGCGGGCACAGCTGGATTACCGCATGTTATCGTGCGTTTCTTTACTGTACCTCGTGTCAAGGATGCCCGTGTCTCTGCCGGCTGGGCTCTGCTTTTTATCGCTATTCTGTACACGGCCGTCCCTTCGGTTGCAGCCATTGGTCGGTTGAACCTGATCAACACCATAAACGGTGCTGAGGGCAAGGGAACACTCTACGCAGATATGCCTGCCTGGTTCAAAAACTGGGAAAACTCGGGGCTTATTGCGTGGACTGACGTAAATGGAGACGGAAAAGTCCAATATGCGGCTGGTAAACCATTCGAGGGGGGTAAGCCCGCGTTTGATGGTGACAAGCGTGCAGAGGATGGCCATCGTTTGGTTACTAATGGTGTAAGCGCAGACAAGGCTAAGATTGATCCTGCAAAACAGCCTTTCGCTAACGAAGTTTATGTAGATAACGACATTCTGGTACTGGCCAATCCTGAGATTGCCCAGCTGCCAAACTGGGTTATCGCGCTGGTAGCCGCAGGTGCTATCGCTGCTGCGTTGTCCACTGCGGCGGGCTTGTTGCTGGTAATCTCCACTTCTATCGCTCACGACCTGTTCAAGAAAACACTGACACCGCATATGTCAGAGAAGAATGAGTTGCTGGCGGCGCGAGGTGCGGCAGTGGTGGCAATACTGGTGGCGGGCTACTTCGGTCTGAATCCTCCGGGGTTTGTTGCTCAGGTAGTTGCCCTGGCGTTTGGTCTTGCAGCGGCGTCCTTCTTCCCTGCCATCGTGATGGGTATTTTCTCCACGCGCATGAATAAAGAGGGCGCCATCAGTGGCATGGTGGTCGGTCTGGTGGTGACTGCCTGCTATATCACTTACTTCAAGTTCATGGGTGGCACGCCGGCACAATATTTCATGGGCCTTACTCCTGAAAGCTTTGGCACAGTGGGTATGATCCTGAACTTTGTGGTGGCCTTCATCGTGTCTTCCATGACTCCTCCTCCACCCGCAGAAATTCAGCATGTGGTCGAGGATATCCGTATTCCTCGCGGTGCCGGGGCAGCTCATAGCCACTAAGCAGGTGTAGGTAAATCATCTCTGCACACACTCCCTTCGGGGAGTGTGTTGTTTTGAGAGCACCATTGGCTAAACAGCGTTGAAAAACTATCCGAGTGCTCTTCCAGGCTTGCGAACGAGATCGTGAACATGCGCTGAGCGTCATAGTCTGCAAGAGGGGAATTCCATGACAACGGCATTCAATACATCGAAGCCCCCGTTCAATCTGCTTTCTCCCGCAGAGTTGGGGGTACTGCAGAATAATCTGGATATTGCCTATTTTCAGGCAGGTGAGGTGATCATCAAGGCCGGTGAACCTCCCGAGGGATTACATATATTGCTCAAGGGGCGTGTCGCTGAAGAGGATGAGCAGGATGTTGCTCGCCCTGAGGAGCTGCGACATACCTATGTGCACTATACCGAGGAGGACTATTTCGGTGCCTGGTCATCCATGCGTGGTCGTGCCATCCACAATTTTGTCGCGGTAGAAGAAACCATCTGCCATATCCTCCCTACTCGTATCCTGCTGGATCTGGTTGATAGCAATCCTGTCTTTGGAGACTACTTCCGCAACAGCTTTGCGGGTCGCTTTCAGCTGCGCAGTAATGGCAATGCGAGCCAGGATATGACCGAGTTCATGTTGGCGCGGGTGGATGACTCCTGCATGCGTGAGCCTCTGATCCTGTTGGAAGGTACCTGTATTCAGGATGCCTTTGCCTTGATGCGTGAGCGCAAGGTGGACTGTCTGCTGGTCAGGCGGGGAGGGCGCTACGGTATGGTGACGGGGACTGACATGCTGACGGCATTGCTGCAACAGGGATTGTCTGCAGCCACGGACGTGGCAGACATTGCGTCTTACCGACTGATTCAGGTGGGTCATGATGAGTACCTGTTCAATGCTCTGGTTCTGATGACTGAGCACCGTATTGAGCGTGTGGTAGTCAAGGATGATCAGGAGCTAAAAGGCATTCTGGAGCTGACCGATGTCCTCAGTTATTTCTCCAATCACTCCCATGTGCTGGGCTTGCGTATTGACAGGGCTCAGACCGTGGAGGATCTGGAAGAAGTCGCAACGGGGCTCAACGATCTGGTGCAAGGCCTCAATGTGCATGGCGTGAAGGTCCAGTTTGCCATGGAGCTGATCGCCACCATGAATGAGAAGGTGATGGCAAAGCTCTTTAACCTGTTAGTGCCGGAAGATATTCAGCCGCATGTGTGCCTTATCGTCATGGGGAGCGAGGGTCGTCGGGAGCAAATTCTCAAAACCGATCAGGACAACGCGGTGTTGATGCGCAATGGTTTATCGTGGCCAGAAAAACAATCAGTACTTGAGGCGTTCTCGCGTATTCTGGCGCGCTTTGGTTATCCTCCCTGTCCCGGGGGCATCATGGTATCCAATCCAGAGTGGGTCTTGAGTCTCGAGCAGTGGACTCAAAATCTGCGCCATTGGTCACAGCAGGCCAGTGGCGACAATCTGCTTCGACTTGCTATTGCTGTGGATGCTCATGCGGTTGCTGGCAACGCGGCGTTATTCAAGGCGGCGCGGAACTGGTTCTTCCGGGAGCTGTCGAGTAACCAGATTTTCTTTTCTCACTTCGCCAGGGCTGCTCTCAATTTCTCCACACCGCTCACCTTTTTTGGTGGCATCAAAAATAAAGAGCATGGTCTGGATATCAAGAAGGGGGGGATATTTCCGATCGTGCATGGCATTCGTACTTTGGCACTGGAGCATAAGGTGCTCGAAACGAATACATTCAAACGCGTTGAGCTACTTATAAATAGCCAGCAGTTGCCAGAGAAACTGGGGCTGGACCTGGTTCATGCACTCGGTCTTTTTATTCAGTTGCGATTGCAGCAGCAGTTAGAACGTATGAAAAGCGAAGGGGCATCCGATAAAGATGCCAACATGCTGGTAGTAGAGCGCCTTGATCGTCTGGATAGGGATCTGTTGCGTGAAGCTCTTCATGTCGTGAAGGAGTTCAAGCAGTTTCTGACCCAGCGCTATCGGCTTGAGGGTTAGTAATGTCGTTATTCAGGTCTCTGCGTGTCTGGCGTGAGCGCCGTCAACATGGCGATGGTCCTTTTGCTGCTTTGTTTGAACCCTATGAGGGTGACGAGATTGTTTCTCTGGATTGCGAAACCACCAGTCTCAATGTGGCGGAAGCCGAGATTCTCACGATTGGTGCTGTCAAGATTCGTAAACAGCGACGAGTGATGCTCAGTGATCGTCTGGATATCAAGCTGAAGGCTCCAGCCAATTTCAGGCGTGAGTCGGTGCCTATCCATAAAATCCGGGCTATGGATCTGGCAGATGGTGTAGAGATCGATGAAGCATTGCAGATGTTGCTGGCCTACATTGGCAATCGCCCTCTGCTTGGATATTACGTGAATTTTGATGTGCGGATGCTGGATAAGTACATGCGCCCCCAGTTTGGGTTTGGTTTGCCGAACAAGGCGATTGAGCTTTCTGAGGTATATAACAACATCATTAAATGGCGTTACCCGGGCGGGCATGTGGATCTGCGTTTTGACACTATTGCCAGCAAGTTGGACCTGCCGATCATTGAACGCCATACTGCATTGGGAGATGCCATCACCGTTGCCTTGATGTATGTGCGTCTGACACAAGGCGATTGTGGTGTGTTATAGGGGATTTCGTGACAGCAGCTTGAACGTTTCAAACCCAGTCTCTCGACCCTTGGCAGACAGTAAACTTTTTATTTTTTAACAATTTAAGTAAGATGCCAAGACCGGGTAACAGACCCGGTATTGCTGTATGCGGCAACAAAACTGACATAGGAGGCGAGCGTCATGGCAGATAGAGCTGATATTCAGTCCGTTCTTTCGCAGATGCGTACGTTGCAGGCACAAGTACAGAAGACATCTGTACCCAAGCCGGATGCTCAGTCCGTTGATGCCGTTACCCAATCCTCCGAATTGCCTTCTTTTGCGGATATGTTGAATCAGGCCGTGAACTCCGTGTCTGAACAGCAGAATAAGGCCAACTCTATGTCCACCGCCTACGAGCAGGGCGACCCTAGCGTCGATCTGCCACAAGTAATGATCGAATTGCAGAAGGCCAGCATTTCTTTTGATGCCATGACCCAGGTCCGAAACCGGCTGGTTGATGCATATAAAGAAATCATGAGCATGACGGTGTGAAGTCGTCTATGACATGTTGGGCAAGCTCACACTGTGCCATGGGAGAGGTAGTAGATCGTGGCTAAGGCGGGAGCAGATAATCTGTCCGGTGGTACTCAGCAGGGAGGGTTGTTTGGCTCTCTGATGCTGGGGTTCGGGCAGCTCAGTATTATCCGTCAGGTTGGCCTGATGGTAGGGTTAGCTGCCAGTGTTGCTATCGGCTTTGCCGTCGTGCTGTGGTCACAGGAGCCCAGTTATCGTCCTCTGCTGGGTAGTCTGAATAATCTGGATGCAGACCAGATCATGCAGGTACTGCAGACCAATCAGATTCCCTACAAAATTGACACTAACAGCGGTGCTCTGCTGGTGCCTTCTGAAATGGTCAATCAGGCGCGTATCAAGCTGGCGGGTGATGGCCTGATAGGCGACAAGACCGTAGGTTTTGAGCTTCTGGACAAGGAGCAGCCGCTGGGTAGCAGCCAGTTCATGGAGGCCACCCGCTATCGTCGGGGCCTTGAAGGAGAGCTGGCGCGCACGATTTCCAGCATATTGGCGGTCAAGTCTGCCCGGGTGCATCTTGCCTTACCCAAAGAGTCGGTTTTCGTGCGTGACAGCCGTAAACCAAGGGCTTCTGTTTTTGTTGAGTTGTATGCCGGACGGACGCTGGAAAAGGACCAGGTCACTTCTATTCTGAATCTTGTCGCATCCAGCGTCGCGGGGCTTGATCCTAAAGATGTCACAGTAGTAGATCAAAAAGGCCGGTTGCTGTCTGAAGAGAAAATTGACTCTGACGCCGGGATGGCGGCTGAGCAGTTTGAGTACACCCGCAAAATTGAGCAGACTCTGGCTCGTCGGGTCGGCAGTATTTTGGAGCCGGTTGTCGGAGCAGATCGCTATAAAGCGGAAGTCTCCGCAGATCTTGACTTTACTGCTGTCGAGCAGACGGATGAGCAATACAATCCTGATTTACCCTCATTGCGCAGTGAGCAGGTACTGGATGAAGAAAAAAGTGCCTCCAGTGCTTCCGGTATTCCAGGGGCCTTATCGAACCAGCCTCCTGCAGAAACTTCTGTTCCTGAAGTGACGAATGGCAGTACCGCCAGTGCTTCGTCATCCTCTTCCCCTGTGACTTCGAGAAAGCAGTCCACACGTAATTACGAGCTGGACCGGACTATCAGTTATACCAAACATCAAGTCGGACGGGTTCGTCGGCTTTCTGTGGCGGTCGTGGTTGATGATCTGGTGTCTGTCGATCCTGCCTCAGGGCAAACCAAACGTATTCCCTGGACTGAAAATGAGCTACAGCGCCTGACGGTGTTAGTACGTGATGCTGTAGGCTACTCGGCTGAACGGGGTGACAGCGTTAATGTAGTGAATTCCCCCTTTGTACAGTCGGAGGACATGTTCACCTCCGAAGATATACCTTTCTGGCAGACTTCCTGGTTCTGGGATTTGGTCAAGCAAGGCGGGGCGGTGCTGTTTGTCCTTATTCTGGTATTCGGGGTATTGAGACCGATTCTGCGCAGCCTGTCATCGGTAGGACAAAATCAGGCGGCTGCCAGTGACGCTGAACTCAGAGCGCTGGAAGGGATCGATGATGATCTGTCAGATGAAGCAGTCACTCTGGCGAGTGTGGATGAAAGCTTGCTTCCTGGCCCGAACGAAAGTTTTGAGAAACAGTTGAATGCCATTCGCGGTCTGATTGCGGATGACCCCGGTCGTGTAGCTCAGGTGATCAAGAGTTGGATAAGCGATGAGTGAGAAACCAAAGCTCAGTCAGTTGGAGAAAACCGCAGTCCTGTTAATGACACTGGGCGAGAATGATGCGGCAGAAATTCTCAAGCACATGGGGCCGAAGGAAGTACAGAAGATCGGTTCTGCCATGGCGCAGTTGCGCAGTGTGCAGCAAGACCAGGTGGAAACTGTGGTAGCCGAGTTTCTTGGTCAAGTAGGTAACCAAACCGGCTTGGGTATCGGTTCTGATAGCTACATTCGCAGCATGCTGACCCGGGCGCTCGGTGAAGATAAAGCAAGCGGCCTGATTGATCGCATCCTTTTAGGTGGAAATACCAAGGGGCTGGATACGCTCAAGTGGATGGAAGGCAGGCAGGTCGCCGATATCATTCGTTATGAGCACCCCCAGATTCAGGCCATTGTGGTGTCCTATCTGGATTCTGATCAGGCTGCTGAAGTGCTGGCGCATTTCGATGAAAAGGTACGCCTTGATATCCTCCTTCGTGTTGCATCCCTGGATACGGTGCAACCTGCAGCCCTGCAAGAGCTGAATGACATTCTGGAGCGTCAGTTCTCTGGCAGCTCGTCGTCGCAGACCACCAATATTGGTGGTGTCAAAGTCGCTGCAAATATCATGAACTTCCTCGATAGCAACATTGAAGCTACGCTGATGGACTCTCTCAAAGAAGTTGATGAGGATCTGGCAGAGCAAATTTCTGACTTGATGTTCGTCTTTGATAATCTCAGTGATGTGGATGATCGGGGCATCCAGGCCCTGTTGAGAGAGATCGAGCAAGACACTCTAATCGTTGCCTTGAAAGGTGCAGATGTGAATCTGCAGGAAAAATTCTTCAAGAATATGTCTAAACGTGCGGCTGAGATGATGCGAGATGATCTGGAGGCTCGTGGGCCTGTTCGGGTCAGCGATGTTGAAACCGCGCAGAAAGAAATTCTTGGTATCGCCCGCCGCCTGGCCGATGACGGCCAGATATCGCTCGGTGGTGGCGGTGAGCAGATGGTTTAATCCGTGAGTAATGTTGAACAGCAGCCCCATCGTATCCCCGCAAGTACCGGTAAGCAGTACGAGCGCTGGCAATTACCCGAGGTGAGTGATGGCAAGGAACACCTGTCACTTACTGAGCATGGTTTAACTTTCAAGCCAGAGCCTGTTGCCGATCCTGAGCCTTTACAAGCTCAGGTACTGGACATTGAACCTGCGGAGGAAGAGGAGTTTCATGTTGAGCCTCTGACACTGGAGCAGGTCGAAGCTATTCGTCAGGAAGCCTGGGATGAGGGCTATCAGGAAGGAAAAACGCTTGGCCATGCTGAGGGTGTAAAAAAAGGCTTGGAAGAAGGGCGGAAGCAAGGCCAGGAGGCAGGTCATGCAGAAGCTTATCAGGCTGAGTCTCAGCGAATTGAACAGGCGGAGGCTCAGTTATTGGCATTAGTCAATGCTTTTGCTGAGCCGCTGAAGCGTCAAGACAGCGAGCTGATCGAAGGGATGGCAGCACTGGTTAGGAAAATGGTTGAGGCTGTGCTGGATCACGAACTTAGTAGCAGCCCTGCCCATATTCAACAACTGGTGAAACGAATCATGGAGGAGCTGCCTGACCCCTCTTCTGGCACCGCTCTTAGAGCCCACCCTGCCGATTTACCCTCAATTCAAGTGCTGTTACAACGTGAGGGGTATGACTGGCGAGTTGAGGAGGATGCTAGTCTGTCTCCAGGTGGGGTCATCGTTCGTACTCCGTTCAGCTATGTAGATGCTGCTATTGAGCCGCGCGTTGCTCATGTGTTGCAGGGCTTTGCACAACAGCACCGGATATCTGCAGAGCGTTTGGCTAAAGAGGCAGAAAATGAACCTTTAGCTGAGCAGGATGGCAACATTGACGCAGACGATACCGCGTCATGAGTCAGGCTCAGCTTCTGTCCTGGTTGAGTGATCAGCAGCGTATTCTCTATACACCACTGCGGCCCAGGGCGGCTGGACGTGTTACTCGTGTGGTTGGTTTGACACTTGAGGCGACCGGTTGCCGCGTTGCTCTCGGTGAGTTTTGTCAGGTCAGTGTTAAACCTGGTTATACGGTGGAGGCGGAAGTCGTTGGCTTTCATGGGGACCGTGTTTTTCTGATGCCTGTTGATAGTGTTGAAGGTTTGCTTCCGGGGGCCAAGGTGCAGCCGACAGGTTCAACAAGCCTCGTCCCGGTGGGAATGGGGTTGCTTGGACGTGTGCTGAATGGCGTAGGGAAGCCTCTGGATAGTCTTGGCCCGCTGAATGCTGAAGCCTATGTTGACTTGCAAGGGGAGACTATAAATCCATTGGCACGGCAGCCGATCCGCGAGCCGATGGATGTGGGCATTCGTGCGATTAACTCTCTGCTCACCGTCGGGCGTGGGCAGCGGCTCGGGTTGTTTGCAGGAAGTGGCGTTGGTAAAAGCGTTCTCTTGGGGATGATGACTCGATTTACTACGGCAGACGTGGTGGTTGTAGGCCTGATCGGAGAGCGTGGTCGAGAGGTCAAAGAGTTTATTGAGGACGTATTGGGTGAAGAGGGGCTGCGTCGTGCTGTTGTCGTTGCGTCTCCCGCAGATGATTCACCCCTGATGCGTTTGCGTGCCTCTCAGTTAGCGACACGTATTGCGGAGTACTTTCGTGCACAAGGGCTCGATGTGCTTCTGCTGATGGATTCTTTGACGCGCTATGCCCAGGCGCAGCGTGAAATTGCTCTCGCTGTCGGTGAGCCTCCGGCGAGTAAGGGTTACCCACCCTCGGTATTTGCCAAGCTGCCAAAATTGGTAGAGCGGGCTGGCAATGGTGAAAAAGGGGGAGGTTCAATCACCGCCTTCTATACCGTGCTTACTGAAGGGGATGACCAGCAGGACCCCATTGCGGATTCAGCTCGTGCGATTCTGGATGGGCATGTGGTGCTGGCCCGGAGGTTGGCAGAAGAAGGGCATTATCCTGCCATAGATATCGAGGCTTCGATTAGTCGTGCGATGCCGCAAGTGGTGACACCTGAGTACCTCAAGCAGGCGCAGCGGTTCAAGCAGCTGTATGCCCGTTACCAGCAGGTGCGTGATCTTTTGAGTGTAGGGGCTTATGCCAAAGGTAGTGACCCTGACACAGATCGTGCTATTCAGTTGATCCCTGCCATGCGCATGTTCCTTCAGCAAGGCTTGCACGAACCCGTGCGGTTAGCTGTCGCTCAGGATCTGGTAGGAAAACTCCTGAACATTCAATAGGTGTAAGCTTTCATGGCTTTGCGTTCTCAACGCCTGCACATTGTTCTGACGCTCGCGCAACGTGATGAGCAGAAGGCCGCTCAGCGCCTCGCGACTCAGCGCCAGCGTTTATCACAGACTGAGGGGCAACTGCAGCAGCTTCAGGGTTATCAGCTTGAATACATCGAACAGTTACACAGGAAAGGTGAAGCGGGGGTGTCGGCTCGTGACTGGTTGAATCAGCAACAGTTTATGGCGCGGCTGGAAACAGCATTAGGTCAGCAGGGACGTGCAGTGGCTCAGCAACAGGCTGAAGTGGAGCGGCATATAAGTAACTGGCAACAAGCTCGTGCGCGAGTAAAGGCTATTGAGGCCTGGCTGGAAACGATCAAGGCACAGGAGCAGCTAGAGTTGGGTCGGAAGGAGCAGAAAGCTCTTGATGAGCTCATTCAGCACTATCGCTCCAGAGGTGATATTGACTGAGGAGGTGTCTTTGCCTCTGAGTCACAGGTCATGTGTTGTTCATCACTCTCCGGGAGTATGAATCAAAGTAGCGAAGCATGGCGGCAAAATGAGCTTGTCAGTATTCCTCGCAATAGCTATACCTAGGTGACGTGTACTTGCGGTAAGGGCTCCGCTTACGACTGGTCTTTCGTGTATTTTAGACGAACGATAGGGGTGTGAGTTCTGATAGCGTATAGTAGGGCAAGTGGTTTGGCTAAAGCAGGCGACCCGGTACAGGAGTTCAACAAAACCGAGACGTTATTTAGCCGTTGTCTGATCTTGTGATGCCGATGATAACCTGTCGATAGTGACGTGGTTTGAATGAAGAGGTGAGTAATGGCAATCTGGTCCCAGCTTTCCAATGACGGTAAAGAATTGACCATTCGTATTCAAGGACGCTTTGACTTTAGTGCACACCAGGATTTTCGTGAGGCCTATGAAAGTGTCGGTGAAAAACTTCCGCGTGTTTTCATCATAGATATGAAGGAAACCACATACCTTGACAGCTCTGCGTTGGGGATGTTGCTGCTGTTGCGTGATTATGCGGGTGGTGATGGTGCTGATATTCGAATTGTAAACTGCAATATGGATGTTAAAAAAATCCTGATAATTTCCAACTTCGGTCAACTCTTCAACATTTCCTGACATCATGCATTTTGCTGACGGTGAAATGGATACGCAGGAGCACCAGGATGCCTCGTTGCGTATCCTGGTCGCTGATGATAACACCAGTGATCGGATGATTCTGCGGGCAATAGTAAGAAAGCAGGGGTATGAGGTATATACAGCGCAAGACGGCAGTGAGGCTGTAGAAGCATTCAGGCGCTACCGGCCGCATATCGTTCTCATGGACGCGCTGATGCCAAATATGGATGGCTTTGAGGCGACTCGTCAAATCAAGCAGATGGCTGGCGAAGAGCTGGTTCCGGTTATATTCCTTACTTCACTTAAAGATACTCATTCTCTAGTTGACTGCCTTGAGGCTGGCGGTGACGATTTCCTCTCTAAGCCTTACAATCCCACGATTCTGCAAGCCAAAATCAACGCATTTAATCGAATGCGGCGCATGCATCACGTATTGCAGCAGCAGCGAGACGAGATATCTCTCCATAATAAGCGATTGCTTCATGAGCAACATGTGGCCAAGCGGGTGTTTGATAACGTGGCTCACAGTGGTTGTCTTGATGCTAGTAATATCAAGCACCTGCTCTCTCCTCTAGCCGTTTTCAATGGCGATGTCTTACTCGCCTCTCGTACACCTTCAGGCAACATGTTTGTGCTGTTGGGTGACTTCACCGGGCACGGCTTGCCTGCTGCGATTGGCGCAATGCCTATGGCGGAGATCTTCTATTCCATGGCATCAAAGGGATATGCCATGGGGGATGTCTTGCGTGAGATCAATCAGCGACTCAAGCGTATTCTACCGACAGGGTTCTTCTGCTGTGCCGCAATGCTTGACTTCAATTTCAATAAAAAAACGGTAGAAGTGTGGAATGGTGGTTTGCCGGATGGTTTGATCTTTCATTCGGAGAGTCGTTTATTGACGCAACTCAAATCGGCCCATCTGCCATTGGGCGTTGTGGGTAATGAGCGATTCAGCGATGAGACTGAGCGCTATACGCTCAGAGATGATGATCGTGTCTATCTGTACTCAGATGGCATACTGGAGGCTAGTAATGCAGAGGATCAGATGTTTGGGGAGGAGCGGCTACATGAGGTTTTCTCTCGCTGTATCAGCCCGGAGCGGTTATTCGAGACAATAGGTGAGGCTGTAAACGAGTTTGCGGGTCAGCAGGGTGTTAAAGATGATTTAACGCTGGTAGAAATTCGAATGTGCGATGTTGCAGAGCTGATTGATTTGGCCGAGCCTTTTGTCAGTAGTCGCAAGTATGGTCCCAGTGACTGGTCGTTTACTTATACTCTCTACCCCAATACCTTGAAAACATACAATCCGTTGCCGCTGTTGCTTCAGGTTATTATGGAGGTGCCTGCATTACGTCGTTTTAGCGGACAAATCTATATGCTCCTCTCAGAGTTATTCTCTAACTCGCTTGAACACGGTGTGCTCAGACTTAACTCTCGGGCGAAGTCAGACATTGTTGGTTTCTCCGAGTATTACACTGAGCGAGACAGACGCTTAGCCTCGCTTGAGGATGGCAGAATCGTCTTTCATATAGATCATCGGTTGAATCAGGATGGAGGTGTTTTGAAAATCCGCATCGAGGACAGTGGTGAAGGATTCAATGTTGATGCCTTGCAAAGCTCTCTGGCGCAAAAGGGCTATGCCGGTCGCGGCATTGCACTGATTCATTCACTCTGCGAATCAGTGCGCTTCATTGGTACGGGCAACAAGGTGGAGCTTGTTTTTAAGTGGCGCTTTGAAGAATAGAGTGCCTGTCAATTAGTCAGACTGGTGGCGGTATCAGGTGAGACACTCTCGGTACTTGAAGGTATGAGTATCAAGGCCTGTGTTCATAAATATATTGTTCGCTCCAAGTCATTTCCCAGAGCCTTCCCAACTACAGTGACATTATGGAGAACAGTCATGCAGCTTGATCTGGCATTGTTGTCTGAATTACAGGAGGTTATGGATGACGAGTTTGTGGAGCTCATTGAGACGTACATCGATGATTCTACATTGCGGCTTGCGCAGGTTAAGGATGCCATAGAGCGAGGGGATGGCGTTGGGCTGCGTCAGAGCGCCCATAGCATGAAGGGAAGTAGCAGCAATATCGGAGCAACCTCACTGGCGGAAATTCTAAAACTGCTTGAGGCTGCAGGGATGCACAACAACCTGAGTGAAGCTCAGGGCTTGATGGATGCAGTCTGTGCTGAGCATTTTCATGTGTGTGCAGCACTCAAGAAGTTATATCTAGGGACCTGACAGTTGATCTCATGAAATGTGGCCTGCCTTTTGCTGGTTAGCTTTATCTGGCCAGTGAGTAGTGAACATGACAGCCTCTATAGATGTATTGGTCCCATCATCAATTGTGCCAAGCGGTGTTCGTGGTTTAGATCAGACATCTTCTGTATCGGGAGAGCTGTTCAGCACTACGTTCAGTGCAGCTCAGCAGTCTTTAGCTGATACATCTTCCGTTTTGCCTATATCCGTTGACCTCCAGGCTTCAAAAGTAAGTACTGTATCGAGTGATAGGGCTGCTCAATCAGCAGTCGATACTGATACCGACACAGGTAGCGAGGTATCTGCGTGGTTGGGGATGCTGGGATTTGAAGGAGTGGGGTTGCTGGTGGATGGAGTAGGCCAGTCCTTGCCGCGTGACGGCGACTCTTTGCCGTCTGACAAGTCAGCAGATGAAAGCTCAGCACCGAGTCCTGCGAGTCAGTCCGATCCCAGTGTGTTATCGCCTGAAGCTATGACATTGTTGATAAACTCTGGATTTACTGTGCCGGTCAATAACTCAGCGATAACGTTGGGCAATACTCAAATGGTCGTATCGCAGTTAGCTGGGCAAAATTCTCAGCCCTCGCTGGGTGGAGTACCTGAAAGCAGTACGCAAGCAAACAGGGGGGCGCCAACAAATCAGCCTCAGCCTCCAACGCAGGGCCCAAGCGTCGTAGGTAGTGACAATAATATTCAGTCTGAGTTGCAGTCTGTCCCCAGTGGTCCTCAGTTATCTTCACAAAACAGTGATATTGCAAGCCTGACCAAGTTTGCTCCCTTAGCCACACTCAGTAGCCGCGATGTAGCTAGTGATAGTGTTGCGCCGCCATCACCTGCTGATGTCAACGTAGTGACGCGAAACGGTTCAGGTGTATCGGTTTTGCTGGGTACATCTCAAGCGATAGCCACAGAGCTGCCTGATGCTAGTGAAGGAGGTGAAACTCAATCAGCAGTTGCTTTAGTATCGCAACCTCAGGTGTCAGTAACGTTTACCAAAAATGGCGCTGGTATTTCTGAGGGCTCGCAAACTAATCCTATAGAAGCGCAGTCAGTGCAGAAATCAGATTTATCTTTACAGACTCAACAGACTCAGCAGACTCAACAGACTCAACAGACTCAACAGACTCAACAGACTCAACAGACTCAGCAGACTCAACAGACTCAACAGACTCAACAGACTCAGCAGACTCAGCAGACTCAACAGACTCAACAGACTCAACAGACTCAACAGACTCAACAGACTCAACAGACTCAACAGACTCAACAGACTCAACAGACTCAACAGACTCAACAGACTCAACAGACTCAACAGACTCAACAGACTCAACAGACTCAACAAATTCAACAGATTCAGCAAGGTGCCAGCGTACAGCAGGTCGGAGTGGAGGTGGCTAACGTAACTGTCACCAATCCAGCGCAACTACCTGGAGCGAGTGCTGCGGTTGGTAGTGCTACAGTTGCTGATGATTTCCAGACGTCTGGTAGTACTTTGCCTCCGAGTACTGGAGCAAAAGTCGTTGGCATAGAGAGTGGTAATGAGCGGCAGCCAATGCCAACAGCGAATTCGGTCGGTACTGCTACCGGTGATTCAAGCACCTTGACGGATTCTGGAGCAGACTCTGGTGGAGCGCACGAAGGTTCTCATCAGGGAAAAGGTACAGGTAACTCGTCTTTTGATGGACTGGATCCCGGTGCCACTGGCGTATCAGCTCTTGATAAGGCACAAGTGCAGGACTTCAAGTCCGCATTGATAACGGCATCACAGAACCCTGCCACTGGTTCTGGAGTTTTGACAGGTAAACCTGATACCGAACAGTGGGCTACTCAACTGAATCGCCAGTTACAGGTGTTGAATCAGCAGGGTGTACAAACTGCTGACCTGCATTTGGACCAACAGGATATGGGGTCGCTGCAAGTTCGTATTCACATACAGCATGACCAGGCTAGCATCGTCTTTCAAAGTACCTCCCCTCAAGTCAGAGATGCGTTGGAAAGCCACATTCAGCGCTTGAAAGATGGATTTGCGGAGCAGGGATTAAACTTGGGCTCTGTGGATGTGAGAGATAACTCCAGCCAATCTCAGGAGCAGTCGTATCAGCCAAAAACTTCGTCAGGCTATAGGGATGAAATGGTGGAAGGGGATGGGGATGTCATCGCACCCGTAACCGAATCAACTGCTGTATCGACCGACAGGTTGGTTGATTATTATGCATAGTGCTGTTGTGTAGCGTGAAAATCTCACCAGATTGGTGTTCTGGTCGCTCTTAAGGTATTTTTCCACGAGTCATACATGATCCGCTGTAACTCACATGCGGCGGATGTCGTTATTATTCCGAGAGAGCATCATGGCGGAACAAGAACAGCAGGACGAAGCCAAGCCCAAGAGTAAAAAGAAGCTCATCATTATTATTGTTCTGGCGTTGTTACTATTGGGTGGGGGTGGTGGGGCTGCGTATTACTTTCTTTTTGCGTCGAAGCCTCCAGCAGAAGAGACGGCCGCTGAGCCAGTCAAGCCTGTTAAGGCGAGAGCGCTTTATGTCAAGATCCGAATGCCTGGTGACAAACCCTCTTTTGTTGTTTCACTGACGGACTCGAACGGTCGTCAGCGTTTCATGCAGCTCTTTGTTGAGGCTAAAACGCGTGATCAGGCAATTGTGGACGCTTTGAATCTGCACATGCCACTTATCTGTGATCGGCTGAACTTTATTTTTAGCTCTGCTGATTTCACTGAGCTTCAGACCAACGAAGGAAAATTGGCTTTGCAGCAGAAAGCCTTAGAGGCTGTGAAAGAAATCATCACCAAGGAAACAGGGAAGTCGGACGTAGAAGCCATTTTATTCACCAACCTTGTTATGCAGTAGGAGCCTCTAGGATGCAGGATCTACTGTCTCAGGATGAAATTGATGCGCTATTGCATGGTGTCGACGATGGTGATGTCGAAACCGAGGGTGACGTAGAGGTAGATGGTGCTCGGAATTACGATCTTACCAGCCAGGATCGTATTGTTCGCGGACGTATGCCCACTCTGGAAATGATCAACGAACGTTTTGCTCGCTACACCCGAATCAGTTTATTTAACCTGCTACGAAGAAGTGCCGATGTCTCCGTAGGGGGGATTCAGATCCTGAAGTTTGGCGAATATGTACATACTCTATATGTTCCGACGAGTTTGAACCTGGTGAAATGCCGCCCGTTGCGTGGAACCGGTCTGTTCATTCTTGACGCCAAGCTGGTTTTCAAACTGGTGGATAACTTCTTTGGTGGGGATGGGCGGCATGCCAAGATTGAAGGGCGTGAATTTACACCTACCGAGACTCGTATCGTTCAGAAAGTACTTGAGCTGGTCTTTCGGGATTTGCACGAAGCCTGGGCACCAGTGCTCAAGCTTGAGTTCGAGTACGTAAACTCTGAAGTTAACCCCGCAATGGCAAATATTGTCAGCCCAAGCGAAGTGGTCGTTGTGAATACCTTTCATATTGAATTAGATGGTGGTGGTGGGGATCTTCATATCACTATCCCCTATGCCATGCTGGAGCCGGTGCGGGATATCCTTGATTCCGGGGTACAGAGTGACGTGGATGAGAAGGATGAGCGCTGGGTGAAGGCTCTGCAAAGTGAAATCATGGATGCTAAGGTGCTGTTGAATTCTGTTGTCGCGCGCAGACAGGTCACGCTTCGTGACATCCTTGAAATGGAGCCGGGTGACGTAATTCCTGTAGATGTGCCAGAGGTGTTAACCTTGACTGCAAACAATATTCCTATATTCAAGGGGCGTCTGGGAGTCAGCAGGCAAAACTTGGCTTTCAAGGTAAAAGAGCAATTCAAGTTACCACGTTAACGTCTTCCACGTTGAAGAGAGTTCTAGGTAAGGTGGCATAGATATGTGCCGCGCTGTTTAAGGGCTTAAGAATCAGGTATCTGAGCTGTAGTAATCTATGAGTAACGAAAATACCCCAAAAGACGAAGAAGCTATGGCTGATGAATGGGCCGCAGCGCTTTCTGAACAGACCTCTGATGCGGCGGATGACTGGGCTGCTGCAATGGCTGAGCAGGAAAACGATGATGCTCAGCGTGTCGAGCTCGATGAATTGCGTGATGAGGGGCGTAGAGTAGACCTGGAAAGGCCTAACCTGGATGTCATTCTCGATATTCCGGTAACCATCTCAATGGAGGTTGGGCATACCGAAATCTCCATTCGGAACCTTCTGCAGTTGAATCAGGGGTCTGTAGTTGAACTGGATCGCATGGCTGGAGAGCCTCTGGATGTGCTGGTAAACGGTACTCTGATTGCTCACGGTGAAGTGGTTGTGGTCAACGAGCGTTTCGGTATTCGTCTGACCGATGTCATCAGCCCGTCAGAGCGAATCAAAAAGCTGCGATGAATAGGTTCATTACGGTATTCCTGCTGTTGGTCAGTATTAACTCAGCTCGAGCTGCTGAGACGCAGGTTCCGCTTTCTCATGTTGATTTTTCGCCATCAGCATCTGCCTTGAATGTTGTTACAGGCCTGGTCGTGGTCCTGCTTTGTATGTGGGGCGTGGTCTGGCTCATGCGACGTTGGCAGAATGGTGGGCTTGCAGGCAGAAAAGACTGGCGTGTTATCGCAGCCCTGCATCTCGGCCAGAAAGAGCGCCTACTCCTGGTTCAGGTTGGGGATGAACAGTTTTTGCTTGGTGTTACTGCGAATGGCATCAATCAGCTTGCAAGATACGCTGAGCCTGTGCTCAAGGAAGACATGTTTGCCAATAAACTGTCCCAGGCGCTGACCAAATACCAAAAGGAACGTAAATGACGTTCAAGGTAATGCTCAGGGTCTTTCTGCTTTTGTTCGGGTTGATGCCTGCAATACTATTGGCTGCAGAGCCAGGTATTCCAGCTATACAAATCACGCCAGGGCCAAACGGATCTCAGAATCTGACAGTTACGATGCAGATTCTGCTGGCAATGACTGCGCTGACCTTCTTGCCAGCGTTCGTCATGATGATGACGTCGTTTACCAGAATCATCATTGTCTTTTCAATACTGCGTCAGGCTCTAGGGCTGCAGCAGGCGCCATCCAACCAAGTCATGATAGGTCTGGCTCTGTTTCTGACGTTCTTCATCATGTCCCCGGTATTCGATCAAATTAATGCTAATGCGGTTCAGCCTTATCTAAGTGAGAAAGTGGATGCTCGCACTGCAATCGATGAAGCGGGTAAACCATTGCACAAGTTCATGATTGAGCAAACGCGTCAGGCTGATCTGGCGATGTTCATGCATCTTGCGGGCAAGGAAAAGGTCGATTCTCCTGCAATGGTGCCGTTTAATGTCTTGGTGCCTGCTTTTGTGACGAGTGAGCTGAAAACGGCATTTCAGATAGGCTTTATGATCTTTATCCCCTTTCTAGTCATTGATCTGGTAGTAGCGAGCGTATTGATGGCGATGGGTATGATGATGCTGTCTCCAGTCATCGTTTCTCTGCCTTTCAAACTGATGCTTTTCGTGCTGGTGGATGGCTGGAGTATGATCATGGGGACACTGGCAGCAAGTTACGGAATGTGAGGTCGCCATGACACCTGAAGCGGCTCTTGATATGTATCGGCAAGGTTTCATGTTGATCATCGTGCTGGTGTCGGTGATTGTTTTGCCTAGTCTTGTCGTGGGACTGATCGTGTCAATATTTCAAGCTGCTACCCAGATCAACGAACAGACTCTCAGCTTTTTGCCGCGTTTGCTGGTGACTATCGGTGCCATCATGTGGACTGGTCCCTGGATTGTTGAAAAAATAATGGACATGTTCAACTCGCTGTTTGTCAATATTCCTTTGCTGATCGGCTAGTATGTTTCAGCTGGATGTGCCTACCCTGACGAGCTGGATGTACGGTTATCTCTGGCCACTATTTCGTATTGCTGGCTTTATGGCTGCAGCACCCATCTTTGGTACTCAAACCATTCCCTCAAAAGTTCGTGTTTTTCTTGCTATGGGGTTGGCTGCTCTGCTGGCGCCCATCTTGCCAGCGGGCCCAGCTCCGGATGGGCTTAGTCTTGCGACCTGGCTTCAGGTTGGGGCACAAACACTGATCGGGATAATGATCGGTTTCTCTGTGCAGATATTATTTCAAGTGTTCACTACAGCTGGGCAAATACTTGCTATGCAGATGGGGCTCGGGTTCGCTTCTGTGAACGATCCTGTCAATGGGCTATCTGTAGTGGCGTTGGGGCAGTTTTATATGCTGTTAAGTACTGTCCTGTTTCTGCTGATGAATGGGCATTTAACGCTGCTGCAGCTACTGGCGAACAGCTTTATTTGGTTGCCTGTCGGGCATTGGCCTGCGCTGGACTCCTATTGGATGCTGGCAGATGCTGGGACCTGGTTGGTATCGAGTGCGCTGTCATTAGCTCTGCCGGGGGTGATAGCGCTGTTGTTGGTAAACTTTTCTCTAGGGATTATTACCAAGGCGGCACCTCAGCTGAACATTTTTGCGGTAGGTTTTGCATTTCTGCTTATGTTTGGTCTGTTTATTTTCTGGGTTGGGCTGTCTGATATGGTCTGGCAGCAGCAGAATTTTATGTTGGACATCTTTGATCTGACGAAGTCTTTGTTTGGAGCATCGTGATGTCTGATTCAGATCAGGAAAAGACAGAACAGCCAACGGCGAAGCGTCTTGAGCAAGCGCGGGAGAAGGGGGACGTTCCCCGGTCTAGGGAGTTGAGTACTACTGTACTGCTTGTGATTTGTGGCTGTTTCATGCTCTTTTTTGGCCAGCGTATCGTTGAGGTCTTTATTCAGTTGATGCGCTTCAATCTGTCGATTGATAAAGCAGCTTCCAGTGATCCGATGATGATGTTTGCTCATCTGGAGGTCACGGTAAAAGAAGCACTGATGTCCATTATGGGGTTGTTGATAGGGCTGGCTTTTGTAGCTATTGCTGCCAGTGTGCTCATGGGAGGGTGGAATTTTACCCTTGAGGCCTTACAGCCCAAGTTGAGCAAACTGAATCCTCTGGCTGGGATCAAACGCATGTTTTCTATCAACTCCCTGGTGGAGTTGGTGAAGTCCTTTGCCAAGTTTGCTGTAGTGGCTGGTATGGCCATCTATATGATTCGCTCAGATCAGGATCAGCTGATGCTGATGGCTCGGCAGGATATCATGACGAGCATGGCGAATGGATTAGAGCTATTACTGTGGGGCTTTATCTGGCTTGCGTGCTCATTGGTGCTGATTACGCTGATTGATGTTCCATATCAGCAATATCAGTACATGCAAAAGCTCAAAATGACCAAGCAGGAGGTCAAGGAGGAAATGAAAAATGCGGAGGGTAATCCCGAAATCAAGGGACGTATCCGCCGCTTGCAAAGAGAAATGACATTTCGCCGTATGATGTCTAATGTGCCAAAGGCGGACGTGGTGATCACTAACCCCACTCATTATGCGGTCGCTTTGCAGTATACAGGGCACAAAGCCCCAGTCCTGGTTGCAAAAGGGGAGGAGCTGGTAGCCGCCAAGATCAGAGAGATTGCGGATGCACACAAGGTGCCTATCATTTCGGCACCAGCACTGGCTCGATCTGTTTACTACAACACAGAAATTGATCAGGAAATTCCATCTGGGCTGTATATGGCAGTGGCGCAAGTGCTTGCATATATAACCCACCTCAAAGCCTGGAAAAGACGCCAGGGGCCCAAACCTGTTGAACCTACGCAGTTTGATATTCCTTCGGAGCTCAGGCACGAGTGAGACGTCTGGCTGCATTATTGCTGTGCTACTTTGCAGCAACCATGGAAGTCTAGTGTTAGCTATTTGTGTCTGGCTATCCCGGTCGGTAGCAGTATTGCGGCAGGGGCATAATTGCGTATGCTAACACTGCATTTCTGTGGCTTAGATTGTTGATGGCTATTAATCGCGCACAAGTTCTATCTACTCTTCGGGGTCTGGGGCAAGGGAGTCTAGGGGTTCCTGTTGTCCTTCTGGTAATGCTGGGCATGATGACATTGCCCATGCCTCCTTTCCTGTTGGATGTATTCTTTACATTCAATATTGCTTTGTCACTGGTCATTCTTCTTATTTCTGTCTATATCCTGCGACCTCTTGATTTTGGAGTATTTCCGACCGTTCTGCTGGTGGCGACACTGCTGCGGCTTGCGCTAAACGTTGCGTCGACTCGAGTTGTATTGCTTTATGGCCACGACGGTGGGGATGCTGCCGGTAAAGTTATTGCTGCTTTTGGTGAGGTAGTAATTGGCGGTAACTATGTTGTTGGTCTGGTGGTTTTTGCCATCTTGATGATCATCAACTTTGCTGTTGTTACCAAGGGTGCAGGCCGTATATCGGAAGTAAGTGCCCGCTTTGTTCTTGATGCGATGCCAGGCAAACAAATGGCAATCGACGCGGATCTGAATGCTGGTTTGATTAACCAGGAGCAAGCCCAGACGCGCCGTAAAGAGATCACCCAGGAGGCAGAGTTTTACGGATCCATGGATGGTGCCAGCAAATTTGTTCGTGGTGATGCTGTCGCTGGCATCTTGATTCTGTTTATTAACATTATTGGCGGCTTACTGATAGGTATGCTGCAGCATGGATTGGCTTTTGGTGATGCGGTTCAAATCTATACGTTATTAACCATTGGTGACGGACTGGTTGCTCAGATACCGTCTCTGATGCTGTCTACCGCTGCTGCAGTCATTGTGACTCGTGTGAGTGCTGCTGAGGATGTCGGTACGCAAATTACATCCCAGATGTTTGCCTCCCCTAAGGCGATGGGGATTACGGCGGCCATCATGTTCATCATGGGAAGTATTCCTGGCATGCCTCATGTGTCTTTTTTGGGCTTGGCTGCTGCAGCTGCTGGCGGTGCATACCTGATTGACAAGAAGAATAAGGAAAAAGAAGCGAGGCAGTTGTTGGAGAAAGATAAGCCCAAGGCACCAGTGCAGGCTCCTGAGCAGAAGGAGCTCAGTTGGGACGATGTGGGTCCTGTGGATATGATCGGGCTGGAAGTGGGCTATCGCCTGATACCACTTGTCGACAAGAGCCAGGGTGGTCAGCTGCTGACGCGTATAAAGGGGGTGCGGAAAAAACTGTCACAAGACTTGGGTTTTCTGGTGCCCTCTGTGCATATTCGTGACAACCTTGACCTGATGCCAGGCGGCTATCGCATAGTGCTGATGGGGGTCACGATAGGTGAGGCAGAGATTTATCCCGACAAAGAAATGGCTATCAATCCGGGTCAGGTATTTGGTTCATTACGCGGTATTGAAACTCGTGATCCAGCGTTTGGACTGAGTGCTGTCTGGATTGATCCTACGCAAAAAGACCATGCACAGACTCTGGGGTACACAGTAGTTGATCCTGCAACAGTTATTGCCACTCATCTCAACCAGGTAATGCAAGAGCATGCCGCTGAATTGATCGGTCATGAGGAAGTTCAGCATTTACTTGATAACCTTGCGAAAAGCGCGCCAAAACTGGTCGAATCCTTGGTGCCTGGGTTACTATCAGTTAGTATTGTATTGAAAGTATTACAAAATTTACTGAGAGAGCAGGTGCCTATCAGAGATATTCGTACTATCGCTGAGGCTCTTACTGAGTTGGCAGGAAGAAGTAAGGATCCGCAGCAATTGACAGCTGCCGTCAGAATTGCGCTGTCCCGACTCATCATTCAGAACATAAATGGTACTCAAACCGAACTGCCAGTTATGACGTTAGAGCCAAAGCTGGAGCAGATTTTGCTTAAGTCTTATCAGCAAAGTCAGCAAAATCATGAGGATGGCCTTATACTTGAGCCTGGAATGGCTGAGCGCCTGCAGTCTTCACTGCAGCAGTCAGCGCAGAATCAAGAGGTGGCAGGGCGTCCTGCGGTATTGCTCGTTGCTGCACCGTTGCGTAACTTGATGGCTAAGTTTGTACGCTATGGCAGTCATACTATTCATGTACTGTCATATCAGGAAATACCGGAAAATAAACAGATCACTATTGTTGCAACTGTGGGCGGTTAACCCTCTTTAGAGAATTTTCCGATTAGGTCTGTTGTTAACTTTATGAGCCAACACCCCATTGGGCACTTGCACAGGAGGCGAAGTTGAAGATAAAGCGCTACTTCGCGCCTGATATGAGACAAGCGATGCGTCTGGTCCGGCAGGAAGTTGGTCCGGACGCTGTTATTTTGTCCAATAAAAGGGTGGCTGGTGGTGTTGAAATCATGGTGGCCATTGATTATGAGCCACCAGTAAAGTCGGCTCCTTTGCCCCAGACACGAGCAACAGATCCCATTAAGGATGAACGGGCAGGTACTTCGCCGTTATCGCACGGTCGGACGCAACCTCCAAAGCCGGCTGCTGGAGCTTCCTCTTCTCCATTGTCTCAACGCTTTCAGCAAGTGAGAGATGCTCAGCAAGGTAGGATTCATGAGCCGATTCCAACAAAAAGTAGCCCGACACCAGGCTTGGATAAGGAGTCTGTAGCTGAGTTGTTACGGCGTCTGGAGCAGGAGCGACAGTCGCGAAGAAGTGAGCATGCGGTTCGTGAGTATGGTTCTGTCGCGTACGAGGGGCAGGCTCCACAATCTTCATCCGAGCACGTTGATACTTTTTCACAAGAGGTACGGACGCTTAAGGAGCTTACTTCTGCCAGGCCTGTGAATCCAGAGCGGCATGTTGAACTGGAGCTGTCAAACACCCACCAGGATGAGGCAAGAAGGCAGGATGATAGTCGTGTAATTAACTCAATGCGCGGTGAGATTGAACAGCTGAAAGGTATGCTTGAGCAACAGCTGAAAAATACTCAGCAGGCCGCTACAAGTACCAGTTTTGCAGAACGCAGTAAGCCACTGCAGATACAGATTCAAACTCGTTTACATAAGATGGGTTTGAGTGTGCCGCTATCGAGACAGTTAATACATGCTTTGGATAGTGGTTTAGAGCCCAAGCAGGCATGGCGTCAGGTCCTGCAACGCTTGGCAGCTGCTATATCGACGTTTGATGCTGATCCTGTCGAGAGTGGGGGGATGTTTGCCCTGGTTGGGCCTACAGGCAGTGGCAAAACCACGACAATTGGCAAACTGGCAACTCGATATGTCTTGAAACACGGTAGTGCTGGCTTGGCGCTGGTGACAACGGATTGCTATCGTGTTGCTGCTCATGAGCAATTACGTGTTTTCGGGCATATATTAGACGTGCCGGTACGCGTGGTTGATGAGCGTCATTCTTTGAATGAAACATTGCGCTCACTTCGGGATAAAAACCTGGTTTTGGTGGATACTGCCGGGATGAGCGCCCAGGATGTGCATAGAGACAAGCAACTTCACCAATTAAGCCAGGTTAGCATTAAATTGCGCAAACTGTTGGTTTTGCCTTGCACCAGCCAGGTACAGGTGCTGAGATCGGCATATCAGTCTTATCGCCCATTGGGAATCGATGCGGGTATTCTGACTAAGTTAGATGAGGCGGTTAATCTCGGTGAGGCATTGAGCGTAGTTATCGAACATGCCCTTAAAATAGCCTACATTACTGATGGGCAGAGGGTGCCTGATGATCTGGCTCTCGCCAAGTCAGGTCAGCTGGTAAGCAGAGCAGTGCATGCTATTGATAATCTCATGCCAGCAGCTGTGAGCTCAGAGCCAGCCAGGACTTACGGCAGGGCAGGTTGATTTTAGAATTTTAGTCAATGGTGTTGGTAAAAGTAACAAGATAGTTATTCGTTCGGGGCGGTTATAAGGAAGAGCATGTATAACCAGTTGTATCCGTCATCAAGCCACGATCTTGTGAGTCGTTATGCCCCCTTGGTAAAACGTATTGCTCACCATTTGCTGGCGCGCTTGCCTTCATGTGTATCGGTTGAAGATCTGATCCAGGCTGGGATGATTGGTTTGATAGAGGCGTCCCGGAAGTATGATGCTAGCAAAGGGGCGAGTTTTGAGACCTATGCAGGGATCAGAATTCGAGGAGCCATCATTGATGAGGTGCGAAAGGGCGATTGGTCGCCGCGTTCAGTGCATCGAAATGCGCGCCGCATAAGTGAGGTTATTCAGCAGATTGAAGCAATGCATGGCAGAGATGCCAAGGATTATGAAGTGGCTGCGGAACTGGGAGTGTCTCTGGATGAGTACTACAGTATGCTGCAGGATAGCGCCTCAACACGGCTGTTCAGTTATGAAGAGCTTACAGATCAGGAGGATGACGGGCCTGGGGTTCAGATTGCCGGTGATCATGCATCACCAGAGGATCAACACCAGAAGGAAGCTTTTGCAGGTGCGCTGGCAAAAGCAATTGAGTTACTACCTGAACGTGAGCGCTTGGTGCTTTCGTTGTACTACGATGAAGAGCTGAACTTAAAAGAGATTGGTGCAGTCCTGGGTGTTAGTGAGTCCAGAGTTTGTCAAATTCATAGTCAGGCAGCTATGCGATTGCGCGCAAAGTTGTCAGGTTGGCAGCTTCAGGTATAAAACTCACCTTGTAAAGATTTGAAGTTAAACTAATTTTTATAAGAGCTTTGGGCTCAGCCGTTGAGGCATGACGGAGGTTGCCTTGGATAAAAACATGAAAATTCTTATCGTTGATGATTTTTCGACGATGAGACGAATTATCAAGAATCTGCTGCGTGATCTTGGCTTTACCAACACGGTAGAGGCTGATGACGGTAGTACGGCATTGCCGATACTGAAAAGTGGAAATATTGATTTCCTCGTCACCGACTGGAACATGCCTGGCATGTCAGGTATCGATCTGCTGAAGGCAGTTCGTGCCGATCCCAAGCTGGCTCGTTTACCTGTCCTGATGGTAACCGCTGAAGCTAAACGCGAGCAGATTATCGCTGCTGCACAAGCTGGTGTTAACGGATATGTGGTCAAGCCGTTTACCGCTGCGGTTCTTAAAGAAAAGATTGAGAAAATCTTTGAACGTATAGAAGCCACTTCGTAACTAAGGTAACCCTGTATGTCAGGACAAGAGAAAACGGATCTGCAAGAGTTTGAGCAGACCCTGATACGGGGGGCTGAGGAGATAATGGGGCAACTGGAGTCAGGTGATTTCAGTGGCGCTATTCGGGTTATTCATCGCCTCAGCGAGGCTCGTAATGAGGCCTTGTTTAGAGAAGTCGGTAAGTTAACTCGTGCGTTGCATGAGTCAATTAAGGCCTTTCACTCTGACTTTGAGCACAATGTTCTGATTGCCCATTCAGAAGATGTTCAAAACATCACAGATGCTTCCGAGCGTTTGAATTATGTTATTGAACTTACAGGTACAGCGGCTAATCGCACCATGGACATGGTGGATGAGAGTATGCCCGTAGCTGAAAAGCTAGGTAGCCAGGCCGAGCTATTGAGAGAGGATTGGGAGCGCCTCGTTAAGCGTGAAATGGATGCCAAGGCATTCCGTGAATTATTCAAGCGAACCTCTGAGTTCCTTAAGCAAGTTGAGTCTGGCTCCAAATCTCTTAATACCAACCTTACCGAAATTTTGATGGCCCAGGGTTATCAGGATTTGACCGGGCAGCTTATACGCCGGGTGATATCGCTCGTCACAGAAGTTGAGCGAAATCTGGTGCAGATGGTGCGTATGGCAGGCAAGGTGGATTTCATCTCTGGAATTACCCATGACTTCGAGCCACAGGATCAGAAAACAGAAGAGCAAAAAATAATTGGCGAAGGGCCACAACTTCCTACAGGAAGCCAGGACGTAGTATCTGGCCAAGACGAAGTCGATGACCTGTTGTCCAGCCTGGGATTCTGAGGAGTGACCGGATGAGCTTAGAAGTGGATGAAGAGATCCTCCAGGACTTTCTTGTCGAGGCAGGAGAAATTCTGGAATTGTTGTCTGAGCAGCTGGTGGATCTAGAGCAGCGTCCAGATGACAAGGATCTGTTGAATGCAATTTTTCGTGGATTTCATACTGTAAAAGGCGGGGCTGGATTTCTTCAGCTGACCTCCTTGGTTGACTGTTGCCATGTCGCGGAAAACGTATTTGATGTGTTGCGTACTGGAAAGCGACATGTTTCTTCTGAGCTCATGGATGTAGTTCTTCAGGCACTGGATACTGTCAACGCAATGTTTGAGCAGGTACGCTCTGGTCTTGAGCCAGAGCCAGCAGATCCTGAGTTGCTGTTAGCTCTGGGAAGGCTTGCTGAGCCAGCCTCAGAGGCGGAGCGGAAGGCAGCAGAAGCAGAACCTTTGCGTTCGCTGGAGGAAGAGCTGGCAGAGGCTGAAGAAGCTGTTGAGGTTGAAAGCGCTAGTGCTGGCGGCGATATTACCGATGATGATTTTGAAAATCTGTTGCAAGCCATAACGTCGGATGACTTACCTGTCGATATTTCTGAGACTGATAGCTCGTCTGGTGATGACAATATCACCGAAGATGAGTTTGAGAGCTTGCTGGATGAGCTACATGGTACTGGAAAAGGACCTGTAGGTAGTTCAGATGCGAGTGACTCAGGGTCTGATGATCTGGATCCGAACGGCGACATCACTGATGCCGAGTTCGAAGCGCTTCTAGACCAGTTGCATGGTCAGGGCAAGCATACAGGCTCGCCAGAAGTCGCTGATGATACCCAGGAAGTGTCAGAGTCTTCTGCGTCCAGCGTCCGGGGCCCAGTCAAAGCATCAGGTGAGGAAGACCTCATCTCTGATGACGAATTTGAACGTTTAATGGACGAGTTGCAGTCTCAACACAAGGGTGCCTTTGCGCACTTTGGTGAGTCTGATGGAGCACCTGCTGCCGCTGCTCATCCTGTCAGCGCCACGCCTCCTGAGGTGAAAAAGCCTGTATCTGTGCAGAAAGTTGAGCCTGCCAAGCCAGCCTCTGTGGTCAAGGCTGAAACTGTTAAGCCTGCAGTTGAAAATAAACCTGTACCTCCTAAGCCGGTTGTGCGTGCAAAGCCCGAGCCTGAAAAAGCTTCGGTAGAGGTCTCTGAAGATAAGGCTGGTTCAGTCCCTGCGCGAGCTGCGGTTGCAGATAAGGCGGGTTCCGCAGCTCCTGCTGCAGAGACCACTGTTCGTGTTGATACAAAGCGCCTTGATGACATCATGAATATGGTGGGCGAGCTGGTATTGGTGCGAAATCGCTTGGTACGTTTGGGGTCGAAGCACGCTGATGATGAATTGGTTAAGGCAGTTGCCAGCCTGGATGTTGTCACAGGAGACCTTCAGACTTCCGTGATGAAGACACGGATGCAGCCTATCAAGAAAGTATTTGGTCGCTTCCCCAGAGTGGTTAGGGATCTTGCCCGTACACTGAGGAAAGAGGTTAATCTTGAGCTGATCGGTGAAGAAACAGACCTTGATAAAAACCTTGTCGAAGCATTGGCTGACCCACTTGTTCACCTTGTTCGCAATGCCGTGGATCATGGTATTGAAAGCCCTGAGGAACGAGAGCAGGCAGGTAAAGGCCGTATCGGTAAAGTAGTACTTTCTGCTCAGCAAGAAGGTGACCATATCCTGCTTTCCATTGAAGATGATGGAGCAGGTATGGACCCTGACAAGTTACGCAAAAAAGCGGTTGAAAAAGGCGTTCTTGATGCAGATGCTGCAGAACGTCTCAGTGATACTGAGTGTTTTAATCTTATATTTGCCCCCGGCTTTTCTACCAAGACCGAGATATCAGATGTATCAGGTCGTGGCGTTGGCATGGATGTAGTTAAAACAAAAATTACTCAGTTGAACGGTTCTCTAAATGTTCGTTCGGTGAAGGGCAGGGGCTCGCGCATTGAGATTAAGGTTCCTTTGACGCTCGCCATTATGCCCACTTTGATGATTATGCTGGATGATCAGGCATTCGCGCTGCCACTGGTGAATGTGAATGAAATCTTCAATCTTGATCTTAACAAGACTAACGTAGTCGATGGTCAGGAAGTGGTAGTTGTCAGAGAGAAGCCATTGTCGCTGTTCTATCTACATCGCTGGCTGGTTGCGCGTGCCAGAGATGAGAAAGGATCCAAGAGTGGTCATGTTGTAATTGTGACCGTAGGTACTCAGCGAGTTGGTTTTGTCGTAGACCAGTTGGTTGGCCAGGAGGAGGTGGTTATCAAGCCTCTGGGACGAATGCTTCATGGCACGCCAGGTATTTCAGGGGCGACCATTACTGGTGATGGACGTATCGCGTTGATTTTGGATATACCCAGCATGCTTAAACATTACGCATCTCGTTAAGTGTCTGGGGTTGAGGAGCTAACTAATGCCCATCACCGTATTGGTGGTAGATGACTCAGCGTTTTTTCGTCGTCGGTTAACCGAAATTCTTGAAGCAGATCCCCGTTTTAAGGTGATCGGAACAGCTGAGAATGGAAGGGCGGCAATAGATAAGACGCTAGAGCTGCGTCCTGATGTCATCACAATGGACTATGAAATGCCAACTTTGGACGGCATCTCCGCAGTAAATGAAATTATGCGGCGCCGTCCTACGCCAGTATTAATGTTTTCATCCATGACCTACGAAGGCGCACGTATAACACTGCAGGCTCTCGAAGCTGGTGCAGTGGACTATATGCCAAAGAATTTTGAGGATCTTTCGCGTAATCGTCAGGCCATGGAGTCTAGCCTGCGTGACAAATTGTATGCAGTGGCTAAGAGTCGCAGAGTCACCCTGAAAAGTGCCGTAACTACTCCCGAGCTCCGTACAACACCGGCTGTACCAAGTTTCAGGAGTACGCGTACAGAAGAGCCAGCTCGCAGTACATTGAATTCAACCAATGTTGCGCCGCCGGCTCCGCAGCAGCCCATACCAGCAAGGCCTTCAGCCTCTGTGGTGGCTAAACGTTACCAGCTTGTGGCTATTGGTACATCTACAGGCGGACCAGTGGCACTGCAAGAGGTTCTGACCAGATTGCCCGCAGATTTTCCGTCTCCCATTGTCTTGATTCAACATATGCCAGCGGCCTTTACCAAGGCATTTGCTGAACGTCTCAATCAGTTGTGCAAGATTCAGGTTAAAGAGGCTGAGGACGGCGACGAGCTGCGCCCCGGTCTTGCTCTGCTTGCGCCAGGTGGAAAGCAAATGATGGTTGAGCATCGCGGTACGGGTCGAGTGCGTATTCTGCCGGGTGATGAGCGGCTAAATTATAAACCTTGTGTTGACGTAACCTTTGGCTCTGCTGCCAAACATTATCCCGGTAAGGTATTAGCGCTTGTGCTTACTGGAATGGGTGCGGATGGCAGAGAAGGTGCTCGTATGTTGAAACAGTCTGGCAGTGACATCTGGGCACAAAGCGAACAAAGCTGCGTTATCTATGGCATGCCCATGGCTATAGTAAAGGCAGGATTGGCAGACGAGATCGTTGATCTTGATGAGATTGGTGTGCGTCTGTCCAAAGCTGTGAAAGGCTGAGTAAGGAGAGGCTATGCGCGTATGGGCAGTGGCAAACCAGAAAGGCGGAGTGGGTAAGACAACCTCTGTAGTAACTCTGGCCGGGTTGCTGGGAGACATGGGGAAGTCTGTGCTGGTGGTTGATCTGGATCCACATGGCTCACTGACCAGTTACTTCCGTTATGATCCTGACCAGATAGGCGGCAGTGTATATGATCTCTTTAAGTCAAGCGCTCTGCTGGATGAAGGGCTCGCCACACAGTTGCTGCTGGATACGAGCCATCCGAATATTCGTTTGATTGGCGCTTCAACTGCTATGGCAACATTGGAGCGGCAGGCGACTGCGCAGGAAGGGATGGGGCTTGTTGTATCCAAGGCGCTAGCGACGTTGTGGGATGATTTTGACTACGTGATTCTTGATAGCCCTCCTGTTTTGGGGGTGCTGATGGTAAATGCGATGGCAGCCTGCGAGCGTTTGATTGTGCCAGTGCAAACTGAATATCTTGCGATCAAAGGTCTAGAAAGAATGCTGCGTACGTTGCTATTGGTGAACAAGTCACGTAAGCGACCATTGCCTTTTAGTATTTTGCCTACGTTTTATGATCGGCGCACTCAAGCCTCTGTACAAAGTCTCAGATTGATTCGGACCAGTTTTCCCGATCAGGTTACCAATGCGGTTGTACCTGTTGACACAAAATTCCGTAATGCCAGCTCGTCAGGGATAGTGCCCTCAGCAGTAGATCCCGGCTCTCGTGGAGTAAGAGCTTATAGCATGCTGCTAAAAAGCTTGCTGAGTCAGGAAGTTGAGGCGTCAGCAGGAGTGGCATCATGAAGCGGCGTAGCACGCAGTCAAGCTTTGCAGAGCCAAGACAGGCGCTTGAATCTTATCTTGAATCGCTGCTCAGTGAGGTGCCAGAGTATTCGACGGAAGGCGATGATCCAGCGTTGGATGCAATACCTGATGTCGTTATAACTGAAGTTGTGCCTGTTGATGTTCAAGAGCCTGTCAATGATCAGGTGGAAGAGCAGTCTGCTGCTCTAGGGGATAGCGTCCCAGCTGAGCAGCCTGTTATTGCGGAAACGCAAGTGGTTCTGAAGGAAGAGTCTTCAGTTGATGGTGGTCAGAATCTTCCTCCTGAGTTAGGCAAGCCTGGGTGGGCAGTAAACCGCTTTGAATGCCTATTGTTTAATGTTAGTGGGCTCAAATTGGCCGTGCCTTTGATTGAGCTGGGTGGGGTTCTGACTATTCCTGAAAAGGGCTTAACGCCGCTTTTTGGTCAGGCTAAATGGTTTATGGGCCTGTTACCTGCACATGGCGGTCGAATGATTCGAGTAGTCGATACTGCGCTTTGGGTCATGCCTGATCGTTATGATGAAGAGCAGCGAAAGACCATGAAGTACGTCATTCTGATCGAGGGCTCTGACTGGGGGCTTGGTTGCCATGATGTGGCTGAAGCTATCACACTGGGTGAACAGGAAGTGCGCTGGAGATCAGAGCGCAGTAAGCGTCCATGGTTAGCAGGTACAGTGATTGATCATATGTGTGCCATCATGGATGTGGGAACTATGAGTAAGATGCTTAATGCAGACGACAAGAATTACCAGCCCAAACTAGCAAACAGGTAAATCTCTGTTTGTCCAGTTTCTGTGCAAATAAGTCACTTTTCTTATCATCAGTTTTTAATTTCTGATCTATAAGTTGAGATGAGAATTAAGATTTGTAGCGAGGCGTAGGCCAAGCAACGTATTTCATTGTGGAATGCGAAAGAGGATTCAGTATGGCAAGCAATAACTCCAAAGTTGGCAATGATACGGTGCTGCAATGGGTCACGTTTCGCCTTGAGAAAGAGGTGTACGGTGTCAACGTAATGCAGGTGCAGGAAGTATTGCGATATACCGATATTGCCCCTGTCCCTGGTGCACCTGCGTATGTACTGGGGATCATCAATCTTCGAGGCAATGTCGTTACTGTCATCGATACTCGTCAGCGCTTTGGTCTGGTGCCTGCAGAAATTACGGATAACTCTCGTATCATCATCATCGAAGTGAATCATCAGGTGGTCGGTATTTTAGTCGACGCTGTAGCTGAAGTGGTTTATCTGAGCCAGTCCGAGATTGAAAGCCCCCCCAACCTGGGTAATGAAGAGAGTGCCAAGTTCATCCATGGGGTCTGTCACAAGAATGACCGGCTATTGATTCTGGTTGAGTTGGATAAATTGATGACTGAAGACGAGTGGGCCGAGATTATTAACCTGTAACGCTTGCCCCTGTTCTTGGTAATGTAAATTGCCCAAAAGTGTTGCTATTCGTCCTTCTCTCTTCAAGGGAAGGGCGAATATACTGCCGATAGCTTGGATATTATCTCCACTAGACATTTACCTTTATCCCTCGGCTTAGATTAAGGACAGTTCCTTTGGACTCAGGTTGGCTTGCCTCCGATATTTGGCCCGTATTGTTCATCATCGGCGGGTTGTCACTTGTATCTCTTCTGCTCGCATCGTGGGCTTGTTTCCGGCTGCTTCAGCAACGAAAGCAATTTCAGGCACTCATGAGTCTTTTGCGCAGTGAGGTGGATATCATGAGTCATAGCACCATTGGTGTGGGTCAGCGTCTGGTGGATGTCGAAAAACGCCTTTATAGCACTATGGAAAAGCAGCAGCGCCTGGAGGGGCGTGAGAGTGGTGGCGCAGCGATTAGCCAAGCAACCAAACTCATGGAAATGGGCGCCTCTGTTGACGATATCATGGCTAGTTGCAACATAGGCCGACCTGAAGCTGAGTTGATCGCACTTTTGCATCGTGAAGTGCGCAGTGATGCGCGCAAGAGAGTGAAAAGTCGTTGATTTACCGACGAATTAGCTGGTCGATTTTCTTGTTGTGGTGCTGACGTTTTTCTTTGAGCCGGAAAAGGAATGCCAAAATCTCTGCGATAGCCACATAGAGCTGCTCAGGTATCTCATCGCCAGGGTCCATCTGGCTGAGCATGGCAGCCAAGTGTGCATCTTCATGTAATGGAACGTTAGCCTCCTTAGCCAACGCAATAATCTGCTCAGCAATAAAGCCGCTACCGACCGCGGTAACCTGAGGTGCCTTGCCTTTGCTGGGGTCATATTCAAGAGCAGCGGCCAGTTTCTTTTTCATATCAACACCCAGTACATGACATCTCCACCCTTGGTTATAAATTCAGGCCCGCTCATCGATTAGCGACATGCCTTTCAGATACTGCTCTGGCGCCGAGTTCGAAACGGGCTTGCCGAGCATCTGTGAATAGTTCGCGACAGATACGCCTTTGCTGCCCAAAATACTGATTAACTCTTGCTGGCTGTTCGCGTCCAGATCCTGCATCCACGCATTATCCGGTAGCCAGAGCTGGATGCTCAACTGCTGTTGCCACTGAAGCTTCATGTAGATGGTTTCTCCCGTCGATACTTCAAAGTCCATTTCAATTTGCCAGGCAGTGTTGTCATCATTCTCTGATGAGTGGCGCTTTTCCGGAGCATCACGTTTGATCGCCAGATTGACGGGCTCAAGCGACTGGTAGTTACTGTTGACGGCTAGTTCAACATGCTGTGTGTCCTGTTGAAGATTGCTGAGCTGCATTACCTGTATGCGAGCCAGACGGCCTTCCAGAGCTTTGTGCATTGGGTGATCTTCTGGTAAGTCTGCCATCGCCTCCCACAGTAAGACTTTCTGATCACTTGAAACATCTTTGCCTTGAATCAAGCGCTTTTCTGTAAAAAAGCCACTGTTTTGCACGGCTTGTCGAAGTGTGTCTGCCTGTTTCAAATCTTCCTTGCTGGGAAAGGCTTGGCGTAAGCTGGCAAGTGTTTGTGTCAGATTGGGGTTTACCGCCAGTGCAGTGGGGGTTAATGCGAGATTTTGTAGTAGTGGCTGCAGCTGATTTAGATTCAGTTGCTGAGGTAGATAGCTTTTTAGCTGGGTTTGTAGTAGCTGTTGTTCGGGTGAAGTGGTAGGGACAGCCTGAAGTAACGTTGGTGTGAGAACCCTGAGGGTAACTTGTTGTCCGGGTGTAAGAGGTGATGAAGATAGTGCCTGATAGGTCTGGCCTGCGACTACCACTGTGGCCTTGTAGCCTTGGGGCATTGAATTGTTATCTGTGGAAGAGCTCAGGACCTGTGCCTGAACATACGATCCAATAGACAGGTTACGAGAACCAGTAGAGCTGGTGTTCGTCGCTGTTTGAAGGTAATTCACGGCAGCCAACGAAGAGGGCGGGATGCTGGTGGCCACAGATTGTCCTCTCTATTGTGCCAAGTCAGGACGATGTTTATTTATTTCTATATACTTCGCCAGCATTTCGCAAAGCTTAATTGTGGCTTTTGGCAACGAGTTGGCGGAGTGGGTCTGTATAGGGCTGGAAAAGCCTTCTGAGTGTTTCTGGTATATATGTTTGTCTGACTCAATCATCATGAGCGTTTTAGGAGTCTTTGCCAGTGTCATCCCCTATGTTGCAAGTTGTTGGCTTGAGCTGTGAGCGAGATGATCGTGATATTTTCCACAACCTCAGCTTTTCGTTGCAATCCGGTGAGATACTTCAAATTGATGGGCCAAATGGGGCTGGAAAGACGAGCTTGATCAGAATCTTGTCTGGCTTGCTTCAGTCTTCTGAAGGAGGAGTGTATTGGCAAGGAGAGGATATTGCCGAGGACCGCTCCGCATACAATAAAGCTATGCTGTACCTTGGCCACTGCACGGGAATCAATCCTTCACTTACTCCCCTTGAAAACCTTCAGTGGCTGGCCGCCATACATGCACATCTTGATAATACGTTGATTCCCTCTGCATTGAAGTCAGTCGCTCTGGAAGGATATGAGGATGTCCCATGTCATCAACTTTCAGCAGGGCAGAACCGTAGAGTAAGTCTTGCCCGTTTGTATATGAGTTGCGCAACTTTCTGGCTTCTCGATGAGCCATTTACAGCCATTGACCGGCAAGGGGTAGGTATGTTGGAAAGCCAGATGCAGCGTCATGCAAGCCGTGGAGGTTGCGTCATACTGACCACTCACCATGTGCTCCCTGAGTCCATGTGCCGCCGAACGTTATCTCTGCGTGGTAACGGTAGCTATGTCATCAACTGATCGTAATGTGCTAGCGACCTCGCCTATGGCTGCTGACAGTCCCTGGCGGATGACGATGTATCGTGAGTTGAGGCTAGCTGCTCGACGCATATTTGATTGGCTCAATCCGCTGGTTTTTTTTCTGCTGGTAGTTTGCCTCTTCCCTCTGGCTGTTAGCCCTGAGCCTGCATTGTTGGGGAAGATTGCCCCCGGTATTGTCTGGGTAGCAGCATTACTTGCGACGCTTCTGGGGATGGATGGACTATTCCGGAGTGACTTTGAGGATGGTTCTCTGGAGCAAATTATTGTTGGCAGTCAGCCTATTGCTTTGCTGATTAGTGCCAAGGTTTTGTCGTATTGGCTGCTGACCGGCCTGCCATTAACGCTGTTGGCGCCTCTGCTTGCGTTGATGCTGTCTCTTCCTGTGGGTAGTTATGAGGTTCTGTGTCTGAGTCTGCTTATCGGTACGCCTAGTCTTTGTCTTATTGGCGCGATTGGTGCCGCCTTGGTGGTTGGGCTGCGTAAAGGAGGGGTTTTGCTGGTTTTGCTGGTGTTGCCTCTTTATATTCCCATCCTGATCTTCGGGAGTGGGGCTGTAACTGCCTCATTGCAGGGGATGGAGGCTACTGGTCAGCTTGCTATATTAGGCGCATTTCTCGCGCTGGCGTTACCCTTGGCGCCCATAGCAACAGCAGCTGCACTGCGGATTAGTATCAATGGTTAAGGTCGTGGCGAACGCAAAAGCATTAAAAAAGCAGAAAATGCCTCAATGGTTCTATCAACTGGGTTCTCCTCGTTGGTTCTATGAGTTGAGTGGAAAATGGTTGCCGTGGCTGGGTGGCTCGGCCGCATTGTTGCTCACTATTGGCTTGGTCTGGGCACTTTTATTTGCACCGGCAGACTATCAGCAAGGTAATAGCTTTCGCATTATCTATCTTCATGTGCCCTCAGCATTCCTGGCGCAGTCTGTCTATCTGTTGATGGCAATGGCAGGGGCCATTAGTCTGATTTGGAAAATGAAGGTAGCAGAGGTAGTGGCTAAATGCGCTGCCCCTATTGGCGCTTCTTATGCGTTTCTGGCTCTGGTGACGGGGGCAATTTGGGGTAAGCCGACCTGGGGCGCCTGGTGGGTATGGGATGCCCGATTAACATCTATGCTGATCTTATTGTTTCTCTATCTTGGGGTTATAGCGCTCAATTCGGCTATTGGTGATCGTCAGATGGCCGCAAAGGCCAGTGCGATTCTTGCCATCGTGGGTGTGATTAATCTGCCAATCATCAAGTACTCCGTTTACTGGTGGAATACGCTGCATCAGCCCGCTTCATTTACTCTGACGGAAAAGCCAGCGATGCCTGCCGAAATGTGGGTGCCATTATTGCTCATGGTGCTGGGATTCTATGCTTTGTTCACCTGGACTCTGTTAACTCGTTGCAGGACTGAAATCCTGGAGCGAGAGCGTCGTGCTGGTTGGGTATGTGATCTGCTGAGCAATAGCCAAATAAAGTAGCCTGCGTATTTTTTTGATTAAAAGTTGAACTCAATAGTCGTGAGTACGGTCAATGTATTTTTCCAGTTTTAGCGACTTCATTCATATGGGCGGGCATGGTCTGTATGTATGGTCAAGTTACGGTATAGCGATGCTGGTGGTGCTTTGGAATGTGGTCATACCTCTGCTTAAGCGAGGCACTGTACTAGCTAGCCTACGGCAACGTTTGATTAGAGAGCGGTCGCATGAATCTCAAGCGTAAACATCGTATGTGGGCTGTCGTTGCACTATTGCTTGGGGTATCTGTTGCTGTTGGTCTGGCGCTGTACGCACTACAACAAAATATTAATCTTTTCTACTCACCTTCACAGATAGCAGATCATCAGGCACCAGATGACACACGTATTCGCGCGGGTGGCATGGTCGTGGAACACAGTCTGCAACGCTCAGGTGACAGTCTGATGGTACATTTCGCATTGACCGATTTTCAAAAGACCATAGAGGTGGAGTATACCGGTATCCTTCCAGACTTGTTTCGTGAGGGGCAGGGGGTGGTTGCACTGGGTAAAATGAACAGTAAAGGAGTGTTTGTTGCCGATCAGGTTCTGGCGAAACATGATGAGAAATACATGCCACCTGAGGTGGCAGCAGCCCTCAAGGCCAGTGGCAAACTCCCCCCTCAACCATCTGCGGAGCATTAAGTCATGATCCCTGAGTTGGGCCAGCTGGCGTTAATACTGGCACTGTGTCTTGCTTTGATGCTCGCTTTGGTTCCTCTTTGGGGAGCGTTCAGGGGCAATTTATTCTGGATGCGTTTCGCAACACCTCTGGCTACGGGGCAATTTTTCTTTGTGGCGTTGGCGTTTGGCTTTCTCACATATGCATTTATGACCAACGACTTCACTGTTGCATATGTTGCTACCAACTCTAATAGTCACTTACCGTGGTACTACAAATTCAGTGCAGTATGGGGTGGGCATGAGGGGTCACTATTGTTGTGGTTGTTCATTCTTTGTCTTTGGACTGTTGCCGTGGCATGGCGTAGCTTACACCTGCCAGCTGAGCTTCGATCACGCGTTCTATCCGTGATGGGTATGATTTCAACCGGATTCCTGTTATTTGTGCTACTCACCTCTAGTCCCTTTACTCGTCTCTTTTTCAATGCTCCTGATGATGGCCAGGATCTTAATCCTTTGTTACAGGACTTTGGACTGATCGTTCATCCACCTATGTTGTATATGGGGTATGTTGGCTTCTCGGTGGCTTTTGCTTTCGCTATAGCTGCACTTTTGGGAGGCCGGCTGGACGCGGCGTGGGCTCGTTGGGCAAGACCTTGGACTAATGCGGCGTGGGCTTTCTTGTCCATAGGTATTGTTCTGGGTTCCTGGTGGGCCTATTACGAACTGGGTTGGGGGGGGTGGTGGTTCTGGGACCCGGTTGAAAACGCGTCATTCATGCCTTGGCTGGCCGGTACAGCCCTAATACATTCAATGGCAGTGACAGAGAAGCGTGGTGAATTCAAAAGCTGGACTGTCCTGCTGGCAATATGTGCATTTTCTCTCAGCTTGCTCGGGACGTTTCTGGTGCGTTCCGGTGTGCTGACATCAGTGCATGCCTTTGCCTCTGATCCGACGCGTGGCTTTTTCGTATTGATGTTACTTGCGGTAACGGTAGGCGGGTCACTGCTCCTGTTCGCATTACGAGCAGTCGACCTCAAGTCTGAATCGACTTTTAATCTGTTATCAAAAGAAACATGGCTGTTAATCAACAATCTCATCTTGCTGGTTGCCATGGTCGTCGTGCTTCTTGGCACTTTATATCCACTGGTAGTTGATGCCCTGCAGTTGGGCAAATTGTCAGTTGGCCCTCCCTATTTCAATATGCTTTTCGTTCCTCTTATGGGGCTGCTGGCACTCGCACTGGGCAGTGGATTAATGCTCCGTTGGAAACGTCATGCGCGAGATCAGTGGCTGAAATCGCTAGCGTTTCCGGCGTTGGCGGTACTGATATTTGCAACAGTGGCAATTATTTGGGGAGGGGAGCATCGTTGGGGAATTGTTTTAGGTGTCGTCATGGCAGGCTGGATAGCAGTATCTACGCTTGTTGATGTGGCGCGTCGTATACGTTTCAGTCAGCAGGGATGGAGGCAGCCAAGGTCATATTGGGGGATGCATGTGGCTCATTTGGGTTTTTGTGCTTCGATTCTTGGCGTAACCTGGGTCAGTCTGCACGCATTTGAGCAGGATATCCGTGTTGAGCCAGGGCATGTGGAACATATCGATGGTTACGACATCAGCTATCTCGGAGCGACCAGTTTGCAAGGGCCTAACTACACGGCGGAGCAGGGGCATTTTGTTGTTAGTAAGCAAGGCAAAACCATAACGGAGCTGTTTCCACAAAAGCGCAATTACAGTGTCCAGCGTTCAATGATGACTGAGGCCGCTATCGACCCAGGTTTGATGCAAGACATTTATATTGCAATGGGAGAGCGTCTGGACGGTGGTGCATGGGCTGTACGTATTCATATCAAACCTATGGTGAGGTGGATATGGCTGGGTGGGCTATTGATGGCATTTGGCGGTGCTTTAGCGGCCACAGATCTGCGCTATCGCCGGTTGCGTCATCGACAGTCGCAAGCAAGTGTAGGGTTAGAAACAGCACCTGTAACTGAGGTTTCTCATGCGTAAAGCGTTGTTTTTCTTGCCTTTGATAGTTGCTTTTGGCTTGGGTGTGCTGTTCTGGCAAAGTTTGGGAAAGGATCCCAGCACGCTTCCCTCTGCGTTAATAAATAAGCCCCTCCCAGACTTTAGTTTGCCTACAGTAGAGAATAGTAGTGAGCTGATCGGTGCTGCGCGGCTCAAGGGGCAACCAGTGTTACTCAATATTTGGGCTACCTGGTGTCCGTCCTGCCATATGGAACATCCGTATTTCATGCAGCTTGCCAAACAGGGTGTACCTATTATTGGCATCAACTATAAGGATGACCGTGCTAGCGCAATGAGGTGGCTGGCTGAGCTTGGAAATCCTTATTTGTTCAGTATTTTTGATGAAAAGGGCAGCTTGGGCTTTGATTTGGGAGTTTATGGTGCACCTGAGACGTACCTCATCGATAAAGACGGCATTATTCGCTATAAGCATGTGGGTGTTGTCGATGAGCGAGTGTGGCGGGAGCAGATCCAGCCAATCTATGAACGTTTAAAGAGCTGATCGTTTATGGGGCGTGCATTTTTTATGCTGCTGGTTTTGTTCATGACAAACCAGGTAAGCGCAGCAATTGAGGCTCAACACTTTGCTGATCCTCAATTGCAGCAGCGTTATCAATCTCTAGTATGGGAGTTACGTTGTCCCAAATGCCAGAATCAGAATATTGGAGACTCGAACGCTCCTATTGCACAGGATTTGCGTGATGAAGTAGCAACATTGCTACGTGAAGGGAAATCAGATCAAGACATCCAGAATTACATGGTGAGTCGTTTTGGTGAGTTTGTGCTTTACCGGCCGAAGCTTGATCCGGTCACCTGGCTTCTCTGGTTTGGCCCACTGTTGCTTTTGCTTGTTGGTGGTCTGGCTGTCTGGTTACTTGCGGGTCGTAGTCGGCCCCGTATAGAGCAGGCGAATACTAACGAGTTGAGTGACTCAGCTGCCCGGTTAGCTTCTTTGCTGAAAGAGGATGACCGCTAATGGTTGTATTCTGGTTGGCTGCAGCCATGTTAGTTATGGCTGCAATAGCATTTGTCGTATATCCACTGTTTCATCCGGTACGCTCTGCCGTTAGTGTGGTCGACCGAAAAAGAGCAAATGTTCAAGCATTTAGATATCGCCTATACGATGCGGAGTTGGAACTTAAGCTCAATGGACTGAGTAATGAAGAGTTTAAGCTATACAAGTCGGAGCTTGAGCAGGAACTCTTAGCTGATATCCCTCTGCAGGAAGATGTGGGTGCTTCTTACATCGTAGAACGAAAGCAGCTCATTCTGGTCGTCTTGCTAGCGCTATTGATTCCGCTGGTTGGGTTGCCACTCTATAAATATTGGGGGGCTGCAGATGAAATGGGTCAATGGATAGCAATGGAGAACAGCAAGGGAATGTCATTGCACCAGGCTGTCGTTGAGTTGCAACAACGGCTGGCTAGCAATCCAGACAATCCTGAAGGATGGTTTGTCTTAGCAGGTACTCTATTGGATCTGGGTCGTTATCAGGAAGCTGCGGACGCACTTACCAAGACACAGTCTTATATTCCAGATAATGCACCAATTAAAGTCATGGTCATGGGGCAAAAGGCGCAGGCCTTATTTTTTGCCGGTGGCGGAAAGATTACTCAGGAAGTAAAGCAGGCAATTGATGATACGCTGGCTCTTGCGCCCAATGAGCCAACGGTGATGGGGATTTTGGGTATCGCAGCATACAATCAGAAACTCTATAAAGAGGCTATTGGTTTTTGGCAGAGAGCATTGTCCTCCAATCCAGATGAGAAAGCTGCGCAAGCTCTGCGTAGTGGCATCATCCAGGCTCAGGCTCAATTGCAACAAAGTGCTTCGCTGGGTGATGATAGTTTGGATGGCAAGAAGCGTTCTTTGGAGCGCATTAGTGTGACAGTTACTTTGTCTCCTGAGGCAAATGCCCAGCTCAGAGACGATCAATTTGTTTTTGTGTTAGTTCGACGTGCAGGCGAGAAAATGCCTTTAGCTGTCCGTCGTGTGAGTGCGGCGGCGTTGTCTGAAACTATCGTGTTGGATCAAAGCAATAGCATGGTGGGACAGTCACTGGAAAATAACGGGCCATTACAGGTCGTTGCACGTATTTCACAAAGTAACAATCCAATTCCAGAAAAAGGCGACTGGTTTGGTGAAATAGATGGAGTGACACTGGCGGAAAAGCAGCAACTGAGTCTAAAATTGCAGATCGATAAGCAATATCAGTAAACCTACTGTTTTTTCTTGCACCCAGTCAGCTGGTGGTTATGATTAAAGAGGTTGTTTTTTGTACTCTAAGGCATTGAGTATTTAGATATCTCAGTAAGCAGATCAGTGGCTAGCTAGTATGAAAAACAGTTTTAAAGTGGCGACTCAGACAGCGGTTGTTTAAGAATGGAAATCAGCTTACGCGAATGGCTCATTGTTTTTGGCATGGTAGCCATTGTCCTAATCGCAGTTGACGGTCTTCGGCGTTTTTATATGCAGCGCAATCGTAATCCTTTGCGTATGCGAATCGATAGAAGTCTGTCCAGCGCGAGTGACGTGGAGTCTTCAGATTCTGTTAGTCGGGAGTTGCCTAATGGTGGGGCAAGGGTGACCAGAATGGAGCCTCATGCCTTCGCTAGTGCTTTGAATAAGCTCCGCTCGGGTAAGCTTTCCAAGAGTTCAACAGCTAATCGTGAGATCACTCCCAGGAAGTTAGAGAGCAAAAAAGTTCCTCCGAAAGTAGGTTTGCACGATTTACACGTTGAGGTAGATCCTCTCCTGGATCAGCCAGCAGACAAATTTACTTCATCAACTCAGTCTTCATTTTCTGCTTCTGGTGATCATGAGTTTGCAGAGAGCTTCGCCCCCACATTAACTACTGTGGCAGATTGGCCAGATTCAGTTGTGGAAGATACTCATCACAACCAAATGTCTGAGACTGACGGTTTGATTTTGTCGGAAGATCAGAGCTTTTCTGGTAGAGGCAAGTCAATTAGTCTTGCTTCAGGTCATGCGGAGCCAAGGAGCTCAGTTTTTGAGACTACTGGGTCTCAGGCAGAATGGTATGAACAATCTTTGGTTGATGCATCTGACCCGCAGTCAGAGCAAGTAATAAAAAACTGTAATGAAGATGGTTCTCCTGATGTGGCAGCTTCAAATCCATGGGAACGACCTATTTCTGAGCTAATGGATGACGATGTCGATCTTTTTGATGAGGCTGATGGTGACGATATTCCAACTTCTTTAGAGACCGAACAGAAAGAAGCAATTGTCATAGAAGAGGAAGACGTTCCTTACCAGGAAACCGCGCGTGTCCTGCCCATGCGCGCCGACCCATTATTCGAGCTTAAGCGTCAGGCTCGCGTGAAAGCAGATGCCTCATCGTTCAGTGTTAATGCTGAGGAGCATATTATCGTTAGTGTGACCGCGGTCAGTGACGGTGGTTTTGACGGTGAGCAATTATTACAGGTACTGCTAGCATGCGGTTTGCGATTCGGCGAAAGAAATATCTTCCATCGCCATGAACTGGGGCTCAACAAAGGTAAAGTCCAGTTCAGCATGGCTAACATGTTGAATCCAGGTGACTTTGATCTTGATCATATCGAGTCTGTAAAAACCCCCGGGGTGACGTTCTTCATGGGTATGCCTGGTGCTGACGATTTGATGCTGGCTTTCGAGTGCATGCTGAGTACTGCACAGTGCTTGGCAAAAAACCTGAATGGTGAGCTAAAAGACGAGAATCATAGCGTCATGCGCCCCCAGACAATCGAACACTGTCGTCAACGTATCCGGGAGTTTGAAAGGCGTCAGTTGACACATCAACCTCATCGCAGACAGCACCTTTCTTGATAGCAAAGCTGTCCTGACAGAAACGACATAGGCCGGTACAATTCCGGCCTATGTCGTTTCTGTCAGGACCAGTTTCTTATGTCTCTTACTCCTAGTGATGCCATTGAGTCGCTCCGTCAGCAAATTCGTGAGCACGACTATCATTACTATGTCGAAGATGATCCGCGAATTCCTGATCAGGACTACGATGCATTAATGCAGCAGCTGAAAAAGCTGGAGAATGAGCATCCAGAGCTGCTGACTACAGACTCCCCGACGCAGAGAGTGGGAGGGTCACCATTAAGCAGCTTCAGTACTGTGCAACATGTTGCTCCCATGCTCTCTCTTGATAACGCTTTTAGTGAGCAAGATATGCAGGACTTTGTCCGGCGTATTCGGGAGCGGCTTAAACTACCCGCAACGAGTACAGTGGCGTTCGCAGCTGAGCCTAAGCTGGATGGGATTGCCGTCAGTTTGCTGTATGAAAATGGCTCTCTGATCAGGGCTGCAACGCGGGGGGACGGTGAGTTTGGAGAGGACATAACCGCAAACGTAAGAACGATTGCTGCGGTTCCGTTACGTCTGCTCGGGGACTCAGTGCCTCAGCGATTGGAGGTAAGGGGAGAGGTGGTTATGTCAAAAGCCAGTTTTGAGGCTTTTAACCAGCGCGCTATTGCAAAAAATGAGAAGCCATTTGTAAACCCAAGGAATGCTGCCGCGGGAAGTTTACGCCAGCTAGACTCCCGGATCACAGCTAAACGCTCGTTGGATTGTTATTGTTACGCTGTGGGTCTGCTAGAAGGGCATGAGTGGCCTGAGGATCAGATGGCTTTGCTTGAAAAGCTGAAGCAGTGGGGGTTTAAGGTAAATCCTGAAATCAAATTGGTTTCTGGTATCGATGGATGTTCAGAATACTACAGCCAAATGATGACCAGACGAGATCAACTCAAGTATGAGATTGACGGCTTGGTCTTTAAGGTAAACCGGCGCGACTGGCAATCAGAGCTGGGTTACGTTTCTAGAGCTCCCCGATGGGCTATCGCTCATAAGTTCCCCGCCCAGGAGGCGATGACCACTGTTGAGTCGGTTGAGTTTCAAGTTGGACGTACTGGCGCTATAACTCCTGTAGCTAAACTGAAGCCAGTGTTTGTTGGTGGGGTTACTGTCTCCAATGCAACGTTGCATAATATGGATGAAATTGATCGACTTGGCATCCAGGTTGGAGACTATGTATTTATTCGTCGGGCGGGCGACGTTATTCCTCAGGTTGTGAGAGTGGCGTTGGAGAAACGTCCTGACACTGCGCGACCTGTATCCATGCCGACTCAATGTCCTGCCTGTGGGGCTGATGTTGAGCGCGAGGAGGAGCAGGCAGTTGCCCGCTGTTCGGGTGGTTTGTCCTGCCCGGCTCAGCGAAAAGAGGCACTGAAGCATTTTGTTTCTCGCCGTGCGATGGATATCGATGGACTTGGTGACAAGTTAATCGATCAGCTGGTAGACACAAGTTTGGTACTGAGTCCTGCTGACTTATACAAGTTACAACTATCTTCACTAATAGGCTTGGAGCGCATGGGAGAAAAATCTTCAGTTAAGCTACTGAAGGCTATAGATGCGTCCAAGTCGACAACTCTTGCAAAGTTCATATATGCCCTGGGTATCCGTGAAGTTGGCGAATCTACAGCAAAAGCTGTTGCCAGCTTCTTCGGTAATTTGCAGTCGATTAAAGAGGCTGATATTGAGAGGCTTCAGGAAGTGCCAGATGTCGGTGTTGTAGTAGCTAAACATATTCATGTGTTTTTCCGACAGTCAGACAATCTTGATGCTGTAGATCGCCTCATAGAGGTCGGCGTGCATTGGACTGAAGGTCAGCCTCGCAGCGTTGGTGATGCTTCTGCATCCTTGCCACTAACGGGGCAGACAGTGGTGGTGACAGGTACTATGGAAAGTGTTTCGCGAGATGATGCGAAGGCGCTGTTGGAGCAATTAGGCGCCAAAGTGGCAGGGAGTGTTTCTGCAAAAACCAGCTGGGTATTAGCTGGTCCTGGAGCCGGGTCAAAGCTGTCGAAGGCTGAAGTGCTGGGGGTTGAAGTGAGGGATGAGGCGTACTTCCTTTCGCTGCTCGCATTGAATGGTGTGCAGCCAACTAGTGATTAGTCACGGCTATAAAATGTGCTTTCAGTTCTGGGGTGCCTGATGAGGGCTCACCTAGGGGATGCAGCTCGTGCTCAATGTAGCGACTCGTCAAGCATTGGTGATTACATATAAGCAACTCTCTGCAACCGGTCCAATAAAGCTATTCGTCTACCATAACTATAGCCGCGGGAAAGTGGCTTCAAGGCATACAAACTCAGTCATATACAAGGTACAAGCATATGGATATTGGTATTTATGGCCTTAGCCTGACAGGCGTAGTGACCGCTGTTAGTTTGGCTCATGTAGGTAACAATGTTGTACTGATGCCTGCTCCTGGTGAGTCATTACAGATGGTGGAGTGGCAATCTCTACTCTCCGATGAGCCAGGGTTGCTTGCAGCTTTCAATAAGGAACAACTGGAAGGGCGGTTGAAAGTTGAGGTAGGCCACCAAAAGTTGCTACCAGGTAAGGATGCACACTTTTTAGCTCTGGACCCTGATGCTTATGCTTCTCTCGATGAATGGCTGGGGTTAGATCAGCTGGTGGATGAGCGTGTACTGCTGATCATTCAGACCGCTGTGCCTGTAGGGACAGCAGAGCGATTGCAGGCGTCAATAGCGCAGAATTGGGCTAAGCAGGGGTTCTCTTCCCCCTATGCTGTAGTTTCCATGCCTGACTTTATTCGTCAGGGTACCGCACTGGATAATTTTCAGCGTCCAGGGCGAGTGTTGGTTGGCTGTGATGTTGATTGGCCACGAGCACTGATGCGCGACATTCTTCGACCTTTTAATCGTAACCGTGATTCGTTGCTGTTTATGAGCAGCAGAGAGGCCGAGTTTAGTAAGTTTGTTGTGAACGGGATGCTGGCTACCAAGCTAAGCTTTATGAACGAGATGGCAAACCTTGCCGAGCTTCTCGATGTCGACATTGAGAAGGTTCGGCATGGTGTTGGGTCTGATAGCCGTATTGGATATGACTATATCTATCCCGGTTGTGGTTTCGGTGGGGCACATTTTTCTGCTGATATCATTCGTCTCGCTGCCCAGGTTGAACAAAGTGGCGGGCATGGCAACTTACTGCAGTCGGTTCTTAAAATTAATGAGCAACAGAAGGAGGTACTGTTTCGAAAGTTATGGTGCCACTATCAAGGGCAACTTAAAGGCCGGACAGTCGCAGTTTGGGGGGCATCCTTTAAACCCAATACCAGCAGTATGCGTAATGCGCCGTCACTGGTGTTGATGGAAGCGCTCTGGGCGCAGGGGTGTTCGGTACGTCTGCATGACCCTAAAGCTCTGGACAATGTGAGAGAGCTGCTCGGTGACCGTGACGATTTGGTCTTATGCAGTGATCCTTATGAAGCAGTGGCAGGAGCAGATGCCTTGTTGCTAATGACAGAGTGGAAAGACTACTGGAGTCCAGACTATCGACGTCTGATGCAGCTCTTGAAGACTCCTTTAGTGCTGGATGGACGTAATATTTATGATCCTTATCTGATGGCTGAGCGTGGATTTATCTACCAAGGTGTCGGGCGTCGTACAGCTTAGCTCTCATTGGCTAGATGTGTTGTTTGTTTGCACAGTTTGCAGGATTGCTCTCGCGGCCTGCCGCAGGACGACTATAGTTAATGAAGGTGATGGAAGCGATGATGCCCTTTCGTCAGGTATCGTCGCTGATCAATTCGGTTCGCCAAATGTCGGCTTTTATCGGCTCATATCAGTTTTATGTATTAAGCGAGCTAAATTTAAGACCTGATTGGCAGCCTGGTTTTGAGCGGGAGTCATGCTATGTTGAGGTCCGTTAAAGTAAGCGACTACATGAATAGTGAGCCGGTCACATTTCATCCCGAAACCGCTCTGTTTGAAGCGATAGAGTACTTTCAACGTTTCAGAGTTTCAGGTGCGCCAGTAGTTGACTACTCTGGCCAGTTAGTGGGCTTGCTCTCAGAAGCAGACTGTCTTCGTGCCATCCTTGAGGATACCTACTATGAGGTGGAGCACGGGGGTAAAGTCGGTGATGTGATGACGACGGATGTGCAATCGGTGAGGCTGGATACGGATATTATTGAAGTGGCGAAAATATTCATCCATCAAGGGAGGCGGCGCCTTCCTGTAGTTGCAGATGGCTTGCTCGTTGGTCTTATCAGTCGTAACGATATCCTGCGGGCAATCTATGATTTTTCCGATACGAGAAAGGCATGAGCATATTTCCTGAGCCTCCCATTTTGTTGTACCCCTCCTTAGCAATAAGGGTAGGGCTTGAAGAAGCGGTGTTGTTGGGAATATATCATCAGTGTGCTGCTGCGTGGGGGGCTCGGCAGCAGGGTGAGCATTATTTCTTGCTGACGCAACAGCAGTGGCTCCGGCTTGTGCCATTTTGGGATGAAGACACTCTGGCCAGGATCACTCATAGTCTGGTTCAGCAAGGCTACATAGAGGCGCGTTGGGAGCAGCGAAGCGTATTGCGGCTGCGCATATTTGAGCAGCAAGTAGGCAAGAAAGAGTGTGTTGCAGAAGAGCCGGTGAGTCCTGTGAGACCTATGCAGTCCCTGGCAAATGAGTTGAGACAGCAATCTTCTCTTTCTACACCTACACCGATACTGCCAAATTTCGGTGGTAGCGTTGGGTGGCCCAAGCGTACTGAACAGCCAGTAGATGCCCTGGAAGCCATTTTTGCGCAGAAAGCTGCCCAAAATCAGCAGTATCAAACATTGAGTCTGGATTGGCGTCCCAGTGATACTGTGTTATCCATGCTCGAGCAGCATCATCGTATCGGTGCTGATTTCTCACTCGCTTGCCTGGATGAGTTTCTCGTTTTTTGGGCGGAACAGGAAAAGCGCAAAGCTCCAGCAGGATGGGATCAGGCATTCATGAAATGGGTGAAAAGGGAGTGGATAAGACAACAGTCAAAAGGAAATAATCAGACAGTAGGTCAAGGCAGTAGCGAGCAAGTGGTAAATGGACAAGGTAGAAAACGTACTAGAGAAGATCGTGAACAGGTCAGACAAAACCTTCTCGACATCAACAATCTTGACTGGTGATCAGCTCATTGCGCCTGAGTCACGGCAAGATCTGATCGATGATCGAACTAAGCAACTCATCAATCTTATATTTGCCCGTTTTGCCGCGATCTATGGCCACAAGTTCGAGAGTATGTTCTCCAGTGAGCGAGCGGTAGTGCTGGCAAAGCGTGAATGGGCATTGAGTCTGCGTGGCGTGTCAGAGCAATATCTGGTTCGAGCGGTTGATCACTGCAAGGAAACGCTGAGCTGGATGCCTACGATTGCGGAGTTTCTGGCAGTCGTTCGCAATTTGGGTAACAGCGCTTTCCCCGAAGCCTATGCGGCATACGAAGAGGCCTGCATGCATGCAGACCGTCCTCGTGAGCACGTCTGGTCGCATCCGGTAGTATTTCATGCAGGGCGGCAATCCAACTGGTACCAGTTACGTCGTGGTGAAACACGTATAATGTTCAAAGTCTTCGCTGAGCATTACCGTAACTTATGTCAAAGAGCTATGGACGGCGAGTCGTTTGTAGTTCCAATAAATACGGCGCTTCCAGACAAAACCCCAGATACACTTTTTGCCTTTATTGCGCGATGGGGAGAGCAACATCAATTTACACCTGAGCAAGCTCATACGTTGCTTTTTTACCTCACCAAGCCAAAAGGCAGTGGGCCTAGAGAGGTTCTGCTCAATAACGCCAAACGGCTGCTAGAGGTTTGGCATCGAGCGGATATTATCCTGCCTGATGCGGTTGCATAGTACTTCTTGTAGTAAGTGATGGTCCAACGAGTAATCTTATTCCCCTGATTAAGGTGTGGTTGTTACTGATTGATACGCCTGCTAACCCACTTTTCCGAACACTTTTGTAACACTGACTATGAATATGATCTATCTTGTTTAATAGAGCGTATGACTGCTGAAACTTATCAAGGATGAAATGTCTAATAGTATGAGGATGGTGTGATTTAGCACTTATTGTCACAGATCCATCCACGCGATGTACTGGAAAAGTGCTGACGCGTACAACGAGGAGGGTGATGTTATGGGAATGCCACATTTTTCACCGGGTCGGGATATTCACCACTTTATCCATAAAGCCAATGCCATCAAGTCTTTGTCAAAAGCAGAAGAGCTTGAGCTGAGCCGTAAAAGCAAGCTGAATGACAAAGAAAGTATAGAGAAATTGGTGTTGGCTAATCTCAAAAGCGTGATATGGATTGCTTATAGCTATCGCGGATACGGCCTTCCTATTGCCGACCTCATTCAAGAGGGCACTGCTGGTCTGATGAAGGCTCTCAAAGGCCATGATCCAGATAGAAACATCCGTCTTTCCACCTTTGCAGCCTATTGGATTCGGGCTGAAATCCATAAGTACGTTATAAAACACTCGCGCATAATGAATGTCGCAACCAACAAGGAACAGCATAAGCTGTTTTTCAAGTTGCGCGCTGAGTTCAAAAATGCGTCCTTGTCCGAGGCAGAGGTTGACGACATCGCAGAGCGCTTGGCCGTATCTCGTGAGGCAGTTAAGGAAATGGAGCTTCGCCTCAAGGGCAAGGACATGACCTATGTCGAATATGATGAAGGTCGTGACGATGACGGCTATGAAATGGATGTTGTAAGAGGCCTGGAAAGTCTGGAGTTCAATCCTGAACGAATGTTTATTCGTGAGAGAAATGCTACCGAGAACTATCAGGCACTGAGCCATGCGCTGGCTATGCTGGATCCGCGTAGTCGAGACATCATTTCATCCCGCTGGTTAACTGATAACAAGATGTCACTGCAAGAGCTGGCTGATCGATACGAGATTTCTTCAGAGCGAGTTCGTCAGCTAGAAGCAAAAGCGTTGAAAGACATTCAGAAAACATTGCTGGGTACCTGACCCAGCAATTTCCTTCCTTTGTTATATCGTTTTTCCCCTGTGCTGGTCACTCAGGCAGCTATCGTTCACTGTCGATGAGGTCACGCTCTCATGTAGCCGTGAACGAATAATTGCAAGCCATACTGGTTGGATAGGCTTTAGGTACGACGTGGCTAGACGGCAGGTCAAGGTGTACAATACGCACCCGCATGACAGTAGCGTTTCAGATTGGTTAAAGCGCACTGTCACTGCCTCTCTCTAACGTGTACAGGAAACCACTACGTGGATCTAGCGACAAGTTCTGAACAAAAGCCTCAACCGAATAGCCTCAGCAAGGAGATTATTCGCCTGGGACTGGCGGTATGTTTTGTCATTATTGGAATGTTTGTAGCCAAATCGCAAGGATTGCCCGTTGGTGACAACAGTATTCTTGTGGTGGCGGCAATGATCGGCTGCTACATGGCGCTCAACATAGGAGCTAATGATGTAGCCAATAATGTTGGGCCGGCTGTCGGCTCAAAGGCACTGACGATGACTGGTGCCATCATTATTGCCGCAATATTTGAAGCCTCTGGCTCGCTGATTGCCGGCGGTGACGTAGTAGGCACTATCAAGAATGGCATCATACAGCCAGATATGATCAAGGATGCGGACACCTTTATATGGCTGATGATGGCAGCGTTACTCTCTGCCGCGTTATGGTTGAATCTGGCAACCGCTATAGGTGCACCGGTTTCCACCACTCACTCGATTGTTGGTGGTGTTCTGGGGGCTGGTATCGCAGCTGGTGGCTGGGGAATTGCAAATTGGGACCAGTTAGGCGGGATCGTTGCCAGCTGGGTAATATCTCCTGTTATGGGCGGTATCATTGCTGCAGGATTTCTCTATCTCATCAAGTCAAGTATCACCTACAAGTCAGACATGTTAGGTGCTGCCAAGAAAGTGGTACCTGTTTTGGTCAGCTTGATGGCATGGGCATTTTTGACATATATCCTTTTGAAGGGTGTAAAGAATCTGATCAAGCTTGATTTCTTTACTGCACTGATCATCTCTGCTGTTGCTTCGATTGTTATCTATTTTGTAGTCAAACCCGCTGTTGCGCGCGCTGCTGCAATGTTGAGCAACAATAAAGATAGCGTAAATAATTTATTTAACTTGCCGCTGATTTGCTCTGCTGCATTGCTCAGTTTTGCACATGGTGCAAATGATGTTGCAAATGCTGTGGGTCCTCTTGCCGCAATTAATGATGCGTTTTTGCATGGTGGTGTTGCCTCTAAAGCAAGTATCCCGTTGTGGATAATGGCTGTTGGTGGGCTGGGTATTGCTGTTGGACTGGCACTGTATGGGCCGAAGTTGATTCGTACGGTCGGAAGTGAAATAACTGAGCTGGATAAGACCAGAGCATTTTGTATTGCTATGTCTGCAGCTCTGACTGTAATTGTAGCAAGCCAACTTGGTATGCCTGTCAGTTCAACGCACATTGCCGTTGGTGCAGTATTTGGTGTTGGTTTTCTTCGTGAGTATCTTAAATTATCTTACGAGCGGAAAATTCAGCAGATTCACGTGCACCATCAGGAAGCAGATCAGGTTGAGGTTGAGGCATTCCTGAGCCATTTCGAGCATGCAGATGTCGCCGAGAAAAAGCAGATGCTGCGAGAGCTTAAAGCGCGATCAGGTCATTCGTTACTGAATAAAAAGGAAATGAAGGGCCTGAAAAAGGCCACCAAGAAAGAGCTGGTCAAGCGCTCTGCGATCTACAGGATTGCCGCAGCCTGGGTAATTACCGTGCCGGCGTCGGCATTATTGGCTGCCTTCATATACTTTGCGATTGTGGGCTTTCAGTACAGTCATCTTCATTAACTATATGAAAACACACTAAGCTACTCAAAGGGATGGCAACTGGCCATCCCTTTTTTATGGTGAGGATTAGATAGCAGGGTTTTGATTCTGAGAACGAGGGAGCTTCAACTTATCCTGTCTGATATGTGCTCTTTGCAATACGTTAATCACTTCGCATAGCTTGTTTGTTCTTCGCAGGGAGAGGGTCAAAAACTCTGCGTGCCATTGCTTATTTGTCTTCATAATGACCCGTAACTCTACGGGTAGTTGCTGACGTTTTTCACCAATATCTGGTTGGTGGTTTAGCAGTAATAGACCCTTATAGGTTTGCCCGATGACATATTCCTGCTCTGGCTGAGAGAATGCACAGCCCGAGACACTAATATTGAGCAAATCGGTATCGTTGCCATTGAGCATTAGTTTAATGAGTAGTCTGTCGCTATGACGGAGGTCCACCCGATAGTGAGCTCTCCGAGCTTCGTTGTCAGGGAATAAGAACTTAGGACTTGATTCTTTCAAGTACAAACTCCACACGTCGATTTTGTGCCCTGCCATCAGCAGTTGTATTACTGGTGATCGGTTTGGAGTCAGCATAACCAGTTGCACTGAAACGATTCCCTGGCAAGCCCTCCAGTAAAAAGTAGCGTAGTACAGTCGTTGCGCGTACCGCTGACAATTCCCAGTTAGATGGGTATTGCTCAGTATAAATTGGCTGATTATCTGTATGGCCCTGAATATTCACTTCAAACTCTGGGTGGCCTTTGAACAGCTTTGTCAGTGCTTGCAAGATGGGTTCGGCTTCATATGAAAGATCCGTAGAGGCTGGGTCAAATAGTGCCTGCCCATTTACACGAATGTAGAGACGGTCATCTTTCTGAATAATCTGCACTTCCTTTGAAAGCATAGGTGTATCGATCATTTGCTCCAGTTCCTGGGCCATTACCGTTAGCTCAGACTGGGTTTTTGTCTCGGGAACTACAACGTCTTCCTTCTGAATAGGTTTGCGTTCTGTTGGCGCTTCATGGGGGAGTTCAATAATGGCGTTGGTTGTCCCCATCGTATTCAGGCTAAAGCGGACCGACGTGAAGATCTCTTTGAATTTTTCTATCTTGATAGTTGAAATGGAAAATAACAGTATAAAAAAAACTAGCAGTAAACTCATGAGGTCAGCATAGGTTGCAAGCCAGCCCATTTCTTCTGGTTCTTCAAGCAAGTCACGCTTACTCATGAATTATCCACCTTTACCCAAATTCACGGGTTGTCTTTGCGCTTCCGGGATATAGGAGGACAGTCTCTCATAAACGTTCAGATAGTTGTCATTGGATAAAATGCTGATTGCGCCCTCTCGAATGATTTCCAGATTCTGGACCTCCAAAAGTGTGCGGGCACGCAACTTCCCAGCGATAGGAAGAAAGAACATGGTGCTCATTAATGATCCGTAGAAGGTTGTCAGCAGAGCAACTGCCATCGCAGGGCCAATGGTATCGGGATCATCCAGCTGTGACAGCATTTGCACTAGGCCAATCAGGGTGCCGAGCATGCCAAAAGCAGGGGCATAGGATGCCATCTTCTTAAATATATCTTGTACCGTAAAGTGTCTGGCTATGAGAGAGTCGATCTCAGTCTGCAGCGTCTGTCGGATAAAGTCTTCACTAGCTGCATCAGCGAGCAGGTTGCAGGCTCGTTTGAGAAATTTGGATGTTGTTTCAACATTAGCCAGCGCAAGTAACCCATTGCGGTGGCTCACTTTGCTCAGCTCCAACATGGTGTGAATCATTTGCTGAGGTTTGGTTCGATCTTGAGCGAAGACTATAAAGGCACTTTTGAAGGCGGCGAGCACGTCTTTAAACTGAAAGGTGAGAAGGGTCGCTGCAATCGTTCCCCCGACAACAATCATCAAGCCGGGAACATTGATGAAGATATGAAAGTCGCCTCCCAGATAGATGGCTGAAACAATTAAAGCCAATCCGGATAGGATGCCGAGGATGGAGGCAAAATCCATATAACACTTCGCTCTAAAACAGGGGAGAAGGCCTCTAGGTTAGACAATGGAAACGAAAAAACAACTCTTCCGTATATCTTTCTGGGGATGTCAGTATTTGTAGTGCGACTGAGTTCCTTGCGGCGTATGCTTGGCGGGTTTCAGGATTGCTTTTTCTGGCACCTTAGGTTGTTAATTTGGCAGGTAATGCAGTTTTGTATGTCGGCTATGTTGCGAATCATCGAACTGTAACAGTTGGCGCATTCAATGCATGGGTTGACTTCGAGCGCCAGAAAGAGCGAAGTAACATCAAAACAACATATAAGTTCAGATAAGGAAGCCGTCTGACTGAGGAAAGGCACTCGCACTGTCAGGTTCATGATCGGGAAGATCCTGAATTTCCTCCGTAGGCGTGCTCTTAAGGAAGAGGTCAGTGAGCCATGTGGAAGAAAACCTATAATTTTCAATACACACAACGCGCAAGGAGAAGCAAGGCATGACTAAGCGTATTGCACTTGTAACTGGGGGAACAGGGGGAATCGGTTCTGCAATCTGCCAGAGTCTGGCAGAGCAGGGCTTTCAGGTTGTTGCGGGTTATAACAGTGGCGGCAATCACGACAAGGCAAAGGCGTGGCAGGAGGAGATGCTACAGAAAGGCCTGGAGATGGGAATAGCCTATGGCGATGTGACAAAGTATGAGTCCTGTGAGCGTTGTATCAAGGAGATAGAGGAAACGTACGGAGATACAGTCTCTGTATTGATAAACAACGCTGGTATCACTCGCGATGGTCAGTTCAAGAAGATGTCCTGGGAGCAGTGGAATGAGGTTCTCACCGCGAATCTGGACTCCATGTTCCATATGACTCGCCTGGTTATCAATCCAATGATCGATAAGGGCTGGGGGCGTATCATCAACATCTCTTCTGTCAATGCTCAGAAAGGGCAGTTCGGACAAACCAACTACTCTGCGGCTAAAGCCGGTATTCACGGCTTCACAAAGGCATTGGCGCAGGAGGTGGCTAGCAAAGGTGTGACCGTTAACACGGTATCGCCAGGATATGTGTTAACCCCTATGGTGGAAAAAATTGCACCCGAGGTGCTGGACAAAATCAAGTCAGGCATCCCCGTTGGTCGTCTGGGGACACCTGAAGAAATTGGTCACGTAGTGTCATTTCTGTGCGATGACTTCTCTGGCTACATTACCGGTTCAAACTTAGCCATCAATGGTGGTCAGCACATGTTCTGATCTGTCTCGGGGAGCTGCTCTCCCCGATCAGATTAGCTTGCAGGAGCAAAGGCGCGATCAGTATCGCGCCTTTGCTTTTTCTAGTGCGCTATGGAAGCGATTTTGAAGTACCGCATTGATTACCGGGCCATTTTCGTACCATTCCAGCTCCAGCTCATGCATTTGCACGAACAAGGGGATGGTGCCTTTGTCAGCCTGTGCCATTGATGCCTGCAGTTTTCCCAGTTGATATTGCATGCGTAGCGACTGGTCTTGCTCAGGTGAGTCCAGGCCAGCCAGCAGCTCCATACGGATACACAGCATACGCTGAGCTTCTGAGACTTCATTAACACGTTGAAGTATGGCGCTCTTACCTTGGCGGATGGCTGCCAGGCGAGTCGCCAATGGCTCCGATGTATCACTAGGCTCGATGTCAGTTGCAGCCTTGTCTGACAGTATCGCTTGTTCAGCTTCAGCCAATACCGCTGCTGCAGATCTGGTTTGTTGAAGCAGTGTCATCAAAGGTTGATGCTGTTGCTCCAGCAAGCGCTGCTCAAGCATTTCCAACTGTTCGTCTACATACTCCTGACGAGGCTCCTGCAGTACACCTGGCAGAGACTGAAACTGTTGGATAAGGGTTTTGATCTGTTCTTCGTTAATCCGGCTTTGATTGATCACTTCACTGAGCACCTGATCAAAGCGTTCAGCTTCCTGATTGGCGGCTTCAAATCGTTCCAGCCGTTCTACCTTTTGCGCCTGGAGCACGGAATCGCGGCGTTGAAATAGCTTGTCACAGCACTCACGGAAGCGTTGCCACAAGACTTGATCCTGGCGGCGACGCCCCTGGCCAAGCACTTTCCAGTCCTGCTGCAGTGTTTTGGCCCGTCGAGTGGCTGCGATGATGTCAGTCCAGCTCAGCAGTTCTACTGCTTCGTTGACGATGGCTTCTTTGGCATCTTCCTGCTGCTTGCGATAGCTTACGATGGCATCGCTGAGCTGCTCCATGTAGACGTCAAAGCGGGCTTGCAGTGTCTCACTCTCCTGACGTTCGACCGGGCTATAGGCTTGCCACTGCTGACGAGCGGTATGGCGCAACTGCTCAAGGAAATTTCCTTCCGCTGATGGGAAGGCAGCAGACTGAATGAACTCTTCCAGCTGCGTGGTTAGTTGTTGGCGCTTCTGGAGATTGTCTGCACGCAGTGCAGCTTGTTCTTCCAGATAGGATTGGCAGTGAGCAAACGCCTGATCGCTGGCTTCACGGAACGCTTGCCACAGGTCCTGCGCTGCACTGGTAGGGTCGGTGCCAAGTCCACGCCACTCCTGGTTGTATTTGCGAATGCGTGCCAACTGCTCTGCACCTGCAAGGGGAGAGGTGGCCAATGCTTGCATGGCAGCAATCAGCTGTTCCTTTTTCGGGCGAATTGCAAAACCTTGCCAGTCTACAAGCTCGTGCAACTGTTCCTGTAACTGGGTAAAGCGCGGTTGCAGAGAGAGCAAATGGGCTTCCTGCATGCGTTCTTCGAGCTGGCTGGCAATCCGGCTGGCTGCTTTTGAACGGCCCGCTTTCAGATGGCGGGCCATCTGATCCAGCTTGTTTTCGATAGGCTGACGACTTTCACGTTCAGCCACTTTTGCTTCACGTGCTGCCTTTTTAACTACACCGAGACGGGTGTAGCTCTCACTCAGAAGATTCGGAGCGGTAAGGGTGTCGGGCCATTCCAGTTGCTTGAGCAGTTCACTCAGCTGTTCGCTGTCCGTCTCTTCTCCCTGTAATACCGATTCGAGTTGAGGGGACAGTTCCGCATAGCGCTGCCATACTGACAGAATATTGCTGATGTCACTGTGGCGCTTGCTGGTCTGTTCAGACATTCCCAGTTCTGCAGCGCGCTGAGCGATTTGGCTTAGTGCCTGGCTGAAATGTGACGCTTGTTCGGGAAGAGCGCTACGAGTTTGCTCCAGCAACTGGGTATATGCTGAGATAAGTGCGGAGCGTTGTTCAGCCTGTTGCTGTTGCAGGTGACGAGCAGATTCTTCTTGCTCCTGACGCTGAAGCTCGGCTTTGACCATCTGTTGGCACTGCTCTGCGGCGTGTTCAAAACGCTGCAACAATGTCGACTGAAGTACAGCGTGATTCAGGGCTTGCCACTGTTGTGAGATGCCTTCCAGCTTGGCTTTGTAATGGGGGAACCAACCAGTACGTGCAAGCGCCTCAAGGCTTTCACACAAGTGCTCACCCTGTTGGCGCTGCTGATCCGCGTCTTTTTCCTGCTGTTTATAGCTGTTCAGTTTGTCGCGTACCGTGCGTTGCAGCCGCTTGTGGTTCTGGCACAGCTTAAGCAGTTGCTCCAATACTTCACGGTCGTTAATTCGTTCTGCGGCTTGTATACGTAAGCTTTGATCAACTTGCCCAGAGGCGATTTTCAGCAGCGCATAGTCGTCTTCCAGTCGCGCCATGGCCGCTTGTTGCAAAGGCAGCGCGTTTGCTCGCAGAGCAATGTGCAACAGCACATCCGGCTGCGACACTTTCTCCAGGCACTGTAATGCGCCTTGCTGGTCACCATCGCTTACCCCTTTGCTACTGAGCAGGTCTGCCAGCCGTCGGATCGCAACATCGCGTAAAATGCTGTCTGCATTGTCACCGGCAAAACGTGTGAGGGTATCCCAATCCTGGATTCGTGCGAGTGCGGCAGCACGCACTTCTGTTGCCGAGTCCTGATGGAGCAGCTCAAGCAGAATTTTTGCCTGATCGGGATTGTTGCCCTGCAGCAGTGATACAGCCTGCAGTCTTACTTCAACTTTCGGGTGTTGCCATTTGGGGCGGAAAAAGCGCGCGAACATATAAATCTTCTGTACGTCTGACTCTGTTCGGGCAAACCACTGTCAGGGTCAGCAACCTGACACCGGTTTGAGGGGTCGACATTGTATCGTCCTTTGGGGGGCGCTTAAAGCATCGTTCGGTAACCGAAATTCCAGCAAAATCAAAAAGCCTTTGTTGCTCCAATGCAGTGCGGAAAGTGCGCCTCGTTACCTTCCCTGCTAGTCTGTGACAAAGATTCATAGTGGCTATTTTGTTTATGAGCAGTTCAACAACGTTCTTTTGGCACGATTATGAGAGTTTTGGCATAGACCCCGCGCGTGACCGACCTGCTCAGTTTGCTGGTATTCGTACGGACTGTCAGCTGAATCCGATTGGCGAGCCTTTGATGATTTATTGCCAGCCAGGCCTAGATTACCTGCCTCAGCCTGCGGCCTGCATGATCACCGGTATTGACCCAGCGCTGGCGTGGCAGCAAGGGGTACCTGAAGCTGAATTTATTGCACGTATCGAATATGAGCTGAAACAGCCGGGAACCTGTGGAGTTGGCTACAACAGTATTCGCTTTGACGATGAGGTTACCCGCCATACGCTTTATCGGAACTTGCGCGATCCCTATGCGCGGGAGTGGCAAAACGGCTGTTCACGCTGGGACATCCTCGATATGGTGCGACTGGTGCGATTGATGCAGCCAGATGCGCTAGTTTGGCCTGAGGTCGATGGTCGGGTCAGTATGAAACTGGAGCATCTGACTCAAGCCAACGGTGTAGGGCATGACAAGGCACATGATGCTTTAAGCGATGTGGAGGCTACTATTGCTCTGGCGCGGCTGATCAAAACACGTGCTCCGAAGCTGTTTGATTACTGCCTCAGCTTGCGTGACAAGCGTGAAGTGCAGGGCAAACTGGATATTTTTCGTCACAAGCCCGTTCTGCATATTTCTGGCATGTTTCCCACCGAGCGAATGAATGCAGCGGTTCTGGCGCCGTTAATGAGTCAGCCGGGAAATGCGAACGGTATCGTCCTGTTTGATCTTAGCCAGCCTGTACAGGTGTTGCTCGATACCTCTGCCGAAGAGCTGGAGCGTCTGCTCTATACTCCCACTGATCAGTTACCGCCCGGGCAGATCAGGCCAGCATTGAAGACGTTGCATATTAACCGCAGCCCGGTGGTGATGGGAGTTAACAAGGATATCGCCGACAAGCTGGCATTGTCGCTGGAGTCACTGCAGGCCAACCTGACTCTGTTGCGTCAGCATGCTGAGAACTGGAAGCCCAAGCTGGAACAAATCTACCAGCGTAAGCCTGCTACAGAGCTCCAGGTTTCTGATCCTGATCTGATGCTCTACAGCGGCGGATTTTTCAGTGCTTCTGACAAGCGGCTGATGCAGTCGGTCATTGAGATGCCAGCAGAGCAGCTGCGTGGATATTGCCCTCCCTTTCAGGATGGCAGGCTGGAGGAAATGCTCTTTCGCTATCGTGCACGCAGCTTTCCGCAGCATCTTAGTGAGGCAGAAAAGGCTCAATGGATTGAGTTTTGCCATGAGCGTATCACTGATGGACGCGCAGGCGCCCTGACGCTGGAGGCTTACCGCTCCGAACTGGAGGCGTTACTGGCTGATGAGAGCCTGACGCAGGAAAAGCACTCGTTATTGAGACAGTTGCAGGAGTATGGCAATGAAGTTGAGCGTTGCTTGGCCAAAGCTGAGCTGCAGCCTGCTGCTTTTTGTCGGCGCTGAAGTTGCTGCTGCCGGGCTGGAGCAAGGGGTGGATGGTCTGCCAGTGACCGTCATCCCTGCAGCCAGTACCCTCAAAAAAGTGTCGGATCAGGAAAATGTCAGCATCATTTCTGCATCGAAGGTGCAAGCGGTAAGGGAAGACAGCGCTGTAAAGGTGATTCCTGTTGCCAGCACAGCGCGTAAGGTAACCGATGATAATGTGGTAGTCATTCCTGCTCAGTCGACCAAGGGTGCGGTGCCCGATGAGGTTGACGTTATTCGTGCGCCACAGGAAAAGGCCCATACAACTGAAGAGGTCGTGGTGATACCCGCGTCGCCCAGGCACTCGATCCAGACCGCCGAGCAGGTGACTATCATCCCGGCGGCAAAGAAAAAGCTGCCAGTGCCGCAGACCACGTGGCAGGTTCAGGTTATTCCCGGATCACAGATCAAACCAGGGCAGTGATGAAAAGGTTAGCGGTGGAGCGGCGGACCTTTCAGCTCCAGTGTGTTGCCTTCAGGATCCTTCAGATAGATCGATGGGCCCAGCCCATCGGCACCGTAACGTGACTCGATGCAGCCGGTGCCCAGGTTCATCGCGGTCAGCAGGAAAGCTAACTCCGCCTTATCAAAGGGCTCTATTCTGAGACAGAAGTGGTCAAGATTACGTCCTTCTGTTTCTGCCGGTGCACCTCCTGTACGGCCAAGAGGGCCGTCGATGGTGACCAGATCAATGAGTGCATTACCTGCTCGTAACTGATAGAGGCCAAGTTCTGGGTTCTCTCTTTCAAGTGTGCAGCCAAGATGCAGATAAAAATCCAGCATCCTGTTCAAGTTGCTGATCCGTAGCACCAGATGGTCAATACCAAGGATGGTAAACATCGCTGTCTTCCCCATGCCTGGATATCGCCCGGCAAAACAGTGAAGGCGGCCGGGCGGTATTATCGGTCATTTTCCTATTTCTGGGGTTCGGGAGAGGCGGTCACAATCAGTGCGCGTCGTTGTTGTGGTGACAGCATGTGGTCGTAGATGGTCAGTAACGTGGCTTTGTCGATAGCACCAATGGCTTTTAACAGCTCATTGCGGCTGTCGAAGTCGTAGGCGCCGCGATCAATTTCTCGCCAGTAGTAGTTACTCCGCTCGTACAGGGTCTGATCAGGCTTGCTCAGATCGCTCATTAAGCCCTGTTTGAAGGTTTGTAGCTGATCGTTGCTCAGGTGCTGCAGCTGTGTACGGAAATCTTGCATGAATTGATCGACCCTGGTGGTGAGGGTGACGGCATCTGCCGACGGTGACTGTAATACCAAGCCGATGCCGGGCCAGTCCATGATCGGCATCGGGGTAGCGAACACGATATAGCCCAGTTGCTGACGAGTGCGCAGATCTGCGTAGAAAGGGGTGGAAATAATCTGGCTGAGCAAGGCGAAAGCGGCACGATGCTTCAGGTCATCCTGATCAGCCTGCCAGTACCAGGTGATCGCGGTGTCCTTATGAGGTCCCTGTTCGCTGATGCTTTCTTGATAGCCAGCGGGTAGCGCATCAATTGTTGCACGTGGCACATCGGCAGGTTGGGCCTTATCCAGCCAGGCGTGTTTTACCTTCTCCGCCATGGAGTGGGCCTGTTGCTGCTCCAGATTGCCATGCGCAAGCACTACTACCTGAATCTGCTGGCGCCATGCGGGAACAAACTGCTGCAGGTCATTCAGGCTGATGCCCTGCAGCGCACTGATTATCTCGGCGCTGGTGTGAAACGACGGCATCAGGCGTTCAGACAGACGACCCATGCTGACCTTGTAGGGCATGGATTCTTTGCGGTTACGGAGCTCATCCAGATAGTCTTCCTTGATCTGGTCAAAACGGACCTGATTCCATTGTGGTTGCAGCAAGGCATGTTGCAGCTCATCCAGCAGCACACTTTGCTTGTCGTTATAGCCGGTGATCTTGAAGCTGATGCCACGAATATGGCGATAGAGTTCAAACTCCAGTCCTGCAACAAAGGCGGGGTAGGTCAGGGTATTAAGCTGTTCTTCCACCATGCGGGTGTAAAGTTCACTCAGGGCGGTATCTCTGGCTGTGTCGTTGGTTTTCGCTGAGCGCAGATTGACGAAGAAGTCGGCTTTTGGGGTGCCAAAGGAGGTATCTTGCTGATACCAGAAGCTGAAACCGGGCTGCTGTTGCAGTAATTCGGGCTTAGCGGAATCGTTGCCTTTCAGGACATTCAACTGTTCAGCAATGAATGGGTTCGCGGCAGGCAGGGCCAGTTGCTGCAACCACTCAGGGTGCGAAACCTGCCATTGCTCCTGTTTCAGTTGGGTGTAGCGGTACGGTACGTCATACCAGCGGCTGGTTTTGTCGGTCGACAGGCCGGGCGCCATCAACGTTACCAGCAAATGGTCTGGGGTGAGATAGCCAAGAAACTGGCGGATAACCTGTGCATCGTAGTTGTGATAATCGTAGCTGCTGTAGAGCACCTGCTCCGCAGTGTGGTCCTGCAGGGCATTGGCGAGGCCGCTCACCCAGTTGATCGGCGGCACCTTCTCCTGGAAGCGGAAGTCGATGTCAGCCAGCCTGGCCATTTCCCTGAAGCGCCACTCGTCGATACCACCTTCTTCGATCTTGCGCAGATAGGCAAAAACCAGAGAGACGATGTCATTGATGTGCTCCTGACCTGCGGCCGTCAGACTGAGGCTGATTTGCATCGTAGCTGCGTCGGGGCCGTTGTAGCCCACTCCCGCACCAAGACTGCTGGCCCAGCCGAGTGATTTGAGAAGAGCCAAAATACTGCCCTTGCCCTCGTCACCCAGTAAGGAGGCCAGGTACTGCACGGGCTTGTTATCCTCATACTGGTGCAACGGTGGCAGGGGGAACGTCAGGCTCAGGGTCCGAACTTCACGAATTGGCGTCAGCTGCAGTTCAGCGGGTAACTGGCTGGAGGTGAACAGCGGGGGCATCTGACGAGAGATGGTGGTGGGGTGATCAGCAATGTTCGCAAAATACTGTGTAACCCAGCTTGCCAGCTGTGGCAGGGGCTCTTTGCCGAGTACCACTAGACGCATGCGGCTGGCACTGTAGCTGTGCTGATAAAAATCGATCAGGGCGTCACGAATTTTCAGCTCTCCGTGATCCTGCAGGGTTTGTAAATTCCCCACACTGAAGCGGCTCATTGGGTGGTCGGGGTTGTAGGTTTCACGCATGGTTTCGTACAGACGACGGCCATCTTCCCGAATCTTGGCCTTGTACTCCGAATCGACCGCATGCGCTTCACGGCTGACGTAGTCCTCACTGAACAGGGGGGCGATGAAGAACTGTGAGAAACGGTCAAGCGCAGGAGCTAGCTGATCAGGATCGATATCAAAGAAGAAATTGGTGTGATCAAAGGCGGTGTAGGCGTTCTGGCTGCCACCATGCTGATTGATAAAGTCCTGGTAGGCATCGGCCTTGGGGTATTTGCTGGTGCCGAGAAATAGCATGTGCTCAAGGAAGTGAGCGAGTCCGGGCCATTGTTTGGGTTCGTCTGCGCTGCCTGCATTGACGTCCATCGCCGCAGCGCTCTTGTCAGTATCGGGATCGCTGATCAGTAGCACTTGCAAGTGGTTGGGCAGCACCAGGCTCTGGTAGCTACGAGTGTCATTGGGGCTCTTCTTGATCTCGGCTGCTGGTACTGTCATCGATACCAGCAAGGGGAGCATGGGCATCCACCACCACTTTGTTTTCATAACACTCCTAGTTGTCTTTCCGACCGGGCAAGGTCGATATATTCGAATACTACGGGCTTGCGTAGCATGTGCTGGGGTAGCCAACGCGCAACGGCGGCAAGTTGTTCAGCCTTTGAACACTTTACCGACAGGCTTAATGCAATCAGAGCCCTGAAATTGCGGAGAGTTCATTTCTGCGGTTACCTGCCAGGTTTGCAATACCCCCGACCAGGGTTGTAACAGCTTGATGGCGTCGGTATCGGTTGTGTCTGTACTCAGCCACTGAGCCGTTTGTTGCTGATCCAGCAGGGCAGGCATGCGCGTCAGAAATGCACTAAGAAAGGGATTGCTGGGAACACTGATCAATGCACAGGTCAGAAAGCGCATATCGCCCAGCTGGTAGACTTCCCACAGGGCGGCGATGTTCATCAGCGTATGTTCCGGGCTGGAGATGTAGATGGGCCAGCGTCGCCCTGACGCACTGATCCAGTCATACACACCATCAACAGGAAGCACGGCACGTTGTCTGGCCAGCGGGCGTTTGAACATGGCATTGGTGAGTAGTTGTTCCGCCCTGGCGGTGTAGGGCGCTTCATTGAGTCGCTTGATCCAGGAAGGGGCCAGCCCCCAGTGGGCAGGCTCAAGCAAATCGGGTTGACGCTGAAGTGCCAGCCACTGGTAGGGGGAGAGATTGTAGCTGGCTGTCAGTGGGCGAGGGGCGGTACCTTGCAGATCCCACCCCTGTTGCAACGCTTCAACCTGAACAATGCGTCCAGTCATCAGCAGGTCAGTGTTTGTGAGGCAGGGCGGCCAGAGCGATATCCCGGGCGCGATGCTGTTCTTTTTCCGGTAAAGTGGCAATCTGCTCCAGCGCCACCAGTGCCTGTGTCAGCTGCAGGGCAAACTCACGGTTGGCTTCCTGGAAGGCGGCGTCGATGGCCTGATAGACCCGTTCGATCTGCTGTTCCTTCTGTTCCTGACTGTCGACTTGCTTCAGGGCTTGCAGGCAGGCCGTCGCAATCTTCATATAGCGTTGGTTGCGTGCTTGGCTCATGGGGGGATACTCCGGCTGGGTAATTCTGTATCGGATGCTGCTGCCATGAGGCGAAAGACATACACACGGAAAGATGCGTGTCAGCAATCTGGTGCTGTAAATCCCTTCGGCACACTCATTTACATCAAGTAAATGCCCTATCCTCAGTTATTTACGCTTTGCTTGTTTCGCCACACAACCTGTCGTGAATAGGTGCTTATTTTGCATCGGCAATTGGCGCCTATCTTATGCCAAGACTTCGCATCTGCAAAACGCTGAAGCCCTACCACCAGTATTTTCCCCAGTTCTCCGGGTTGGCCCAGTTGTCAGGGTTGTTCCAGGTGCGCACGTGGTTATAGGTCAACAGGTCAAAGGCATAGAACACCAGCTTGCGCTGACCCTGGCTGAAACCCTGTTCGCGGGTGAGGCCCAGCGCATAGAAGTCTGCATCCTGCCAGCAGGTGTCACCATCCTGTTCGGTGGGGCTGTAGCTCAGCCAGACGCGCGGGGCACAGTAATTACGCAGCCAGCCAAGCAACGCTCTGCCCTCCAGTGGAGGCAGGTGTTCCAGCGCATCGGTGAGCAGGACCAGTTCGGAGGGGGTAGCACCTTGCAGTTGCTGGCGGGCATCGTGAGTCTCGAAGTGCTGTATCTGGCAGTCGTTTTGCTCGCAATAGCTCTGCAGTGCCGGTGGAACGCAAGCGCCGATGCTGACCACGCGCTGAGGTGCCAACTGTTGCAGTCGATCAAGTAAAAACTCATTTGGCGAGCGAACCATGGCAACTTCCTGCTTAACTACGGGGACAGGCCGACTGCAGTGCAGACGGCGCCCGAGTATGTCAGACGCAATATCGATGTATCAACCTGTGCCAGCGTGCATTCCACTATAGTTTTATTCGTCTGCCGGCCCACCAGGTGAATGCTTTTATATTGTGTTGAGGTTGTCAGGTTCGGGGAGTGGTCAGGTACCCGCTTGATGGTGTGTGGTTTGACCTGTTGGCACAATTTGCACATTGCCAGCGAATAGCTATGCTAGCGCGGCATAAATCAGCCGCGGCCAGATACCGAGCGGCGACCGTGGAGTTGAACCAGTTGGGAGCGGATGGAATGAATAGAGAAAAGGTGGTTTTTGCGTTCTTTATTGTGCTGGCACTGACTCTCAATTTTGGCTTTGTGCTGGGCGAGATTCATAACGCTAATCACCACAATGCCTTTGAGTTGTTTGCCGCTATCGTGGTCAGTCTGATTGCAACTGTACTCAAGTTTGGTGACAGAACACACATCGGCGCGGTATTGCTGGCTACCAGTCTGGTGGCAGACTTGCAGCTGTTGCTGGCCGCTGGGGTATGGGCCTATGCGGACTATGTTTCGCTGGACGGACTGACCGAAAATATCGTGGCCAGCGTGGTCTCGCTGTCAGCAGGGGCGCTGTTGGCCAATCTTACTTCCGTCATCCTGTTGATGGTGGAAACTGTGATGATTCGCCGCTAGGTGCGCGTGTGAACTCCGTCATTTACCTGCTGCTGCGCCGTCTGCGCTGGCCGCTGATTACTCTGATCGTGGTCTATGCCATCTCCATCACTGGATTTGTGCTGATTCCCGGTATGGACGACAAAGGCCAGCCCTGGCAGATGGGCTTCTTCCATGCCTTTTATTTTGTCAGCTTTATGGGGTCGACCATCGGCTTTGGCGAAATTCCCTATGCCTTTACCGACGCCCAGCGCTATTGGGCGATGTTGACCATCTACGTTACCGTCATAGCCTGGCTGTACGGCATTGGCACCATGCTGGCGATTCTGCAGGATCAGGCATTCAGCCGGATGCGCGCCCGCCAGCGTTTTCGCAATGCGGTCAAGGCAATTCAGGAGCCGTTCTACCTGATCTGCGGTTATGGCGTCACCGGCAGTCTGCTGGTAAACAAGCTGGCCTCCCGCGGTATTCAGGCGGTTGTGGTGGATATCAATCAGCAGCGTATAGATGATCTGTTGACTGATACGCTGCCCATGGCGGTCCCTGCGCTGTGTGCTGATGCCTGTGAACCAGACATTCTGACTGATGCCGGGCTGCTTAAGCCGCACTGCATCGGCGTCGTGGCTCTGACCAACAGCGATGAGGCCAATCTGGCGGTGGCGATTGCCAGTAAACTGCTGGCGACCCATACCCCGGTGATCAGTCGTGCTGAGAGTCAGGCGATTAATGACAATCTGGCTTCCTTTGGCACTGAGCATATCGTCAACCCCTTTGAATCCTTTGCTGAATATCTGGCCATGGCGATCCACTCGCCCTACAAGCATCTGGTTTATGACTGGCTGGTCAACCCGAGACACCGTCCTGCCAAGATTGGTGCTCATCAGGTGCAAGGCACCTGGGTCATCTGTGGCTATGGGCGCATGGGGCAGGCACTGCACCGTTACCTCGGAGCGCATCAGGTTGATATGGTGGTTATTGATGAGGACCCGGCAAAATTCGGCATGATGGATGACATGGTGCTTGGGCTGGGTACTGAAGCTGTCACCTTACAGGAGGCGCGCATTGCACAGGCCGTGGGAGTAGTGGCCGGAACGGCCAGTGATGCCAACAACCTGTCGATTCTGATGACAGCACGCATGCTTAACCCTGAGTTGATCACCGTGGCACGGCAGAATCAGCGCTACAACGAACGCGTCTTTCAGGCTGCCTGTCCTGACTATGTCATGGAGCCCGCCTGGATCATCGCCAACAAGATCATGCTGCTGATCAAGACGCCGTTACTGCTGGATTTTCTGCGGCAGATGGGAGGGCAGAGTGATGTCTGGGCGCAGCAGTTGATTGAGCGGATGCGCGAGGTGGTGGATGACCAGGAGCTTGATAGCTGGTCATTAACGATCGATCCGCAGGAGGCGCCTGCCATCATGACTGCACTGACAGATCGCCAGTCGGTGCCACTGGGCGTATTGCAAGTAGACCCGCGGCAGAGGCTGGATGCACTCAAGGCTTTCCCACTGATGATCAAGCGGTCAAACGGTCTGATGTTACTCCCTACTACTGATACCTTGCTGCAGGAAGGTGACGTTATCCTGTTCTGTGGCCGTTATCGGGCATCAGCTCTGATGCAATGGACCGCGGGAAATTACAACGTGCTGCGCTATGTGCGTGATGGTTTTGATGGGGCGTCAGGGTATGTGTGGCGCTGGCTGAGCAAGTCATATCGCGAAAGAAAGCAAATCTCCCATGAAATCAAGTGATTAGCTGATCCGGAAACTATCGGTAACTTGGATAGGCGGGTAGGGTGCTTTAACTTGAGCTGGCTGTGAATTTAAAATAAGGAAAATTTTGCACATTTCGGCCCTCTTTGTGTAAGGTGCGCGGGTGCAGAATGCATATAGCCAATACTGGAGAGACGTATGTTGTTAAGCAGTCGGTTGTTTAAAACAGTTTCGTATAGAAGTTTGATGACTTTTTTTACTGCCTTCCTGCTGATGTTCAGCCTCGGAATGCAAAGTGCCGAGGCTGCACGTCTGGGAAGCGGCAAAACCTTCGGTAAGACCTATTCCACACCAGCCAAACCGGCTTACAGCCCCACGTACAACAAGTCCAGCACGACGACTAACCCGGCTACGGGCGCTGCTGCAGCTCAAACTGCCAAGAAGCCCGGATTCATGGGTGGCATGCTGGGCGGGTTACTGATGGGTGGCCTGCTGGGTGGCCTGCTGTTCGGTGGTGTAGGCGGTGGCTTGCTGGATATTCTGGTGTTGGCTGCACTGGCATTTCTGGCCTATCGCTTCTTCACTCGCCGTAAACAGGCACAATCATCACAGGCGGATAATCAGGGTTATGCCCATGCTGGCGCCAATAATCCCTGGCAGGCACGTAATGAACAGCCTGCCGAGGCGGCCGTTCAACCCCAGGCCACTTCCGCCATGCGTAGCGGTAGCTTTGGCTCAACTGAGCAAGGGCTGATGGCTGAGCTGGCAGATGAGGTGAAAATCCCTGACTGGTTCAAAAAGGATGCCTTCCTGGAAGAGGCCAAAGATCATTTCCGTGCTCTGCAAAAGGCATGGGATTCTGCAGACTACGCCACGCTGTCCAGCTATATGACACCTGAGCTGTTTGCCCAGATCAAAGCTGAGCGTGAGCAAATGGGTGAGGCTCAGCACACTGAAGTAGTATCGGTGATGACTGATCTGGTCGATTTCCAGCAAGTGGGTGACAAGGTCGTGGCCAGCATCCAGTTCTCTGGATGGGTCCGTGAGCAGCAGGCAGGCCAGGAAGGCGAGTTCAGTGAAATCTGGCACCTTGCCAAGGACGCCAGCCAGCCTAACAGCGCGTGGGCTATCGAAGGTATTCAGCAGCCTGGCTGAGGCATATCGTCCAAGTAGAAGTAGAAATAGCAACGGCGTCCATAATGGACGCCGTTGTTGTATCAGGACGTATGATGGGCTGTACTATAGTCCTTTCTTATTCCGCCCCTTCCTCACGCAGAAACACCCAGGTATCCCCTTTGGATTGCTCCTCGCTGAAGTAATAGCCTTTATAGTCAAAGTCTTTCAGCGCTTCAGCAGTGGCGGGTTGCTGATCGATCATATAGCGCACCATCATGCCGCGCGCTTTTTTAGCGTAAAAACTGATGATCTTGTACTGACCATTCTTGGCATCCTTGAATACCGGCGTGATCAGGCGCCCATTCAGTTTCCTGGTGTTGACCGCCTTGAAATACTCGGTGGAGGCCAGATTCACCAGCGTCGAATCGCCTTGTTGTGCGAGCAGCAGATTGAGTTCCTGCGTCAGCTTATCTCCCCAGAAGCTATACAGATCTTTGCCGCGACGATTGGCAAACCGGGTACCCATCTCCAGACGGTAGGGCTGCATCAGGTCCAGTGGCCTCAACAAGCCATACAGGCCGGAAAGAATGCGCAGGTGTTCCTGTGCATAGTCAAGTTGCGGCTCATCCAGTGTCCCCGCATCCAGGCCGAGGTAAACGTCACCTTTGAATGCCAGCACAGCCTGTTTGGCGTTATCAGGAGTGAAGTCGGGTTGCCATGCAGCAAAGCGCGACGCATTCAGGGAGGACAGGTTGTCACTCAGGCTCATCAGGGAGGCAATTTGTTGTGGTGAAAGCTCTCGCAGCTGTTCGATCAGCTCGGCTGAGTCGTCCACAAAATCGGGCAGGGTGTAACGTGAAGTGCTGCTTGGTGTCTCGAAGTCCAGAGTCTTGGCAGGGGAAATCACAGCAAGCATGGGGATTCCTTATTCAGTCAGGTGTGCTGGCCAGTGCGGGCCGCTGTTATCGATAGCTAAACTGAGCGGGAGTCTACCCAAGGGATGGATAAAAGACTAATTGGGTCTGCCTATGGTGTTGGTAGCTAACGTCAGCAGCCTGTTTTTAACCAACAGGCTGCTGATCAGGGGGCTGTGATGTGTATTTATCAGCTGAAAAGCTTGCGCAAAGTGACCGTGAAGCGTTCTGCCGCCTGCTCCTCCAGCGCATGGTGACCATCACGCACCTGCCATTTTCCGCCCACCATCACGTCGCGAATCTGGCGGCTATTACCCGCAAATAGCCAGCGGTTGAGTACGTCATCCGGGCGGCTGCTGGCGATAAAAGGCGCCTGTCCGTCGATTACCAGCCAGTCGGCACGGTAGCCAGCCTCCAGTTTGCCAATCGGCTGCCCGAGTGCTTGAGCACCGCCTTGCAGTGCGCCATGGTAGAGGTAGTCAGCGACGTGTTTTTGATGAGGGTGGGTAAGACGATTGCGCTTCTGATCCCGCAGGCGCTGTCCGTATTCCAGCCAGCGCAATTCTTCCATCATGCTGACGCTGACATGGCTGTCACTGCCGATGCCGAATTGTCCGCCCGCAGCGAGATATTCAGTAGCCGGGAAAATGCCGTCGCCGAGATTGGCTTCGGTGGTAATACACAGGCCGGCAATTGCCTGCGAGGTGGCCAGACGTCTGCACTCTTCATCATTCAGATGAGTCGCGTGTACCAGACACCAGCGCGGATCGACCGCCGTGTTATTGAGCAGCCATTCGACAGGGCGCTGACCACTCCAGCTCAGACAATCGTTGACCTCTTTCATCTGCTCGGCAATGTGAATATGTACTGGCAGACTTGTATCGGAGAAATGATTGAGTAACGAATGCAACTGATCCGGTGTCACCGCCCGCAGTGAGTGGAAGCACAGGCCGGTACGCTGCAAAGGCTGTCTGGCCAGCTGATCACTCAACTGTGTCAGCAATGCGCTGTAGCTGTCGATGCTGTTGATAAAGCGGCGCTGGCCTTCCATCGGCGACTGGCCACCAAAGCCGGAATGGGCATACATCACGGGCAGGAGTGTCAGACCTATACCTGCTTGCGCTGCAGCCTCACTGATACGTAAGCCCAGTTCGGCGGGGTTGGTGTATGGCTGGCCATGGATGTCGTGGTGCAGATAATGAAACTCGGCCACGCTGGTGTAGCCGGCCTTGAGCATTTCGATGTAAAGCTGGGTGGCAATAGCGGATACGTCTTCTGGTTGCATATTGCCCAGCATGCGGTACATCAGATCACGCCATGTCCAGAAGCTGTCCTGCGGGTTGCCCGCTACCTCGGCAAGACCTGCCATGGCACGCTGAAAGGCGTGGGAGTGCAGGTTCGGCATGCCTGGAAGCAGTGGTCCACTAAGGCGCTCTGCACCGTTGGCGCTGGTATTGACCTCGATGTGCTCGATCATACCCTGTGATGATACGGTGATACGTACGTTGGAAGCCCAGCCGTCAGGCAGCAGGGCAAGATCGGAAAAGTAGACAGCCATGGCCAATGCCTTCTAGATTGAATGCAGTTTTGTCAGGTGAAGACGGGCGGGGAGGCTGCGCAGGCCTTGAGGCAGGATAGCTGCACACAAGCCTCATCGCGGAATTGTCCTGCTTCTCACTGCCACTGCGTCTGTGCAGAGTGTGGTGCACAGGGCAGTATGGCCGTCACCTGAGTAGAGTTGAGAAAGTGTGTTGTATATACATATATATACGTTATAGTGGGGCAAATCAATTTATCCCTGATGCCCGTGCTTTGCAGGAGAACAATGGGTGAGTAGAGATCTAGGTCAGGATGTTTCCGAGTCATCAGCAGCAGCCGAGGGGCTGGGGCAGAACGGCCCGGCACCTCTGTATATGCAGGTTAAACAGATGATTCTCGGCCAGATCCGCAATGGCAACTGGCCACCGCATCACCGGGTGCCATCCGAAAGTGAGCTGGTCAAGGAGCTGGGCTTCAGCCGGATGACCATCAACCGTGCGCTGCGCGAGCTGACGGTGGATGGTCATCTGGTCAGAATGCAGGGTGTCGGAACCTTCGTCGCTGAAGCCAAGGGGCACTCTGCACTGTTCGAAGTGCATAACATTGCTGATGAAATCGCCGCACGCCGTCATCGCCACCATGCTGAAATCATCAAGATGGAACGCGGTAGCGCAACGACTGAGCAAGCCATTGCGCTGGGGATTCGTGAGGGAGCACCGGTGTTTCATTCGGTGATCGTGCATTACGACAACGATGAGGCCATTCAGATTGAAGATCGCTACGTCAACCCTGAGCTGGTCCCGGACTACCTGCAGCAGGACTTCTCCCGGCAGACTCCGTTTACCTATCTCAGTCAGATCGCGCCTCTGACCGAAGGAGAACATGTGGTCGAGGCAGTGCTGGCGGCGCCCTGGGAACAGCAGCTGTTGCATATCAGCGCCACCGAGCCCTGTTTGCTGATTCGTCGCCGCACCTGGTCGCAGCGAAGGGTGGTAACGTCTGCGCGCCTGCTCTATCCCGGCACGCGCCATCGTCTGGAAGGTCACTTCAAGCAAGGGGATTCGTAATATTCCATCCATCCGCATCAGGTCGCTGCTGCCAGTGACCGGAGTGTGCTTCTCACAGAGATCATAATGAGCCAAGTCACCTACCTTCCTCTTGCCAGCTGTACCGTCATGCCCTGGAAAAACGGTGGCGGTACTACGACAGAAATCTTTCGTCGTGATGACCCTGCCGATAGCAGACGTTTCCTCTGGCGTATCTCGGTAGCGGATATCGGTGCTGCAGGCCCGTTTTCTGCCTTTGACGGTTATCGCCGGGTGATATCGGTGATTAAGGGAGAAGGTATGGTTCTGACCATCGATGGTGAGGACTCGCCGCCGTTGCATACAGGTCAGGCATGGCCGTTCTCTGGCGCCAGTGAAGTTGAATGCCGACTAATTGACGGGCCTATTCGCGATCTCAATCTGATCTATGCGGAGGGGCAGGTGGTGGCGGATGTCTCCTGGCACCAGGGGGAGCGCTGGTATATGCAGGAGACCATTGAGGCCGATGTGCTGGTGGTGTTTGTGCAAAGTGGCAGTGTTGAACTGAGCCTGGCTGATGCTGCCTGGTCATTGCAGCCTCTGGATACGCTGGTGGTGGAGCGGAGTGCCAGTGATGTTCCGTCTATGTTGAAACTGATAACGGCTGCAGCCAGTACGGTGTGCATAATGAAGCTTGTTTTTCGTTCTGCGTCTGCCTGAATTCTGTATTTTATCTGCGCCATCGTGGTGCGTTTCTATCCCTTCATTTCTGCCTGTCGACTAGCCAGCCCGTTGTTGTAACGGGCTGCTTGTTCCTCGTTTTGCCCGTATCCAGCTGATTTCATTTTTACTGCCTTTAAATCAGGCAAAACGCATTTTTCAGGCACTGAAATCGAGCGTTTTTTCTGTTCGTTTTTGCTGTTTACCGTATTGCATCCGAACAAAAATCAACCTAGTATCGGGTCAATTGTATATACAGGTACTTATGTCTTGAGCGCTAAGGTAAGCCTGCAGATACGAGATGCTGTCGCATAAAAACACGTCGGAGTACGTGACAACAAGATCTGGCTGATAAGGGACTGAGTCATCCGCAATAACTTCCCATTACTGTGAGGACGACGATGAAAGCATCACCGATTAACCGGAAAGTACTCAAGGCCAGCTGTCTGGCGGTGGCCATTACTGGTGCCATGACCATGACACAGGCTGCCAGTGCTGATACCTGGTGTGGTTCTGGTAAGACCGTAAAGTTTGCAGGTATCAACTGGGAAAGTGGCATGTTCCTGACGGACCTGATGCAGACCGTGCTGGAGAAGGGCTACGGCTGCAGCACCGATGCGCTGCCCGGAAACTCCATTACCATGGAGCAGGCGCTGGCCAACAATGACATTCAGGTATTTGCGGAAGAGTGGATCGGTCGTAGTGATGCCTGGAACAAGGCCGCAGCGGCAGGCAAGGTGGTGGGTGTTGGCGCGCCAATCGTGGGTGCCACAGAAGGTTGGTACGTCCCCCGTTATCTGGTTGAGGGCGATGCCAAGCGTGGTATCAAAGCCAGCGCGCCTGACCTCAAGAGCATTGCCGACCTGTCACGGTATGTCAGTCTGTTTGCTGACCCCGAAGAACCCGGCAAAGGCCGCTTCTATAACTGCCCGGCAGGCTGGACCTGTGAGCTGGAAAACAGCGAGAAGCTCAAGGAATACAGTCTGGAAGACAAATTCGTGAACTTCCGCCCCGGTACCGGCCCGGCGCTGGATGCAGCCATCGCCTCCAGCTACAAGCGTGGCCAGCCCATTCTGTCTTATTACTGGTCACCTACTGCCATGCTCGGCAAGTACGATCTGGTGCAGTTGCAGGAAAAGCCTGAAGACGTGAAGGAAATCAAGATTCAGGTGGGTGTGTCCAAGGCCTTCGAAGGTGAAGCACCTGAACTGATTGATGTGCTGTCCAAGGTCAATGTGCCCATCGACATGCTGAACAAGAGCCTGGCTCGCCAGACCGATGAAAAGCTCAGCAGTGCCGAACTTGCCAGGCTGTTCCTGAAGGAACATCCGGAAATCTGGAAGCAATGGGTAAGTGCTGAAGCGGCGGACAAGATTACCGCTGCCGTGCAGTAAGCCGGACTATGTGAGGAGCCGGGTGGTGCTGATACTGCGTCACCTGAGCTGCTGCGATTGCATATCGTTGCCAGAGCCGCCACCGTGATGGCGGCAGGCACGAGGGAGTACGCCGATGTTTCCAAAGAACCTTACCTTTTCGATGGCTGATGGCATCAACAATTTTGTTGACTGGCTGGTCATGCGTTATGGCGATTCCCTGCGCCATGTTTCGGATTCCATTCTGAGTTTGATTGTTGGCCTTGAGGGATTGCTGCGCGCCATCCCCTGGTGGGCTTTCCTGATACTGGCAGGGGCACTGGCCTGGCATGCCAGCAAACGCTGGGCACAAGTGGTGGTCGTGGTGGCCTTGCTGTATTTCGTCGGTGCCGTCGGCCTGTGGGACAAACTGATGCAGACCCTGGCCCTGATGATGGTTGCCACCCTGCTGTCAGTGGCGGTAGGTATACCGCTGGGGATTCTTTCCGCAGGCAATGATCGTTTTCGTACTGTGTTGCTGCCGATGCTCGACATCATGCAGACCATGCCCAGCTTCGTCTATCTGATCCCGGTGCTGATGCTGTTTGGTCTGGGCAAGGTGCCAGCGATTCTCGCCACTGTGATCTATGCAGCCCCGCCGTTGATTCGCCTGACTGACCTTGGTATCCGCCAGGTAGATAAAGAGGTGATGGAGGCGGTGACGTCTTTCGGTGCCAACCGATGGCAGAAGCTGTTTGGTGTGCAGATTCCGCTCGCTCTGCCCAGCATCATGGCGGGTCTGAACCAGACGACCATGATGGCACTGTCGATGGTGGTGATTGCCTCGATGATCGGCGCCCGTGGTCTGGGTGAGGACGTCCTGATCGGTATTCAGACCCTGGATGTCGGCAAAGGGCTGGAAGCGGGGCTGGCCATCGTTATTCTCGCTGTAGTGATTGACCGCATTACTCAGGCCTATGGCAAGCCACGTCATCACCTGTGAGGAAAAGATCATGAGCAAGATTGAAGTACGCAACGTCTATAAAGTATTCGGTCACCGCGCCAGCGAAGCCATGTCCATGATCCGCTCCGGTAGCAGCAAGGGCGATGTACTGGCTAAAACCGGTTGCACGATTGGTGTCAATAACCTGTCATTGCAGATCAACGCTGGAGAAATTTTCGTCATCATGGGCTTGTCCGGCTCGGGCAAGTCGACACTGGTACGTCACTTCAACCGGCTGATCGAGCCCAGCAGCGGCGAAATACTGGTCGACGGACAGGATGTGGTGCAGCTGGACAAGAAGGCACTGGAAAGCTTCCGGCGCAGCAAGATCAGCATGGTGTTTCAGAGTTTCGGCCTGCTACCGCATCGCACAGTATTGGATAACGTGGCCTATGGATTGCGCATCCGGGGTGAAGATAAAGACAAGTGCGACCAGCAGGCGCGCTACTGGATTGAAACGGTGGGGCTGAAGGGTTATGAGAGCCGCTATCCTGACCAGCTGTCGGGAGGGATGCGTCAGCGTGTGGGCCTGGCACGTGCACTGGCGGCGGACACCGAGATCATCCTCATGGATGAAGCCTTCAGTGCACTGGATCCGCTGATTCGAGCCGATATGCAGGATCAGCTGCTCGAACTGCAGAAGAACCTGCACAAAACCATCGTCTTTATTACCCATGACCTGGATGAGGCCATCCGTATCGGAAATCGCATCGCCATACTCAAGGATGGCGCCCTGATTCAGGTCGGCACGCCGGATGAAATCCTGCATCAGCCCGCTGACGACTACGTCAATCGCTTTGTACAGCGTCATGTCACTCGTCTGTCTGAAGCGGCACCTGCCAGTGCCGAGAATCTGGCGGTGCCTGCCTGAAAGCTGTTTCAGGCAGGCCGTCGAAGCCTTTTCTGGTAGCCGTTGCTCACCGCTGAGCAGCGGCATTTTCTTCGCTTTTTCAACGGAGCAGTCAGCGAAATGTCGTCAACGGCAGTGCAGACAATTGTAGTGGGAGATACTCCCGTCAGCTGGCGGGATGTAGTGGCAGTGGCCCGAGACAACGCGTTGATGCAATTGTCAGAGCAAGCCTGGGGGCGCATTACTCAGGCACGTCAGGTGGTCGAGCATATCGTTGCCAGAAGGGAGCGTGCCTACGGTATCAATACCGGATTGGGGGCGCTGTGCAACGTGGTGCTGGAGCCTGATCAGCTGGCGGCATTATCACGCAATACCTTACTCAGTCATGCCTGTGGCGTAGGGCACCCTCTCAAGTCTGAGCAGGTGCGGGCCATCTTATGTGCCGCCATCATTAACTACAGCCATGGTCACTCCGGTATCAGCCGCGCTGTGGTTGAAGCCTTGCTGGCAATGCTGAATCAGCAGATCACGCCGGTGGTGCCTGCGCAAGGTTCGGTGGGTTATCTGACCCATATGGCACACATCTCCCTGACGCTGATTGGCGTCGGTCAGGTGGAATATGCAGGTCGGTTGATGCCAGCGGCGGAGGCATGGCAACGGGCTGAATTGCCTGTCGTTGAGCTGGGTGCAAAAGAGGGCTTGAGTCTGGTTAATGGTACGCCCTGTATGACCGGCCTGAGCTGTCTGGCGCTGGCTGATATTCATACCCAGATACATTGGGCTGATATTACCGGTGCCATGAGTTTTGAAGCGCTGCGTGGTCAGCTCGCTGCGTTTGATCCGGAAGTGCTGGCATTGAAGCCCTACGCCGGAGTGGTGAAGGTCGGTGAACATCTGCGCGCCCTGCTGCAGGGCAGTGAAGTACTGCAGGCCAGTCAGGGTATCCGCACTCAGGACGCCCTGAGCATTCGCTCGATGCCGCAGATTCATGGCGCCTGTCGCGAGCAGGTGCGTCATGCAGCCGGGCAGGTTGACGTTGAGCTGAACTCGGCAACCGATAATCCGTTGATCATAGGCACGGCGGATAACTATCGGGTGGTATCCCAGGCGAATCCGCACGGTGAGCCTGTCGCCATGGCGGCGGATGTGCTGGCCCTGGCGGTAGCAGAGCTGGGTGGGGTGGCTGAACGCCGGATTGACCGCCTGATCAATCCTCTGGTCAGCGGCTTACCGCCGTTTCTGGTAGCAGAAAGTGGTGTGAACTCCGGCATGATGATTGTCCAGTACGTTGCTGCTTCTCTGGTGGCAGACAACCGGCGACTGGCACAGCCCGCCGTGACAGATAACTACATCACCTCTGCATTGCAGGAAGACCATCTGAGCATGGGGACCAGTGCTGCCTTGAAACTGGCGGAAGCTGTAGACAATCTTTATCAGATACTGGCCATTGAGTATCTGCTTGCCGCCCAGGCATTTGAGTTTCTGCCCGAGGCGAAAGGCGTGGGCACGCAGCAGGCATGGCAGCAGTTGCGCCAGCATGTTGAGCCCTATCATCAGGATCGCTGGTTAGCGCCCGAGATAGACCGCGCCAGTCAGCTGCTACGCAGACCGGACGTACTGGCGGCGATAGAAAAAGTGCTGTGACTGCCTGCACAGGACAGCAACAGCTATACCGATAAGAAAGGAATGTCGACATGTACCAAGCATTTGAGTTCAGGCAGGGCAAACTGCCCCTGCTGATCAGCATGCCTCACACCGGCACCTGGCTGACTGACGCCGTTGCCGCTGGACTCACCGAAGAAGCATTGAAGCTGCAGGACACCGACTGGCATATGCCCCGGCTGTATGACTTTGCCGAGGCCATGGGCGCCAGCCTGCTGATGGCCAATTATTCGCGCTATGTGGTTGATCTGAACCGCCCGGCCGATGATCAGCCACTGTATCAGACTGCCACCACGGGGTTGTTTCCCGATATCAACTTTGATGGCACTCCATTGTTCAGGGACGGTTTGGCGCCGAGCAGGGAGGAACATGATCGCTATCTGGAAATGATCTGGAAACCTTACCACCAGCAGATCGAACGCGAGCTGAGCCGGCTGCGGGATGAGTTTGGCTATGCCTTGCTGTTTGATGCCCACTCCATCCGCTCGGAGGTTCCCCGGTTGTTCGATGGCCGTTTGCCGGATTTCAATCTGGGTACCAACAGTGGCGAAAGCTGCGCGCCGGATATGCAGTCAGCACTGGTGGCCGCCTGTGCAGCGCAGCAGCAATTTAGCCACGTACTGAATGGTCGCTTCAAAGGGGGATATATCACCCGTTGCTTTGGCAGACCTGAGCAGCACTGGCATGCAGTACAGCTGGAATTGGCACAGCTCAATTATATGAGTGAAGACTATCCTTTCGGTTTTGAAGCGGACACAGCCCGGCCGACTCAGGCACTCATCCAGCAACTGTTGCAGGCCATGTTGAACTGGGCTGGTGGCCACTACCGCAAGTAGCCAGAACGGTGCCCCGTCAGTTGAAGTGCAGCAGATGCTGGCGGGTATCCAGCCTGAACTGGGCATAGAGCATGTTATGGTCGGAAAAGCGGCTGCTCGACAGGCAGCTGGCATGATGCAGAGACAGACCACGGTAGAAGATATGATCGAGCGGGTGCCCCATAAAACGCTTGATCAGATGCGGGTGCTGAAAATGAATGGGGCGCAGTTCCAGAGCGTGGCAAAACTGCTGTAGTGTCAGCTCCCTGCGGGTACTCCAGCTATTGAAATCACCTGCGACAATCATGGGTCCACGATGATGGCAGAGCGCTTCGGCCAGCAGGCTGACTTCTGCCTGATATTCCTTTAATCCCTTGAAATTGATGGCGTGAATATTCGCCACGCACAGGCTGTGGCTATCCGTGCTGGCATCGTGGGTTGCGCCCGGCAGTGGGTAATAGGTGATCAGCGCGCTCTTGTGCGTCTTGATAAACACTTCCTGTGTAAAGCTCAGCAGCGGCGAAGCATCCAGTACGCGGGTATCACTGGCATTGAGCACGCCATAGTAGCGCCCTTTGACTTGCAGATTGGGTGCCGCTTCATAGCAGAACTGGTCCAGAAAGAAGTCTTCACCACTGAACGCTGCCTCCTGAAACAGCACGATATCGAGTGGCAGATGATGGGTCTGGGCGCGGAAAAAACGCTGGAAGGCGGCCCGCTGATTATTCTTATGGGCATTCAGACAAAGCAGCCCGAAATCCTGCTGAAGCATCACACGCGGTGGTGTACGCCCACAGCGGTGATGGATGATGCTGGGCTTGAACATGAGGCCTCCAGCGCCAGTAGGCGTTAGCTCGCTCTATAACTGCGGAGCGAAGATACGCATCAGATTTTCAAAGAAGCGACGAAACACCTTCACTTTCTGCATGTTGCGGCTGGAGTGCTGTAACAACCCCAGCATCCAGCTTTCTACCTCATCAATGATGTCCGGAGAGTAGGCGAAGGTAGCGACCTCATAGTTGAGGAACAGGCTGCGATTATCCATGTTGACCGAGCCGAGCATGACACCGCTGCTGTCCAGCAGGATGGCTTTGGCGTGCAGCATGCGTTCTTCATACAAGGCGACATGCACACCGACATCTTCCAGTTCTCGCATATAGCTGCTGCGCCCCAGATCAGCCAGCGCATGGTTGGAGTTGCGTGGTGTGATCAGCTTTACATCGATGCCCTTGTGCTGGGCAATGATCAGGGCCCTGAGCAGGCTGTCATCGGGGACGAAGTAGGGGGTGACAATCCAGATGCGCTCTCTGGCGCTGTAGATGGCGCTGAGCAGCGACTCATAAAGTGCATCGGAGCGAATATCCGGCCCTGAAGGCACCACCTGCATATAGGTGTCGCCGCAGGTGGAGGGTACTTCCTCCGGAGAGGGTTTGCTCTTATCTCCCGTAGCGTAATTCCAGTCTGCAAGAAAGATCTGGTAGTAGTGAAAAACAGCCGGCCCCTCGATCAGAAACAGCAGGTCCTGCCATTGTTTCGAGCAGCTCGGTCTGCCCTCCAGAAAATGCTCATCCGGGCCCATACCGTCAGGGCTCATATACTCAGCTGAAAGATTCATGCCACCGCTGAGAACAATCTTGCGGTCAAAAAGATAAATCTTGCGGTGATTGCGCAAGTTGATGTAACTGCGCAATGGAAAAGCCAGCAGGGGCATGAAGAATACTACGATGCCTCCTGCCGCTCGTAATTCATCAAACTGCTTCTGGAAAAAGTAACTGCGATAGGAACCCACGGAGTCCAGCAGCAACTTGACCTCGATGCCCTGCCGCGCCTTGTTGGTCAGCTCGCGCAGCAGAATGCGGGTCGTCCGGTCGCGGCCGAAAACATAGGTGCTGATCAGGATACTGTGCTGAGCCGCGCGAATGTGGTTCAGCATGCTGGCAAAGGCACGCTGGCCGCTGGTGTAGAACTCGTAGCGATTTCCTTTGGTCGGCGCGGGAATACCATTAGCCTGCAGGATGCCTGAGACCGCGTTGTTGCTCAGTGAGCTGCTGATCTCGATATCCTGCATTTCAAACATCGACTTGTGCTTCAGACGTGCGCGTTTGCGCACGCCAATAATGAAATACAGCGGCACTGCAATATGAGGTAACAGCACAATGGCCAGTAACCAGGCCATCATGCTGGTTGGCGTGCGCTTCTGATAGATCATGCTGAACAGCGCGATCAGGTAAAGCAGGATGGACGAGCAGATGATCGCCAGATAGATCAGGTCGTAGTTCATGGCATCCCTAGATTAGATCGAGTCTGCGCCTGAGTGAGGCTCAGGTGCCGCTTCCTTACTCTTCTATATAGATTTGATTTGCATAATAAAAAAGGCTGGTCCACAAGGAAACCAGCCGCAAAGGGAGAGGTATGAGAGAGGAGGCTGAAGGCTAATGTGTAACTCGAAGATAGGCTTACCTGTGTCAGTAGAGGTTTGTTGACTCTTTAATCATCAAGTGCGACGGATTAGCACGTTATCCGGCGCTGGTTACAAACATGGCTAATGCGTTGGGGTGGAGCGCATCATCACGTTCAACTCGTCGACCACTTCAGCCCAGTCTGAGTCTTCTGCCAGTGCGTCACGTAGGAACCGTGATTGAGCCAGGGTCCAGCATTGGGCCTGGTGGAGGAGAAGTTCATCTGGCAAGGGACTGTGATGACTGATGAAGTGGTCGATTTTGGCCGAATCATCCGGTAAACCCAGTTGTTGGAACAGGGTGTTCAGGGTATGTGGGGTGGTATCCATCAAGATGACCTCCTTCAGGTCGCTGTGTGCCTCACGTGATCCGGTATTTCTTGTTTTACGGTTGGAGGCGGCAAACTCAAGATCAGCTGAATTGAGGATTTTGCGTGTTTCTATCAGGGCGATTGCTTGTTTTTCATACAGCTGTCATGTCTGCAGAAAGAGGATGCACGCAGTTTGTAAAACAGTTTGTGATCACAGGGTTTGGCAGGGATATGATCACAGGGAAGACGAATTCCATTGTGGCTGGCAGCCCGTTTTGTACGTCAGATAACGGTGTTCAATGGCAATTTGCATTTCTTTGCCTGAACTGTAACGAATGCCGTGACACTGGGTGTAAAGGTTGATTAGTATGGGGTTTTCCTTTAATGGCGGCCTATTCGGAAGAGTAGATATAGCAATTTGCGCCGTCCTCCCCAGTGATCCTGTCCCTGAAAGTGTGCTTCATGCCAGTTCGGAGGGCAGGCTGGCTACAGCAACAGAGTCAAGGGATGAGTAAGAAAACCATCGTTCTGACCGGTATCACAACCACCGGTACTCCTCACCTGGGTAACTACGTAGGTGCCATTCGTCCAGCCATCGAGGCCAGCCGCAATCCTGATGTGAGCAGCTTCTACTTTCTGGCCGACTTCCACGCGCTGATCAAATGTGATGAGCCCGCCCGGGTATATCGTTCACGCCAGGAAATTGCCGCTACCTGGCTGGCCATGGGGCTGGATCCACAGGTCGCGACGTTCTATCGCCAGTCAGATATTCCTGAAATCACCGAACTTACCTGGATTCTTACCTGTCTGACCGCTAAGGGCCTGATGAACCGTGCCCATGCCTACAAGGCATCGGTGGATGCCAACCAGGCTGCCGGCAATCCTGATCTGGATGACGGTATCACGATGGGGCTGTTCAGCTACCCCGTGCTGATGGCCGCAGACATCCTGATGTTCAACGCTAATCAGGTACCGGTTGGTAAGGATCAGGTCCAGCATATTGAAATGGCCCGTGACATTGCCGGGCGTTTCAATCACACCTATGCGCCGCTGTTCACCCTGCCTGAGGCAGTGGTGGGCGAAGAGGGCGCCGTCTTGTCGGGTCTTGATGGCCGCAAGATGAGCAAAAGCTACAACAACACCATCCCGCTGTTTGTCGAGCCTGATGAACTGCGCAAGCTGATCTATCAGATCAAAACGGACTCCCGCATGCCGGGTGAACCGAAAGCTACTGAAGGCAGCTCGCTATTTGAAATCTACAGTGCGTTTGCTGATCGCCAGCAGCGCGATGCCATGGCAGCACGCTTCGCAGCGGGTGATGGCTGGGGTGAGCTGAAAGAACAGTTGTTCGAGTTCCTTGATGCCCAGCTGACTGCGCCACGCGCAGAATATAAGCGCCTGATGGCCGATCAGGGTTACCTGGAGCAGATTTTGCGCCATGGTGCGGAAAAAGCGCGGGCCTATGCGACCCCTCTGATGGATGAAGTGCGTCGGGCTGTGGGTCTGAACAGCTTTACTGCCGGTCAGGTGCAAGATGACAGGCCGCAGGGTAAGAAGGCCGACAAAGAGCTGACTGCCGATGAGCAGGCAAAGCTGGATGCCGGTAAGGCACGTGCGCAGGAGATTGCCCGTCAGCGTGAGGCAGAAGCACGTCAGCAGGCGGAGGCTGAGCTGCAGCAACTGCTGAAGGCCAGGTCCGGTGATCTGACGGCACTGGCGGCTGAGCTGCTGGATCAGCATGAAACCGCATCGAAAAAAGACAAGAAGGCGCTGCGCCTGAAACTTGATATTGTCGAAGAGTGGCAGCAGGCCTGAGTGGCCTCACACTGTTCAATGGCATTGCAGCGGAAGCATCGGAGAAAAATGCTATGGGATACGAAACACTGATTGATGCCGCTACCGTGCTGGACAATGTGCACCAGCCACAGTGGCGAATTGTGGACTGCCGCTTCAACCTCGCTGATACCGAGGCTGGTCGTCGAGCCTATCAGGCTGGACATCTCCCCGGTGCCAGCTACGCCCACCTTGATGAAGACCTGTCTTCGCCTGTCACCGCGACATCCGGCAGGCATCCATTGCCGGATGAGCAGGCTTTCCTGCAGACGCTGGGCAGATGGGGGATCAGTACTGATACGCAGGTGGTGGTCTATGACGATGCCGGTGGAGCAACGGCGGCACGGTTGTGGTGGTTACTCAAGCGAGTTGGCCATCGTGATGTCGCGGTGCTGGATGGCGGTCTGACCGCCTGGGCCCAGGCAGGTGGTGAGCTGGTGACCGACTTGCCTGCGGTGGTGGGTACGGGTGCTTATCCTGCTTCTGTGGCGTTGGTACAGGCTCGTAATGCAGATGAACTGCTGGCACAAATGAGTGACCCTCGCTGGCAGCTGGTGGATGCCCGGGCTGCCGAACGTTTCCGTGGCGAAGTGGAACCGCTGGACCCTGTTGCCGGGCATATTCCCGGCGCAATGAACCGGCCGCTGCAGCAGAACCTGCAGCCAGACGGGCGTTTCAAGTCTTTCAACCAGTTACGTGGCGAATGGCAAGCCCTGTTGGGCGAGGCGACGCCCAAAGAGGTGGTGCATTACTGCGGCTCGGGCGTAACTGCCTGCCACAACCTGCTAGCCATGGAACATGCGGGCCTGAATGGCAGCCGCCTTTACCCCGGCTCGTGGAGTGAGTGGTGTAAGGATGCTTCCCGTCCGATGGTGACCAAGTAACCTCGCAGCACAAGCAGCAACTCGCTCGCTTCAGCATACTCGAGGGTTTCATGAGAAAGCCGCTGGCGTTTTCGCCAGCGGCTTTGTTGTTATGGGGTAAGCCTCAGAGGGATGTGGCGAGTTAACGTGGGCGAACGCCACGGATAGCTTCGGCAGAAAAGGGATCTTCCGGCCAGTAGTGCTTGGGGTAGCGTCCTTTCAGATCCTTACGTACTTCATGGTAGGTAGATTGCCAGAAGTTGCGCATGTCACGGGTAATCTGGATAGGGCGACGGGCAGGTGACAGCAAGTGAATCAGCAGTGGCAATGTACCTTGCAGCACTGCCGGGGTATCCAGCTGACCAAACATTTCCTGTAGCCGGACGGCCAGTACTGGTATTTCCGCCGTGTAGTCGATACTGACTTGCGAACCGCTGGGGACCGTCAGACTGGTGGGCAGCAAAGTGTCCAGCATTTGCCGCTGGGGCCAGTCCAGCTGATTCAGCAAAGCCTCGTACACATTGATCTTTCTGACTTCACTGAGGCTGTTCATACCCTGCAGGTAGGGGGCCAGCCAGTTATCCAGATTGGTCAGCAGCGCTTCTTCACTCATATCGGGAATGACGTGTTGAGTCCCGGGCCAATGCGAATGTTTCGAGCGCAAATGGCCTAATCGAGCCAGTAGCTGGCTGGCGTTGTCATCTAGTTGCAAGCCAGATAATCCACGCTGGCGGATGGCTTCCAGCAGTGCTGGCACTTTCAGTTCATCTGCCAGTGAGTTCGCGGGCTTGCGGGCCAGGATCAGGTTACCCAGTCGTTGCTCCTGGAAGGCTTCCAGTCGCTCGGCCTCATCATTCCATTGCGCACGTTGTTGCCAGTCGAATGCTTCAGGAAAGCGCAGCTGTAATTCGGCCAGACTGATGGTGACAGCCTTGAATATGCGTGCCTGCTTGATCTTGCCGTCCAGATCTGCCACTACCAGCCAGTCCTGATGCGCGAGACTATCGTGCTCAGCTAGCCACGCCTGCTGGCCGCTTACCAGCTGGAACTGGCCTGCACCGCGTCGCTGGGCAACACGATCAGGATAGGCATAGGTCAGCAGCAGCCCCAGACAATCCAGTCGGGGCGTCTGTTCAGTGGGTAGTCGCAACCCTCTGCACCAGCTGCGGTTCTGGGCTTCAAGTCGGCGATACAGAGGGCCGCGGCGCTGACTGAGAAGCTGTTCAAGGCGCTCTCCCAGATCACTGCCGGCATCCAGAGAGTCGCGCTCCTGCAGCATGGCGGCCAGCCAGACTGCTGCCATCTGTTCGGCTTTGCCCAGCGCTGCTGCCTTTAAAATCATCACCGCCAGTCGGGGGTGACATCCCAGTGCCGCCAGCGATTTGCCAAGTGCGGTGGGCTGCCAGTCTGGCTGTAAGGCGCCCAGATCTGACAGAAGCTGCCGGGCCTGCGCTAAGGTTGCCGTGGGGGGAGGGGTGAGCCAAGGCAGTGCATTACTGTCCTGAATACCCCACAGCGCCAACTCAAGTGCCAGGGGTGACAAGTCTGCCTGTAGCATTTCTGGCTCTGTGAAAGCCTGTAATGGCTGATGCTCAGCCCAGGCGCGCAAGCACAGACCGGGGCCTTGTCGGCCAGCTCGGCCGCGGCGCTGATCGGCACTGGCCTGTGAGACACGTTTGGTTTCCAGGCGAGTCATGCCAGTGTGTGGGTAGAATTGCGGTACGCGCATCAGGCCGCAATCGATAACGATCCTGACGCCATCGATGGTCAAGCTGGACTCGGCAAGTGATGTGCTGAGTACCACTTTTCGACACCCTTCCGGATCGGGTCGAAGTGCACTCTGCTGTTGTTCCAGAGAGAGCTGGCCGTGCAGTGACAGAATCCGCAGGGGCAGTTGCCGTGAGGTCAGTTCATTCTCCAGGCGGCGAATCTCGGCAATGCCTGGAAGGAAAACCAGAATGTCGCCGTCGTGCTGATGGCTGGCACGGACGACAAGTGAGGCCAAGTGGCTTTCCAGCGACACCTGAGTGCTGGCTGGCGGATGATACTCAGTGGTGACCGGATACTGCCTGCCAGCACTATGTATCACAGGCGTTGATGTGCCGAGTAACTCCAGCAGGGGGCCGCACTCCAGCGTGGCAGACATCAGTAAAATACGCAGGTCTTCGCGCAGGTTGTTCTGGATATCGAGCGCCAGTGCCAGCCCAAGGTCAGCATCGAGCGCGCGTTCATGAAATTCATCAAAGATGATGGCGCTGATGCCTTCCAGCAGCGGGTCATCCTGAATCATCCGAGTCAGGATGCCCTGCGTAACCACCTCTATCCGCGTGTGTTGACTGATGCGACTGTCCAGTCGTACACGGTAGCCAACCTGTGCCCCGACGTCCTGGCCAAGAGAGGCGGCCATAAAACCAGCAGCATGACGAGCGGCAACGCGGCGAGGCTCCAGTAGCAAAATCTTGCCGCCTTGTGTCCAGTCCTGATCCAGCAGGGCAAGAGGGACGCGTGTGGTCTTGCCAGCACCGGGAGGTGCTACCAGAAGGCATCGATTATGCATGGACAGGTTGAGAAGCAAGTCCTCCATCACCTCATCAATAGGTAGGAGAGCACTGTTATTCTGCATGGTCGGCGATATTAACTGAGAAGGTGGTTCCCGCTGTAGCGGGATGGGAGCGGCAGTATAGCAGGTCTGGCTGGCTATTAAGGCCGTTGAATTGTCGGCATGCTGCAGCAGTTACTACAGGCTGCAGTGAAGCTGTCAGGCTCGGGAGTAAAGTTGGCAGTTTGCTGAGTGAATTGAGGAGGGATCAGTGCCGACAACAATACTACACTGGAAACAAGGTTCGAGCTGAAAGTCAGGTTCGGTAGTTCAGTCAAGTAGTCTGCAAGGTGGTAGTCGCAGGCGTTCACATCGAGTTCACCATAATGGCATGTGTTGGTTCCCTAAGGAGGGAAGGTCATGGTCGCTCAAGTGATTAGTTATGAAGAGTTCAAAAAGCGCAAATTCGTGCAAGAGCGCGAGAAGCGTGTGCAACGCATCAGAGCGCAGTTTGCCCGAGCGATGGGGATGGATGTGAAACCTAAAAAGCGTCCATCACCTTGGCATTAATAAGGATATTGAATACGTCCTCTTGTTTCATTTCTGGCGGGCCGCTAGTTTCTGGACCATCTGGTTTCAAGGAAAAAGAATACCGAGCATGTCCAGTTTTACGGCCCATCTGTTCTACCCTCTGGTGAACGGCTTGTTCCATACAGCGTGGTGGTCCCATGCGGAGAAACGCCACCATTGGACTATGCGTGCGCTGCGTTGGTGCGCCGAGAGAGGGCATTTGCAGGCGCAAAGCCAGATTGGTCATCTATTGTACTTTCGCGGTGTGAATGTGCAGGCCAAGCTGGATGGGGTGGGTTTTATTGTGCGTGCCGCTGAGGCTGGTGACAGTAAAGCGCAGTACCAGCTGGCGCGTATCTGGGAGCAAGGGTTCCAGCATGTCGGCCCGGATCTTAGTCAGGCACGCGCCTGGTATGAGAAAGCTGCGGAGCAACATCATCCGCTGGCTATCAGTCGGCTGATATCTGCTTACAGTGAGGGTGGCCTGGCGTCTTCAGTCGATGCTGCCAAGGTCAAGTACTGGCTGGGAGTGCAGAGTCAGCTTTAGGAGCACGTTCTGAGCCACTAGCATCTCTGCAAATTGACGTCCCTGTCCTATCTAAGTTCCCGAGCCTTATGCTTTAAACCCTACTGCAACTGCATCAAGAAGAGCGCAGATCGCGTGTCAGGGACTGATACTGTGTAATCAGACCCACGTTAGGTGGCAGTGGCCAGTCGAAGTTCTCCGGGTAAAGACGTAGATCATTTTCTGCAACAGGCAGCATGTACTGATCTTCATAATGCAGGTGACGTTGTTGCGCAGCTACCCAGAGCAGCAGCGATTTGCGGAATTCATCCATTGGCACCACAGTGCTCATTTCAATGGCTTCCAGTTGTTCTCGGATCTGATTGCTCTGTGCTTCCAGCGTAATGTGGTCTTCCTGAAGGTGATGGTAAAGCTTGGTCAGGCGTGGGTTATGCTGGCTGAGGTGGTTCAGCAGTCGATCTTCCATCGGATGGTGATAGCGCTCTGCATAATCACCGATATAGGCGAGAGTTTCTTTGATCAAGCCCAGATCCAGCTCATCATGATGAATATGTTCATCAAGTAAACGCAGCATTTCCTGCAGATGAGCGTGATCTTGCTTGAGTTGGTTGATGATGTTCATGGCCTTCTCCTCCCATCTCGATATGCTCAGACTATATGCCTGTGAGTTGTAGAAGTGGGATGACTCAGGTCAATAAATGATCAGTGGCGAATAGCCAGAAAGTAGCAGACCGGAGGCGGTATAACCGGCTCCGGTCTGGGTATCGAAGTGAATAGGCTACTGATTAGGCCGCTTTTTCTTCTGCGGGTGCAGAGGAGCGAATCAGGTGGTCGAATGCACCCAATGCGGCATTGGCGCCACTGCCCATGGCAATGATGATTTGCTTGTAGGGCACATTGGTAACATCGCCTGCAGCAAATACTCCAGGCAGAGATGTTTCTCCTCGGGCGCCTACGATGATTTCGCCGAAGCGACTTAGCTCCACGCCGCTGCCTTTGAGCCACTCAGTGTTGGGTACCAGACCGATCTGCACAAAGATGCCGGACAATGCCACATGGTGTTGTTCACCTGTGCCACGATGAGTGTAGTTCAGGCCATTAACACGTTCGCCATCACCAGTGACTTCAGTCGTCTGTGCTTCGGTAATGATGGTCACGTTTTTCATTGAGCGGGCTTTACGTTGCAGTACGTCATCTGCACGCAGGCTATTGCCGAACTCCAATACGGTGACATGCTCGACGATGCCGGCCAGATCGATGGCTGCCTCGATGCCAGAGTTACCGCCGCCGATCACTGCGACACGCTTACCCTTGAACAGCGGGCCATCACAGTGTGGGCAGTAAGCCACGCCGCGGCCACGGTATTCTTTTTCACCCGGTACGTTCATTTCGCGCCAACGGGCACCGGTGGCCAGCAGTACGGCGCGAGAGGTCAGCTTGGCACCGTTTTCCAGTTCAATTTCGATCAGTTCGCCCGCAGTCAGTTTGGCTGCCCGCTGGTCGTTCATGATGTCGACTTCGTAATCACGTACGTGTTCTTCCAGACTGGCAGCCAGCTTCGGGCCTTCGGTTGCTTTCACCGAAATGAAGTTTTCAATGCCGACAGTATCCAGCACCTGGCCGCCGAAGCGATCAGCAACGATACCAGTGCGGATACCTTTGCGGGCACCGTAGATTGCTGCAGCAGCACCTGCAGGGCCAGCACCTACCACCAGGAAGTCAAAGGTGTCCTTTTTGTTCAGCACTTCGGCCTGTCGCTTGCTGGCACCGGTGTCGACTTTGTTGAGTATTTCTACCAGCGTCATGCGGCCCTGAGCAAAAGACTGACCATTCAGGTAGACACTGGGCACAGCCATTACATTGCGCTTGCTTACTTCATCCTGAAACAGTGAGCCATCAATCATAACGTTGGTGATCTGAGGGTTGATGGCTGCCATCATGTTCAGCGCCTGAATAACCTCAGGGCAGTTCTGGCAGGTAAGAGAGACATAGGTCTCAAACTGGTATTCTCCTTCGAGATTACGCACCTGTTCGATGATCTCGGGGTTGAGTTTCATCGGGTGCCCACCACTGTGCAGGAGCGCCAATACCAGTGAGGTAAATTCATGGCCCATTGGAAGACCTGCAAAGCGAATGATCGTGCCATTAGCAGCGGATTTTACCTGCATAGACGGCTTACGCTCGCTCATGTCATCGCTGCTGGAAACACTGATCAAACTGCTCAGAGAGGCAATGTCCTGAGCTAACGCATTCATTTCCTGTGACTTGCTGCTATCGTCGAGAGACACAACCAGTTCAACAGGGCTTTTCAGATTCTGTAAGTAAGTGCGCAGTTGCTGCTTCAAGTTAGCGTCTAACATGGTTGCTCCCAATATTCGCAAGTACAGTCAAATTTCAGGCAAAAAAAAGCCGCCCCCCTCAACACGGAAGAAAGAAGGGCGGCGCCCGATCGCACAGACAGCAATACGTGAGTATTCTTGTGCGGCCTTGGGTCAGGTGTTGGCTAACGTAAGAGTTAGCCCAGGTGTTCTGCGATTAGATCTTGCCAACCAGATCCAAAGAAGGAGCCAGAGTTTCTGCACCAGGCTGCCAGGCAGCAGGGCATACTTCGCCGTCGTGGCTGGCAACATACTGAGCGGCCTGAACTTTACGTACCAGTTCTTTAGCTGAGCGACCGATACCTAGGTCATGGATTTCAGCAACCTTGATCTGACCTTCTGGGTTGATGACGAAAGTGCCACGCAGTGCCAGACCTTCTTCTTCAATCATGACGCCGAAGTTGCGAGAGATGACACCGGTAGGGTCGCCAATCATTGGGAATTCAATCTTGCGAATGGTGTCAGAAGCGTCATGCCAGGCTTTGTGAGTGAAGTGAGTGTCAGTAGATACTGAATACACTTCAACACCCATTTCAGTCAGCTGCGCGTAATGATCAGCCATGTCGCCCAGTTCGGTAGGGCAGACAAAGGTGAAGTCAGCAGGGTAGAACATGACAACAGACCATTTGCCTTTCAGGTCAGCGTCAGAAACAGGAACGAATTCGCCATTGTGGAAGGCAGTGGCTTTGAAAGGCTTGATAACGGTGTTGATCAGAGACTGAGTCATTTATTAAACCCCTTTAAGTGTCGTACGTTTTTGGGAATAGCTTGAAAACAAAATCATAGTACTGTGCAGTCGCGTAAGGGTACATTTTAATAATTGTATGAAAGCGATAGGCAAAACTAATGGTTTGGTAATCGACTTAGGTTTTTCCAATGATGGCCGATTAGATTCGGCTATACTCCTGAAAACGTTGGATTTCGGATATGAAGGGAGCCTATGGATATTAATCTTTCCCCTCTGGCTAGTCTGGAGGATATCCGCGACGCTATTCGCCGCTGTGGTGCAGAGGATGTCATTTGCTGCCACGCAGAGGCTGTGTTTCACGAAGCAAAACGTGCACTGCAGCAAAGTGCCAAAGCTGATGTCACGCTGCAGCTTATCGATTATGACGGATACGCTATTCGTCAGGCGTCCAGTCGTCGCAAGGGGGCGCCAGCCAAACCTAAGCTCTCTGATCAGTTGACTCGTCAGCAGATGGCGGTGGTGTCTGCGTTAGAAAAAGTGTTGCAGCATTGTCGGCGGCATAATATTGCGCTGGTGGGGTTCAGTGACTCATTGGTAGCTGTACCTGCCCATTTGCTGGAACAGGATAGTCATGCAGTGCATACCATGGCTGCTTTGGAAGTGAATACGCATCAGGCGTATTGTGGTATGGATTGGGATAATCTTGAAGAGCCCGTCGATGGGCCAGACGTCGAAGGACATGATGCCGGAGACAATATGGACCTTATAGAAACAAACACCCCGGCAAATACCGGGGTGTGATGTCTCCTGAAAGTATTTAGATGCCTGAGCCAGGCAGGGATTGGTACCTCTTACCTCGTTACCCTGCCAAAGATTGAGCCATTAACCTCTGAGTATCTGGTCTGCTACTGCGCTGCAGTTATGACACTGTAGCTTCTGCTGCGCGTTTCATGCCCGCTCCGCGTCGAGGCTGGAAACGTGCCCGATATCGTTCTACCTGTTTTCTTACTTTGTCACCCAGTTCATCAATCGCCACATAGAGGTTGTCTCCTTCTGCTTTGGCGAAGAAGTCACCCTGATCACTCAAATGAATGTGCGCTTCGATGCATTCTTTACGGCCGCTTTTATTCATCACTATATGAAGGTCATGCACCTGTTGGTCTAGGCCTGAATGCTGAATCAGTTTTTGAATAAGACGCTCGCGAACGGCGGGAGAGAGTTTGGCATCGTCAAGGTTGCTAATGCGGATTTGCATGGTTTGCCTCCTGTGCGCATCAAACTACTGTGCAAGAGAGCTGTTGAAGAACAAGTACTCACCCTTGCACCATAAACAAATAGTAGAAAAAGAAGATAAAAATCAGATGGTTAGTGCTTTCTGCTCCTTCCGTTTTGTGCCTATAACTTTAGAAAAACACAGCCCATGAAAGGATGCAATAGGGTTGAAAGGAAATGATGCAGATGTTGATGGGCAGCAATAAAAAAAGGGTAGGCAAACGCCTACCCCCAAACCTGTGAAGACACTCGCTACCTGTGTATGCCTACTGGCAGCAAGTAAGGCGCCATAATAACACGGTATTATGGGGTGTTTCAAATATTGAGCGTGTGGTGATAATTTAAACCGGTGTTAGTTGGTGGGAAATAGCCGCTTGAGCGTGTCGTGGGTGGGAAAGTTATCGACCCGCATCGATGATGTGCTGTTGCTGCCAACATGGCTGATGGTGTACCAGCGGGGTTTGCGTTCATCACCCAGATAGCAGCCATCTACTTCAAAGTGATCTTTCCCTACAGCCAGTATGGCGATCTTGCGTACGCTTTCGTTGTTGTTTTTCATCTGTCGTTCCTCGTAGTAGTTATTGTTGTGTTGGATCGTTATTGTTATTTCTCTCGCTATTGCGAAAGGGTATTTCTCAAAAGCTCCGTAACCTACAACGCACTTCCGACTACGTAAAACCTTTGATCTATGTGGTTGAAGCGCAGCAATTTCTATCCGTTGATTGATTCAAAGTGTTGCCCGGTCGTCTGGTCTGCTTCTTCAATTCCACAAATGTGGAGGAGTGCTGTGGCTGTTTGCTGCTGTGATTAGACTAAAGTTTGGCTGTTACAGCTGGGTTAAGGTTGTATGGCGCGTATTGGGCGGTTCAGCCGCCCTCTGGCTTGCGTTAAGATGGACTGCACTAGGCACCAAATCTTTTTTTCTGATGTTGGCGGTACTTCATGGCTCCACTTGACTATCGACCCTCTTCTTTCACCTTGCTTGAAACGCTCGAACACATGCGAGAGTTGTTGCGGAAGCGCGGTTTTTTGATGGAAGAAGGCGAGTGGGTCAACCCGATACCCCATGTCTGGTCAGTGAGACTGCAAGACAAGTTGTGTTCACGGCTCGTCAGCAACGGCAAGGGAGTGAGTAAAGAGGCTGCATTGGTCTCTGCCTATGGCGAAATGCTTGAGCGTCTTAGCTGCAATTATTTTTTCAACGGCCTGTATCTTTCAGCCCATGCCTGCGCGGAGCCTTTTGTTTACTACCCACAGGAAAAGTGGTTTCCATTCGAGGACGACGAGTGGCCAAGAGGGTTGTTGGACGGGCCCACGTTGGCGCACTACAACCTGAGCCAGGATCTGGTGCCAGAGCAATTGATTGATGCCGGTAGCGGGGATCGGAGCAGAGGTATCTGTGCGCTACCGTTCATCAGGCAGCGCAATCATCAGACGGTCTGGTTTCCGGTGAATATCATCAGCAACCTTTATGTCGGCAATGGCATGGCCGTTGGGGCAGGGAAGTATGAGGCTCGGGTGCAGGCACTATCTGAAATATTTGAGAGGCACATCAAGACCACTATCATTACGGATGGTATCAGCCTGCCACTAGTCCCTGATCAGGTGCTGGCGCGTTACCCCCATGTTCAAGAAATGGTCACTACCCTAGAAAGTAACGGCCTGATCGTGGAAGTGCGTGATGCATCACTCAATGGCAAGTTCCCGCTGATTAATGTCACGGTGATGAACCCCGTCAGTGGTGGATGTTTTGCCTGTTTTGGCTCCCATCCGCGCTTTGGTATGGCGATGGAGAGAGCGTTTACTGAAATGCTGCAAGGGCGCGAGTTGCAGCAGCTTATCGACTTGCCTGAGCCTACGTTTGATCTGACCAAGGTGGCGGAGCAGGCCAATCTTGATGCGCACTTCAGTAAATTCACCGGCAGAGTGTGCTGGGATCTTTTCAGTGAAAGTAATGATTACCACTTTGTCGACTGGGATGTGACAGGTACACCGGAAGAACAGTTTAATCATCTGTGTCATCTGATCCATATTGTCGATATGGATATCTACATTGCTGACTACGCATTCATGGGTATGGCTGCTTGCCGCATTATCGTGCCCGGCATGTCGGAAGTTCATCCGGTATCTCGACTTGGTACCTCCAATGACAATCGTGCACGCGACCTGCGCCAGCGTCTATTAGCCTTGCCATTGCTCGATGTGCCTGCGTTGCGAGAGTTGCTGGATGAGTTGGAAGATATGGATCTGCCTCCTCATCAAGATCTTGGCAGCTTGCTGGGTTTGTTGACTGATGATGATTCCGTTTGGAAAGGTCTTACGGTCTGTGAGATACGTTTACTGATCAATCTGGCGCTGGGTGAGCGAGAGCAGGTGTTGGGTGATCTGAAGGATGTGGTCGCGTGCACTGCGCTGCCACAGTCGAGGAGATCCAGATACCGCTGCCTGCTGGTTATGTTGCAACTTGATCTGGATCTGCATCGTGATCTGCAGGACTACTTGCGAGTGCTGCAGCGCATGTATGGTGAAGTGCTGGTCGAGCAATGTATTGCCATGCTGGAAGGACGAGCTGGCTTCCCGGGATTTGTTGTTGCAGGCGATGATCTTGACGGATTTACTTCACACCAGATGCTGCTGGCGGCGCGTGATAAAGTACAAAAAGCCAAAGCTGCACACTATTTTGCGTTGCGTTAAATCTGTTCGCGGATAGGTTAAGTTTTCGACGGCTTAGCTCAATATGCTCTGTATTGGGTGAGCTGCCTGGTTAAATCTCCCTCCTGTGCTCTTGTTTTCCTTCTTTGAGATAAATACTGTATGGCCATCCAGTTTTAGGGGTGGCTATGCGACTCTATTTGTGTGAAAAGCCTTCGTTGGCCAGAGAGGTGGCCAGGGCGCTCGGTGGTGGACAAAACCAGGACGGGTTGATTGCTGGTCAAGGCTGGCAGGTCACCTGGCTGTTTGGGCATATGTATGAACTAGCACCACCTGATAGCTATTCCCCTTCATGGAAAGCGTGGCGCCTAGATACATTGCCGATGATTCCTGATAGCTGGCAGCGGTTGCCTCGCAAAGGTGTTAGTAAACAGCTGTCTGTTATTCGTCGTTGCCTGAAGCAGGCAGGAGAGGTGGTTAACGCAGGTGATACCGGGCGCGAAGGTGAGCTGTTGATTCGCGAGTTGCTGGAGGAAATGAACTGGCGCGGACCCTTGTTCCGCCTTTGGCACCATTCTCTGGAGTTGCCTGTGCTGCAAAAGGCGCTGGCCAACTTACGTGGTGGGTCTGAATTTGATGGCCTGCTGTCTGCCGCAAAGGCTCGCCAGTATTCCGACTGGTTGGTCGGTATGAACTTCTCCCGCGCTTATACCGTGCGCGCACGCGGTGGTGAGCAAGGTAAGGGTGTGCTGATCAGTGTTGGTCGGGTTCAGTCGCCTACACTGGCGCTGGTAGTGGCCCGTGACCGATTGATAGAGAATTTTGCCAGTGTGCGCCACTACGGCGTTAAAGCGGAGTTTCAGATCAAAGCCGCACGCTACTGGGGGGAATGGCTCACGCCCGAAGAGTGGCTGGATGAGCAGGGGCATCTGCTCAATCCACAGCTGGCGCAGGAGCAATTGGCGCGTGTGATAAATCAGCCTGCACATATCGAAAGTTGCGAAGCCAGTCAGCAGCGAACGCTTGCTCCCTTGCCATTTTCTCTATCCAAACTGCAGGCCTGGGCTTCCAGACGGTATGGTTATCCTGCCAAGGCAACATTGGATGCACTGCAGTCACTCTATGAAAAGCACAAGTTGCTTACCTACCCCCGTACTGACTGTGAATATTTGAGCTCAGCGCAATGGGCTGATGTCAGTCGACAGATGCAGGCGTTATCCAGCGCCTCTGAGTTAAGTTCGGTGGTTGCTGTTGCGTCGACCGCAAAGCGCCCGCGTTGCTACGACGATGGCAAGATCGGTGAGCACACGGCGATTGTGCCTACCGGAACCCGTCCGGAGCTCACACGATTATCCGCCATGGAGCGCAATCTTTATCTGGCCTGCGCTACTCGCTGGCTGATGCAGTTTTATCCGCCGTTGTTGGTTAAGCGGTGGCAAGTCATCACTCAGGTTAATCAGCTGCGCTTTCAGAGCAAGGGTAAGGATGTGCTGGAGCAAGGCTGGCGAGCGTTGGAGGGAAGTGAGTTACAAAGTGACTGGTGCGCTCAGTGGGCAGAGTTAAGTCAAGGGGATCATGGCCTGTGCTTGCAGGCTGAGGTTACTGAGCATCAAACCGAACCTCCTGATTACTACACTGACGGCACGCTGATTGCTGCCATGACACAGATTGCCAAGACCGTTGACGATCCGGATCTGCGTGAGCGGCTGAAGGAGGCTAAGGGTATTGGAGAGGAAAGTTCACGGGCAGCCATTATCGAGCTGTTGCTGGAGCGTACTTATCTGCAGCGTCAGGGTAAACAATTACGAAGCACAGAGCTGGGGCGGCAGGTTATTGACTGGCTTTTGCCACAGCTGACAAGTCCGGTACTGACGGCGCGCTGGGAACGCGGATTGGAGCTGGTGGAAAAGGGGGAAATGGATCTGCCCACCTTCCTGTCTCATCAGGCACGATGGATCAGTAAACTGATTGATGCTGTACGGTCTCAACCAGCACCACAGATTGTAGTGACAGCTCAGGTGTCGTCGAAAAAGAGCATAAGACGAAGAGCGGCAGGCAAACGTGCTGTGGTAAAGACTGATAGCGAGAAGAGGGTATCTCGTGGGGCTCGGGGCGAAGGTGGTGTGCCCACGGCCCGCTCTCGTCGTCGCAAACCCACTTCTGCCGGAGCTTGAGTGTTCAGGTAAGTTGAGGATTTGTAATCCTTTTTTGAGCATCTTTCAGTGTCTATGAGAATAGATGATCAATACTCGGGTCGTGCAGGATTTTCATGGTTGCTTTCCAGTCAGAGCGTAGCCATGGTCCGGCTAATCCGTTATCTTTAGCCGTTTATTTCCCCAGGGTGGGTGGTTGCTGCTTGTCCTGCCCTGATAGATAGAACGCCTTATGAACAGAGAACGCTGCAATGCTGTTTAATCACCTGCCGGATGAGTTGTTTGGACCCCTGGCGGGGACAAACAAGGCTGTCTATCAGGCGGTCTTACTGGAGCTGGCGGATCTCTTCTTTGACGAAGACGCCGTGGATCCTTTTATTCCCCGTGATCTGGTGCGCTCGAGTATTGAAGATGCCGTCGTTAAATATGGAGTGAGGCATCTTGCTCCCGAGGGGGATCATGATCATGAGCCACCTCGCTCGGTAGCTGAGACCGCAGCAAGAATTTACCGCCGCCTGTTGCTGACTGGCTGGCTGGAAGAAGAAACTCGTCTTTATCGTACTTTCGTACTGATGTCGCCTGCGATCAGTTATGTACTGCGCTCGCTGGTGAGTGTGGCGCGGCAAGGCAAGCGCAGTTATGGCGGCACCATTCTCAATGTGCTCAGTTCGGTAGAGTCGGCCATCAATGATCCGGAAGTGCGTGGTCTGGCGTTGCACGAAGCTGCCAGCACAGCAGCGCAGTTCAGTGCGCATCTGACTGATATTCTGCTGGGATTGCGTGAGCTGCGTAAGAATATTGCAGCGACGAATGATCCTCAGCGTATCCTCAAGGGCTTCTTTGAGGAGTTTGTTGAGCGCATTCTTGTTGCTGACTACAAGACGCTTAAGACGCAAAACAACCCGTTCCGTTTTCGCCGGCAGATACTGTCTCACCTCAAGGAGCTGCAGTTTGATCCTCCCAAACTGGCAGCTCTGGCGCGCCACTATCAGGAGCAGATGGATGTTACCTATGTTGAGGGGCAGAATCTGGTCCACCAGCATATCAGTCGCGTTATCCGTATCTTTGAATCGGTGGATCAGCGCCTGTCCCTTATCGATGATTTCCGTTTCCGTCTGGAAAAGCGTGTAGCTGATACTGTCCGTTATATGGACAAGACTACGCCCGGCATGTCGGCGTATCTGCAGCGTATGATCAGTGCAGTCGCAGAGCATAGCGACGAGCAGATTCCGCTGGTTGCTAGTCTTTATCAGCCTGCGTTCCTCTCGCCACGGTCTATCCGTGTGCCACCAAAGCGTCGGCCAACACCACCGCCCAGAGTCATTCGTCAGATTCAGATTGACCCGGCGGTGCTGGAGTTGCGGGAGCGCTTCAAGCAATTCAAGGCCCGGCGGGAAGTCAGTGTCGACAAGGTCGGTACCTACATGCAGATGCAGTTCGCTGGGCGTAAACAGATGCGTGCCAGTGATTTCAGCATTGGCAGCATCGAAGACTATGTGTGCTTCAGCTATGTCCGCCACCTGGGATCACTAGGAAAGCAGGGTAAATCGCTGAGTAAAAGCTACCGGATTCGTTTTGAGGACACCTACACCTGCGTCGGCGGGATGGTTGAGTGTCGCGATTTTGTTATTGAAAGGATCGATTGATGCTGGGTGATCTCGCCAAAGCGGCCAAAAAGGCCGAGCACCATGAAGCCGAAGACTTTATTCAGGCGGCAAAATTACTGATTGCCAATCAGTTCCTCTATGCCGAGAAGACCAGTCAGCGGCCATATTATTTTCTTGTCACTGAGCATCTGGATTATTTCCGCAATCTGTTTGAAGCCATTGGCTGGACGCTGGTTTATCAGGCTGATGAAGCCTTTGTTGGTATTTTGCCCGGTGAAGAGGAACGTACTCAGCGCCTGAAGCTGGATGAGTCGCTTTTTCTGTTGGTACTGCGCCAGCTCTACGAAGAGAAACTGGAGAACTTCGAGGTGGAGTCAGGCCGTGCCTATATCGATCTGGACAAGGTGCTGCAGACGTACGAGCACTTGACCAACAAAGAGCTGCCCAATGAAACGCGGATGAAGGATATCCTGGCTTTGTTTGCCCGACACGGAGTGGTCGAACGTGGCAAGCCGCATGAGACAGATCCAAAGAATATGACGCTGGTTATTCAGCCGGTCATACGTCAGGTTGTGGTCGAGGATTATCTGGGCCAGCTGGATCAGCTGATTGCCACCGATGAAGAAGGTCAGAGCGTGAAGGTCAAGGTGGCTGCGGCGACTGAAGATGCTGGTGAATCTGATGCTGAGCCACTGCCAGAAAAAGTGGAAGAAAAAACTGAAGCGGAAGAAAACGTAGTGCTGCAAGACGAACAGGTTGTCACCGAGGATAAAGATGAAAACGCTTAACCGCATCGTTCTGGTCAACTGGTACATGCTGGGAGCCGTGGACATTCCTATTCGCGGTAATGTCGCCATCGTCGGTCCTAACGGCTCTGGTAAATCGTCGATTCTGGATGCAGTGCAGACGGTGCTGATGGGCGGTAACAAGCAGTGGCTGAGCTTCAACGCCAGTGCCGGTGAGCGCAGTGAGCGCAGCCTGCGCACCTATTGCCTGGGCTATCTGGATGATACCGGGGCTTCCGGGCGTAAGCATCACCGTGAAGATGCGATCAGCTATCTCGCGCTCAGTTTCAAGGATGACAAAACCGGCAAGGAAACTGTCATGGGGATGGCGATCGCCACCTCCTTGAGTAATCCGGATGAAGATATTCTGGGGCGCTTCATCCTGCCGGATTTTGCTGTGTGTCTGGATGACTTTTCCATTCGCCAGGGTGATGGCCGAATCCCCCGCAGCTGGGAAGAGGTGCGTGAATCGTTCCGCAGCCGCTGCCCGGAAATGGTCCTGGAAAAGCGCGCCAAACGCTTCCTCAAGGAAGTAATGGTGCACTTGAGTCACGATCCTAACTTCCCTAATGATGAAGAGAAGTTTGTTAAGAACTTCAAGAATGCCATCAAATTTTCGCCTATCGACAGCCCGACCAAGTTCATTCGCGAGTATGTGCTTGACCAGAATATTGTTCATGTCGGTGCCTTCCGTAAGTCACTGGAAGAGTACCGGGCAATGGAAGAAAAAACCCGCGAGGTGGCTAAGCGGCTGACTGAGCTGGAGAAAATCGAGGAGCAGGACAAAGCCTGTGAGCGTCATCACAAAAACGGCAGCGAGTACGAATGGGTCGTTCACGAAACCCGCTTTGAGCAGGCTGACCTGAAAAAAGAGGAGACTGCTGAGCGTCTTGATGCCTTGCACGAACAGGAAGAGCAGCTGAATCAGCAGCTGGAAGCAATGTCTGATGCGCTATCGCAGGTAATGGAACAGGTAGCTGAGGCGCGTGCCAGCCTGAATAACTCAGACAGTGTTCACAAGCTCAAGGCGCTGGAATCGAATCTTGAATCACGCCAGCACGCTTTAAACAGTGTCAAGGCAAAGCTGTCCAGCCAGTACGACCTACTGCGAGCGACGGTGGCCTTCGCAAAATATGAACAGTATTTGCCAAAGGACTTCCTGAGTACCGTAAAAGAGTCGGTAGCGCTGTGGCGTGAAGGGGAAGGTCTGGCAGCCAGCGACTGGCCAGCCAATCCGGTGGAAGTGGATCGCGTGGTCGGAGCGCTGCGCAAACAGGTTGATGCCGTGCGTCTGGAAGTGGCAGCCAAAGCTCAGGATACCGTGATCCGTCTGAATACGTTGAAAAATGAAATTCAGGAGCACCGCGAGGCTATCGATCAGATGAAGCAGGGTAAAGCTCCGCTGAAGCGCAATACTCAGGAGCTGATGTCGCTGCTGGCGGAGTACGGTATTGAGTCCACTCCGCTGTGTGAGCTGGTGGACGTGATCGACGAAAAGTGGCGTCTGGCAATCGAAAGCTTCCTCGGTGGCCGACGTGAAGCATTACTGGTTGATCCAGAGAAAGTACAGGATGCAGTTACCCTTTACCGGCGCAAAGGGCGTCATCTGAAAAACTGTCGGATTATCAATACACGACAAACAGATAAGTGGCTTGATCGTAGCGACAAGCGTTCGTTAGTGCAGTTTGTTCAGTGTCGTAGTGAACATGCCCAAGCCTATATCAATCGTGCGCTGGGCGGGGTGATTGCGGTCGAGACTGAAGCCGAGCTGTTGAAACAGGAACGTGCTATCACTCCGGATTGTATGCTGCAGGCTGAAGGTAGCACCACCTCGATTCGTGAGGAAAGTCCCATGCTTGGCGGTGGGCAGCGACAGAATCGTCTGGCTGATCAGGACAGGGCATTCGATGTCATGGTCAAAGACTATCAGGCTCTGGATCTTGCTCATCAACAGCTGGAAGGTTTGCGTGAATCTATCATCAAGTTGGCGACTCGCCTGGTGGGTGAAGGCGAGACGGCCTTTGCTCTGTGCAATGAGCGGATGCAGCTGGATGCTGAAATGCAGGCCTTGCGTAACAGTATCGAAGAACTACGCAACATGGAGGATGGCCCTGTTCGCAGTCGTCTGGAAGAGGCGGTTAAACTGCAGCAAGCCAAACAGCAGGATCAGCGTAAGTTGATGGATAAACTGCAAGCACTGAAGACCGAGGTCATCAAACTCGAAGCCGGGCTTGAGGTGCTGGAGCGTGAGATGCAGGAGCACGGTCAGGCGCGTCAGAAATGTGCCGAGCGTGAAGGATTTGATGCGCAGTCGGCTCAGGAGCGTCGCGACTATCTGGAGTCCAGCTGTCAGGGCGAGCTGGAGCGCATCATCTTTGAAGCGGCTCGCAAGGCGCAGGCTGAATTACAGCTGGCAGAGCGTAAACGTAACGGTGTGCGTGACCTGGTGGCGGAATACAAGGCGCGTTATCACGCCAATACAATTACCGCTGAACAGGTGGCACATCTGGGAGGGGATGCCAGTCATGAGCAGTTGATGGGCTTCGTTGCCGAACAGTTGCGTTTGTTGCGTGACTCTGAGCTGGCCAATTATCAGCGTCAGGCTGAGCGTGCGCGGATGGAGGCAGAGACATCATTCCGTTCTGACTTTGTGGCGCATCTGAATGATCAGATCGACAAGATTAAGGGGCTGATCAAAGAAATTAACCAGCACCTGAAGCAGCGCCCGTTCCATCGCGAAATGTATGCCTTCACGATGACGCCTAATCCTGAATTGAAAGATGTGCTGGAGCTGGTGGAAAGCTTCTCGCGCCATGATCAGGCTAATGTGGGGTCACTGTTTGATACCAATATTCAGGCCGACTCACCTCACCGGCTGGCACTGGAAAAAATCCATCAGGTGCTGAAGGATGAGGGTGAAGCGCATCTGCTGCAGGATTATCGGAACTTCTACAACTTCGAACTGATCGTGATGGACTTGGAGGGAAATCAGAAGACAACCCTCAGTCAGCGTATCAAGACGGGGTCGGGTGGTGAGCATCAGGTACCATTTTATGTGGCCATTGCGGCAGCGCTGGCGGCGACTTACCGTCTGCGAGAAGGGCAGGAGGGTGAAGTGGTGGGAGGCTTCAGCCTGAGTCTGTTCGATGAGGCCTTCAATAAGCTGGATTCGGGTAATACCCAGACATCGCTCGGTTTTATGACCGATCTGGGGCTGCAGACTATGATTGCTGCACCAGACGACAAGTACTCGCTGATGTCGTCCACCATGGATACCATCATTAACGTTTGCAGGGATGGCAATGTGGTGGATCTGGATGTGGAGTTTCCTACTCCGGAAGGTAAGGCATTACTTAATTCAGATAGTCCCTACCGTCTAGCACAGGAGCTGGCGGAAGAGTAAGCCGGACTTCTGGTGCTTGCAGAACCGGGCGTGGCAACGCGCCCGGTAGCTTTGGCATCAGCACTGCGAAGGGTTGGCCATCACGGTTGATCAGGAGTTCTTCTTCGTGTGTGCGGACCTTGTAGCGACTTGGCTTGTCGAGGATGTTGAGCAGTAATGCAAGACCATCAAGCCGCGGAGCCATGTTTTGGTTAGCGGTTTTACTACCATAAAGATAGTGATATTGATGGTTTGCCAGTAGTGACAGCAGTGCGCCCAGGCTCCAGCGGGCAGGCCACTCACTGAGTGGGGCTAGATTGGAGAGCAGGCTTGGCGAAAGGATTTCTCGCTCACGCGCGAAAAAGCGGCGGATGCTCAGGGCATGACCATTACCCAGTCCGTCGTAATCCAGAACGGTTTTGCTGAAATCCAGTTGCTCCAGCAGGTAGAGCATAAAGCTCAGGCTGAAGCGGCAGTGGGCAATGAAATACTTGATGGGATCGGCACTGGTCTTGGCGCCAATGCTGTACTTGATGGCTTGCCGCCCGTTGCGCACCCCTTTGTTGAGCAAGGTAATCATCAGATGATTGCTCTGCAGGTCAACCAGTGTTTCCGGCTCGTTGACGAAGCAGTAACGCTGCTCTCTCTGGATGAAATCATGCCATTGCTCGGCATTCTCCAGTTTGGGCAGGATTCTGATCATCATCCGTGGGGATTCCTCGATCTTCACTATTTTCCTGTTCATGGAGTTCTGCTAGGGTGCCTCGACGAAGCATAACAGGTTTATCTGTTTGCGCCAGCGTTAAGCGAATGGCGATAACCTATTGAAGTTGCTGGTCTGTACTAAGCAAAAGTTATCGACGTTCAGCCCCGTAACTTAACGGTGAAAATGTTTCGTCAGGCTCTGCTGTTGTGGGGGGAAGGTGGAATGGCTGAGTTTGAGCTGCATCCGCAATTGCTTGCAGACACGCCCTGGATAGGGGGCGCTCTGTCGTGTGCTATTAATGAAATAACAGCAACTTCCCTTGGCTGGTGCTGGTACCTAGACGGGTCGGCCTGCGTGAATTGTTTGAACTGAGTGATGCCGATCAGCTGCAATGATTGGCTGAATGCACCTGATTAGTAGTGTGCTGGTAGCCGAGCAGGCAGCGGAAAAATGGAATATCGCCGCGCCGGGGAATATGGTCCCGCAACTGTTTGGCGCGCTTCCAAAGCGATCTGGTATGGCCAGATCCAGTCTGGGGGAAGGCACCTGCAGTGGCCTATCTTGAGGAAGTGCTGATTGAACTGCTAACAAGGCTGAGAGCAGCACTGCATCGTGGTGGTCTGGTGTTCGTTGATGCTTCATGAGGCCGTTGGGTGAGTAGGCAAGGCTTTGAAATGGGGTATAATGCTGCGCCTTGACCTGAGGGTCTTACACACAAGTTGAAGGTGTGTGCTATCGCCTGATAGATGCGAGTTCTTATCAATGCCCATATACGAGTATCGTTGTGGCTCCTGTGGCCATGATGTTGAGGTTATACAGAAGCTCAGTGATGATCCATTAAAAGACTGCCCCGTCTGTAAGGCGCCGACGCTCAACAAGCAGATATCGGCACCCGGTTTTAGACTGGCAGGTGGTGGTTGGTACGAAACTGACTTCAAAACTGGGCAGAAAAAAAATCTGGCTGAGAAAGGTGGGTCAGGAAGTACTGTTACCGGTACAACGGGTGGCGGTGCTGATACCTGATCAGGCTGGCCAAAGAGGAATGAATAGGAAATAACTATGCGCAGCCATTATTGCGGCGATCTTCGAGAAACTCACATTGGTGAAGAAATTACCCTGTGCGGATGGGTGCACCGTCGCCGTGATCACGGTGGTGTGATCTTCCTGGACGTACGTGACCGCGAAGGTATTGCTCAGGTCGTGTTTGATCCGGATCGTGCCGAAAGCTTCCAGCGTGCTGATCGTGTGCGTAGTGAATATGTGGTCAAAATTAAAGGTCGAGTGCGCAATCGCCCTGCTGGTACCGAAAATGGCGAGATGAAAACCGGCAAGGTAGAAGTGCTCGGTCTGGAGCTGGACATTCTCAACCAGTCCGAAACCCCTCCTTTCCAGCTGGATGACTATCAGCATATTGGTGAAGACGTTCGTCTGAAATACCGCTTTGTTGATTTGCGTCGTCCGGAAATGGCAGCCAAGCTTCGTTTTCGTTCCAAGGTGTCACATACCATCCGGAACTATCTGGAAGAGCATGGCTTTCTCGATATTGAAACGCCCATCCTGACCCGAGCAACACCGGAAGGCGCGCGTGACTATCTGGTGCCAAGTCGTACTCATGAGGGTTGTTTCTTTGCCCTGCCTCAGTCACCGCAGTTGTTCAAACAATTGCTGATGGTCGCTGGCTTTGATCGTTATTATCAGATTGCCAAGTGCTTCCGTGATGAAGATCTGCGTGCTGATCGCCAGCCCGAGTTTACTCAGATTGATATCGAAACTTCGTTCCTCAATGAAGAAGATATCATGGGTATTACAGAGGGTATGGTGCGCAAACTGTTCAGCGAGTTGCTGAATATCGAGTTCGGTGAGTTCCCGCAGATGCCTTATAGCGAAGCGATGCGCCGCTTCGGTTCTGATAAGCCCGACCTGCGTATTCCATTGGAGCTGGTAGACGTTGCCGATTTGGTTGCTGGCGTTGACTTTAAAGTGTTCTCCGGTCCGGCAACTGACCCCAAAGGGCGCGTAGCCGCACTGCGTGTTCCTGGTGGTAGTGAACTGAGCCGCAAGCAAATTGATGATTACACCAAGTTTGTCAGCGTTTACGGCGCTAAAGGTCTGGCATACATCAAGGTTAATGACATCAACGATGCCGAGAGTGGTCTGCAATCACCTATCGTTAAATTCCTTGGTACTGACGTAGCAATGTCTGTACTGGAGCGAGTAGGTGCACAGAATGGTGATCTGGTGTTCTTCGGTGCTGACAAGGCTCGCATCGTCAGTGAGTCACTGGGTGCTCTGCGTTTGAAGCTGGGTGAAGACCTGAATCTATACACCGCTGAGTGGACTCCCATGTGGGTCGTTGACTTCCCGATGTTCGAAGAAGACGACGAAGGTGCTCTGTCAGCAGTTCACCATCCCTTCACCTCACCTCAGGGTAATGTTGACGAGTTGAAGGCTGATCCGGCTAACGCGTTGTCACGTGCTTATGACATGGTGTTGAACGGTGTTGAGCTGGGTGGTGGTTCTATCCGTATTCACAGTCAGGAAATGCAGGCTGCTATCTTTGATCTGTTGAAAATTAGTGAAGAAGAGCAGCGTGAGAAATTCGGTTTCCTGCTGGATGCTCTGAAATTGGGTGCACCACCCCATGGTGGTCTGGCATTTGGTTTGGATCGTCTGGTTATGCTGATGACCGGTGCCAAGTCTATTCGTGAAGTGATTGCCTTCCCGAAAACCCAGAGCGCGGCATGCCCGATGACTGAAGCTCCAGGTGAGGTCAGTGCCAAACAGTTGCGTGAGCTGAATATTCGCTTGCGTACCAAGGGTGCTGAGGCCTAGGTCTCTGGTCACCGGTCAGGTTTGATGCAAACCGGGCCATGGCTGTATGGCTGGGTAGTTTCAAGGAGAGGGCGTAAGCCCTCTCTGCATTTATACGTCTGGATGGCTGTGTGGGTGTCCGGATCAGAATAGGGGTAGTGTTATGGCAGGTCATAGTAAGTGGGCCAACATTAAGCACCGCAAGGCCCGTCAAGATGCCAAGAAGGGCAAAGTATTTACCAAAATCATTCGTGAGTTAACTGTTGCTGCCAAACATGGTAGTGCTGATCCTGCTGATAACCCACGATTACGGGCGGCGATGGACAAGGCACTGGTTGCCAACATGAAGCGTGACACCATCGATAAAGCCATCTCCCGGGGGGCGGGTGCCGGCAATGAAGAAAATTACGATGAGCTGACCTATGAAGGTTACGGCCCAGGCGGTGTTGCAGTGCTGGTTGAGTGTATGACAGATAACATCAATCGTACCGTAGCGAATGTGCGTGCCGCGTTCACCAAGGTGGGCGGGAATCTGGGGACCAATGGCTCAGTGTCCTACCTGTTCGACAAAAAGGGGCAGCTGACCTTTGTTAATGTCGATGAAGATGCCTTGATTGAGGCTGCGTTAGAGGTGGGTGCTGATGATGTGGTAGCCAATGAGGACGGCTCAATTGATGTCTTTACCGACGCCAATGAATATCTCAATGTCAGGGATGCTCTGCAGGCTGCTGGTTATCAGGCTGAGATGGCAGAGGTAGCCATGATTCCCAGTACCAGTGCCGAGCTGGATGTCGATACAGGTATCAAGATTGTCAAACTGATCGATATTCTGGAGGATCTGGATGATGTGCAGAATGTCTTCCACAATGCTGAGATTCCAGAAGAGGCTATGCAGTAGCCTGAAGATCGGGTTTTCTCTACATCGATACTTGAATACCAGAGCAGCGGCATAGGCCGCTGTTCTGGTTTTTGTGCTGTCAATTTTATTTGTATGTATATACAGTATTTTGCGAAATGCCTATGATGGCCGCAGTTGATCAGTTGAGTTAGATATGTCCGTTATTATCGGGATTGATCCCGGCTCTCGCATTACTGGATATGGTGTTATTCGCTTCGAGGCGGGGCGGCTAAGTTATGTTGCCAGCGGCTGTGTACGAATCACCGCTGAGGGATTACCTCTTCGCCTCAAACAGATTCAGGATGCATTGCATGAACTCGTTGCCTGGCATAAACCTGATGAGGCAGCGATAGAGCGAGTATTTATGGCACGCAATGCCGATTCTGCTCTTAAGTTGGGGCAGGCGCGAGGTGTGGCTATTGTCACGTTGGCCAGTCATGGTCTGACTGTGGCGGAATATGCAGCCAAGGAAGTAAAGCAGGCTGTGGTCGGCAAAGGTTCCGCTGACAAGGTGCAGGTCCAGCATATGGTAATGGCCTTGCTGAAATTGCCGGGCTTGCCTCAGGCGGATGCTGCGGATGCTTTGGGTATCGCCATTTGCCATGCCCATCGTTCTGCCTCAGTGACTCGTATTCAGGAGCAGCAGCTTCGTTCATATACAGGGAGGGTGCGTGGGTGAGCGCGGAGGTTATTCTGCAGTCTCTGGACTATTTCGGCATAGTCGTTTTTGCCATGGCTGGTGCCCTGCGTGGTGAAGAAAAGAGCCTCGACCTTTTCGGTGTGCTGGTATTTTCGATAGTAACCGCGACGGGAGGGGGGACATTACGAGATCTGCTGATGGGAAACCTGCCGGTTAACTGGGTAAAGGATAATACCTACATCTGGCTGGCTTTGGCGGGCGGCACCTTTACCTTTATGTTCACGCGTTTTTGGTGCTTCCCCGTTGGGGCGCTGGCAGTAGCGGATGCTATCGGGCTGGCGGTTTTTACCGTGCTGGGTGCTGATCAGGCGGCGCACATGGGGTTTTCACCGCTTATCGTTATAGTGACCGCTGTCATGACAGGCTGTGTCGGTGGTGTGATTCGCGACTTACTGGCAAATGAAATTCCCTTGATTTTTCATAGAGAAATTTATGCTACGGCTGCCATTGTGGGTGCGGTTGTGTATCTCGTTTTACAGGCCTGGGGGCTGGATGAGCGCGTATTTCCATGGTTGGCGATGCTGGTTGTGTTGATATTGCGTCTGGCAGCGCTGCGCTGGGATCTGTGTTTGCCCCGTTTCATGCGGACCCTGCCCCGGACCTGAGTCAACATATGGAGAAGCAAAATGATCGGGCGCCTTGAAGGTGTACTGCTGGAGAAAGCTCCACCGGCACTGTTGTTGGATGTGGGGGGGGTAGGCTATGAAGTTGAAGCCAGTATGCAAACTCACTTTCGCTTGCCTGAACGAGGAAAGAAAGTCGTTCTGTTTACTCACCAGGTTATTCGTGAGGATGCGCATCACCTGTTTGGATTTATCGATCGCGGTGAGCGTGATGTTTTTCGTATCCTGATCAAAGCAAATGGTGTTGGTCCGAAGCTGGCGTTAGCCATTCTCTCATCTCTTGAAGTGAAAGAGCTGGTGCGCAGTGTTGCGGAGGGTGATATTGCACGCTTAATCAAGGTGCCCGGTGTTGGTAAAAAGACAGCTGAAAGACTGCTGGTTGAGTTACGTGACCGGTTGGGCTCCTGGCAGGGGAGTGACATTGCGGACTTTACATTGACGGGTGGAGTGCTTCCTGGCGCTCCTGCAGTTGCAGACGTTCGCCTTGAGGCAGAGCAAGCTCTACTGGCATTGGGTTATAAGCCTGCTGAAGCGAGTAAGGCAGTCATGCAGGCAGATAAAGAGCTGAGTGGACAGGGTGTCAGTGTTGAAAGTCTGCTTAAGCTGGCATTGAAGTCCATGGTGGGTCGCTGAGTCGAATGTTGCGTGAGTTTGGATTGATATGCCGTTGGCGAGTTAGGCGAGAATTGCATGATAGAAGTTGATCGCTTTATAAGTCCTGCTCCGAAGCAGGGAGAGGACTGGCAGGATCGGGCGATTCGTCCAAAAACGCTGGCTGATTACGTTGGGCAGCAGCCGGTTCGCGAACAGATGGAAATTTTTATCCAGGCAGCGAAGAAGCGTCAGGCTGCTACTAATCAGCCAGAGGCATTGGATCATACGTTAGTGTTTGGTCCGCCAGGTTTGGGTAAAACAACACTGGCCAATATTATTGCCAATGAAATGGGCGTAAACATACGCACCACTTCTGGGCCGGTGTTGGAGCGAGCAGGTGATCTTGCTGCGCTTCTGACCAATCTTGAGCCGATGGATGTGTTATTTATCGATGAGATTCATCGCTTGAGTCCTGCAGTAGAAGAAGTGCTCTATCCCGCCATGGAGGACTATCAGCTGGATATTATGATCGGTGAGGGGCCTGCAGCGCGCTCCATTAAACTGGATCTCCCGCCCTTTACCTTGATTGGTGCTACTACTCGGGCAGGGTTGCTGACCTCTCCTTTGCGTGATCGCTTTGGAATAGTTCAACGTCTTGAGTTTTATAACGTAAAGGATCTGACTCATATTGTTACTCGTTCTGCGTCGCTCTTGGGAGTGCAAATCGAGGAGCAGGGAGCGTTTGAGATCGCGCGCCGTTCCCGTGGAACGCCGCGTATCGCCAACCGGCTGCTACGACGAGTGCGGGATTTTGCTGAGGTCCGGCACGATGGTCAGATATCCGGCGTAGTTGCAGAGCAGGCGTTGGATATGCTGAATGTGGATAGGGAAGGGTTTGATCATATGGATAGAAGGCTATTGCTGACCATGATCGAGCACTTCTCTGGTGGGCCGGTGGGTGTTGATAGTATGGCTGCTGCGATCAGTGAAGAGCGCGACACCATTGAAGATGTACTTGAGCCCTACCTGATTCAGCAGGGATTTATTATTCGGACTGCTCGTGGGCGAATGGCGACGGATCGTGCCTATCAGCATTTCGGTCTGGAGAGGCCGCCAGCTGGCTGAATGGGCGAGTATTAAGCAAAAGCTTTTGTCAGCCTGTATGTTTGTTGCTGTCAGGTATGGTTGTGGTCGCTAGGGATGACTGATCTAAATCAACGCCAGAACAGAGGTGATCAGTAGACTAGGTTGTCACTATTTCGTTGGGGAAGACGAAGATGGCTGGACTGACAACCTCCCATATCCTGGATCTGCAGCGCTCCTTGCTGGACAGGTATCGACTGCTGATAAGGCAGCTTACAGGTCTGGAGTCTGATCTTGAGGGGTATGTAAGTAGCAAAGCTGGCTTTCAATTAGCCTCTGTTAAAGATTGTATGTTGGAGTTAAGACAGGTGCAGGAGGCGCTCGAGCTGATTGAGGAAGGGGAGTACGGTGTGTGTCAGTGCTGCGGTGCGGACATTGAACCTGAGAGGCTGCTTAGTCAACCTTTGACAAAATATTGCAATCAGTGTGCATGTTATGACAAAAAAAATGATCATCACAGGCAAAAAATATTGGCTATTCCCCCTCTTTTCTTTTGATGCATCACTCTCTATGCTTTGCGCGCTCTGGTACCAAGGTACTATGACGTAATAATTTGAAAAAAATTATTGCGGCTGCAAAATGACAGCCTGTATTCATCATCGGGTAAATCCTTTAGTCTTACATTTCCTTTTTAATCCCAGGAGATCATTGAGTGGCCGAACAGCATATGTCGGTATGGGGTCTCGTATCTAATGCGAGCGTACTGGTTCAGATCGTGATGTTGGCCTTGCTTCTGGCATCTTGCCTTTCCTGGATAGTTATATTCCAGAGGCGTGCTGTTCTTGGCAGCTCACGTAAGGCTCTGGTTGAATTTGAAGATCGCTTCTGGTCCGGAATGGATCTGAGTCGTCTATACCGCGAAGTGGCGGCTAATCAGGATCCGGATAATGGTGTGGAAAATATTTTCTCATCAGGTATCAAAGAGTTCTCTCGCATGCGTCAGCAGCCTGGCGTCGACCCTGAAATTGTCATGCAGGGTGTGCAGCGTGCGTTGAAAGTCGCTGTATCCAAAGAGCAGGATAAACTGGAAATTCATTTACCCTTCCTGGCTACTGTGGGTTCTGTAAGCCCATACATTGGTCTGTTCGGTACAGTGTGGGGAATCATGAATGCGTTTATCGGCCTCTCCAATGTGCAGCAGGCAACTCTGGCAACGGTTGCGCCCGGCATTGCTGAAGCGTTGATCGCAACCGCGATTGGCTTGTTTGCAGCCATCCCGGCTGTGGTAGCCTACAACCGTTATAGTGCCCAGGTTGATCGTCTGCTCAATCATTACGAAACGTTCGCTGATGAGTTCAGTGCGATTCTTTATCGCAAACTTCACACAATGGATGGTTAAGCGTTATGGCACGTCGTGAGCGCCGCCTTAACGCGGAGATGAACGTAGTACCCTATATCGACGTAATGATGGTGCTGTTGGTTATCTTTATGGTCACAGCGCCCATGCTGACTCAGGGTATCTCTGTTGAGCTTCCCAAGGCGCCGGCAGATCCTGTGGAAACTGAGCAAAATCAGGAGCCGATAGTCGTTACTGTAAATGCTGATGGCCTCTATTTTCTCAGTCATGGAGGTAAGGACACCGATCCTGTTGGCTTGCCTCTGATTCAGGAACAGGTAGGTAAAATCCTCGCTCAGCAACCAAAGACCAAGGTGTTGGTGAGAGGGGATAAAAAGGTCGCTTATAGCCAGGTAGTGGAGCTGATGGTGGCTTTGCAGGAGGCTGGAGCAGGAACTGTAGGTCTGGTGACAGAGCCCTGATACTGTGAGGATATTTTCTAGCCGTTCGTATTTCACGCCTACTGTCCTGGCAATCCTTCTGCATGTCTTGATTATCGGTGCCTTTGTAGTGAACTGGGCTTTTACTTATGAGTCTCGTCCACAACAAATGACGCCTCGCTATGTCAAGGCAGAGGTGATTGATCTCAAGGCTCTAAGCCAGGGTAAGTCGAAAAAGCAACCAGACAAGCAGCGCTTGGCAGACAAAGCCAAGGATGTTGAGCAGGAAAAGCACAAAGCTGAAGAAACGCAGCGTATTGAAGATGAAAAGCGTGCGGCTGAAGAGCAGGCCAAACGAGAGTTAGAAGATCAGCAGAAGGCTCAGCAGCAAGCTCAGGAAAAAGCTGAGGCTGAAGCTGAAAAAGTGGCTGAAGAGAAGAAGAAGGCCCAGGCAGCTGCAGATCAGGCTAAAAAGCAGGCTGCGGAAGATGCTCAGCGTAAAGCGGATGAAGCAGCTAAAAAGCAGGCTGAAGCGGATGCGCGTAAGAAAGCTGAAGCTGATGCTAAGTTGAAGGCTGATCAGGCGGCCAAAGCGAAAGCTGATGCGGAGGCGAAAGCAAAAGCTGAAGCAGACGCCAAGGCCAAAGCTGCAGCTGATGCAAAAGCCAAGGCAGACGCCGAAGCTAAAAAGCAGGCTGATGCCAAGAAGAAAGCAGATGAAGCAGCAAAGAAAAAGGCTGCGGAAGATAAAAAGAAAGCCGATGACGCCAAGCGCAAAGCAGATCAAGCCAAGCGTCAGCAGGAGTTGGATAAAGCGCTCGAAGATGAGCTCAATACCGCTGAGTCCAGCGATGATGCGTCAGTGACTGATGCGATGGCTTACATCAACGAAATGGTGAGTCGCGCATGGACACGTCCGCCATCGGCTCGTAATGACATGGTTGTAGTGTTGCGCATCAACCTTATTGATAGTGGCAAGGTTGTGGATGTAAAGGTGATTAACTCCAGTGGCAACACGGCTTTTGACCAGAGTGCTGTTAATGCGGTCTGGAAGGTGGTCGAGTTTGATGAGTTGCAGAAGCTAGACAGAAGTGCATTTGAGTCTAATTTCCGTAGCTTTAACCTGTGCTTCAATCCTAGTGATCTAAGATTGTAGCAGGGTGTACTGGTAGTGATCGGGGCTCAACCTGTCAAACCTGCTCGATAAGTATGGATTGCGGTGGTGGCTGGAACTGACTTTGCAAAAGTAGGTGTAGCTATGTGGAAGAAGTTGTGGCTGGGGCTTGTTGCTCTTTGCTTTGCCAGTATGGCTCGTGCTGAGCTGACAATTGAAATTACTAAGGGTATGGACAACCCGACACCTATCGCGGTTGTTCCCTTTCAGTGGCAAGGACAGCCATTGAACGACGATATTGCCCAGATAGTCGGAGCTGACCTGCAGCGTAGCGGTCAGTTCAATCCTCTGGACAGAGGCAAGATGCTGAACTGGCCACATGACCAGAGTCAGATTTTCTACCGCGACTGGTCCATTCTGAAACAGGACTATCTGGTGATTGGTCGACTGTCCCAGGCGGGCGGTCAATATCATGCTGAATTTGAGTTGTATGACGTTTTACGTGAGCAGAGAGTGCTGTCCGGTCAGGTAAATGGCGGTATGAACAATCTGCGTGATATTGCTCACTACATCAGTGATCAGATTTATGAAAAATTGACAGGTATTCGTGGTGCTTTCTCTACGCGTATTGCCTATGTTTCCGCCCAGCAATTTGGTGGTGGCAAAGGTAGTTACCGTATGATCGTTGCGGATGCAGATGGTGCACGTCCGCGGACAATTCTGGAATCTGGAGAGCCCATTCTGTCTCCGGCGTGGTCACGCGATGGTAAACGTCTCGCCTATGTTTCTTTTGAGACAAGCCGCCCAGCAATTTATATCCAGGACCTGTCTACCGGGCAGCGTCAGCGTCTTAAATCTTTCCCGGGGCTGAATGGCGCACCGAGCTGGTCACCTGATGGCCGTAAGCTGGCACTTGTGTTGTCTAAAGACGGTAACCCTGAGATCTATACGTTTGACTTGCAAACGCTGCAGTTGGAGCGAATGACCAACCATTTTGCAATCGACACTGAGCCGAGCTGGATGCCTGACGGACAGAGTATGATCTTTACTTCTGATCGCGGTGGCCAGCCACAGATTTATAAGATGAATGTGTTTACTAAGGACGTACAAAGGCTAACTTTTGTTGGTAACTACAATGCCAAAGGAAAGTTGAGTGCTGACGGTCGTTTCCTGGTAACCGTGCACAGAGAGTCGCGCGGAGCCAACTTCCACGTTGCAGTGACTGATCTGCAGAACGGAAGAGTTTTCTCATTGACAGATACAACACTGGATGAGTCTCCAAGTATTGCTCCTAACGGTACGATGGTGATCTATGCCACTAAGGAGGGGGGACGGGGTGTGCTGTCAGTGGTTTCCATGGATGGGCGTTTCAAATATCGCTTGCCCGATGCCACGGGCGATGTACGTGAGCCTGCTTGGTCACCATTCCTGAACTAATCAGTTAGGTGTTCCGAGTTGGAGCTGACAATTCGTAAGTAAACTGCCATTAACTTTTGGTGATACTGGAGAGATCCAAATGAAACTGTCTGCTGTTAGCAAAGCCGTAGCTCTGGGCCTGTCTTTGGCTTGGTTGGCCGGTTGTAGCTCATCTGGCAAAACTACCGATGCAGGTATGGGCCAGAACGATAATTCTACCTATGGCGCTGGCGCTTCTAACGCCAACGGCGGTGTAGATGCATCTGCTATTGCGAACATTCCTTCAGTGTTTTACTTTGACTTCGATAGTTCAGAGATCAAACCTGAATACCGTGATGCGCTGTCTACCCACGCTCAATACATCCGTTCAAACCCATCTGTACACGTTCGTCTGGAAGGTAACACCGACGAATGGGGTACTCGCGAGTACAACATGGCTCTGGGCGAGCGTCGTGCCAAAGCCGTTGCTGCATTCCTGATGGATCAGGGCGTGAGCGCCAGCAACATTGAAACCATCAGCTACGGCGAAGAGAAGCCTGCCAACCCAGCAAGCAACAAAGATGCTTGGGCAGAAAACCGTCGCGTAGAACTGAAATACCAGTGATCTGAGTAAATGCAAATAAAGCCGCTGATTTCCTGTTTAATGATTGGAGCTGTAATCGGCTCCAGTAGCGTATTCGCCGACTCTGTCCCTGTTATAGAGGTGCAGCCGGTTGACGGTAATTCTGCAGGGGGGAGTTATATGACCTCTCCAGGTAGTGTTGGTTCGTCTTCCAACGGCCAATATGAACAGGTTCAGGCATTACAGCGTGAGGTCCAGTCGCTACGCGGATTAATTGAGCAGTTGTCCTATAAGGTTCAGCAGCTTCAGGATGATCAGCGAGATCGATACTCGGATCTTGATCGGCGGCTTTCTGAGCTAAGCTCTTCGTCACAGTCTAGCAGTGAGACGGCGGATGCCGGGGCTGGTCAGGCAGCCAGCTCGGCATCCACTGCTTCCACTGCAGCAGATGCACCATCAGCTTCTGGGTCAGAACAGGACGATTATCGGGCTGCTTTCGAGTTGGTGCGTGCACGTTCGTTTGATCAGGCCGCTGTGGCATACCAGAAGTTTGTGACAAAATATCCTTCCAGTTCTCTGGCTGGTAACTCGTATTACTGGTTAGGCGAAATCTATCTCGTCAAATCTCCTCCTGATGTGGCCAAATCGATGGCTGCATTCAAGACGGTCGTCGACAAGTATTCAGATAACCGAAAAGTACCTGATGCGTTGTACAAGCTTGGCATGTTAAGTGATAAGCAGGGTGACAAGGCGTCAGCGAAGAAATACCTGCAGCAAGTGATGAGTGGCTATGCGGACTCGTCTGCAGCTAAGCTGGCTGGTGATTATCTGAAAGGCATTAAGTAGTCAGTCAGTAGGGTTTGTGGGGTATTTCATCCTTGAATCAACGGGATGTACCTTTATTGATGCGTGGTATACTGTGCCACCCAATAATTAATACACTACTGGTTAGCTTGGTCGGGTAATGTGCAACATGCTTAGCGACAAAGACATCGCCGACAAGGTGCTTGTTAGAGAGCACTTGGCTCATCTCAATGTAACCCCTGTACTTTCCGTTGAAGAAATTGAAGCCTACAAGACAAAGATTAAGGCTCTGCTAAAAGAGAAGAATGCTTGTCTGGTTGCGCATTACTATACCGACCCTGTGCTGCAGGCGCTGGCTGAGGAAACAGGTGGTTGCGTGGCTGACTCTCTTGAGATGGCGCGTTTCGGTAGTAACCATCCTGCTTCTATGCTCGTCGTCGCGGGTGTTCGCTTCATGGGTGAAACTGCGAAGATTCTGAATCCTGAGAAGCGAGTGCTGATGCCTACCCTCGAGGCAACCTGCTCGCTTGATATAGGTTGTCCTGAGCAAGAGTTCTCTCAGTTCTGTGATCAGTATCCCGAGCGGAAGGTTGTGGTTTATGCCAATACCTCCGCTGCCGTGAAGGCGCGAGCGGATTGGGTTGTTACCTCAAGTTGTGCTTTGGATATCGTTGAACATCTGATGGATCAGGGCGAGTCTCTGATCTGGGGGCCAGACCGCCACTTAGGTCGTTATATCGAGCGTGAAACCGGTGCGGATATGCTCATGTGGAATGGCTCCTGCATTGTCCATGAAGAGTTCAAGGCAAAGGGAATTTCTGAGCTTAGAGCTGTTTATCCCGATGCGGCCATTCTTGTGCATCCTGAGTCACCAGAAGCCATGGTAGAGCTGGCAGATGTAGTTGGGTCGACCAGCCAGCTCATAAAAGCCGCCTGTGATATGCCTAATGAAACCTTCATTGTGGCTACTGACAAGGGCATTTTCTATAAAATGCAGCAGTTAGCCCCAACCAAGCGTTTTATTGAGGCACCGACTGGCGGTAACGGCGCAACCTGCCGCAGCTGTGCGCTTTGCCCGTGGATGGCGATGAATAGTTTGCAGTCGTTGCTTGCTGTGTTGGAAACGGAAGATCAAGAGATATTTGTGGATGATGGTTTGCGAGATAAGGCACTTGTCCCGCTGCGGCGCATGCTTGATTTCACCAGTTCCCAGCAGTTGGCGCTTGCAGGAAATGCTTGAATAACCAACTCACTGTGCCTCTCAAACTAAGACGCCGGACGAAACGCTATCCGGCGTTTTTATTTGTTATTTTCTTGTTCTGCTGTCGATTAACATACCAGGTGGCTGAAGTCCCTTATTAGCCTGTTATTGCTCGGTGCCGTCCGGGGAATGGTTAGCGCATGTCTTTTTCCCATTGCTTCCACTCCTTAACCTCATTCTCCTTGGCATCCAGTAGATCGTTTTGTACTACGGTGATGCCGCGAGTATTCCTGGCATAACGGATCTGACGTTCAGCGTCTTCCCATGATGCCGTGCGCAGGAAATACTCAATGCGTGCATCATGAATACCGAAAGTGTCCTTTAGTTTGCCGCGAACCTCTGACAGGTCATACCACAGACCTGCCTGCTCGGGGTGAGCTGCAATCAGATCCTCCAATAGTGCCCGGGCACTCTGGAGCTGGTTTTGATCCTCATAAAACTGTGCTAAGAGGCGGCCTAGCATAAGATTGTCCGGAAACAGCGCAAGATGTTGTTTTAGATAACTGATGGCGCTCGCGCCTTGTCCACTTTCTGCTAGGTATCGGGCGCGCAAGGCTTGAATCAGCAGGCTGTCGTGTTGCTTTTGTTCAAGCCATTGTAGCTCACTGAGTGCGGCGACTGGCTGTTTTCGCTCAATGTAGGTCAGTGCCAATCCGTAGTGGCCACCAGGATCACTCGGGAGTTCTCTGACCCGTGACTGGTAGTAGCTGAGAGTGGCCTGATTCGCTTTGTTCAGGAGGACTCGAGCACGCGCTTGCATCATTAGAAAACGGGTGTCTGCCGCATGGGGGCGACGAGGGTAGGTTGCTGCACGTGCCTGAGAATCAGCAATTCGCTTTTCTGTCAGCGGGTGGCTTAACAGCATCTCGGGTACCTTGGTGCTGTTGCCGTAGTCTCGCTGCAGTTTGCTCAGCATGTCTGGCATGGCCTGAGGGTCAAATCCGGCGTTTGCTAAAACGGCAATGCCAATCCGGTCTGCTTCTGCTTCATGCAGTCGGCTGAATGCCAGTGAGCGGCCCTGATTTGCCGCGAGCGACGAGGTGACTGCTGCTCCCCCAACATCCGCGTTGCCGCTTGCGACGCCCGCCAGAATGCCAGCGATGGTGGCAGCTATCCAGTATGGGCGCTCACGTTCCTGCTGCGCGCGTTGCAGAGCGTAATGACGTTGACTCAGGTGACTAAGTTCATGCGCAAGCACGGAAGCAAGCTGGTCCTGATTGTCGGTATACATCAACATCCCCGCGTTGATGCCAATAAGTGCGCCGGGTACGGCAAAGGCATTCAATTCTGTTGTGTCCAGCACCACAACATTCAGATTTGTGTTGGGGAGATTGCTGTAAGGAGCCAGTTGATAGAGGATGTCGGTCACGTAGGATTCGAGTGCGGGGTCATCCAGCGTGCTTCCACTTCCCTGTAACCGCCGTAACATGTAGTCGCCTATGCGATTTTCCTCGGTAATCGATACACTGGCAGACGAGTAATCGCCCAATACCGGTAGATTCAGATCAAGTGCATGCACTGCTGTTGGCAAACAGCAGGTGGTAGCAAGAGCCAGCAATAAATGGCGCACACTGTTTCTCCGTTTACAGGTCGTGAGGCAGTCTAACGAGTGAGTGAGACCGGCTCAATGGTGCGCGGGTGTCAAATTTTTGCTATACAGGCGCCATGCAGAATCATGCATGGAATGAGTAAGGTGAGTTGCGGGGCAATGGTGACAAGCAAAGAGCAAATGTTGGATGCGACCGGGTTGATGTGTCCTATGCCCCTGCTGAAAGCGAAGCAGGCCTTGCGCCAGTTGCAGGCTGGGCAAATATTGCATGTGATGGCATCAGATGCTGGCTCATCGCGGGATATTCCCGTGTTCGTGCATCGAAGTGGGCATACGTTACAGCGTAGTGAAGAAATCGACGGTATTTTCCACTTCTGGATAGCCAAAGGGCTGGAGTAACTAATGTTTGAGGTTCTGGGTCGGTGGATCGAGCGTCACTTCTCTAACGAAGAGGCGCTGGTGCTGTTCTTTCAACTGTTGATGGCGTTTCTGATTATTGTATTCATGGGGGGAATTCTAGCTCCTGTGTTTGCCAGTATTATCCTCGCTTTCTTACTGCAGGGCGTAGTGAGTTGGATTGAGCGACGAGGTGTCAGGCATACTTTTGCAGTCTCCCTGGTGTTTCTGGTTGCGGTCGGTCTGTTTTTTGGCTTCGTGGTGTTTTTGCTGCCGATTATCTGGGGGCAGTTCAATAATTTACTGAAGGAACTGCCACGCATGCTCAATGAAGGGCAGGCCTCATTAATGTTGTTACCTGAAAAGTACCCGGATCTGATTTCTTCGGGGCAGGTCAAGAATTGGATATCACAAGCGACTGGGGAAGTAGGGAAGCTCGGTCAGCTGGTTGTTAGTTTTTCACTTTCATCGATTGCGAATTTAATGACGATGCTGGTTTACAGCGTATTGGTGCCCATACTCATGTTCTTTTTCATGAAGGATGGCACACTTATCACACGTTGGTGGGCAGGTAACTTTCTCCCCAAGAAGCGTAAGCTCCTGAATCAGGTGTGGGTGGAAATGGATGCCCAGATATCAAATTACGTCAGGGGTAAAGTCATTGAGATCGTCATCGTAGGTATTGCTACTTACGTAGCTTTCGCTCTTTTGGGTTTGAACTATGCCGCGCTGCTGGCGCTTCTTGTCGGGTTGTCGGTGGTCATTCCCTACATCGGCGCAGCTGTCGTGACCATCCCTGTAGCATTGATAGCCTATTTCCAGTGGGGTTGGTCCAATGACTTTATCTGGCTAATGGTGGCGTACGGCATCATTCAGGCACTGGATGGAAATGTGCTGGTGCCACTGCTGTTTTCGGAAGCTGTCAATCTGCACCCCGTTGCTATCATTCTCGCTGTACTGGTTTTTGGCGGAGTCTGGGGGCTCTGGGGGGTCTTCTTCGCAATTCCTCTGGCTACGCTGTGCAAAGCAGTATTGCATGCTTGGCCTCGTTCCTCTGAGGTGGTGACATCGCAGTAGACATAGAGTGCTAGTATGAAGTGCATCAATGGCGACAATGGCGCTGTAAGATCAGTCAACGTGCCATCAATGCTCTTCATGAGACTTTCCGGAAGTTCAGCCTGCGTTGAGCACCTGAGCTTGCTCCAGCACTTCTTTGACATGGTCTTTGACTTTGACCTTGCGCCATTCTTTCTGCAATATGCCTTCTGCATCAATAAGGAAGGTGCTGCGCTCTACACCGAGGCTTTCACGCCCATACATTTTTTTCAGTTTGATAACATCGAATAGCTGGCAAAGACTTTCGTCCTGGTCGCTGATCAGCGCAAAGGGGAAGCTCTGTTTTTGACAAAAATTTTCGTGGCTCTTCAAACTGTCGCGAGAAACACCAAAAACTACGGTATTTGCCGTAGTAAACTGCTGATGGTAATTGCGGAAATCCTGACCTTCAGTGGTGCAGCCCGGGGTGTTGTCCTTGGGGTAAAAATAGATAACCACTTGCTTCCCTTTCAGCTCCTCCAGCGATACGGTTCCCTGAGTGCTGATGGCTGTAAATGCAGGCACTGGCTGGTCAATGACGACTTTACTCATCTTTCCTGTTCTCCCTAAAAATACCTTACAAAAGACGGTCTATACTGGGGGCGTCTTGGACAATTGCAACCTGCTAATTGGCTTGCCTTTGCTTGTTCGTGCTTTAGAATGAGGCGGCAATTTGATGTGGGTTGCCATTTTTAGTTCTGAGCATCCACCCGGCCTATACAGCTACACGACAGCACGGTGTACGCTGAGTTTCAGGGAGTAGATCTCTGCTTGCAGAAAATCTGCTCAGTAATGGAGTCATCATGATTAAAGGTAGCCTGGTTGCACTGGTCACTCCCATGACCTCGATGGGGGATGTCGACTGGGCAATGCTTGACCGGCTAGTAGAACTCCATATTGAGGCCGGTACCAGTGCTATTGTTGCCGTTGGGACGACAGGTGAGTCCGCTACGTTAGACAATGACGAGCATCTGGCCGTCATCAGCAGGGTAGTCCGGCGTTCTGGTAGTCGTATTCACGTAATGGCGGGTACGGGTGCCAATGCAACCTCTGAAGCAGTGGCGCTGACACGTGCGGCTACAGATGCTGGTGCTGACAGCTGTTTGTCTGTTGTTCCTTACTACAACAAGCCTACCCAAGAAGGTCTTTATCAGCATTTTTCCGCTATTGCTGCGGCGGTGGATATTGATCTTTATCTTTACAATGTTCCAGGGCGAACTGTGTGCGACATGCTACCGGAGACAGTGGTTCGGCTAGCTGAGGACGTGCCAAATATCGTTGGGCTAAAGGATGCTACAGGTATTCTGGAACGTGCACGGTGGCTGTTGGAGCATCTGCCAGAGGGATTTGCCCTGTATTCTGGAGATGATGCCACCGCGCTAGATCTTATTCTGTTGGGTGGTCAGGGCAATATCTCTGTGACAGCCAACGTGGCACCTGCGTTGATGGCCGATATGTGTCGTCTTGCGCTGCAAGGCAATGTGAATGAAGCCCGCATCATCAACGAAAGGTTGATGCCACTGCACCAAAATCTGTTTGTCGAGTCTAATCCAATTCCAGTGAAATGGGCTATGGCTGAGCTGGACATGATTCAGACTGGTATACGTTTGCCCCTCACTACTCTCTCTAACCAGTACCATGACCTCGTCCGACAGGCGCTGGCTCATGCAGGTCTTATTTAAGGAGTACCTAGTGTCGTCTACTTTCACTAAGGTTCTGATCGCGACTGCTATTGGCAGTTTGCTGGCTGGCTGTGGGAGCAATCAGCAGAAAGAAAAAGCCAACCAGCAAGGCTTTTTTCAGGATAAGTTGACCAAATATCAGCAATCGCAGGTACTGCCTCCATTGCAGGTGCCTCAACATCTTCAGGCAACGACGTCCAATCTGGAAAATATTTATCCAGTGACCAACGTAGATAAAACCGGCTCGAAAAGTGAGCAATACAGCCGTGCACCGCGCCCTGCGTTCTTTTATGCAGAAGTGGGTAACGACGAGGTCTATATGAATCGTACCGATGGAGAAAAGTACATCTCCGTTGCCGATGCGCCAGCTCAGGTATGGCCTCGTATGTTGCAGTACTTTGAGTACAACGGCATCAAGCTTGATAAGAAAGATCCTGCCGATGGTGTAATGGAAACCCAGTGGCTGGTCAGAGATGACAATGCTCCCGGCTTCGTTGATAACCTGTTGTCCTACATTTACCTGACCAGTGATCAGCGTAACGCCGACAAGCTGCGTGTCGAGTTGCGTCCTATCGATGGTGGGCGTACCGAAATTCGCGTCAAGCACTATGCCGTTAACATCAAGGAATATGAGTCAGGTAAGGCTGTAGCTGACTGGTCAAAGCCTGACAGTACCCTGAGCTATAAAAATCAGGTCATGTATGAAATCCTGAGTTATCTGAGCTCAGCTAAAGATGAGCAGTCTGCCATCAGCTATCTGGATCAGCAGCGTAAGCAGAAGGAAGACCATCAGGCACTGATGGGGCAGAACGAGCGTGGCTATCCGGTATTGCAGATTCAAACCGGCATGGACTCTGCGTGGGAGTCTCTCAACTCTGCATTGAGTCGAGCCAACTTTGATGTTGGTACTCGCGATCGTGACACTGGCATTTTCTATCTGACCTATACCACGACCCTACAGATGCAGGAGCACAAGAAGGGGTTCTTCGAATGGCTGCATTCTGATAAGGAGCCGATCACGCTCAGCTCCGACACTATCGGCAAGATTCTGGGTGTGTCTTCTGATGGGAAGAAAAAGGTCGTCAAATACTCCTCCCAGACTAATGAAAATCCTGATGCGGCTATCAGCAAAGACGATGCACTGGCGCAGATGGACGGTTACAAGATCTGGCTGGGCGGCCGGGTTATCTATGTTTTCCGCAAGGGGCAGGATAACGTCGGGTTCTGGGATAAACAGTCTGGTACCTACAAGCATACAGGTCGCTATCAATTGCGCCTGAGCCGTACCCGTCAGGGGGTGTTGGTATCCGTTTACACTGATCAGGACACCTTGGCGACACCAGAGGTTGCTGAGGAAATGCTGTGGAAGCTGAAAAATCAGATGATTGAAGTGGCTGACAAGAGCGCTTCAGGGTCCTGATTTTCAGATCGTTATATCTTGACTACAGGCCGCTTGCCTTTGGCGAGCGGTTTTTTATTTAACGCTCTAGTGACGTACTTAAGTTTAAGTGGAGATGACCATGGAAAAGCGTGCACAGCTTTATGCGGGCAAAGCCAAGTCCGTGTATGAAACCGACGATCATGATCTGTTGATCATGCTGTTCCGTGACGACACTTCTGCCTTTGACGGCAAGAAGATTGATCAGCTGGACCGCAAAGGAATGGTGAACAACAAGTTCAACGCATTCATCATGGAAAAGTTGGCTGCTGCAGGCATTCCTTGTCACTTTGTTAAGCGTCTGTCGGATACCGAAAGCGTTGTTAAGCGCCTGGACATGATGCCAATCGAATGTGTTGTGCGTAACATCGCCGCGGGTGGATTGGTTCGTCGTCTGGGTGTTGAAGAAGGAAAAGAGCTGAATCCGCCCACATTTGAGCTGTTCCTGAAGAACGATGCGCTGGGTGATCCCATGATCAACGAGTCTTATGTTGAGGCTTTTGGTTGGGCTAAGTCGGAGCATCTGGCCAAGGCCAAAGAGCTGACTTTCCAGGTCAATACCGTGCTCAAGAAACTCTTCCTTGATGCTGGTATTTTATTGGTCGACTACAAGTTGGAGTTTGGTGTGTTTAAGGGTGAAGTGGTGCTGGGTGATGAGTTCAGCCCGGACGGTTGCCGTTTGTGGGATGCCGAAACCCGTAAGAAGCTGGACAAAGACCGCTTCCGTCAGGGCTTGGGTAATGTTATCGAGGCCTACGAAGAGGTGGGTAAGCGCCTCGGTATTGATTTCGACAACTGATAAGGACAATCGGGGCTTCATAAGCCTCGGTGGATGAGCAAAGCCCTGACTGTGTAGTCAGGGCTTTTTCATTCTAGAGGAGTCCAGACTGGGCTTCTTGCATGGGCAGGTAAGTGCGACACCATGCCGCATAGTGGTTTTGGTACCTGAGGGTAGACTGCATCCATCTTTCGTTGGATCTTTGCTATGTCTATCAAACCCCTTCTCCTGTTTAGTACTCTTCTTGTCAGTTCTGCAGCCTTCGCCCACATAACGCTGGAGCAACCGAGCGCGCCGGCTGGCAGTTACTATAAGGCAACCTTTCGTGTTCCTCATGGTTGCGAGGGGCTCGCCACGACGGGGATTACCATCGAACTCCCGGATGCCTTCCATAACGCACACCCCATGCCTAAAGCGGGATGGGTACTCAGTGCTATGACACGTAAAGAAATACATGAGCCCGCAAGTATAAGCTGGAGCGAGGGTAATGCCAGTCAGTTAAGCTGACTGGCATTTTTATTTCTGGTCGGATACTTGGACGGCTTGGGCTTGACCACCCGCGGGTAACTGCGCTCCTCACGTCGATGAGGCAGGACGTAGTGCATGGCCGAAGCCTGTAGTTCAGCCAGGTAGCGAGGGATGTTGCCTGGATGATTCAAAGAGACCCCGTTCAAGAAGCCCAGGATCGCCCAGGTGCAGGCGGTGAAACTCATTTCGCAGGGGGAGATGCCAGGGCAGTGGCGACTCATTTCCAGCATTTGATAACGCAGCAGATTGTACCCCAGCAGTACGCCCCACAGCTCTTGTTCAATCATCTCCGGCGTTTTACTGCGCAGTGTGTAGTGACCCGCGAGCATGCCTTGCTTCATTTCTCGATAGCCCAATTCGATTTCCCAACGCTGGCTGTACAGATCCACGATGTCATCTGGCGGAAAGCGCAGAGGATCGATCATCGAAGTCAGTACTTGCCGGACTTTGCCCTTGATGGTCTTGCTTAATAACCTGGCCTGTAGCGTGTCGGGCAGCTCGGGCCATTGCTTACGCGCCTGCGGCGAGGTCTTCAGCGAGACGATGGCATCCTGGCGCCCCAGCTTGTATAGCACCTCATATTGAGCATCCTTGCGCAGCGGCAGTAGCCAATGGCGCTGAGTGCCTGTTTGTTGCCAGCGATGAAGAAGCCCCAGCGAATAGAAGCCACGGTCGAACAAGGTCAGCGAGTGATCGGGTGTGCTGTCGATCAGTTGTTCGGCCAGCTTCATCTCGTTGCTGTGATAACCGGCAAAAGCACTGCTCACCAGCATGTGACTGGTCAGTTCCATCTGGCAGACCATGCGCACTTGGGGATAGCCGGTATCGCCATGCTGATTACTGGCGCTGCCATAGTGCTTGCGGTTGTCGTCCGTATCCGCTGTGCGCCAGACCACGCCATCGACACTGAGCAGGCGCAAACCCGCCCAGGTGGGGTGATTGGCGCTGGCATGCCAGCGTTGTTGCGTCAGGGAAAAGACTTCTCGCACCGCCGCACTGCCCAAGCGTTGCCGACCTTGCACGATGGCACTGGGTGCTACCAATGGCCTCTGCCCAGGCAGCATGATGTCCATACGACTCGCAGCATCCCAGGCCGACATCCGGCGAAACAACGCCATGGCGATCACGCACCAGATCATGGACTCAAGAGGGAGGCGTCGCTTACGTATGGTCGCCACTCCCGCCGTTTCCAGTGCGGTGCTGACCAGGTCTGGATCAAGCAGCGCCCCCAGTTCATCAAGGGCGTGAGTAGTAGAAGCGGCTTCGTGAGTCAGTGCCAAGGCGCGGGACAGTCGCATAAAAAATCCGATGCTCAAAACAAGCATCGGATTTTCGTTTCAGGGCGCAAAAGGTCAAGCTGTTGGGCTTAACTGACTGGCATTAGGAGCGAGGGCTCTTTACCCAACGAGTGGTACGACGAGTTTGTTGTGCGCGGGCAGTTGGCCAAAGATGCTCCTGAGCTACTGAGTTTTACTGTTGTGCAGCAATGTGGTGATGTAGTTGAGAGATGGGATCAGCCTATGCCTGCCGACGAGCATGCAGCAGAGCCCGAATATCCTGCGCCAGTATTGCATGTCACTATGCAACCAACCGAGCATCACCATTAGACTGAGCTTTGTTGTGCAGTGGTGTGCGAGTGCGCGATAAGCACGTTCACACCTTTGCGGTGGAACATGACTGATGCGATAAAATGAACTCGGCCTGCAATTGCAGGCCGATTGGTACTGGCGTCGATGCTTGAGCAGGTGTTACAGCAGCAAAGTGACCGCAAGCAGACCGGTAAGAGACATCACAATAGTGTAGGGGAGTGCCATCACTACCATGGTGCCATAAGAAAGACGGATCAGAGGTGCGACGGCGGAGGTCAGCAGGAATAAGAACGCGGCTTGTCCATTAGGGGTTGCTACACTGGGTATGTTGGTGCCGGTGTTGATGGCGACGGCTAGTTTATCGAAATGTTCACGGCTGATATCGCCATGGTGCAATGCATCCAGTACTTCGTTGATATAGACGGTCGCTACGAAGACGTTGTCACTGATGGCAGATAGCAGGCCGTTGGCAATGAAGAAGATGCCCGGCTGAGCATGCAGATCCTGCTGCAGTACCCAGTGGATGATAGGCTGGAACAGATGTTGCTCATGGATGATGGAGACAATCGAGAAGAACACCACCAGAAGTGCAGTGAAGGGGAGTGCTTCTTCAAATGAACGGCCAATCTGATGTTCGTCAGTAATGCCATTGAGAGCGGTCAGCAGGATAATAACCATAAGACCGATCAGACCGACTTCTGCCAGATGCAATGCCAGTGACAGGATCAGGATGATCGCCACAATACCCTGAACGCATAGAATCAGACGATCACGATCAGTACGCTTGGCATCTTCGATATTGGCAAACTCCTGAAGAATAGTGCGAACGTTGTCAGGCAGGGTCTCACCGTAACCAAAGAGTTTAAATTTCTCCAGCAAGACACAGGTCACGAGACCCAGCGCCAGTACCGGCATAGTGACCGGGGCCATGTTGATAAAAAACTGGGCGAAGTGCCATCCCGCTTTCTCAGCAATCAGCAGGTTTTGTGGTTCACCTACCAGGGTGCATACGCCGCCCAGTGCTGTACCTACTGCACCATGCATCAACAAACTGCGTAGAAAAGAGCGGAAACGCTCGAGATCTGCCGAGTGGTTGGGGCCTACACCAACATCATCAGAGTGATCGTGATCATCAGGGTGATGCAGCACCTTACCAGAGGCAACCCGGTGATAGACGGCATAGAAGCCCACACACACGCTGATAAGTACCGCTGTCACGGTCAGAGCGTCCAGGAACGCAGAGAGGAAGGCGGAGGAAATGGAGAACAGCAGTGCCAGACTGGTCTTGGATTTCACCTTCAGCAATATCTGCGTGAATCCGGTCAGTAGCATTGACTTCATGAAATAGATGCCTGACACCATAAACATCAGCAGCAGAATGACGGCGAGGTTGTTGCTTACCTCCTCGTAGACGCTTTCGGCTGAAGTCATGCCAATGACAATCGCCTCAAGCGCTAGCAATCCTCCGGGCTGGAGTGGGTAGCACTTCAATGCTAGCGCCAGGGTGAAAATGAATTCAAAGATCAGAATCCAGCCGGTCGTGACCGGGCCGACCACATGAAGCAGGATCGGATTGGCAACCAGAAAGCAGATGATGGCCTGCTTGTACCAAACCGGGGAGTTGCCCAGGAAATTTCGAAAAAGAGCCTGAGTGAGTTGTCCTGCCATTGGTCGCTATATCCTGTAGTGAGATTTCTATTCTGCCTGACGCGTATCAACTGCGGGGCAAGCCTAGCAACTTACAAAAAATGAAGAAAGTAATTTTGCAGCATAGTCAAAGGCTGCACTATGTCGACTTATGGTACCTGTGTGTTGACTTCTTCAGGTGAACATGGAGGAATCCTGTCACAGCAACTTCGGCCTGTCATGATTGCGTGGCGTCGCAAGGTAAATGAAGGTCTTTTTTGTCACGAAAGGTAGGAGTGCATAATGCGTTTTGTGATTACCCCGCCACGGGAGGCGAGGGCCGAGTCTGACCTTTTTGTGCTGTTACACAAAGGCGAAATCGTAGTGTCAGCAACTGGCGGCTACCTTCATCTTCTGTCGGACATTTTCCCGCTACTGAAGCAGAGTGCGTTGAGCATGTTGGGGGAGTGGCAGGGCGTGGCTGTCTGGGTGGGGATTATTGATGATCTGCCGCAGGGTGCGACCACAGCAGGGGTTCGTAGTTTATTGATGATGGCGAGCCTGGATGAGTTCACTATTCTGGCTAGAGCTGTGCAAGTGACTCACTGGCTGGAGCAGCATCGTTTTTGCGGCCGCTGTGGCACTGTGACGATAGCAATCGAGGGCGAGATGGCAAGAGGGTGCCCTGCATGTGGCTTGCGCGCCTATCCTCGTATCTCACCCTGTATCATTGTGCTGGTGCGACGGGGCAGAGAGGCACTGTTAGCGCGATCACCGCAGTTTGCACCTGGTCGGTATAGTACGCTGGCGGGTTTTATCGAGGCCGGCGAGACGGTTGAAGATGCGGTGCATCGTGAGGTGTTCGAGGAGGTGGGAGTGCGGATTGATAACCTGCGCTATGTCAGCAGTCAGTCATGGCCGTTCCCCCACTCGCTGATGCTGGGCTTCGAGGCAGACTATGTCAGTGGCGACATCACTCCTCAGCCAGGTGAAATAGAAGATGCGCAGTGGTGGACTCCCGAAGCACTGCCGGACCTGCCACCGTCGGTATCCATCTCACGGCTGCTCATCGACCGCTGGCTGGCGCATAGCCGTTAAGGGCAGAGAGATGTCTGAATACGGCAGGGCAGGTTTTGTTATGATGCAGCCCGACAACAGTTGCAGATAATGCAAGTTATGAAAGCAGGAGAAGTAAGACCTTGGAACTACTTGCAGAGTACGGATTATTTGTTGCCAAGAGTTTGACTCTGGTGGTCCTGATTGTATTGGCCATTGTGGCAGTATTTGCTGCTGGCCGTGGCAATAAAGGGCCTGAAGACGGGCGACTGGAAGTTCGTCATCTCAACGACTGGCTTGAAGACATGCAGCAAGCCATTAAAGGTCATGTGCTCAGTAAGGCCGAGCTGAAGGCTGAGGCTAAAGCGCGTAAGAAGGAAGATAAAGTCAAGGCAAAAGCTGCCAAACACAGTGAAGACAGCGAAGTTGAAAAGCGTGTTTACGTTCTGGATTTCAATGGAGATATCAAAGCATCGGCAGTAGAGCATCTGCGTGAAGAGATCACTGCTTTGCTGACCCTGGCGCGGCCAGGCGTCGATGAGGTCATGCTGCGTCTGGAAAGCCCCGGGGGTGTAGTCCATGGCTATGGTCTGGCAGCGTCTCAGTTGGAGCGCATCCGTGCTGCATCGTTAAAACTGACCATCTGTGTTGACAAAGTGGCTGCCAGTGGGGGGTACATGATGGCGTGTATCGCCGACGAGCTGGTAGCTGCTCCCTTTGCTGTTCTGGGCTCCATCGGTGTGGTCGCACAGGTGCCCAACATTCATCGCCTGTTGAAGAAAAATGATGTTGATGTTGATGTGCTGACTGCTGGGGAATACAAACGCACGCTCACCGTGTTGGGAGAAAATACTGACAAGGCGCGGGAGAAGTTCAAACAGGATCTTGAACAGACTCATGAGTTGTTCAAAGGGCTAGTCAGTTCTTACAGGCCTCAGCTGGATATGGCAAAAGCCGCGACCGGGGAAATCTGGTACGGCAAACAAGCAGTGGAAACGGGCATGGTTGATTCGCTGATGACCAGTGATCAATGGGTCATGCAAGCCTGTAAGGCCTCTGAGGTCTACTGGCTGCGCTATACCGTGCGCAAGGGTTTGCAAGCCAAAATTGGTGGTATGTTTGCGGCAGTGTGGGAGCAGGGCTTCGACAAGCTTGGACAGTGGCTGGAGTCGTCGCGCTTCCATCGTTGAGATGCGGTCATTAAGCATCGGGCATATCGTTATATTGCTATTTACCAGACTGGGCACGATCCCACTACGAGCAACGTTACAATGGTTCGATTGAAGTCCTGGTTCCGCCTGACCCGTTTTGAGAGCTGCCTGATGATATTTGGCTTGTGCTCTATGCTGGTTCTGGCAGGGCAGGCCATCATTACACGCATTGCGGTAGAGCGCAGCAAGGTGCAAATCGTCCAGTCAGAGCTGACACGATTGTCTATCTTGCTGCCGGAAATGCTGTCGCCTGTCCTCCGCGAAGGGGATGTCAAGGCTGCTCGTGAACTGTTGCAACCACTATTGCAGAATGACGATTCGGGAGTGACTGCGATTAATATCGTCAGTCCTTTCGGCAGAGAAATTCTGGCTCTGGGTGAGATCAATCAAAATGTCTTTTTGCGCGATGCCATGTCAGGGCAGGTCAGTGACGATGGCTCCACGATCTGGGCGCACTATGAGATAAAGCATCAGGGCGTGTTGCTTGGCACCATCAACCTGGGGATGACCACTCAGCCATTCCGTGGCGAAATGTTCATCATCAACATTGCTCATCTGCTGCTGGCATTGCTGGCGGTCATTGTACTGCCTCTGCTCATTCGTATCTGGCGTGAGCTGTCCAACAGGGAGCAGGAAAAGACTCTGTCTCTGATCACTGATTGGGACACCAAACGTCTGGAGCATATTCAGCCGCAGCAGAGTTACATGCTATCGGGTGAGCGCTTGTTGACGCTGATTGAGCTGTGCAAGCGCCAACAGGAGCGGTTGAAAGACTTCTTCGAGACCACCACCGAAGCCTTGTTCATACTGGATGCGGATGGGCGCTGCCAGCGCTGTAATCAGGCGGCTCGTGCGCTTATTGGCATTGAAAGCGAAAGTCTGATCCGCTCCCAGTCTCTTATCAAATGGTTCTCGCACACTGAAAGCCAGTACTTCGATGAAGGTTTCTTGCAGCGGGATATCCATGAGGCTCTGGGTAAGAGTAATGCCTTTGACTACGAGGAGCTGATTCTTCATGTCGGCAAAGGCAAGCCCAAGCGCGTTGCTTGTCACTATCGCCCCTTTGATGTCGCTACCTCTACCGAGGCAGGTATTCTCTGCTGCCGTGATATCAGCGAGCAGCAGGAAATTCGCGAACGTCTGAGTCTGACTGCGCAGGTGTTCGAGAGTACTCAGGAAGGCATCATGATCACTGACGTGCAAAGCCGGGTGCTGGCAGTGAATAAGGCCTTCACTGCTATCACAGGGTATACGGCCGAGGAGATTGAGGGGCAGTTTCCCGATGTACTGAGCTCAGGTATTCACGGTCAGGACTTTTATAAGGACATGTGGGATTCCCTGACCATGAAGGGCAGCTGGCAGGGGCAGATATGGAACAAGAACAAAGAAGGCAAACTGTTTCCTGAATGGTTGTCTATCAGCGAGATTCGCAACCAGCGCGACGAGGTAATCAACTATATTGCGGTTTTTAGTGACATATCAGTACTGATCAATCAGGAAACTGAGATCGGTAACCAGAACCGCCTGTTGCGCAATATTCTCGATAACCTCAATGATGGCGTGCTTGTTCTTGATCTCAACGGCAACATTCTGCAAGCCAACCTGCATGCCTATCGGGTGCTGGGGCTGTCGCCGGATGCCGAAAGTATTCATCAATGGAAGAGTGGCCGGTTCATTGTCGAGAATGGTGAGCTGTATGACGAAGGCGAGCCCATCTTGCAGGCACTGCAGGAGCACGTTATCTGGGATAAGGAATATCGTCTTGAGCGGCAGGGTCATACAGCCTTTATATCCATCAATGCCAAGCCGCTTTACAACAACAGTGGTGGTCATATAGGCGCGCTGGTGGTGCTGCGTGATATCAGCCAGACCAAGCAGGCCCATGCCAAACTGTTGCAGGCCGTGCGTGATGCTCAGGCGGCTAACCAGGCTAAGTCAGACTTTCTGGCAAGTATGAGTCATGAGATTCGTACCCCAATGAACGGCATCATCGGTGTGGCGGATATTCTTGCTGACTCTCCCGGATTAGGGGAGGACGAGCATCAGCTGGTAGATATCATCAAGTCGTCGGGTGAGCTGCTGTTATCAATCGTCAACGATGTACTGGATTTCTCCAAGCTGGACGCGGGTAAGCTCAAGTTAAGCCAGGAGCCATTTAATGTCGGTCAGCTGGTGCAGGCTTCAGTACAGGTCGTTGAAGGCCAAGCCAGACAAAAAGGATTGGAATGTCGTTTCGAGGCCGTCGATTGTGCAGATGACTGGGTCGTGGGAGACCTGCAACGCTGTCGTCAGATTCTGGTCAACTTGCTGGGCAATGCGGTGAAGTTTACTGATAAGGGATTCGTTTCCTTGTCTGTTATGCAGATGCGTAAGCTGGGGCAGGTGGCATGGTATCGCTTTACCGTGGAGGATAGCGGTATCGGCGTTGATGAAAGTTTCCGGCCATATCTCTTCACTCGTTTTGCGCAGGCGGATACTTCAAGTACGCGCCGGTTTGGCGGAACGGGGCTAGGTCTGGCGATCTGCCGCCGTCTGGTCGATCAGATGGGGGGATATATTGATGTGGATAGTGTCCCAGGCAAAGGCAGCCGTTTCTGGTTTGAAATCCCACTCCCGGTAAGAGAAGGGCAGCGTGAATTGGGGCGTGCCACAGACGATATGGCGTTTTCCGCTTCCTATCGCATCCTGGTGGCTGAAGATAATCACGTGAATCAGGCCGTTATCGCCAGAATGCTGGAAAAAATGCAGTTGCAGGTGGATATGGTGGCCAATGGTGATGAGGCGGTCAGAGCTTGGCAGCACAGTCGCTGTGATCTGATTCTGATGGACTGGCGCATGCCTATTCTGGACGGTTTGGAGGCTACACGTCGCATCCGTAGCCTCGAAGAGAGCGATCAGCATATGATCATTGTTGCCTTGACGGCCAACAGCTCAGTTGAGGACAGGCAGACCTGTATCGAGGCCGGAATGGACGATTTCCTGCCGAAGCCCGTCAAGTACGAACAATTGCGTGATGTGTTGTATCGTCATCTTGAAACAGGGGCGCAGACCTCTGTTCAGCACTGAATGCGCTGACGTCCTGGTCAGCGCATTGATCCGTCAGTCAATCAACTCATAACTGCGTCTGACAGGGTGAGCTTCGTAGGTGCCCAGCACTCTGATATTACGGGCAAAGAAGGTCAGCTCTTCCATGGCATGCTGCATGGCTCTGGTATCCTGATGGCTGGCGATATCTATATGGAACTGACTTACCTGTAAGGTGCCACCGGTCATATAGCTTTCCAGTTTGATAAGGTTTATGCCATTGGTCGCAAAACCGCCCAGAGCTTTGTACAGCGATGCCGGCAGGTGGCTGACGTTGAACATGATTGAGGTAATGTAGTGTTTGCCTTCCTCCAACGGAGGAACCTTGGCATCTCTGGCAAGTATGATGAAGCGTGTAGTGTTGCCAGTCATATCCTGAAAGTTCTCCTGTAGAACCTCAAGTCCATACAGTTCAGCAGCAAGAGATGACGCAATAGCTGCCTGACTGGGGTCTTGCAAACGACTGACTTCCAGCGCAGCGCCCGCAGTATCCAGCTTGGCGACGGCCCGCAAACCCAATTGCTTGATGTGACCATCGCATTGAGCAAGAGCCTGGGGATGGGATCCGACCGTAGTGAGACCTCCGATTGAGGCGCCTTTCACACCGAGCAGGCAGTGATTAACAGGCTCGAAGTGCTCGCCAATGATGTGTAGCGAGGTCTTGGGCATCTGTCGGTAGATTTCCTCCACCCGACCGGCAGTGGAGTTTTCTACCGGAATCATGGCCAGTGCCGCTTCTCCTCTCTCTACCTTTTCCATCGCTTCCACAAAAGAACCGCATGCCAATGCAGGGATATTGGGAAACACCTTTCTGCATGCCAGATGAGAGTAAGCTCCTTCGTGGCCTTGGTAAGCGATAACAGTAGTGGAGGACATGACTATTGCCTGATTAGGGGTGGTAGGAAAAGAGGATGTTGTTATCAGAAACGTTACTGCATTCTTGAGATATGCAGCGTGTTTTGCCTCAGTCTTGTAAATACTTCATCGCAGCTCAAGCAACCGTATTACGAGTATCCAGGATACTCTGGGTAGTTTTCTCGTTGCTGAGTTAAGCAAATCTGATCAACGAGTAATAAATATGACTGGCGCTAATCATGCGCTATGCCACACTCTGCAGCGCTTTGCTGGCCACATGTTAACAGAACTCTTCTGGCCTGTGAGGTATTGCAGGAGTTGCTATGTCTGATGTGTCTCAAATTTCCGTTGCCCGCGGACAAACTGACAATGTTGCCCTAGTGGCATTAGTGTTGGCCATGATGCTCTGGTCAAGTTCCTTCATCGCCTTGAAGTACGCTTTCACCTCTTTTGATCCTCACTTTGTTATCTGGGGGCGCATGTTTACGGCGTTGTTATGTTTTTTGCTGGTGATCAGAAAAGTCTGGAGCGGTTTTCGGTATCAGTCAGGTGACTGGAAATATTTACTGATGATGACTGCTGGCGAGCCGTGTCTCTATTTCCTGTTTGAGGCTGCAGCATTGCAACATACTACAGCGGCTCAGGCGGGGATGATCACCGCCTTGTTGCCACTTACTGTGGCAGTGGGGGCGGCTCTATTTTTGGCAGAGCAGGTGAGCCGGCAAACCTATCTGGGTTTTTCGGTGGCGATAGTCGGGACAATTTGGCTCAGTTTTGCAGGCAGTCCAACGGATCAGGCACCTAATCCGTTGCTTGGAAATTTTTATGAGTTTCTCGCCATGGTATGTGCCACTTTCTATACCCTGGCACTGAAGCATTTGAGCAGTCGTTATTCATCACTGTTTTTGACCGCCTTTCAGGCGTTTTCTGGAACCTTATTCTTCTTGCCTTTTGTCATGTTGGGGTCTGCGCCTTTGCCCGCAGAGTGGCCACTTGTACCCAGTCTTTCAATCCTCTATCTGGGAACTGCAATTACCTTGGGAGCATATGGGTTATATAACTTTGGTGTCAGTCGTATACCGGCCTCACGTGCAACGGCCTATATCAATTTGATACCGGTGTTCACGCTTATTCTCTCATGGATGCTGCTGGGTGAACGATTCAGTCTGGCAGAGCTTGCCGCTTCAGCATTGGTATTGCTTGGGGTGCTGATTAGTCAGGTAAAATGGCCATTTCGTTTGACAAGAACTGTAACAAGCTAATGACTCCGGAACGCTATACCAAACTTAATCAGGTACTTGATTGTCGCCAGCCCGATCTGACATTGCTGACAGATCAGGTTCATAAACCACGCAATATTGCTGCATTGATTCGTAACTGCGATGCAGTGGGTATTCAGCAGATGCATGCGGTCACACCTGCGGTTTCTCACCGACCATTCAATGGTACGGCGAGAGGGAGTCAGCAGTGGGTTGATCTGACCATGCATGACAGTGTTGAAAATGGTGTCATATCCTTGCAGCATCAGGGCTTTAAGGTTGTAGCTGCACACTGGTCATCCCGTTCAATCAAATACACCGACTGGGACTACACACAACCAACAGCACTGCTGCTGGGCGCTGAGCGCATGGGGGTCAGTGCACGAGGTGCCGAGCTGGCAGATGCCCATGTCATTGTTCCCATGGTGGGGATGGTTGCTTCACTGAATGTCTCGGTTGCTGCAGGCATAATCCTGCAAGAAGCTCAGCGTCAGCGCGCTGTAAACGGCATGTATGAATATTGCAGACTGGAAGAATGGGAGCGATCTCGCATCTTCTTTCGCTGGGCATATCCACGCATTGCTGAAGTGTGCGATCAGAATGGGCAGGCATACCCCTTGCTTGATGATGCAGGTAATTTGATTGAGCCTTGGGCGCAAGGTTAAATGTTTCAGCGAGAATCTGGATGATCGAGAAGGAACTTGAATTTTTTCTAATCAGTCGTCAGATTAGATTTGTAATTCGGAAGTAGTCAACTAGACTCCATTTAGGTGAAAAATCATGCAGAAAGCGGCGTTTAATCGCTGTAAAGGCTGTAAACGCTGTCATATTCTCATGTATACTTTCGAACACTTGCTACGTCTCTCTACTGGAGCTCTGTGAGAGGCTTGATCCTTACACTGTGGCGGTAGAATTTTTATTCAAGGAACTAAACGAGGTTAGCCATGAAAAAAACCGTGACTGCTCTGACTCTGGCGCTGGCTGCTAGCAGTTTTGCATACGCGAACACTGAGCCTACTTCTTACTGGGTATCCAGCAACGGTAAGGTGGTAAAAGACGGTTTTGACGGTTGTGTTAAAACCACTCAGTGGAAGGCTGAAGACGCCTATATCTGTACCGGTGAGAAAGTTGAAGAGCCTGCTGTTGCAGCTCCTGCTCCTGCGGCACCTGTATATCAAAACGTAGAACAGTCTCTGACTGTGTACTTCCCCAACGATGTAGCTAAAGTTTCTGCTGCTAATCAGGCACGTCTGGCTGAGTTCGCTGGCAACATTTCCAGCACCATGAAAGACGTTGAAGGTGTGATGGTTTCTGGTCATGCTAGCTCGCCTGGTGCTGACGGCTACAACATGCGTCTGTCTCAGCGTCGTGCAAACAACGTTGTTAGCGAGCTGAACAAGCTGGGTGTACACAACTCTACCGTTAACGCTTACGGTGAAACCGATCTGGTATACGATGCCAACGGTAAAGAAGACCAAGAGCGCAGCCGTCGCGTAGTTATCGACGTGAATGGCAAAAAGCAAGTTAACTAATTAGCTTGCTTAATATAAAAAAGGGGGCTTATGCCCCTTTTTTTATTACCTGGAACACGGCCGCTGGGCTGAGAAGCTGCAGTCGGTCATATCTCCGAGTGGTATTAGTGGCCTTTGATAGCGTAAATGCCATTCAGGTTACGGAAAAAGCCCTGATAGTCCATGCCGCAGCCATAAAGGAAGCGATCTTCTACTTCTACGCCCACTACGTCGGGGCGATATGATACTTTGCGGTTGTGTACCTTGTTGATCAGAGTGGCAGTCATTACGCGTGCCGCGCCTTCAGCGATAAGGGCATTGTAAATGGCCTGTAGGGTATGTCCTTCATCGAAAATGTCATCGATGATTAACACTTGTCGACCTGCGACAGAGGTTGCAGGACGAACACGCCATTCCAGCTCACCACCTTGCAAAGACATGCCATAACGGGTGGCATGGATGTAATCAAGCTCAAGGGGGAAGTCGAGGCGTGGCAGTAATTGGCCAGCAGGAATGAGGCCGCCGCGCATGACACACAGAACCAGAGGGGTTTTGTCCGCGAGTTCATTGGTGATGGCTTCTGCCATATTGTCATAAGCCGTTTGAATCTCCTCTGGAAAAATCAGACAGTCTGCCTGAGCGTGGACAGACATGGCCTCTGCCGCAGAAATGCTCATAGAGAATACCCCTAGGTTGAAACGTAGATGTAAGCTGCAATCGCCATAGAACACACAGTAGTCAATGTGCAGCTGGCGAAGTAAAGGGAGAATTTTAGCTAATTACCCTATGCTGGGCTAGGTATATCTCTAACGGGAAATGTTATAGATCATCCGACTGGATTATTTCCTGTCGGGAGTCTTGTCACCGTATACTTGCCGTCGACCATTACTATTAGACATGAGGATCCCCCAATGGCCGTCCATGAAATCAAACATCCCCTGATCAAGCATAAAATTGGCCTCATGCGAAAAGATGGGATCAGCACCAAACACTTTCGCGAGTTATGCAGCGAAATCGGTACATTGCTGACGTATGAAGCTACCCGCCAGCTGGATACAGAAAAGGTCACTATTCAGGGGTGGAGTGGTAGCGATCTTGAAGTTGAGCATATCAAGGGTAAAAAGATCACCGTTGTGCCTATATTGCGCGCAGGCTTGGGCATGCTGGACGGCGTGTTACAGCTAATTCCTAATGCCAAAGTCAGTGTGGTGGGGTTGTATCGCAATGAAGAGACGCTTGAACCGGTGCCCTATTTTGAGAAGATTGTGGCCGACATTGAAGAGCGAACTGCGTTGATTCTGGATCCCATGCTTGCAACAGGCGGCACCCTGGTTGCTACGATCGATATGCTGAAGGCCGGTGGCTGCAAACATATCATGGGATTGTTCCTGGTGGCATGTCCTGAAGGTATCGCGCGGTTGCAGAAAGCCCACCCTGAGGTGGATATTTACGTTGCTGCAGTTGATGAAAAGCTCAATGAGAAGGGCTATATCCTGCCAGGGTTGGGGGATGCGGGCGATAAGATATTTGGTACCAAATGAGCTGCCGCTGACCATTTCAGTATTGCATCTTATAATTCCGTTCGAACTTCCTTTCTTCTGTATATAGCCAGGTAAAGTGCCTGGCTTTTTGTTGTGCCGTTCTTTTGCACCTAATGCATCCGGTTGGATGCAAGGACGCTTCACTACCCGTCGTCTACTTCAGTTGGTGGTAAGTTTAAATCACTTGGGGTTGTTCAATAAATGTACTAATACCTTGGTCTTAAACTAGGCTTTGGTCTTAGTTTGTTGGATCTCAGGCTGATCTACAGTGGCTATGGTTTATCAGAACTGTCAACAATCCTTTGTTGTCAGTTGACCTCCTCAAATAAAAATTAAAGGCAGGGCTACCATGGGATATCAAGAATACTACGCAGAATCTATCAATGAGCCTGAGCACTTCTGGCAAAGGCAGGCTGATCAGCTGGCGTGGTTTACACCTCCCCTACACATATTGTCGACAGATTCAAATGGCATTCAGCGCTGGTTTGCAGATGGAAAGCTAAATCTTGCCTATCTTGCGGTCGATTTTCACGTTGAGCAGGGGCGGGGTGATCAGGCGGCCATTTTTTACGATTCCCCCGTCAGTGATAGCAAACGGCAAATTAGTTATAGAGACTTGATGGAGCAGGTTGCCCGTTTTGCCGGTGTGTTACGCGCTAAAGGTGTCGGGTATGGTGATCGTGTGGTGGTCTATATGCCCATGATTCCCGAGGCCGTTGTCGCCATGCTGGCCTGTGCCCGATTGGGCGCGATTCACTCCGTCGTGTTCGGCGGCTTTGCTGCGCATGAACTTGCAAGCCGTATCGAGGATGCGGAACCGAAAGTGGTGCTGACAGCCTCTTGCGGTATAGAAATCAACAAGATCATTGCCTATAAGCCTCTGCTGGATGAGGCAATTCGGCTATCAGCGCATCAGCCCGAGCATGTCATTGTTTATCAGCGTGCCCAATGTGCTGCTGAACTTCAGGAAGGGAGAGATTACGACTGGTGCGCTCTGGCGCAGGAGGCGGATCAGGCTCCCTGCGTGCCGGTGAGCGGTGCCGATCCGCTTTATATCCTCTATACCTCTGGAACTACTGGCAAACCCAAAGGTGTGGTCCGAGACACGGGGAGCTATGCTGTTGCCCTCAAGCACAGCATGTCGATGTTGTACGACGTCAAGCCGGGTGATGTGTTTTGGGCCGCTTCTGATGTGGGATGGGTCGTAGGGCATTCCTATATTGTGTACGGACCACTGATACATGGATGTTCGACTGTGCTGTATGAAGGAAAACCGGTCAAAACGCCGGATGCGGCGGCGTTCTGGCGGGTTGCAGAAGAATATCGCGTAAAAGCGCTATTTGCGGCCCCCACGGCTTTCCGCGCCATTCGCAAGGAAGATCCTGAGGGGAGGTTGCCCACCCGATATGATCTGAGCCATCTGCGTTACATCTTTATGGCGGGGGAGCGTCTGGATCCGCCTACCTATCAATGGGTGAGCGAAGTCCTTGATAAGCCGGTTATTGATCATTGGTGGCAAACCGAAACCGGTTGGGCCATTGTTGGCAATCCGATGGGAGTGGAGCCTCAACCCACCAAAGCCGGTTCTGCGGGTCTGCCCATGACTGGTTTTGACGTGCGTGTGCTGGATGCCAATGGTGATGAGATGCCAGTCAATCAACAGGGCAGCATTGCCATCAAACTGCCATTGCCGCCAGGGTGCCTGCCTACCATCTGGGGGGATTTTGAACGCCTGCGTTCGGGATATCTGCGTACTTTTCCCGGTTACTACGTCAGCGGAGACGGTGGTTACAGAGACGAGGACGGTTACATATTTATCATGGGGCGCACCGACGATGTCATTAACGTTGCTGGTCATCGATTATCTACGGGTGAGATGGAGGAGGTCGTAGCCAGCCATCCTGCAGTGGCTGAATGTGCGGTGATCGGTATCCAGGATCCGCTCAAGGGGCAGGAGCCTGTAGGGCTGGTGCTGCTTAAAGATGGCGTAAGCATCGCTGAAGCAGAGCTGCAGCAGGAGCTGGTTGGGCTGATGCGTGATCGTATTGGTGCGCTGGCGTGTTTCAAGCGTGTGATGGTGGTGGATCGCTTGCCTAAAACACGCTCAGGCAAAATTCTGCGCAAGCTTCTGCGGCAAATGGCAGACGGTGAGGAATTCAGCATTCCCTCCACCATTGACGATCCATCCTGTCTGGGAGAAATTCAGATGCTGATGCAGCAACGGCAGATCGGGACTGTAGCCAGTTAAGCTGCTGCTACACTTTTTTGTATTGCTTCAAGTGAGCCTGTCCAGTACAGGCTCGTTGCGTTATGGTTTCGGAACAAAGGCGTAGAAATCATTTGTATGGCAAATGGGCATCATCTCTACGTACTTTGGCGTTATATTCCCTAGGGATGGGTGTGCAGTCGAATTACTATGCATCTGATCTACAAATCGGTCTTTGCTGACTATATTGTCAGTAAGTAGTATCCCGGCGGTGGTGCTGTGGTAAGGATAAGGGCATGAAGCAGCGCATATTGGTAGTTGATGATGAAGTCAACAACGTCAACGCTATTGTTCGGCTATTGCGCAGGCAGGATTACAGCTGCTTTGGTACCACCGATCCTGAAGACGCGCTGCCACTGATTGAGCAGCATCGTATACGGGTAGTGATCAGTGATCAGCGCATGCCCAAGATGCAGGGCTCAGAGCTTTTTGAAAAGATCAAGCAAAGCTATCCTGATGTGCTTTGTATTCTGCTGTCTGCTTATACAGACTTTGATGGCCTGACGCAGGCCATCAACTCCGGTGTGTTGTTTAAGTTCATCAGCAAGCCATGGCGCCGGGAAGAACTGCTCGCAGTGCTCGATGATGCCTTTGCCCATATTGAGTTGCAGCGACTCAACAAACTGGGGATGCAAGCCTACTCGCACAGTGATGAAGCCATGCTGATCATTGATCGCTACTGGCGGGTCACGTCGGCCAATGCTGCCTATATCAATGAGCGCCATCAGTCTACCAGTGATGTAGTGGGGAAAGACCTGTTTGAGCTGGAGCCCAGTTTATCGGCTGAGCAGGTACACAATGCCCTGCAGGACGCTGGCGAGTGGCAAGGGCGATTCTGGTTGCCTTTGCCCGATGGCGCGCTGCGATTCTATGCCTTCGTTTTACGGGGAGTGGAGAATCAGGGCGGAGAGGCGGCCTATTATACTTTGACGCTCAATGATCAGACCTTGCAGCAACAGGTGGAGGCGGCACATCAGACTGATTTGCTGACAGGGTTGTGCAACCGTCAGGCATTCCTTCAGCGCAATGAAAAACAACTTCACGCTGGCCAGTATTTTGGTGTGCTGGCGCTGGACGTCGTCAACTTTCGCCAAATCAATCAGAGCCTCGGCCACAGTGCTGCTGATCAGTTGCTTCTGATGCTATCCCAGCGCCTGCAAAGTCTGGTGCCAAGCAGTCAGGCCGTTGCGCGTATTGGTGGTGACCATTTCAGTGTGCTGATGGAAGGGTTGAGTGACTGGGAGGCGATGCGTCAGCAGGCAGAGTCCTGGCTGATGGTGTTACGTGGCCCTTATGAGCTGAGTGGCGGTGAGCTGTTTATTGCCCTGCGTGGCGGGCTGAGTATTGGCCCAAGTCAGGGGTCTGCACAAAAGCGTATGCAGGAAGCAGAGACGGCCCTAGCGTATGCCAAACAGTACGAGTTGGGGCCGCTGATTGTCTATGACAATGGCCTGATGAACGGAGCGCGTGAGCGACTGCGTCTGTGGAGTGATTTGCATCGTGCTCTGGAGCGAGAGGAGTTCGAGCTGTTGTTTCAACCCAAGGTGTCTGCATTAGATGGCAGCTGGAAGGGAGCTGAGGCGCTGCTGCGCTGGCATCATCCGATGCTGGGTGCGATTAATCCGGACATCTTTGTCACGCTAGCAGAGGAAAGTGGGCTGATCATGCCTATTGGTCGCTGGGTTATAGCCAAGGCCCTTGATGCTTTGCAAAGCTGGCGGGTTGAAACTGGCAACATGGACTTGCATGTAGCCGTGAACATGTCACCTGCACAGTTGTCTGATCAGGGACTGGTGCAGTTGGTAGTGGAAGAGCTGGAGCGTCGACAACTACCACCATCGGTACTGGAGCTGGAAATTACGGAAACCCAGATGCTGGAGCCGGAGAAGGCGGCGGCAGTAATCAGTGATTTTGCCCGTAAGGGCATCAAGGTGGTGCTGGACGACTTCGGAACCGGCTATGCCTCTTTCCAGTATCTGCGTCAGTTTGAGTTCAGTTGCGTCAAGCTCGACAAGACTTTCATCGATTCACTGGAGTCCAGGTCGCATGAGCGGGTGCTGGTCAAGGCGATGATCGACATGGCTCATTCCTTGTCACTGACGGTGGTGGCAGAAGGGGTAGAGAGGAATAGCCAGTGGTTCTATCTGAAAAGCATGGGCTGTGATCTGCTGCAGGGCTATCGCTTTTCCATTGCGTTACCAGCTCAGGCGCTGCCCGAATGGGCAAGGCAGCAGCCTGTGCTGGATGTGGAATGGATGTCAGGGGGCGAGGGCATCTAGCAGCTCTTCCACAGCCTTGAAACGCTTGTCGGCATTGGCCATGGGCTGAGTGAAGCGCAACTTCTGAGTCCCCTGCAGGCGGTAGCGCTGTGATTGTTTTTGCACCAGTTGTACCAGTTTGAACGGATCAACCTTGGTGTCATGGGCAAACTCCAGCTGACCGTTCTCCTGATTCGCCTCGATTTTTACCACCCCCAGTGTGGTCGCCTTGAGCTTCAGCTCAGTCTGCCTGAACAGATTCTTGACCTGTTCGGGCAACAGGCCAAAACGGTCAATCATCTCTACTTGTAGTTCACGCAGCTGATCCTCATCCGTCGCGTTGGCAATGCGTTTGTACAGAATCAGACGAGCGTTGACATCGGGTAGATAGTCATCAGGGATAAGGGCAGGCAGTCGCAGGTTGACATCGGCATCCAGGTTAAGTGGTTTTTCCAGATCAAATGCCTTGCACTGGCGAATGGCTTTGACTGCGCGGTCGAGCATATCCATGTAAAGGCTGAAACCGATGCTGTGAATCTGCCCGCTCTGTTCTTCACCCAGCAATTCGCCGGCACCGCGGATTTCCAGATCGTGGGTAGCCAGCGTAAATCCCGCTCCCAGATGCTCGGCGCCGCTGATGGCTTCCAGGCGCTTTTGGGCATCCGGCGTCATGGTACGCCATGGTGGAGTAAGCAGATAGGCGTAGGCCTGATGGTGCGAGCGGCCGACACGGCCACGCAGCTGGTGCAGCTGCGCCAGACCAAACTTGTCAGCACGATCAATAATGATGGTGTTGGCATTGGGCACGTCGATACCGGTCTCAATGATGGTGGTACACACCAGTACATTGAAACGGCGGTGATAGAAATCGGACATCACCTGTTCCAGTTCGCGTTCGCGCATTTGTCCATGACCCACTGCCACCCGCGCTTCAGGAATCAGCTCACGGATGGTTTGCGCAGTCTTTTCGATGGTCTTCACTTCGTTGTGCAGGTAATACACCTGACCGCCGCGCAGCAGCTCTCTGAGAATAGCTTCCTTGATCATGCGCTCATCACTTTCTCGCACGAAGGTCTTGATGGACAGACGTCGGGCAGGGGGGGTGGCAATGATGGAAAGGTCACGCAAGCCGGACATGGCCATGTTGAGGGTGCGTGGGATCGGAGTGGCGGTCAGCGTCAAAATATCAACGTTGGCTCGCAGTGCTTTCAGCTTCTCCTTCTGTTGCACCCCAAAACGATGCTCCTCATCGATGATGACCAGGCCGAGATCTTTGTATTTAACATCCTGCTGCAGAATCTTGTGGGTACCCACCAGAATGTCCACTTTGCCTTCGGCTACAGCCTGCAGCGTCTGATCCACTTCTTTGCTGCTACGAAAACGCGACAGCACTTCAATGCGTATGGGCCAGTCAGCAAAACGATCCCGGAAACTTTCATAATGCTGTTGTGCCAGCAGCGTGGTCGGCACCAGCACGGCAACCTGTTTGCCCTCCAGCGTGGCTACAAATGCGGCACGCATGGCCACCTCGGTCTTACCAAAACCGACATCACCGCAGACCAGTCGATCCATCGGTTTGGCCGCCTTCATGTCATCCAGTACCGCACTGATGGCGCTTTGCTGATCGGGTGTTTCCTCAAAGGGGAAGCTGCCGGAGAACTGAGCATATTCCACTTCTGAAGCGGTAAACGGAAACCCTTTGCGCGCCGCGCGACGTGCATAGACGTCCAGCAGTTCTGCCGCGGTATCACGAACCTTCTCGGCCGCTTTCTGACGTATTTTCTGCCATTGATCACTGCCCAGCTTGTTAAGCGGCGCCAGTTCTTCGCTGGCACCGGTATAACGGCTGATCAGATGCAATGACGAGACAGGCACATACAGTTTGGCTTCGTCGGCGTACTCCAGCATCAGAAATTCGGCCTGCTGGCCTTCGATTTCCAGAGTAGTCAGGCCTTTGTAGCGGCCCACACCGTGATCGATATGTACGATAGGTGCGCCCAGGCTCAGCTCGGTCAGACTAAGGATGACCTGATCACTGTCATCACGGCTTTTCTGTCTGCGTCTAGCCTGACGAACCTGTAATCCAAACAGCTGTGCCTCGCTGATCAGCGCGACTTTGCGGGAAGCCAGTAGCAGGCCGTCCTGCAGCGGTGCTACGGTCAGATAAAGTCCGGCGGTTGCGCCGAGAAAGGCTTCCCAGCCATCGATATAACTGGCTTTGCGCTGTGCCTTGTGCAAGTGCTCCTGCAGTGCTTCACGCCGTCCTGCAGACTCGGCGCAAATCAGCAGCTTCCAGTCGTTGTGCTGGTCAACAAACTGCTGCAGGGCGGCATAGGGGCGTTCAGCACGGGCGTCAATGGTCAGTGCAGGCGGTGTAGCCGCACCAGCGTTGATGCGACCTGCCTTGTCCGGCAGAGACGCAAGGCTCAGCTCAATGCCCGGATGCTGATTGAGCAACTGGTTGAGTTGCTCCGGAGGAAGATAAATTTCGGTCGGCTTGAGAATGGGATGACGTATATCGTGGCTCAGCTCGTCATACCGTTGCTCAATATCTGTCCATGTCTGCTGCAATCGATCCTGAAGCCCTGCATAGCGGCACAACAGCACCTGCTCAGGTAAAAAGTCGAACAGGGTACTGGTCTGATCAAAAAACAGTGGCAGGTAATACTCGATACCCGGCGGCGCCAAACCGTGGCTGACATCCTCATAGACACTGCACTGGCGTGGATCAACATCGAAACGCTCACGCCAGCGCTGGCGAAAGCGGCTGATACTTTTATCATCCAGAGGGCATTCACGGGCAGGCAGCAAGTGCACTTCTTTCAGTGCCGTCAGGGTGCGCTGATTTTGCGGATCAAAACTGCGCAGCGTATCGATTTCATCGTCGAAAAGCTCAACACGCAGCGGCAGGGGACTGCCCATGGGAAAGATATCCATGATGGCGCCGCGGATGGCATATTCACCGTGCTCGTAGACGGTATCTACCGCACGATACCCTGCCTGTTCAAGGCGCTGGCGGTAAGTCTGGAAATCAAACCGTTGCCCCGGTCGTAACTGCAGGCTATAGCCATCCAGATATGCCACGGGTGAAAGACGCTGCAGCAGTGTGCTCAGCGGCAGGATCAGCACGCCTTGTTGCAGTGACGGCAGGCGAAACAGAGCTTCCAGACGGTGGGAAATAATATCCTGGTGAGGTGAAAAGCGGTCGTAGGGCAAGGTTTCCCAGTCGGGGAAGGTCAGTACCGGATAACGCTGTTCATCAGCAGCCAGCAGGAAGCGCAATTCCTCCTCCAGGCTTTGGGTTTGCGCCGGGGTGTTGGTCAGCACCACTACCAGCCCCCTGTGCTGACGTACCAGATCAGCGCAGAGCAGTGCCGGGGCCGCTCCTTGCAACTCTCCGATAAAGCGCAGTTCCCCTGCCTTGCTGGGCAGGGCCAGCGAATCCACAAGTAAAGACACTGTTGCTCCCTAATTCCACGTTTTGCATTTGCGCACAGGACAAAGACACTTCAGAGAAACAAGCCCTGACGGGTGCCAGTCAACGCGTTGCTATGTTACTGCATCTGTAGCCGAGGCAACACGCTGCAGCTACCTCTCAGTGCCTCAGATGCTGCTGACCCTATGTAGTGACGAAACCACGAGCGATCAAGGTACATCAGGCGCCACTATGCTTTTTGCTATTTGCCCATTCCAGACTAAACAAGGATAATTGTCGCCGCCCGAAACCCTATCTACCTTCTGAGTGTGTCTGCAGGGGACGCTTTCAGAGTCAAAGCGATCCGTGACGGTGTCGAGAGGTGGTTGAGCATCGTGCTCTTTAAGCCTCACAACCGCAGCCGATGGCTTGGCGTCCCGGCAGTAATGCTCTTTAAACGACGTTAAAGGATAGACCCGTGAGTCAAGAAAAAGTGTTCACTGAATGGAAAGAGCGCGAGTCGATTGCGGAATCGATGATTCCCATGGTTGGCCGCATGTATCGTGAACGTAATGTTGAGATCTCTGTTTACGGACAGGTGATCGTCAACCGCGCAGTAATCGACATCATCAAGGCGCACCGTTTTGTGCGTCAGATCACTGGCGCCGAACTGTCAGTCGTCAACACCTTCCCCATTCTGCAGCTTGTCGATCAACTGGGTGTCACCAACAGCCACGTTGATATTGGTAAACTGTTCGAGCTGTTCAATACCAAATCTCATGGTCTGTCACTGGAAGAGTTCGTTGCTGAAGAGCTGAACGACGCGCCACGTAACGGCAAGGAAGAGAAAGCCACTGACGTCGTTCTATACGGCTTTGGTCGTATCGGTCGCCTGCTTGCCCGTCTGCTGATCGAGAAAACCGGTGGTGGTCAGGCCATGCGCCTGCGTGCCATCGTCGTCCGTAAGGGCAGCAAGGATGATCTGGCCAAGCGTGCCAGCCTGCTGCGCCGCGACTCTGTACACGGTGCTTTCCGTGGCACTATCACCATCGATGAAGAAGCGAACACCATCACTGCTAATGGTAATGTGATTCAGGTGATCTACGCTGACGCGCCAGACAATATCGACTACACCGAGTACGGCATCAGCCATGCACTGGTGGTGGATAACACTGGTAAATGGCGTGACGAAGACGGCTTGTCTTTGCACCTGCGCGCCAATGGTGTGGCACGTGTTCTGCTGACTGCACCTGGTAAGGGGGATCTGAAGAACATCGTTATGGGCGTTAACCATGGCGATATCGTCGATACTGACAAGATCCTGTCTGCAGCCTCCTGTACTACCAACGCCATTGTGCCGGTATTGAAAGCGATCAATGATGAGTTTGGTGTCGAATACGGTCACGTTGAAACCGTGCACTCCTATACCAATGACCAGAACCTGATCGACAACTACCACAAAGCCGACCGTCGCGGTCGTGCTGCGCCGCTGAACATGGTTATCACCGAAACCGGTGCTGCCAAAGCGGTTTCCAAAGCGCTGCCCGAACTGACCGGTAAACTGACCGGTAATGCCATTCGCGTTCCCACGCCCAACGTTTCCATGGCCATCCTGAATCTGACTCTGGAGCAGGAAGTGACCAAGGATGAGCTGAATGACTACCTGAACTGGGTATCGCTGCACTCCAGCATGCAGAAGCAGGTGGGCTATTCCAATTCACCTGAGGCGGTTTCTTCTGACTTCACCGGTACCCGTTCTGCCGGTATCGTTGATGGTCTGGCAACCATCGTCAGCGGCAAGCGTTGTGTACTGTACGTATGGTATGACAACGAGTTTGGCTACAGCTGCCAGGTAGTGCGTATCATGCAGTACCTGACAGGCTCTACGCTGTCAGTATTCCCGGTGGAATAAGTCCTGATAAGACAGTAGTGCACGATCAACGGGGAAGCTTCGGCTTCCCCGTTTTGCATTCTGGCTGCGGATAATGTTGTCACTGCTGGTCGTCAGGTGGGAGTGGCCGCGAAGTGAGCCGGGCTAATGAGGTTAACCAAACGTTCTAGTCGTGGGGACTTCATTGCTTGAGCGGATAATGTGGGGTGTTGCCATGACGGCCTGATTACGGCCATTGCGCTTGGCCTGATACAGCGCTTCGTCCGCTTCAAGAAATAGATGGGTAGGCAGGCTGCGGGGCAGAGGGCGTTCGGAGTCCTGAGGTGTAAATGCTGATACACCTACCGAAAGAGTCAGGCTGAATGACTGGCCCAGAGTGTTTTTCATTACGGTTTTGCTGGTCTGGCTGCAGATGCTCTGAGCAATCATCAGTGCATGCTCCTTGGGGCAGCCTGGCAACAAGATGGCGAACTCTTCACCACCGTAACGGGCAATAACGTCGCTTTGCCGCACCTGAGTACGCAGAATTCGGGTGATTTCCACCAGAGCTTTGTCTCCCATGGCATGGCCATAGGTGTCATTGATAGTCTTGAAGTGATCCAGATCGATCAGCATGCAGCTGAGCGGATAGTTAAGCTGGTGAGCACGCTCCAGCTCTTCCCTCAGTGCCTTGTCGAGATAACGGCGATTCCAGGCCTGGGTCAACGGATCGCGCAGACTGAGCTGGCGAAGGTTCTCCTGACTGATGTTGTTTTCGATGCAGAGTGCGATCATGGAGGCAAAATGCTCCAGCAGATCCATACCGTAGTCAGGATTGAAGCGTTCTCCATCCTTGCTGCCTAAGTTCAGCAGGCCAATCAGGCTGCCGTGCCGCCGTAACGGCAACGTAGCATGGGAATTGATCTCGTCAGGCCAATGTGGCAGTCCGGCCTCATCGAGCTTGCGTGATTGCAGACAAGGTACGGTGGTTTCCGGGAATAGCTTGGCCAGCTCAGCAAGCGTGCTGAGAATAATCAGCCCGCTGTCACACAGCGGTTGCAGTTTGTCTCCCAGAAAGTCACTAAAGCGGTCTTCACTGTTAATCAGGTAGAGATGAACCTTATCAAGACTGAAGTGGGCGCCGGTTTCAGATAACAGAATGCTGATCAGCTCCGCCAGGGAGTTAGCCTTTAGCAGTTGCAACTCGAGACTGCGAAATTGCATCAGGGATTGCTGGAAGCGTTCGGCATCGCCAATCAGTTGCCGATACCTGCTTTCCAGCTCACGGTAGCGCCGCTCCCAGTCAATAACAGCAGGGCGGGAGGTGGGTTCTGCCTGGTACAGCGGATCATCAGACATGAATAAAGTATCTACCTGTTTACAAAATGCCGTCAGCGTCCTGCTGTGCAGGCCATGTTCCAGTCATGGAGTATGACAAGGGAACTGGCAATGCCACGCTTTGCCGACAAAAAAGTAACCGATACGTCGTGCTGTTCCGTGGTGGCTTGAATTGTGAAGGGATTGTAAGCATTCATCAATCTAAATGGAGGTGCTTATGGATACTTCTAACGACAACTTCTACACCAATATTCAACTGGAGGTACCGGTCGCATTCATCGACCGATGCCGCGAACGCAACGCTGAACCGGCTCGTGTGCTGGCATCCCTGCTGGAAGAGCTGGTCAACCTCAATCCTCACTTTCATAAGGAAGCACATGCCCTGTTCATGGAAGCATTCGACGATGCCAGACAGGAGCACAGCTACCTCGACGACCGCGACTCCTGGAGTTGATGTGGCGAGATGAGTGGCTTCTGCCTGAGGACAGTTCCCAGAGGGCAGATTTGTTGCGCTGCTGCTGGAACCTCCTGCTAGAATGCGCGCTTTGCTAATGACAGTGAGTGCGAGCGCATGACCGCGGGGCTGCAAGCCGATAACACCACCCTGGCGCAATTAGCGCGCCTGCAGTTGTCACGATTTCCCGATAATGATGGCAGTGAGTTACTGCCCTACGATGCCGCTGACAGCTATTTACTGGAGCAGTTACAGTTGTTGCTGCCTGACTGGCCTCAGCGCCGAATACTGGTAATCAATGACCAGTTTGGTGCTCTGACCTTGAGCCTGACTGTAGCGCAACCAACGTCGGTTACCGATTCCTTTCTGGCCCAGCAGGGCTGTTTGGCCAATGCCAGGATCAACTCCCTCGCGACACCCGCAGTGCAAAGCGTCCTGCAACCGCTGGAAGGGCGTTATGATGTGGTGCTATGGCGCCTGCCAAAAAGTCTGGCGTATATGCAGGACCAGATCCAACGCCTGATCGCTCCCCATAGTGATGAGCAGACCTTGCTGCTGGCGGGTGGCATGGTGAAGCATTGGGCCAATGGGCATTTTGCCCAGCTGGCTTCATTAGGTGATGTACAAAAAGGGCTGGCAGTACGAAAAGCACGGGTGGTGCAGATTGTGCTGCAGCAAGAAAAGCTCGCAGCTATCCCTGAGCCTACCCTGCAGGAATATACCGTAGCGGATTATGGCGTATATCTACGGGAGTACGCCAACGTGTTTTCCCAGGGGCATCTGGATATTGGTAGTCGCTTCTTGCTGGAGAATTTGCACCGTCTGACGATTAAGGCGGTACAACCGGTGATCGCTGATCTTGGCTGCGGCAACGGCATTCTCGGCGTGCTGGCGGGTCGACGTTTTGCGGAGGCTGAGCTGCATTTTTATGACGAGTCCTTCATGGCTTTGGCTACTGCCGGGCTGAGTACTGAGGCCAATCTTCCGGGCAGGGAGCACTGTCACTTTCATGCGGGGGATGGTCTGGCTGAGGTGACCCCCGGCAGTGTCGATGTGGTACTGAATAATCCTCCTTTCCACCAGCTGCAGGTCGTGGGGGATCATATCGCCAGACGCATGTTTGCTCAGGCGCACCAGGCATTGCGTGACCAGGGGGTACTCTGGGTTGTGGCCAATCGCCACCTCGGCTACCACCAGCGGCTGCAGCAGCTGTTTGGTAACGTGAGGCAGATCGCCGGCAACCCCAAGTTTGTGTTACTGGAGGCTGTTAAAGACAACAGTTACGTGCCCTCACGGCGTTTCGTCGAGCACGACAAAGGACACAAAGGTCAGCAGCAGCGAAATCGTCAGCACCGCCGGCCAGCTGCCAAGCGTTAACATCAGAAGACCCCCGCCAATCCAGATATTTTTGACAATGCCTACCTTGCGGGCGTGGCGCTGGGTAAAAACGCGGCCATAGAAATGGTGTGGGTCATTGCGGTAAGAAGACATCCAGGGCAGAACAAACCAGTTGCGAACAGTGATGACCAGTTGAAGCAATGCAGACATAGGGCGCTCCCGCTCTGAGATCAAAGCAGTGGTTGCACATTGGTCGTAAACAATGTGTGGGTCGTTGACCTGTATTGGCTGGCAATACAGCAGAGTTAATTATTGTTGTGGCTCTGTGCCGGGCCGACGTCTCGAGAAGGGACATCCTGCCGCAGTTCAGTAAGTGTAGTGCCTATGCAGGCTGACGGCAGGAAATCCAGCGGTGATTGACGCCATTCCTTGAATGAGGCGTCAGCGCTGTGCTGCGTGAGAGAGTTCGCAGTGGACTGGCCGGGAAGTTTACGATCCACTTGATGGCAGATCGTAAACTCTGGCGGAGGGTGGGAAGGTTTTGCGAGTTACGAGAAGCTGATATCAACCATCAGATCATTGGCAATAGCTTCCAGTCGTGACTGCAGGACGTCCAGCTCCAGTTGGCCGGGGAGCGTCAGATGTGCTTCTGCACGGAATAGCGGCTCTGCCGTCATCGAGCTGCTTTCTACACGGGTCGTCAAGGTGTCGACGTTAATACCGAGGCTGGCCAGCACCGTGCTGACTTCACTGACGATACCGGGCTTGTCGTGACCTACCAGCTCCAGTTCAACCTGTTTGGGTTCCGCTTCCTGTTGTGACTGTGTGCCAGAAGCCATGTTCACTGTCAGCCCGTCGACAGCCAGGCTCTCCAGTGCTTTCTTCAGTGCATCTGCTTTGTCATCAGCCAGGGTGATGCGGATGATGCCAGCGAAGTGACCTGCCAGACGTGACAGGCTGCTTTCTTCCCAGTTGCCTCCATGCTGCTGGACCTGCCTGGCGATACGTTCCACCAGACCAGGGCGGTCGGTGGCCATGACGCTGAGAATCCACTCCATAAACTACTCCTTCACGATCAGGGATGATGGCTGATTGAGCCGATGATGGTTATAATGCGCACCTTTTTCTCGCTGCTTTCTCGTACCATTCCTGGAAGCGTTGCACGGGTGAGTTTCAGGAAATCGTTGCGGTCGACTCTTACCGCCTCTTCCACGCTCAGTGCACGCCGGGTCTCGGGGAAAGCGTATGGGAAATACTGTAGCTTTCCCTCTCAGCCTTGTCATGGTCATTGTGGTGAATGATCGGGCTGCAAGAAGGTCAAAAAATTCATTCAATAACCTTTCCCTGCATGGTATTCGCCCGGTGGGGAGAGATGAGGTAGCGTCGTGAGTATTCAGTGGTTTCCCGGACATATGCACAAGGCCCGCAAGGATATTGCCAAGGCCATGCCCGATATCGACGTGGTCATTGAAGTCGTCGATGCCCGTATACCTTACTCAAGCTCTAATCCCATGGTACGCCGGCTGAGTGAAGGCAAACCGATGATCAAGCTGTTGAATAAAAGCGATCTGGCTGACCCTGACATGACCAGTCAATGGGCCGAGTGGTTCAAACAGCAAGATCAGACACTGGCGATGGCCGTGCGTATGGATCAGCCCAACTCCGTCAAACGTCTGCCGCAGCTTTGTAAGGAGCTGGTGCCGGGGCGGGCTCAGGCGGGGCGCAATGTACGTGCCATGATCATGGGGATTCCCAACGTGGGTAAGTCGACACTGATCAACACCCTGTTCGGGCGCAAGATCGCCAAAGTGGGTAATGAGCCAGCGGTCACCAAAGCCCAGCAGCGTGTGTTGCTGCAAAACGGCATGGCACTGCATGACACGCCGGGAATGCTTTGGCCCAAAATTGAGGATGTTGACGCCTCATACCGACTGGCAGCCACCGGCGCAGTGCGCGATACTGCCATGCACTATGAAGAAGTTGCCTTGTATACCGCCAAGCTGCTGATGCAGCGCAGCCCTGATGTACTGCTCAAGCGTTACAAACTGACCAGCCTGCCTGACAATGAACAGGCGTTGATCGACGCTATCGGTCGCAAGCGTGGTTGTCTGCGGGCAGGGGGAATCGTCGAGATGCATCAGGCATCGGAGATCCTGATTCAGGAGCTGCGTAACGGCAGTCTGGGACTTTTCACCCTCGATACGGTAGAAGAGTGGGAAGCCAAAATTCAAGCTGAGGCGGAAGCGGCAGCCGCTGCCGCCCTGGCAGAAGATCAACAGCAGGGTGATGATCCCCTGCGCGAAAACGCACATTCAGTTGACGGTGCGGAAGAACAACAGGAATCACAGGCATGAGCCGTAGTAAGAAAAGCCGTGCAACGGCAATAGAGCGCGAAAAAGAACAGCGCAAGAATCCCCATGAAAAGCCCCAGCGTCGTGATGCTAATCCAGATCTGAAAAAGCTCTTCAAGCAGCGCTGGCTGGACAAGAACAAGCGAGTCAAGTCGGTCTATCAGAAAGCAGTTGATGCCGATGAAGCCGCTGAAGCTGCCGGTAAAGGTCAGCATCAGCGTGCCACTCCGCGTCGCCAGCAGGTACTCGACAATCTGGCACGTCTGCAACGTGGTCTGCCGGTGTCTGCGCAGGAAATGGACAAACAGATCAACAAGCGGGTGCAGAAGGTTGTCACCAAGGCTGAACCTGAATGGAAGGTTCAGCCGCCGTTCCCAGGCGCAGAAAAAGATCAGCGCCTGATGTCCATTCTCAAGAGAATGAACGAAGGACGTAACATCAGCGAAGAAGATATGAATTACTTCGACGACGTCATCATGGCCCATGAACAGGAAGTGAACTGGGTTGATGAGGAAGGTAGTGATGATCTGTGGGATGCGTTCGAACGCAGTGGCAAGGGCCCGCGTTAAGTTCTGCTTCCTGCAAATACTGGTCATTGACACGACTCCCGCAGCCGCAAGGCTGACGGGAGTTTTTATTTCTGGGAGGGGAGTCAGGGCCGGGCGTTAGTTCTTTTGGTAACCCAGGACTGGCACATGGGGTTCACTTCCACATACACGGTGTAGTAATAGTCCTTCCATTTCACGAACACCTCAATTTCCCGGTAACCGGTACGATGCAGCTTCTGCATCTTGCTGGCCTTGAAAGTCGTAGTGTATTGCCTGCCGCCAGCACCCTGGCTGACGTAGTTCATGGCTGTGTTCTCTGCTCCCTTGATGGAGTTGTCCAGATCACAGAAGAGCGGTACAGCCTGTGTCGAAGTAAATGGCAGAAAGCAGACCACGGTTGCTGCCAGAGCGCGAAGGAGTTTACCCGGCAGGGGGCGACTAACTGTCAGTTTCATTCACCTGAAACAGATAGGCAGGCAGCTGTTTAAGTTCAACCATCTGGGACGTGGGCTGGGCTTGGCGCACTTGCTGGGTGCTACTCTGCAGCTGTTGCTGCTCCTGGGCCAGCGCATCGTAGGCCGCTTGTGAGATTTTGACCACAGTGGATGGGCGATCTTCAATATTGATCTGGCCGACACCGGTCTGAGGCTGCTGCGCATTGACCTGGCTGATGGCCTGGGTGGATTGCAGCGCGCTCGTCTGGCTGGCGCCAAACAGATTACTGAAGAGAATGCTCATTGATGTGCTTCAACTACGTCAGGGGGTGTTGCATTGCTTACTGTACGGGCAATGGTAGTCCAATTTGCATCGAACTCAACCAATACTTGCCTGCACCCTGTGCCGTACCGTTTGGGTTAGTGACGCACATAGATGGCTTCGACGATACGAATTCGCTCCTGTTGCAGGTTGAGCAGAATATTTTCCGCCATCTGCCGGAAGTTATGCCCCAGTACCCAGCTGGGCGAGAGACCACGAGCAGAGCGGGAGTCCGCACCATGATTGAGACGCCATGCCAGCGCCTCCTCGGTAACATCCTGCCAGTGCAGCTGCGTGAAGCCTGCGCGATCCATTCTGCTTTGCAGTACTTCGCTGGTGGTCAGAAAGCTGTTACTACCATCCATGGCCCAGGGGGTAGGGTAGAGGCAGGGTTGCACTGGCCCGGCAATCACCTCATGCATGGCGAGTAAGCCGGAAGGTTTGAGTACGCGCTGGATTTCCGCCAGTACCTTATCGACCTCAGGCATATGCATCAGGCAATGCTGGCTGATCACCAGATCGAAACTGTAGTCGGCAAAGGGTTGCTGAATGGCGTCACCCTGAACAAAGGTGATGTGCTCGTTCAATGTCGGAAAGAATTGGGTCAGTTGCCCGGCCAGCTCACAGAACTCACCGCAATAATCCATGCCACTGACCTGACAGCCAAACTTCTCTGCCAGCATGCGGCTGGTACCACCCAGTCCGCAGCCCATGTCCATTACCCGATGTTCTGCTTCCAGATGCAACTGTTCGAGCAGACGAGCAGTTGCATCACGCCCACCGATATGCAGCTGATCAATACCCGCCAGTGTGCTGGTTTTTTGGGGCGGATTGGCGCGGAGATGGTCCAGGATGCGAACCTGATCAAGGTGGGAATGGTAATGCTCTAGTTCTGGCGCAAGCATGTTGTTATGGCTCGTGACCTGCAATTGAGGCGGAGAGTGTATAGGTCATTGATGACAGAGCGTTGACGGGTATCAAGCGCGTTCGCATTCACTGACCCACTATCTGTTAGATAAACGTAGCTGTTAGACGAACGATAGTGGTATGACCTCACATATAGATAAAAACTTAGCAAATATGGGACCAACAACACTCAAGCTCCACTCCATCCCCGTCATTGGGTGTGATCTGCTGCATTTTCGCAGTCTTTGTCAGGTTGGCCGGTCTGCGTAGAAAGGTAACAGCGCTTTATCATTCCCACGCTTGCCGTCAGCACTCCCAGGCTCTGGTATACGCCTCGAAAGCGGGCAGCTTTCGCTGTCTGGCGTTGTGGATAAGCGCTGTTTTGGTTCGCTACACGAATTATCGCTGCTTGCTACCTCCGCTCGTTACCCGGCTGAGCTGAGGCAGCCTGCAACGGCTTGTCAGCTGAGTGACTTCAAACCCAGCTCTTCGGTGCTGATTTCGCGCATCCTGAACTTCTGAATTTTGCCGGTCACTGTCATGGGGAAGGTGTCGACGAACTTGATGTAACGCGGGATCTTGAAGTGGGCAATCTTGCCCTGACAAAAACCCTTGATATCGTCTTCGCTGGGCGAATGGCCCGGTGCTGGCTTGATCCAGGCGATGATCTCTTCGCCGTATTTTTCGTCCGGTACGCCAGTCACCTGCACGTCTGCAACATCAGGATGGGTGTAGAGGAATTCCTCAATCTCGCGGGGATACACGTTCTCGCCGCCGCGAATGATCATGTCCTTGCTGCGGCCGACGATGCGGACATAGCCTTCCTCATCCATCACCGCCAGATCGCCGGTGTGCATCCAGCCTGCCTGATCGATGGAGTCCTCGGTGGCCTTGGGGTTATTCCAGTATTTCAGCATGACGCTATAACCACGGGTACACAGCTCACCAATTTCGCCACGAGGCATCAGGCTGCCGTCCGGGCCAATGATCTTGTTTTCCAGATGCGGCTGGGTGCGGCCGACAGAGCCTACCCGCTTTTCCAGCGGATCGTGACTGCCAGTCTGCAGTGATACCGGGCTGGTTTCCGTCATGCCGTAGGCGATCTGCACACCGGCCATATGCATGCGCTCGATGACTTTCTTCATGACTTCGATGGGGCAGGGCGAGCCTGCCATGATGCCAGTACGCAGGGTGGAAAGGTCGAATTGTTCAAACTCGGGGTGATTAAGTTCAGCGATAAACATGGTGGGCACGCCATACAGGGCGGTGGCTTTTTCTTCTGCCACGGTTTGCAGTACGGCCAGCGGATCAAAACCATCCCCTGAATAGATCATGGTGGCGCCATGGGTTACACAGCCCAGGTTACCCATCACCATACCGAAACAATGATAGAGGGGGACAGGAATGACCAGTCGATCCTGATCGGTAAAGCCCATACTTTCCGCGACGAAGAAGCCATTGTTGAGAATGTTGTGATGGCTGAGTGTGGCGCCTTTGGGAAAGCCCGTAGTGCCGGAGGTGTACTGGATATTGATCGGGTCATCAAAGCTCAGATCTGCCTGAGTACGGGATAGTTCTTCGTCACTGACGGAGTCGGTGTGGGAGAACATATCCTGCCAGCGCAGCATACCTGCCCTTGTCTCCTGACTCAGCGTGATGATGCCGCGCAACTCAGGCAGCAGTTCACACTGTAATTGGCCCGGTTGACTCTCAGCCAACCCCGGAACCAGCTGGTACAGCATCTCGGTGTAGTTGGACGACTTGAACACATCAGCACTGACCAGCCAGCTGCACCCTGACTGCGTCATGGCATATTCCAGCTCGTGCAGGCGATAGGACGGGTTGACGTTGACCAGAATGGCGCCAATCTTGGCGGTGGCAAACTGAGTGATACACCATGCCGCGCAGTTGGGTGACCAGATGCCCACGCGTTGTCCCTTCTTGACGCCGAGTGCCAGCATCGCGCGAGCGCAGCGGTTTACTTCCTGCTGCAGCTGGCGGTAGGTATAACGCAAGGGTTTCTGGTCACGCTGCTGGTGGCGTACCACCAGGGCTTCGTTGTCAGGGTAACGGGCGACTATCTTGTCAAACAGGTCACCAATGGTGTCACCCAGGAGAGGCTTGCTGCTGACAGCGCTGGTGTAGCTGAGCGTGGAGCCGGACATGGTACTGATCCTCATGGCTATTATTTTTATACTGCGGATAAGCTGATCAGGTGCTGATCATCACCGTGGCATAACGGTGGTCAGCACCCCCGTAATACTGCACTCTGTAAAACACTTTTAGCGCGGGATTATCCTTCGGCTCTGGCCAGTAACGCCTTACCTACTCTGGAGTTGTAGGGGCGTTTGAGCGACTCGCTGATATAGCGGCCAGCCTGTACCAGTACCGACAGATCAACACCGGTTTCAATTCCCAGTCCATGCATCAGGTACACGACCTCTTCGGTCGCCACGTTACCTGTGGCGCCTTTGGCATAGGGACAGCCTCCCAGTCCGGCGACGGCAGCGTCGACCACATTGATCCCCTGTTGCAGCGAGGCGTAGATATTGGCGATGGCCATGCCATAGGTGTCATGGCAGTGCACCGCCAGTTTGTCCACCGGCACCACCGCAGCGACCGCATCCAGCATGGCGATAAAGGTCGCAGGTGTGCCGACACCAATGGTGTCGCCGAGGGAGACTTCATAGCAGCCCATATCGAACAGCGCCTGAGACACGCTGGCGACGGCGGCGGGGGCAATAGCCCCTTCATACGGGCAGCCAATCACCGTGGAAACATAGCCCCTGACGGGGACGCCAAACTGTCTGGCTTTTTCCATCAGTGGCTGGAAGCGCTCCAGGCTTTCGGCAATGGAGCAGTTGATATTCTTCTGGCTGAAGCTCTCGGAAGCAGCGGCAAAGACGGCGACTTCCTCGACACCGACGCTCAGGGCATCTTCAAGCCCCCGCAGATTGGGGGTCAGTGCGCTATAGGTGACCCCTGCACGGCGTTGCAGCCGCTGAAACAGCTCTCTGGAGCCTGCCATCTGCGGTACCCATTTGGGTGACACGAAGCTGCCGCTTTCGATGACCTGCAATCCGCTATCGGCCAGCCAGTCAATCAGGGCCAGCTTGGTATCAACACTGACGGGTTGAGATTCGTTTTGCAGGCCGTCACGAGGGCCTACTTCAACAATGCGCACCTGCTTGGGTAAAGACATATCAGACGCTCCAGCGTTGCTGCTCCGTGGGTTAACCCTGGTTATCGAGGGGGGTGAAGGCAAGCAGTTCATCGCCCTCATTCACCCGGTCACCTGCCTGAAAGTAAATTTCATCCACCACGCCTTGCTGTGGTGCACGAAGGGTGTGCTCCATTTTCATCGCTTCCACCACAATCAGCCCTGTGCCGGTGTCTACCTGCTCGCCAGGGCTGACCAGTACCGCGACCACGGTTCCGTTCATGGGAGCAGACAGGCTGGCATCATGATGATGCGTGCTGATGGCTGCCTGAACGGGAGGTAACAGCGTCACGGTGGTGCCCTTGTGGCCATTGAACAGGGTCAGTGCTGTACCTTCATCCTTTTGCTGGCGGTGGAACTGCCAGCGCTGCCGATGGCTATCAAGGATCAGCACCAGCTGCGACTCCTCATCCTCACCCGCAGCGTTGTCAATGTGGGCTGAAACGTCCAGCTCGCTGCCATTCAGCATCAGCTGATAGCCTTGGCCACGGCGTGTGGCACTGACCTGAAGCTCCTGCTCGTTCAGCAGCAGGCGCAGTTGCTGTCGGGCTGGCGCATTGAGGCGCCAGGCGGGTGACTGCTGCCAGGGATCGTCGTGGCGCTGTTGCTGCTGGTCTAGCACCACCACCATGGCGGCAGCAACCAGTATCGTTTGCTGATCGGTGTTATGGGCAGCAAACAGGGTATCGCGATGCCGCTCAATGAAGCCGGTATCCAGTTCAGCGGCAGTGAAAGCCGGATGGCCGGAAAGGCGACTGAGAAAGTCCAGATTGGTTTTTACCCCGCTGATCTGATAGGCCGCCAGCGCCTTGTTCAGACGGTTGATCGCCCGCTCCCGGCTGGTGTCCCAGACGATGAGTTTGGCAATCATCGGATCGTAATAAATGCTGATGTCATCACCCTGACCCACACCGGTATCGACCCGCACGTGGGCATCGGTGGGGGGCGTACGCAGATAGTGGATATGGCCGGTAGCGGGGAGAAAGTCGTGGTCAGGGTCTTCGGCATAGACACGAACTTCAATGGCGTGGCCGTTGATCTGCACCTGTTCCTGACATAGGGGCAGGGGTTGGCCGGTAGCCGCCAGCAACTGCCATTCCACCAGATCCAGCCCGGTAATCATCTCGGTGACAGGGTGCTCGACCTGCAGGCGGGTGTTCATTTCCATGAAGTAGAACGAGCCGTCCTCATCCAGCAGAAACTCCACTGTTCCGGCACCTACATAGCCGATGGCTTCAGCGGCACGAACTGCCGCCTGACCCATGGCCTGACGCAGTTCTGCCGTCATGCCCGGAGCAGGAGCTTCCTCGATCACTTTCTGGTGGCGGCGCTGTATAGAGCAGTCACGTTCCGCCAGATACAGGGTGTGACCAAGCTGATCAGCAAATACCTGAATCTCCACATGGCGCGGGCGCGTCAGGTATTTCTCTACCAGCATGTCACTGTTACCAAAGGCGTTCTGTCCTTCACGACGCGCTGCCTGCAGCGCTTCTTCAAACTCGTTGGCTTGCCAGACCACACGCATGCCTTTACCGCCACCGCCCGCTACGGCCTTGAGCAGCACGGGGTAGCCGATGCGTGAAGCTTCAGTCTTGAGCAGGGCGGCGTCCTGATCGGCGCCGTGATAACCCGGAACCAGCGGTACACCTGCTTCTTCCATGATCGCCTTGGCGGCACTTTTGGAGCCCATAGCCTCAATCGCTGCAGCGGGCGGCCCGACGAAGATAATGCCGGCATCATGGCAGGCACGGGCAAAGCCTGCATTTTCCGACAGAAAGCCATACCCCGGGTGAATGGCATCGGCCCCGGCCCGCTGGGCTGCCGCCAGAATCACATCCCCACGCAGATAGGAGTCCTTGCTGGGAGCCTCACCGATATGGAAGGCTTCGTCAGCCATTTGTACATGTGCAGCATTGGCATCGGCACTGGAATAGACAGCGACGGTGCGAATGCCAAGGCGTCGAGCCGTGCGAATTACGCGGCAGGCAATTTCACCCCGGTTGGCAATCAGCAGTTTGCTGATCATGCGGTTTGCAGTTGACTGGGACATCAGGGTGTCTCCTTGGCTTTGCTGTCGCCTGCAGGTCTGGGAAGGCGACAGCTCAGGTCTCTTACAGGTCGGTGTACGCTATCTGTGTTGCCGGATGCTGCGTCAAAAATGGGCTGAAAAGGCTCATTTAGCTTACTAAACTGCGCTTTTTCGGCTGTCTCTTTCTTGCTTCGGCACTTCGATGCGTTTTTCAGCGACCTGCTCAATTTTTATTTTTTGGACGTTACTCTGCCGTGTTTGACGACAGGTCAGCTCAATGCTGGCGCCAGGCTGGGGCTCGCTTTTCAAGGAAGGCGCTCAGTCCTTCCTGACCCTCCACCGACACCCGGATATCAGCGATACGCTGGCTGGTATCCTGCAGCAAGGCCTGATCAATCGGTTCGCCGCTGACACTACTGATAAGGTGCTTGGCAGCGCTGATGGCTGCCGGGCTGTTGCCGAGCAGGGCTTTGAGCAGAGCATCTGCTTCTGCGGCCACCTGATCAGCCGGTACACAGCTGTGTGCCAATCCCAGTTCTACGGCTTTACAGGCATTGATGACTTCTGCCGTAAGAAAGTAACGCCGTGCCTGACGCTCACCGATGGCGCGCAGTACAAAGGGCGAGATAGTGGCCGGGATGAGGCCGATACGCACTTCACTGAGGCAGAAGCTGGCGTTGTCGGCAGCGATCACCATGTCACAGCAGGCGGCCAGCCCGACTGCGCCGCCGTAAGCCGCGCCTCGTACCAGGGCAAGGGTCGGTTTGCTCAAGCTGTAAAGGGTGTTCATCAGGCCAGCCAGCGCCAGCGCATCAGTGAGATTCTGCTCATGGGTGTAGGCTGCCATGCGCTTCATCCAGTTCAGGTCTGCCCCGGCACTGAAATGCTCACCCGTAGAGGTCAGCACCACTGCACGCACGGCGGCGTTGTTGTCGGCTTGCTGCAGGGCATCGGTCAGCTGGCTGATCAGGCTGTCATCGAAGGCATTGCGCTTGTCTGGCCGGTTCAGGGTCAGGGTCAGTACGCCGCGGTCATCCTGATGCTGCAAAAGCGCATGCGAAGCCGGGTCGGCAGCTGGCGTGAAAGTGTCAGTCATGGCCCGCTCCTTACATGCGGAACACGCCGAAGCGCGTTTCTTCAATGGGTTTGTTCAGTGAGGCGGACAGTGCCAGACCCAGTACTTCGCGTGTCTGTGCCGGATCAATGATGCCGTCATCCCACAGGCGGGCGCTGGCATAGTAAGGGTGGCCCTGATGTTCGTACTGATCGACGATGGGCTGTTTGAAGGTCTGCTCTTCTTCTTTGCTCCAGGACTGGCCATTACGCTGCATGTTGTCGCGCTTGACCTGTGCCAGTACGTTGGCAGCCTGCTCACCACCCATCACGGAGATGCGGGCGTTCGGCCACATCCACAGGAAATTGGGGTCGTAGGCGCGACCGCACATGCCATAGTTGCCCGCGCCGTAACTGCCACCAATCAGCACTGTGAACTTGGGCACCTGAGCACAGGACACGGCGGTCACCATTTTGGCGCCGTGTTTGGCAATGCCTTCGGCTTCGTACTTGCGGCCGACCATAAAGCCGGTGATGTTCTGCAGAAAAATAAGGGGGATCTTGCGCTGAGCACACAGCTCGATGAAATGCGCCCCTTTCTGTGCTGATTCACTGAACAGCACGCCGTTGTTGGCAACGATGCCTACCGGATAGCCATAGAGTCGGGCAAAGCCTGTCACCAGTGTGGGGCCGTAAAGAGGTTTGAATTCGTCGAAATCGGAGTCATCGACCACCCGGGCGATGACTTCATGGACGTCGAAGGGTTTGCGCAGATCAGTACCAACCACGCCGTACAGCTCTTCAGCCGCATAGCGTGGCGGCAGGGTGGGGCGGACATCCAGTTGTGCTGGCTTCTGATGATTGAGGCGACTGATGCACTGCCGTGCCAGTTGCAGGGCATGCTCATCGTTCTCGGCATAGTGGTCTGCCACGCCGGAAACTTTGCAGTGCACGTCAGCACCACCCAGGTCTTCGGCACTGACTTCTTCGCCGGTAGCGGCTTTGACCAGCGGCGGGCCGGCCAGAAAGATGGTGCCCTGATTACGCACAATAATGGATTCATCCGCCATGGCGGGTACATAAGCCCCTCCCGCGGTACACAGGCCCATCACCACGGCAATCTGTGGGATACCTTTGGCAGACATGCGTGCCTGATTGTAGAAAATCCGGCCGAAGTGATCGCGGTCAGGGAAAACTTCATCCTGATTGGGCAAGTTGGCGCCACCTGAGTCCACCAGATAGATGCAGGGCAGATGGTTTTTCTCGGCGATGGCCTGAGCCCGTAAATGCTTCTTCACGGTAATGGGATAGTAGGTACCGCCCTTTACGGTGGCATCGTTGGCAATGATCATGCACTCAACGCCGCTGACCCGGCCAATGCCGGCAATGACGCCAGCACAGGGAATCTCTTCGTCATACACCTCATAGGCAGCAAACTGGCTCAGTTCCAGAAAGGGGCTGCCCTGATCCAGCAAACGTTCCACCCGATCACGGGGTAGCAGCTTGCCGCGCGAGACGTGACGCTCCTGATAGCGGGCGCCGCCACCCTGATAGAGCCGTTGCAGTTTGGTGTGCAGGTCATCGACCAGAGTGCGCATGGCCTGCTCGTTATGGAGAAAGTCAGCTGCCCTTGGATTGATCTTGGAAGTGAAGATGGCCATGTGATGTTCCTTAAGTTGATTGCACAAGCAAATCCGTCGTTGATAGCGAGCGGCTGCGCTCCTGCAGGAACGTGTTCATTAGATGAATACGTTCCTGCAGGGCAGCCGCTGGATCAGTTGGACTCGTTGAACAACTCGCGGCCGATCAGCATGCGACGGATTTCCGAGGTGCCAGCCCCGATTTCATAGAGTTTGGCATCGCGCAGCAGGCGACCGGTGGGGAACTCGTTGATGTAACCGTTACCGCCCAGCAACTGGATGGCATCCAGAGCCACCTGAGTGGCTTTCTCGGCGGCGTAAAGAATGGCGCCAGCGGCATCCTTACGGGTGGTTTCGCCACGATCACAGGCGTGTCCTACGGTATAGACATAGGCTCTGCTGGCGTTGAGGGTCGTGTACATATCGGCCACTTTGCCCTGAATCAGCTGGAATTCACCGATGGACTGGCCAAACTGTTTGCGGTCGTGGATATAGGGCACTACCACATCCATACATGCCTGCATGATGCCGAGTGGGCCCGCCGCCAGTACGGCACGTTCGTAATCCAGACCGCTCATCAATACTCTGACGCCACCATTGAGCTGGCCGAGCACGTTTTCTTCCGGTACTTCACAGTCGGTGAATACCAGTTCGCAGGTGTTGGAACCACGCATGCCGAGCTTGTCGAGTTTTTGTGCACGGCTGAAACCGGGGAAGTCGTGCTCGACGATGAAGGCCGTGATGCCTTTTGAGCCAGCCTGCACATCGGTTTTGGCGTAGATCACATAGGTATGGGCATCGGGGCCGTTGGTGATCCACATCTTGTTGCCATTAAGGATGTAGCGATCACCGCGTTTTTCCGCCCGCAGTTTCATGCTGACCACATCTGAGCCTGCATTAGGTTCGCTCATGGCCAGCGCGCCGATATGTTCACCGCTGATCAGCCTGGGCAGGTACTTGGCTTTCTGTTCAGCGTTGCCGTTACGGTATATCTGGTTGACGCACAGGTTGGAGTGAGCGCCATAAGACAGGCCGACTGAGGCCGAGGCGCGGCTGATTTCTTCCATCGCCACCATGTGTGCCAGATAGCCCATTTCTGCACCACCGTATTCTTCGCTGACCGTGATGCCGAGCAGACCCATATCTCCAAATTTGCGCCACAGATCGTTAGGGAACAGGTTGTCGTGATCGATCTGCGCTGCGCGTGGGGCAATCTCGGCCTGGGCAAAGGCATTGACCTGCTCGCGCAGCATATCGATGGTTTCACCCAGACCGAAATTCAGGCTTTTGTAGGTGGAGATCATCTGGCATTACCTCACTGTTATTGTCATTAATTGTTATTGTCATTAAAGGTGGCGCTGTCTGGTGGCTCAGTGACAGCCAGTAATGTTACAGCCAGTGATTGTGCGCGGTGCGTCGTGCCTGCTGCGGTCACTGCAGACTTACAACTCCTGGCTCATCTCTGACTCATGTTCTTGCCCGGCAGGGAAGGTGTAGTCCAGTTCCTGCTCCAGAGCGTGACGACCCTCCTGACTCATGGAGTCCCAGCAACGTTTTTCAGCTGTCAGCAACTCGGAGCGGACAATCTGCAGATCCTGCAGCTGCTGCTCCAGCGTCGCCAGTTTGTCATGCACGATGTTGATCATGAGGGTCAGCTGTTTATCGTTGTTGGTGGCCGTGTCGTCATAAATGGCAAACAGCTCACGGGTATCCGCAAGGGAGAAGCCCAGACGCTTACCGCGCAGGGTCAGCTTCAGGCGTACACGGTCCTGCTTGGAATAAATGCGCGTCTGGCCCTTGCGCGTTGGAGTGAGCAGCCCCTGGTCTTCATAGAAGCGGATGCTTCGCGTCGTGATGTCGAACTCTTTGGCGAGTTCGCTGATGCTCCAGGTGGTTTTGCTCATAGCATTGCCTTAAATAGTGTTGATGCAAGATAGTTTAAGTTTACGTAAACGTAAACATTGCTGTGTTTAATTTGTCTCAGACTATGGTCTGAGTGTGTCGGAATGCTTAAATTTTAGACTAACGTCTAATTAAAACTGCCCGGGAAAAGGCTCATAGTATCCTCCATGCCGCTGAACGTTTACCTGAGCGTAAACGTTAGATAAAAGCAATAAGCGATGCTGGAAAAAATAAAAATAAAACCTCCGGAAACAGTTGGCATCAATGAGCACATTACTGTGCTAAGAACCCAGAGAACTTAAGCCCTAAGTCCTCTGGGTTTTTGCTATCTGGCGTCTGTAAAAACGCCGACACTGCTTCTCTTCCCAGACTTAAAAACCAGATACGCTACCGCAGCACACAGTGTATGAATGCAGTCCGGCATAGACGTGCAAATATTCTGCCTGTTGGCGCGAATTGTACGATTTAATCCGGGAAGAATATGCGAGCTTAGACCAAGGTCTAGTTAACAGTTACAGAGTATGTCGGCATAGTAGCACCCATGCCGCTGAGCGTTGACCACAACGTAAACGTGAAAAATAAAAATAAGTACACGATGAAGTTGATCAGGTCTGCGTCGAACAACAGCAATAAGCGAAACTAGAAATAATAAAAATAAAACCTCTGGTAGTCAGTGAGCATGAATAGGCGCAACAGGTGATTGACCTCTAGCGCTAAGAGCCCAGTCAACTTATGGTCGAAGCCTGGCTTAAGTTGACTGGGTTTTTTGCATTCTGCGTCAGCGAATTTCCTCCTTCTGCCATCATTCTCACTGTCTGTTGAATCGCACTGAATGAGTGCCGGTTGTCGTCTTCATCGCTTTGCAAACAAAGCGCTGACGTGACAGGCTTGCGTGCAGTTGACGCCCACCATCCTGTGACTGCCCCATGCCTATGGAAAATAGCCTGAGTATCCGCACCTATACCAAGCAGCAGCAAAGTCATGCCCATGATCATCATCAGTTGGTACTGCCCATTCGGGGTGTGATCGCGATTGAGCTGGAAGGCTATGCAGGCAAGGTGGGGGTAGGTGAGTGCGTGGTGATTCAGAGTGGCAGACAGCACCATTTTAAGGCTGACGAAGCCGCCCGCTTTATCGTGGCCGATCTGCTGCAGCTGCCGGACAATCTTTACTCCATCGCCAGCGCGGTGTTTTCTGTTTCAGCACCGATGCTGAGTTTTCTGTTCTTTGCCGAAAAGCAGCTGGAGTTTCAGGTGGATGAAGCACTTGAGGCGTCCATCCTGCAGCTGTTCATGCAACTGCTGGCTCGGCAGGGGGGCAGAGCACCTGTCGATCAGCGCATCAGAACGGTGCATGCCCATATCACTGATCACCTGGCCAGCAACCTGCAGATTGCTGAGCTGGCGGAAGCCGCGCACTTGAGCCCTACTCAGTTCAAAAAGCTGTTCAGAGAAGCGTTGGGTAGCAGCGTGCATCAATACATCACCCAGCTGCGCATGGAAAAAGCCAGGGCGCTGCTGACTCACACCGACCTGCCAGTGCAGCTGATTGCAGAACAGGTGGGATATAACGATGTGTCGGCGTTCATCCGCCGTTTCACTGCCTGTTTTGGCATGTCTCCCCGGGCATTTGCCAGATAGTGCCTGAGCACGTGTTCACGACCCTTTCAAAGTGCGGCTGATAAGCCGATAGATACGTCCGATCTGCACATTTTTATAAATTCCTTTTCAGTATGCTGTGCACCATGAACTCACCCATGAAGATGATGGATTCAGGTAATGGCACACAGTATTCATTTGGAAAAGCAGTCACGGCATGGTGTGCTGGCTGTCTTATTGGCCTCATTTCTCTGGGGGACGACGGGCACCGTAGCCAGCTTTGCATCCCAGCTCAGCCCACTGGCCATTGGCGCTTTCGCGATGGGGGTTGGGGGCTTGTTACAGGCGTTGCAGGCGCGTAGTCAGCTGCGGCAGAACATCGCCCAGTTGTTGCAAGTGAAGCCACGGTTGCTGCTCGGTGGCATGGCCATCGCGGTCTATCCGTTGGCTTTCTACAGCTCGATGAAGCTGGCAGGTGTGGCAGCGGGCACGGTGATCTCCATCGCAACGGCCCCTTTTGCAACCGTAGTGCTCGAATGTGTGCTGACCAGGAAGAGCTCCATCAACAGGCGCTGGCTGATCAGTTTTGCTCTGGGTGTGGTGGGCGTGGTGATGCTGACATCCGGCAATGCTGCCGATGCGGCAGAGGGACAGTCTCAAACCGTCGGAAAGATGATCGGCGTCCTGCTGGGGCTGGTCGCAGGGGTGGCATATGCCATCTATGCCTGGTTAGCCAAGTCTATGATTGATCAGGGCATTCCTTCGGAGTCGGCCATGAGTGGCATGTTTGCTATTGGCGCTGCGGTACTGATTCCCTCGTTGCTGCTCACGGGGCAGCACCTGTTTGCCAGCGTACACAACATTCTGGTGGTGTCTTATATGGCACTGGTACCGATGTTCATCGGCTATCTGGCGTTTGGTTTTGGCCTGCGTTATGTCAACGCCAGCAAAGCGACCCTACTCACACTGTTCGAGCCTGTCGTGGCAGCAGTGCTGGCGGTAGTGATTGTGGGTGAGCAGATATCCCTGCTTGGCTGGACAGGGATCGCTCTGATTATGTTCTGCCTGTTTCTGCAGGCGCGGGGTAGCTGATGGTCTGCTGACCGGTTACAGGCCAACTTCCTTCATTACCACATCCAGCACACGCTGAGTGTATTCCTGCTTTTCGCCAACCGGTGCGACGTAATGCAGGGCCTGGGTGGCGGCCTCCAGCCCTGCCATGCGCAGCATGACCCAGGCGGCGAGATACTGAGAGGCCAGGCAGCCTCCGGCTGTTGCGATGTTGCCATCGATATGCAGGGGTTTTTCCAGCACGGCAATACCTGCTTCCTCTACCCAGGGCCGTGTGGTGGTATCGGTGCAGCCCGTCAGCGATGGGATCAGCTGCAGTTTGGCCAGCAACAGGGTACCTGAGCACTGAGCGCCAATCAGTTGTCTGGCCGGGTCGAGCTGTAAACGGCCGAGGATATCGGGTGATCTGGCAATATCGCGGGTAAATATGCCGCTACCGAACAGCACAACATCCGCGCTGTTGGCATATTCCAGTGGCGCCTGTGCGTGCAGGGTGACGCCATTCATGGAGGTCACTTCAGCCTGCGGGCAGCACAGGCGAACCTCCCAGCCTGAGGGTTTCAGCCGATTGAGCAGGCCAAGTGCTACGAAAGAGTCCAGTTCGTTGTAGCCTTCAAAGGTCAGTATGGCGACTTTCATGATGAGTTCTGATGATTCCTGTCTGAGAACCTGATCTGTGCGCTGCGATGAGCCTGCTGCGCTTCCAGAGTAACCTGTACCCAGCGGATCAGGTTCACGTTCTCAGGTGGGAATACGCAATTGCCGCAGTATCCTCTGCATCAGCCAGGCGGGTCCAATCAGCAGAAACTGCAGATCCGTGAAAAAGGATGGGCGTTTGCCTTCCACCGCATGGCCAACAAACTGGGCAATCCACAGCACAACGAACAGGCCTGTGGCCAAATAGAGCAATGGCGCGGTTGCTGACAGCCAGTGGCATAGCATCAGACACATCCCCATAAACAGACACATCGCAATACCCAGCGGGCGTGACAGGCGCAGGTAGAACAGGGCCGCAGGCAGGGTAGCCAGGGTGGCCCAGTTCATCTCTGTTTGCTGCCAGGGGGTAGGCAGGCTCCATAACAGGGCAACCACGCAGAAGAAAATACCTGGAACCGCCATCCAGTGGATCAGTTTATTTGTCGGATGTTGGTGGCTTTCGCCATACAGAGACATCCATTGGGTCAGGCTGCGCATGGTGCTGTCCTTTTAGTGAATATTGTTTTGTTATAAATCAAGTGTGAAAAGGCTGCCAGCATGACATGCAAATATTAAGTTGACCTTTACGTAAAGGTGATGTGTTGCTAGCGTAGTGTCCCACACCGGCCCGATCACATATCCGGGTGCAATGACAAGATAAGGAGAACAACGATGTCATCCACTGAGCATATCAACCCGGCCACCGATATTGTCGTCGTGGCAGCCAGTCGTACTCCCATGGGTGGTTTTCAGGGCAGTTTGAGTTCGCTTAAAGCCACGGAGCTGGGCAGTGTTGCCATTCGACATACACTACAGGCTTCCGGCTTGCCAGCAGAAGCCGTCGATGAAGTTGTGATGGGCTGTGTTTTGCCTGCAGGTCTGGGTCAGGCACCGGCACGTCAGGCTTCACGTGGTGCCGGTTTACCCGATCATGTTGGCTGTACCACGGTCAACAAGATGTGCGGCTCAGGCATGAAGGCCGTCATGATGGCGATGGACCAGATTCGTGCCGGTGAGGCGCGCATCATGGTGGCAGGCGGGATGGAGTCCATGAGTAATGCCCCCTACCTGCTGCCGAAAGCGCGTGCCGGCCTGCGGATGGGCCATCAACAGGTAATTGATCATATGTTCTTTGACGGCCTTGAGGATGCCTACGAGGGCGGGCTGATGGGCGTGTTTGCGCAACAGGCGGCGGACCGCTTTCAGGTAACCCGTGAAGAGATGGATGCGTTCGCCATCAACTCCCTGCGCAAAGCCCAGATGGCGGCAGAGCAGGGATGGCTGAACAGTGAGATGGCTCCGGTCAGCATCCAGGGTCGAAAAGGCGAAGAGCAGGTAACTCAGGATGAGCAGCCCTTCAAAGCCAACATCGACAAGATCCCGACCCTCAAACCCGCGTTTGCCAGAGACGGCAGTGTCACTGCGGCGAATTCCAGCTCCATTTCCGACGGCGCTTCTGCACTGCTGCTGATGTCGGCGGCAGAGGCCGAACAGCGTGGCTTGCACCCACTGGCGCGGCTGCTGGCGCACAGTACTCATGCCCAGCTGCCCGCTGAGTTCACGCTGGCTCCCATCGGTGCCATCGATAAAGTCTTGAAGAAGGCCGGCTGGGATAAATCGTCGGTCGATCTATTTGAAATCAATGAGGCTTTTGCCGTGGTGACCATGCTGGCGATACGCCAGCTGGAGCTGGATGAAAGCAGAGTCAACATCTTTGGCGGTGCCTGTGCACAGGGGCACCCTATTGGTTCATCAGGCTCGCGCATTCTGGTGACCCTGATCCATGCGCTGCGGCAGAAAGGGCTTAAAAGAGGCATTGCCTCACTTTGTATCGGCGGCGGCGAGGCCACGGCGGTGGCGGTTGAAGTGCTATGACACTGTTCTGATGAAAATGACTGATGAAAAAGCAGCGAGGCGCAATTTTGTTCAATAAATCCCGCTGAGCCTCACGCACACTGCCAGCTGAACTCCTGGAACGTGAACACGTTCTGACAATAAGAAGGTTTCCTCATGCTGGCAGTGATTTTTTCCATGTCCATGTTTGCGCTGGTCGGGGCCATTACCCCCGGCCCGGTCAATATGCTGGCGACCAGCTACGGGGCGCGTTTCGGTTTTTGGCGGGCATTTCCTCATGTACTGGGTGCCAGCCTCGGCTACGCCCTGTTGCTGCTGGTGCTGGGAGCAGGGGCCGATCAGGTGATTGCCCGTATCGGCTGGTTGCAGTCGGGGATCCAGTGGGCAGGTGCGCTGTTTCTGCTCTATCTGGCCTTGCGTATCATTCTGGCCCCTGTGGGCGGGCCGGTGACAGACGGCGACAGCAACGGCCATCCGGGTATCTGGCAAGGAGCGCTGTGTCAGTGGCTCAATCCGAAAGCCTGGTTGTTCGGTCTGTCCGGTATTGGGTTGTTTGTCAGCAGTGCCGGGGCATTGCCCTCCGGTCTTTATGTCTTCAGCACCGTGTCCTTTCTGGTATGCTGCTTTTCCGTTGGTTGCTGGGCTGCCATGGGGCAGGTCATCAGCCGCTACTTGCATAACGCCCTGCGTCAGCGCTGTTTCAACGTGCTGATGGGCTCAGTGCTGGTACTGACCGTTGCACTGGCGGGCATCAAGGCCAGCTTATGAAGGCAGGCGGTAGTCAGAGGTTAGCGAGCATGCAGCAACAGCCAGAGGTGTTTTTCCGTCGCAATGGGGTGCTGCCCTATGTGGAAATGCGCAGTGCCCGCTACTTCTCGGCGTGTTACGACACCCACAGCCATCCTGAGTTTTCGTTTGGCGTCGTTGACGGCGGTTACGGTCATTACATCAATAAAGGCCGGGAAATGCTGACCCAGCGTGGCAGTACAGTGCTGATCAACCCTGATGAACCTCACTCCTGTAATCCGGCGCAGGCGCCCACCTGGTCCTACCGCATGCTGTTTGTCGATACCGCATGGATGGCTGACCTGCAGCGCTGCATGCTCGGTGCATTCAGTGGCGAGTTTGTGCCCTTTGCCCGGCCTATGGTCGATGATCCGGCGACCTATCAGCATTTTGATCAGCTGTTTTGCGCACTGCTGAATGAAGATGACGCCATGGCTGCGGAAGAGGCGCTGATTGGATTTATCCAGAAGCAGTTCCAGCCGCTACTGGCCAGCGAGCCGCGCTTTGACAGCGGACAGATGAAGCAGGCCAAAGCCGTCATTCTGGACAGGCTGCAAGACAACCTGTCGATTGACGAACTGGCGGCTGAAGTCGGGCTGAGCCCCTATCATCTGATTCGCAGTTTCCGCACCGCTTACGGTCAGACGCCCCACGCCTTTTTGCTCGATCAGCGGATCAATCGTGCCAAACCCTTGCTGCAGCAGGGGCAGGCCATTGCTGATGTCGCTCAGGCGCTGGGGTTTGCCGACCAAAGCCACTTCCAGCGTCATTTCAAACGCCGTATCGCGGTCACTCCCCGCCAGTATCAGGCCTGCTTTATTCGCGGATGACGGGCTACTAACCAGCGTCGTCAGCGTTATCTCTCCAGCAGCAGCCTGGAAAAGTCACAGGCCTGCTCCGCCAGTTGCGCAATATGCTGATTGATACCCAGCTGACGGTCTGCCCGATACAGTACCGCATAACGAATGCGCGGCAGGCCGGGTCGGGTTTTCAGAATATGCAGCGTGCCCTGATCAATCAGATGTTGCAGGCAGACTCTGGGCAGATAGCTGACCCCGGCCCCGGACAGCGTCAGTCCGATCTGTACCAGCAGGTTCTGGCTGACCACTGTCTTCGGCAGCGGGATGCGGTGTTCGGCAAACCAGCGGTCATAGACCAGCCCGGTGCCTGAGCTGTTGCTCTGCACATGTACCGGAAAGTTGGCCAGCTCAGACAGATCGATGGTTTCGCTGATATTGCTGAGGCTGGGAGAGCACATCCAGGCGTTTTCGACACTGTGCAGCGGCACGGAAATAAAGCGGGTGTCGTTGAAAACATCAGGGACGACGATCAGATCAAGTTGATCCTCCTCCAGCTTTCTGAACAGCTCGGCACTGGATTCCACCGACGGTTCGATCTGCACTTTCGGATAGGCCTTGCAGATCATATCGACCAGTTTGGGTAACCAGGTAAAGGCCGTCAGCTGAGCGCGGGTGGCGGCTAACTCCTGCGCACAGGTTTTATCGCCTTCAACTGTGGCCACGGCCGCTGCCTGACTGATGATGGGCAGGTTGTGGTCTGCGATACCCGCTTTGTCATCGTTCTGATCAGATCAGCCGGTCTGGCGGCATAACCGACAAGGTCACCTTTTTTCATGTTTTTGGATGTGCAGTCTCAGACCGTGCTGGTAATCCTGTGAGCAGGTTCTGAGGCGATTCTGTGTCAGTCGTACAGGCAGCACGACTACCGTTTATCAAAAGCGGCTATGCGTTTCGGGCATAGAGGGGGCAATGTGGACAGGGAGTATCTGGCAGCAGGGCAAGGCACGGTTTGCCCTGCAGAGGGTGGAAAGGAGGCTCGTTCACTGCAGTTTTTTACAAGCCGACGGTGCCTGAGCGGAGTAGACTGTTGAAGCGCCAATACATCATGGTGTCTGCCATTCCGGTTTCAGCAGTGACGTTCTTGCCCTCATGACCAGCATCCTTCTCCCTGACTCGACCAAGCCTGCGATCCAGCATCAGCTGATGGATACCCTGCCGGGTGTTGAGCTGGTGCGTGCCTATTACCAGGGGTTTGAGTTTGAGCCCCATGTGCATGAAGACTTCCATATCGGTATCTGTGATTTCGGTGCGCAGGATTTCATGCACAAGGGCAGCCGTTATGTGCTGGCACCACAGCGCCTGTCGCTGATCAATCCGGATGATGTGCATGACGGCAAAGGTGCTGTCACGGGGAACTATCAGGTTCGCTGTCTGCGGGTCAGTGCTGACTGTATTGCGCGGGTGGCAGAGCTGCAGGGGCAGCCCAACCGCAAAATTTTCTTCAGGGGGCCGGATATTGCGGACCCCTTTCTCTATAACGGCTTACTGCAACTGCACCGGGCCATGGAGATGCCCGGTGTGGAGCCGCTGGCGACCGATACCCAGCTGATGCTGGTGCTGTCTCATCTGATTCAGCGCTATGCCGATTCACCTCAGGGCGAGTCTGAGCGAAGTGGCAAGGGCAGCAATCAGTTCAGTGCGCTGCAACGCCAGCAACTGAAGGACTACCTGCTGGCCGACATCTGCAACAAGCATCGTCTGGCTGATCTCGCCGCCCTGTTCAATCTGAGTGAGTATCAGTTTTTGCGACGCTTCCGCCAGAGCATTGGTATGACGCCTCATGCCTATCTGCTGGCATTACGGGTGGACTGTGCACGCCGCAGCCTGATGCAGGGCAAGACAGTCAGTGAGGCGGCGATGGCGGCTGGCTTCTATGACCAGAGCCATCTGGTGCATGCCTTCAAGCGCCGCTACGACCTGACGCCTTCCGCTTATCAGCAGCAGGTATGGCGCTGACGGCGTGGTCACGATCTGCTGTACACCGGCCATACGAACACTGGCATATGGCGATCCGAACTGCATTTTTTTACAAGCTGGCTGTTTTCGGAATCGCTAATCTGATGGCAATCCCGATTCCCATGAATTGCTTGTCAGGTATTCGCCATGTCTTTCGCATCCTTACTCTTCACTCTTGGCTGCGTGCACTTTGCTGCGCTGGTTGCCCCCGGCCCCGACTTCGCCCTGATGCTGCGCGCCAGTACTCTCGGAGGGCGTCGTCATGCGTTCCTGCTGGCGCTGGGTCTTTCCACCGCCATCATGATGCATACCGCCATCGTGACCTTTGCCGCCAGCGCATTGCAGCAGGTGCTGCCCGGTATCATGCGCGTGTTGCCCTGGCTGGCAGCGGCCTGGCTCGGCTGGCTGGGCTGGAGTTGCCTGCGGGCTGCCTGGCAGTTTCAGCCCGTACAGGGCGAGGACACAGCCACTGGTGACAATGCCCGACAACTGGGCAATGGCTGGTGGACTGGCTTTGCCACTAACGTGCTTAACCCCAAAGCCTATGTCTATTTCTTCAGCGTGATTGCCGGGATGCTGCCCGCGGTCAGCCCATTACAGTTCAAGCTGTCACTGGTGGCGCTGTTCTTTGTGCTGGCGCTGGGCTGGTTTGGCTTTCTTGGCTGGGCGCTGAACATCCCGCGTTTACGCAACTGGCTGATGAGTCATGAGCGCGGCACGTTGTACTTCACCGGCGCAATCCTGACGGTCTTTGCCTTGCTGCTGGTAGCGCAGGGCGTGGCACGCTTGAGTCTGTAGCGGTGTTCGCTTTAATGTCATTAAATGTATATTTATTTGTATAAATGTGTATTTATGTATAAAGTGGCCGGTTCGTCAGGCAGGTTCGCAGCGGAGTGGCTGCAGTGATGACCTGATGTTCCAACCTGGTGTTGAGCATTGTTGTCATGTTGGTCGACGAGGCAATCTGAGTGTTGGAAAAGGAATGTATTTGGACATTGGAGTTGATATAGGGAGGTAGTGATGTCGTCCACATCAGCCGCTAAACGCAGTAAAAATAGTGAAGTTAAAGACGTTTTAGTTCGCGCCAAACAAACTGCAGGGGTTGCTGCGAAGTCTGCAGGGCGAACTTCTCAGCATACGGAAGAGCTGGCAAACCCCTTTGCAGATATACAGTCCAATACCTTCTATAAAATTATCCTGAATCCTGACTTCAGCCCGACGGAGCGCAAGGAAGCAGTAGCCAAGGCACTGACGTTTACCCATGACAAGATTGAATCCAGTACTCGACTGGACGAGTTCAATCAATTCAAGGAATACCTTCAGCACGAGCGCAAACGTATGGCCAAGGAGATTATCTCCTTGACCGATACTGATGCCTTCTCTGAATTGAAGGCCGTCTACGATGAAATCAATCGTGCCCTGTTGTCATTTGAGTCGAAAATAACGCCTCTTACCGACATCGTGGATGCGGTCTATACCCTGCGGATGGATGGGGTTACTTTTGATGTGTTCCGCGAAATCGCCAATGACAAGGAAAAAGAGGCCGAGTTGCTGGCATTGCAGCTGCAGCAGTCCGCTGAGCTGGAGCGACTAACACAGAGTATCGAGGAAATGCGTCGCCAGGTTGCCATTCTTGGCGAAGACAAGGGCTGGTTTGGATTCGGTAATGTGCGTCGCAGCTCGCGGGAAAAAATCGCCTTGCTGCAACTCGACATGCAGGAGTTGACTCAGGAACTGCAGGAATTGACGCAGCAGATTGACGCTACTCCCAAGGCCTTTGTCGCACACACTGAGCTGGCTGAATACCGTGATCAGAAGGCCAAGCTTCGTGAGCTGCTGGATATTAGCTCTGATCAGCACATCCAGCGGCAGCGGGATTTAGTCAGTGCGGCTCAGGAGTTTATTAATACTACGGAGACGCGCGTTGGCACCGTATCTCAGCACTTTGATCAGATGAACGGACAGATTGCCAACCTAAGCGAAGCCAATTACTCCATGCGTGAAATTTACGCCATCATCAACGATGCGACCAAGGATGCCGAGCGTTCCAATGAGAACATTCGTGAAACGCTGCAGCCTGGCAGCGTCGATGAAGGCGATATTGAAAAGATGGCGCGTGAACGCTCCAAGCGCGACCTGGAAGGTCACATCAAGGCACTGGGTACCTCGTCTGTCGACACCACCACGGTACTGGCAGAACTGACCACCTCCAGTCATCGCATTAAGTCCATGCAGGATGCCAATGAGCAACAGATCAGCAAGACGCGTCAGCTACACAGTTCGGGCGTTGCGGGTGTAGCGGATCAACTTAGCACGGTATTGCAAGCGGTATCGTCAGCTGCGCTGGGCGAGTCTTCGGAGATGGCTCGTATGTCACTGGAGCGTATGCAGCAAACTACCAATGACTTGGGTCAGAAGGAGGTCATCCGTGTTGCTCTTGGTTCCAAGGAGATCAACTCCGAGCTGGCGAAAGCCCTGGAGGATCTGGAGCAATATGGCCAGGTGGTGGAAGCGGCTACCAGCATTACTCGTCAGGGGCTGGAGGAAACCAAGGAGTTACTTGGTCGCCTGGAAGATACTGCACGGGGTGTGCAGAATACCGTACGTGACTCCTTTGCGGTGGCTGCCGATGTAACCGCAGGAAAATATGATGGGGAGACTGCTGGAGAACCCGTCAGCGACATCAAATCATCCGGTAATCCGTTTAATTTCTGATAGACCTCCAGTCGGGAGGTCTATTGGATCAAACGTTGAGCCGACGCAGAAATACACATCAGATAGCAGGTTTGCGAATTCACTATCACGTGAACCGAGAGGCCGCCTTTGCCATTCTGATTGATCACCCCCAACTGCTCCTGGCCAGGATGGAATGCTTCCATCCTGGCTGTCTTCCGTTGCACTTTGTGTGCAGTGACGCTTATGGATGAGAAAGCTATGTCACATTTTCTGACACGTGGCCGGGATTATCTGGCCAGACATCTTGATTTCAAACTGGTCGGCCGCAGTGTCGAGCTGAACAAGCTGGCTGGCACTCTGATGCGTAATCGTGCCAACAGCATATTGCTGGTTGGCGCTGGGGGCGTGGGATGTTCTGCAATCTGCATGGGCCTGCAGGCAGCCAAAACAGATCCTGCGGCGCCTTTCGACCTGCTTAGCAAGCGCTTCTTCTGGTTGGATACGGACGGTCTGTTTGCGTCCGGTGACGGTGCGCAGATCAATGAGGCGTTTCAAAAGCTGCTGCGTACTCTGGGACGTTCTCGTGACACGGTACTCATTGTCGAAGATGCGCGGGACTTTATTGAAGCGGCACGCAACAACGGCTGTACGCACTTTATAAATGCCTTGGTCAGAGAAGTTCGCCATGGGAGGTTTCAGGCCATTTTCGAGACTCGTGACGAGGATCTTGAGGTTGTGCTCAAGTGCCACTCGGACATGCGTGAATACTACACCATGCTGGATATTCGTGAGCCTGAGCAACATTGCCTGCAGCACATCGTGACTGAGGCGGCACAGCGGTTGGAGCATCACCATCACATCTGTATCCGCCCCGATGCGGTGGATACTGCGATCATGCTGACCAGCAAATACCGTGTTCAGGAAATGAGCTTGAGCAGAGCTCAACCTGAACGGGCGCTCAATCTGCTGGACCGGGCGTTGGCCAGTTATCGTCAGCGCGTCCATGCTCAACCAGTTCGTCATGATGAAATGCGTCTGACACAGCAGCAGTTGACTCTGGCCTTGCAACAGGAAGTCCTGAGTGTTGATGAGCGCGAGGCATTGCTTCGGCAGCAGTCCACTCTGGAGGATGAGATAGCCAAAGCTCGCCAGACTTGGCAGGACATGCAGGAGCGTCTGCGGCAGTGTTACCGTTCCCAGCGAGAAGGAGAGGAGACCTTGATCGCTTTGGAGGAGGAACTGGATACGTTACGCAAACAGCAGGCTGAGCGGCAAACAACTGAGCCTGAGCTGGAAAGTAAGCCCGGATTCAGAGCCTTTGGCTCAGCGGCGTCTGTAGGGTTTGAGTCGGAAGCCATTACACGGGTAAAGAACGATATTGAGCGCTTGCAGTGCAGTGTTAAGGCCAATAAGGCCGAGTTCGAGTCGTTGACGGCGGAGTTCAATCGCAGTCTGGCGTTATCTGCAGACGATGTGCTTCGTGAGTTTAGCAGTATCTCCGGCATCGCTGTTGATAAGCTCAACCAGGATGAGCGCAGCAAGTTACTCAAGTTGCAGGCTACCTTGCAGAGCCGAGTATATGGTCAGGATCATGCGGTAACTCAGTTGGCCGATGCCGTGCGAGTAGCGCGTGTAGGATTGAAGGATCCGGAAAAACCACAGGCTTCTTTTATGTTTCTTGGGCCTTCTGGTACGGGTAAAACGGAACTGGCTAAAGCGTTGGCTTCTGCTTTGTATGACAGCGAAAAAGCTCTGCTGCGTTTTGATATGTCGGAATACATGGAAAAGCATGGTGTTGCCAAGCTGATCGGAGCTCCTCCAGGTTATGAAGGCTATGAGGCGGGAGGTATTTTGACCAATTCCATGCGTGCGAATCCTCGTGTCATCGTATTGTTTGATGAGATTGAAAAGGCCCACCCTGACGTATTCAACGTGCTGCTGCAGGTGTTGGACGACGGGCGCTTGACTGATAACCGAGGCCTTACTGTGTCGTTCAGTGAGGCTATTATTCTGATGACAACTAATATTGGCCAACCCAACTTTCTGGATGAGGCTCTGAGCTTTGATGATGCTGTGGCCGAAACCTTGAAAGAGTTGGATACGGTATATCGCCCTGAGTTTCTCAATCGCTTCAATGGCCGACAGAATATTGTTTGCTTTAACCGTCTTGGCTTGCCGGTAATCGAGAAGATTGCGAGGCGGGAAATCATCAAGCTCAATCAGCAGATCAATGCAGGTGGCAAGCGTATCCACATCGACGTCTCCGATACCACTCTGGCGGAGCTCTGCCGTGCCATCTATTCACCGGCGACTGGCGCGCGTGGTGTGCCCGGTTACATCACTACCCATATCAAACCCGCTGTCGCCAATACCTTGCTGCAGACGCCGGAGGCTGAGGGCAGTATGGTGATCGAGTTTGATGCGAACAGTCGCAAAGTGCGGATATTGCCTCCTGGCCCGAATGATCGGCTCCAGTAACAGCGCGGCAGGCGGCTCTCTGGCCGCTCGCCAGGAGTTCGCCAGACAAGGAGTTACCGAGTTATGAGCAAGGATGTTCCACCTTCTGCTGCTGAAGTTCTGCGTCGGGCGCAGCGTATTCTGCAGCAACAACGTCAATCCTCTTCTGATAGAAAGCAGCGGAGGACAGTTCCCCCACTTCCAGACCAGCCAGTGCCCGGTGCGCTGGCGCGGTTGATTTTTGCAGTTATTACCTGCTGTAAAGTGCTGCTGAATACGCTGTTTTTGCCACTGTGGTTGTGGCGTCGCTGGCGTGATGGGTGGCTGTTAACCTGGGTATTATCCTGCTGGCGCTGGTGTGCCTGTCAGCAGAAGGCGGGTACGCCGGTATGTGATCATAATGGCGATATGAGCTTCTCCCCCAGGCGACTAGTTGTAATGTCGGCTGCTGGCTTGGCAAGTGGCTGGCTACTCTATCTCGGTGGATGTGCTCTGTACTTTTTCTCTACTCAGTTTGAAGAGCTGGTGTACACAACCGGCAAGCAGGAAATCGTGGCGGGTGAACGTTATCAGTTCACTGGCTGTACCTCGTTACCCTGTAGCACCTCAGCCAACAACGGCAAGTACTACACCATCGAAAGTAGCCTGTTCTTACCTGCGTTGTATTATCCGGAAGAGGATGTTTACGCCAACATCCCACAACAGGATGCGGCCTGCACCATTAAAGGTTATGGCATCTATTTCCGACGATTGCGCGTGCTCTATCACTATGCGCAGTGGTATCAGCACGTCTATAACATTTCCTGCCGTCCTTACACGGAGAAAGAGAAAGCTCAGGTCGTGCAGTCAGGTGTACTGCAGCAGGAATAGGCTGAAGTTGCTGAGTCAGAGGTGGGTAAAGGACTGACATGGCAAAGTATCGATGTGCGCGCACGATTCAGGCTGGCTATTGCTGATAGTGCTCCAAGGCTTAGCAGGCTGTTGAAAAACGTCATCGAGGCAGCCGAGACAAGGAAAAAACAGGCGAAAAAGCGGAGTTTAGTGAACTAAATGAGCATTTTGAGCCTGTTTTTGACGTGGTATTCGGCAACGCAGATAGATTTTCAACGACCTGTTAAGGCTCAAAGGCAGATAGTATTCATGGCATAGCATTTGTATCGAAATGCCGTTCCCGATTGTTCTGACCGAGAAGTAACTGATGTATCGATCTGTCTATCTGGCTGGCCCCGATGTGTTTTATCCCAATGCCCGTGCTCTGGGCGATGCGAAGACGGCGCTGTGTGAGGAGTTTGGTCTGAAGGGGCGCTTCCCGCTGGACAAGGAGCTGGACCTGACCGGGCTGACACCGTTTCAGGCTGGCCTTGCCATCTATCGTGGCAATCTCAAGCTGATGGACCAGTGCGATATCGTCATCGCTAATCTGACGCCCTTTCGTGGCCCCGGTATGGATGGCGGGACAGCGTTTGAACTGGGCTATATGCAGGCGCAGTTCAAACCGGTGTGGGGTTATTCACTGGATGCCCGTATTTACCAGCAGCGCGTGGTGCAACCCACCGCAGGCGTGGATGAAAACGGCCTGTCGGTGGAGCGCTTTACCATGGCAGATAATCTGATGATGATCGGCGCTATTGAAGACAGTGGCGGGCAGTTCATTGCCCGAGACGGTGACTGTCTGAACATCGATGATCATCTGCAGGTGTTGCGCGAGCTGCTACAGGCGCTCACTGCTCAGGCGTGAAAGGCACCTCTACTCTGGTCAGATACTCCCGGTGCAGCGCCTCTGCAGGGCCCGGCTGACCAAACAGATATCCCTGGAACAGATGGCAACCCAGCTCAATCAGCTTGTCGCGCTGTTCCAGCGTTTCAACCCCTTCAGCAATGATATGCATGTCCAGTGTCTGCCCCAGCGCAATAATGGTCTTGATGATGGCCGCATCGTTGGCATCGCTGAGCAGGTCGCGCACAAAGGAGCGGTCGATCTTCAGCTGATCAAGGGGCAGGCGTTTCAGATAGCTCAGGGAAGAGTAGCCGGTGCCGAAGTCATCCAGTGAGAAGTGCACGCCTTTGCGGCGCAACCGGTTCATGGTGTAGATGGTGCTTTCCATATTGGAGATCAGCTGACTCTCGGTGATCTCCAGTTTGAGCAGATGGGGAGCGGCACCGGTCTCGCCGAGAATCTCCAGCACGTCTGAGGCAAAGTCCGGGTGGTGGAACTGTCGCACACTGACGTTGACCGCCACCGGTATGTTGCACAGATAGGGGTGCTGCGACCACTCCACCAGCTGGCGGCAAGCCTGACGCAGAATCCACTGTCCGAGCGGCAGAATCAGGCCGGTTGCTTCGGCGACGGGAATAAACTGTGCAGGCGGAATCAATCCTTTGGCAGGGTGCTGCCAGCGGATCAGGGCTTCAGCACCCTGTAGTTTGCCGTCCAGATCCACCTGTGGCTGGTAGTGCAGCAGGAACTGCCGTGATACCAGTGCTACACGCATATCCGCTTCCACTGCGGCGCGGGCCAATGCGGCTGACTGCAGATCCGGCGTAAAGAAGCGCAGGGTATTCCGGCCCGCAGCCTTGGCCTGATACATGGCCAGATCAGCATGCTTGAGCAGCTCTTCCACCGTACTTTTTGGGTCGTCAAACAGGGTGATGCCAATACTGGCGGTGGTGTTACAGATATGGCCGCTGAGCTGATAAGGTCGCGACAGCACGGCCAGCAGGCGTCGGCCCAGGCTTTCGGCGTAAGAGCGGGCACGGCTGCTGTCCTTATCGAGCTGATCCAGCATCATCACGAATTCATCACCACCGAGACGGGCAATGGTGTCCTGCGTGCTGATCTCTGCCTGCAGGCGCTGTGTCACCTGCTGTAGCAGCTGGTCGCCCACATCGTGGCCCATGGTGTCGTTGAGATCTTTGAAGTTATCCAGATCAATAAACAGCAGGGCGCCGCTACGGGGGGAGACTTCCCGGCTGCTCAGGGCGGTCTGCAGGCGTTCGATCAGCAGACGGCGGTTCGGCAGCTGGGTCAGGGTGTCGTAGAACGCCAGCCGGTGAATTTCCTGCAGATGCTGCTTCTGATCGGTGATATCGGTGGAGATACCGCAGATGGCATAGATGCTGCCGTTCTCGTGGCGCAGTGGCATCTTGATCGAGTGATAGGTGCGCAGTCGTCCGTCATTGCTGCGGTTGACCTCTTCAGCGACCAGACGTTTGCCTTCACTCAGTACCTTGCGGTCATTCTGATGAAGGTTGAGGCAGGTCTCTTCGTCGAAGAATTCCTCGTCACTTTTGCCCAGCAATGCTTCCAGCCTGGTGTCAAACAGATCACAGACCTTCTTGTTGGCGTACTGATAATTCAGCTGGGTATCCTTGATGTAGATGTAGGAATCAATGGTGTTGAGAATCGTCGCCAGCTTGTCTTCGCTGGCTTGCAGATAGCGGGTTTTCTGCCGCACCTGCCGACGTAGCAACGCATTGCCGCCTGTTGCCAGCACCAGCAGGGCAATCAGACCATAGAGCCACCACCAGATCTGCTCAGGCACCAGTGATCTGGGCTCCTTGCCGCCCCAGCGCTGCAGAATATCGTAGTAGACCGACTTGGAGTCGGCTTGCCACAGGTCGAGGTATTGATCGATGGCCTGCAGCAAATCCGCATTCTTGCCCTTGGGGGTGGCATAGAACAGTTTGGCGGGCTGGAACATGATGGGGGTGGCTTCGAGGTGATAGTTAGGCGCCTGAAAATCACCAAACTTGGCATTGGAGACCGCGACATCGGCTTTGTGGCCCGCGACCAGCTCAAAGGCTTCTTCCAGATTACGCACCGGCACCAGCTGGGCATTGACGGAAAAACTCTTGAGCAATCCGTCCAGATAGCTTTGCTGGATTGAGCCATCCATTACGGCGATCCGCTTGTCGTGGAGGTCGAGAACAGACTGAATGTTTTCTTCGCTGTTCTGATAAACCTGCGACCAGGAATACAGCGAAGGTGTGTGGTGGAAATCGAAAATCGCTGCGCGCTGATCGCTGAAGGCCACATCCGGCATCAGGTCAATGGCACCGCTTTGCAGCAGTTCCAGACACTGCTGCCATTCGCATCTGACCGGTGTGAGTTGCCAGTGCTCCTGTCTGGCAATCTCGACAATCAGATCACCGAGGATACCCGACGGCATTTCGTTTGTGCCCATCATGATCTTGGGCGAATTCTGGTACACCCCTATTCGTACATCACGCGATGCTGCGTGAGTTAACGCAGGTAAAACTGCAAGAGGGACAACAGCCAGCAAGGCCAGCGTCAGTGGAGCACTGCCAATGGTGAGATCAGCATGAAAGAGGGTTGTTAACGACGGGCTGGCATACGGCCGGTGATCGGAAACTGCACCGGTATCTGGCCTGCTACTACACACCCGCCTGCGTCTAAACACTGTAAAAAGCATCAGCTCTAACCCTGCCGAACGTGAGGGGAGTAGGGGGTTCTGACGTTCCCATACTGTTCAGGTTGTATAGCCATTGGCTCGTATTCCATTAACCTGTTTTTACGTTGTGTAGCCATATGAAACGTAGACCCTTCCCTTCGACTCGGCAAGCCACCCACGAGCAAGTTGTCAGCCTTTGTTGAGTTTTCGATAGGCACTGGGAGCGATACCCATGACTTTCTTGAACAGGCGGGAAAAATAGTAGGCATCGTCATAACCCAGACTGTGGCTGATTTGCTGAATAGGCTGGTCGGTGATGTCCATCAGATAGCACGCCCGTTCTATTTTCAGATGAATAAAGTGCTTGATCGGCGTGGTGCCGGTCATTTCCCGGTACTTCTTCACAAAGTGGAATTTCGACATACCCACTGTGTCTGCCAGCGTGTCCAGATCAAGCTGGCTTTGCACCCGCTCTTCCATTAACGCATGCACTTCTTCCACATTAAGCCCGGGCTGTGCCTGCTGACGCAGCTGGTAACGCAGCAGGGCCAGATAGCTAAGTATCTGCTTCAGCTGGTTCGACACATGCAGCAGCGCCAGTGAGTGAAAGCCGGTCTGGCGTAATTGCAGCAGGGTGGCGAAATCCTGCACCAGCTTGGGGTGATGACCGAGACTGAGCACATAGCGACCACTGTCGATCCCGATCTGATCGAGAAACAGCGGGCTCATATGGCCGTCAAAATGCGCCCAGTAAATGCTCCACGGGTCATCATCAGCCGACTGATAGCGATGGCGCACGCCCTTGGGCAGCAGCACCAGATCACCTGCGCGGATGCTATAGCGATCCTGTGCCACCTGCAGTTCCCCGGCACCCTGAGTGCAGTAAATAAGCAGATAGTCATCGTGGCTCTCGCGCCGCATATGGTGCCCCGCTGCATGCACATAGTGCCCAAGCCCGAGCGGGTACAGCCCGCGGGTCAGCGGATTGTGCCGCAGGTCTTCCACCAGTGCGGCGGGCACAACAAAACGCAGGGAGTGTGGCTGCAGGGGCCAGTCAGAGGGTCTGCTCATCCATGTTTCTCGTTATTTTTATCAAGCGGGTGGCATATCAAGAGCCGCAATATAGTCCATCTGCGCAGCAATTTGATCAATCCCACCAAGGTTGAGTAACTGCTTAAATCACCGCACGAACAGAGACAAACTGATCGCCCGGCGATCACGGCTTCAACCCGAAAATAATGACAACAAACCAAGGTGACCGATATGAACAACGTCAATCAGCAAGGTAATGGTCTGTATAAAGACGGCATGGTGCCCCTGTTTATCGATGGTGAGTTCCGCCAGAGTGCCAGCGCAGAGCGCATTGCCGTGACCAACCCGGCGACCGACGAAGTGCTGTGCCACGCCCCCTGCGCGACCGCGGATGAAATGGAACAGGCCATTGCCAGTGCCAAAGCCGCATTCAGGATCTGGAAAGAAGTCGCTTTACCCGAGCGCGCTCGTCTGATGATGCGTTATCAGGCGCTGCTCAAAGAGCATCACGATGAGCTGGCCGGGATTCTCGCCAAAGAAACCGGCAAGACCTTTGAAGATGCCAAGGGCGATGTCTGGCGTGGTATCGAGGTGGTTGAGCAGGCGGCTAACGTACCGTCGCTGATGATGGGGGAAACGGCAGAAAACGTCGCCCGTGCCATTGATACCTATTCCTTTATTCAGCCGCTGGGCGTGTGTGCCGGTATTACCCCGTTCAACTTCCCGGCGATGATCCCGCTGTGGATGTTCCCCATGGCCATTGCCTGCGGTAACACCTTTATTCTCAAGCCCTCCGAGCAGGACCCGATGACCCCGACCCGGCTTGCCGAGCTGTTCGTCGAGGCCGGCGCCCCCAAAGGCGTACTGCAGGTAGTGCACGGCGGCAAGCAGCAGGTCGATACGCTGCTGACCCATCCTGATATCAAGGCCGTGTCTTTCGTGGGCTCAGTGGCCGTAGGCCAGCACGTTTATCGTACTGGCACCGATCATATGAAGCGAGTGCAGGCCTTTGCCGGTGCCAAGAACCACATGGTGATCATGCCGGATGCCAACAAACAGCAGGTGATCAACAATCTGGTCGGTGCCTCCGTGGGTGCGGCCGGGCAGCGCTGCATGGCCATCTCCGTGGCGGTATTCGTCGGCGAAGCTAAAGACTGGATTCCCGAGCTGAAAGAAGCCATGGCCTCTGTGCACCCAGGCCCAACCTCTGACCCGGCTGCTGCCTATGGCCCGCAGATCAGTGCCCGCGCCAAGTCACGCATACTCAGCCTGATCGAAATGGGCAAACGCGAAGGAGCCAATTGCCTGCTGGATGGCTCACAGTGTGAAGTGGAAGGCTATCCCAATGGCCACTGGGTCGGGCCAACGCTGTTCAGTGGCGTCACGCCGGAAATGACCATCTATAAAGAAGAAATCTTCGGCCCGGTGCTCGGCTGTGTGGAAGTCGATAACCTCGATGAAGCGATCTCTCTGATCAATGCCAGCCCCTTCGGTAATGGCACTTCCATTTTCACGGCCAGCGGCGCTGCGGCACGCAAGTATCAGCACGAAATCGAAGTCGGTCAGGTGGGTATCAATATTCCGATTCCAGTACCGCTGCCGTTCTTCTCCTTCACCGGCTGGAAAGGCTCGTTCTACGGTGACCAGCATGCCTACGGCAAGCAGGCGGTGCGCTTCTACACCGAAACCAAAACCATCACTGCCCGCTGGTTTGATGCCGATATTCCAGCAGGTGGTGTGAATACCTCCATTCATCTGCGCTGATCCCAATGCACTGATTCCACTGTGCTGTCCGGCTCTGGCCTCGGAACAGGCCAAAGCTGGACAGCAGGGAAGTGGATGGTGTACAAGGTGACGTTAACGTAAAGGTAAAAAATAAAAACGATATTACGCCGTCAACCGTCGCCTTGGCAGGAAGATAAGAAGCCGTCATACCGGCCGCCAAGCAGGTAACAGAGAGGAACCTGTTTATGAATTTCAATCTCACCGAAGAACAGCAAGCATTCGTCGACATGGCCCGTCAGTTTGCCATGGAACAACTGGCTCCCCATGCCGCCCGCTGGGATGCTGAGCATCATTTCCCCGTAGACGTGATCAAACAGGCTGGCGAACTCGGCTTCTGCGGCCTTTACACCCCGGAAGAGCTGGGTGGCCTTGGCCTGTCGCGGCTGGACTCCAGCCTGATTTTTGAACAGCTGGCCATGGGCTGCACCTCGACCACTGCCTATCTCACCATTCACAACATGGTCACCTGGATGATTGCCCGTTTTGCCCGCCCTGAGCTGGCGGCAGAGCTGGTGCCGGTGATGGCTGCCGGGCAGAAGCTTGGTTCTTACTGCCTGACCGAACCCGGTGCCGGTTCCGATGCGGCGTCGCTGCGCACCAGCGCCAAACGCGACGGTGATGACTACGTACTGAACGGCTCGAAAATGTTTATCTCCGGTGCGGGCTCGACGGATGTGCTGGTGGTGATGGCAAGAACCGGGGGCGAAGGCCCGAAAGGCATCTCCGCCTTTATGGTGCCAGCCGACAGTGCAGGCATCGTCTACGGCCGTCTGGAAGAAAAAATGGGCTGGAACAGTCAGCCGACCCGTCTGGTGACCTTTGAAGATGTGCGCATTCCCGCTGCCAACCTGCTGGGCTCTGAGGGGGAAGGCTTCAAGTTCGCCATGATGGGGCTGGACGGTGGTCGCATCAACATCGCCACCTGCTCCATCGGCACAGCGCAGCAGGCGCTCAACGAAGCTCTGCAGTACGTGCATGAGCGCAAACAGTTCGGCAAAGAGATTGCGACCTTTCAGGCGCTGCAGTTCAAGCTGGCTGATATGGCCACCGAGCTGATCGCCGCCCGCCAGATGGTGCGCATGGCCGCTTTCAAGCTGGATGAAAAACACCCCGATGCCACCACCTACTGCGCCATGGCCAAGCGCTTTGCCACCGATGTCGGCTTTGAGGTCTGCAATAACGCCCTGCAGCTGTTCGGCGGCTATGGCTACATCAAGGAATACCCGATGGAGCGCCATGTGCGCGACACCCGGGTGCATCAGATTCTCGAAGGCACTAACGAAATCATGCGGGTCATTATTGCCCGTCGCCTGCTGGCAGACGGGGCCGCTGAGCTGGGTTGAGTCTCCCGGCTTATCCCCTCCATGAGTTGATCGACAACAATAAAAAGGAAGCCACGATGACCGCTCCAACCTTACCCGTGACCGACAAGCTGCTGGTGGAAATGCAGGGTCACACCGCACTGGTGATCATGACCAACCCTCCCGCCAACACCTGGACTGAAGAAGGCCTGCTGGCCCTGCGTGATACCGTCACTGCACTGGCCGCTGACCCCGAGGTGTATGCGCTGGTGCTGGCCAGCGACAGTGAAAAGTTCTTCTCGGCGGGTGCTGACCTCAACCTGTTTGCCGACGGTAACAAGGAGCGCGCCTATCGCATGGCCCGCCTGTTTGGCGAAGCCTTTGAGACCCTGAGTGCCTTCCGTGGTGTCTCCATCGCTGCTATCAACGGCTGGGCCATGGGCGGCGGGCTGGAAGTGGCACTGGCCTGTGATATCCGTATCGCAGAGCAAAAAGCCGTGATGGCACTGCCCGAAGCCAGTGTCGGTTTGCTGCCCTGTGCCGGTGGTACGCAGAACCTGACCCGTCTGGTGGGCGAAGGCTGGGCCAAGCGCATGATTCTGTGCGGTGAGCGCGTCGGCGCCGAACTGGCCCAGCGTATCGGGCTGGTGGAAGAGGTGGTCGACAACGGTAACGCGCGGGAGGCCGCACTGGCACTGGCAGCCAGAGTCGCTGCCCAGAGCCCGATTGCCGTGACGGCCTGCAAAAAGCTGATCCAGCATACCCGCGTGGGTACCCACAGTGCCGCGTTGCCGCTGGAGCGGGATTACTTCCTTGATCTGTTCAGCACCGAAGACCAGAAAGAAGGGGTGAATGCCTTTCTTGAGAAGCGCAAGCCACAGTGGAAAAACCGCTAACTGCCAGAAAAGGAGCCCGATATGACCAGCCCGGAAGCGCCAATCCTGTTTGAAGAACGCCCCACCCAGAGCGGCCACCGCATTGGCGTGGCGACCCTGAATGCGGAAAAGTCACTCAATGCCCTCAGTCTGGAAATGATTGAGCTGCTGGCGGAGCAGCTGCCGCGCTGGCAGGCCGACCCCGGTATCGTCGCGGTGTGGCTGCAAGGCAGTGGCGAGAAAGCCTTCTGTGCCGGCGGCAATATTGTCCGCTTGTATGAGTCCATTAAGGAAAGCGGCCGCCAGCGTAACCCCTATGCCGAGCGCTTCTTTACGCTGGAGTATCAGGTTGATCATCTGATCCACACCTTCAATAAGCCGCTGATCTGCTGGGGTCATGGCATTGTGATGGGCGGTGGTCTGGGGCTGATGTCCGGGGCACGCTTTCGCATCGTCACGGAGAAATCCCGCATCGCCATGCCCGAAGTCGCCATCGGCCTTTATCCGGATGTGGGTGGCAGCTGGTTCCTCAACAAGATGCCCGGTCGCGTCGGCCTGTTCCTCGGCCTGAGCGGTGTTTCCATCAATGCCGGTGATGCGCTGTTTGTCGGGCTGGCGGATCGCTTTCTGCCCAACGAGCTGCGCGCAACCACACTGGACGAAATGGTCAGCCTGCCGTGGCAGGGCAGTGGCCATGCCGACGAAGCTCTGGTGGACGACTGGCTGCGCAGTAAGGAAGAAACTCACCGGGAAGCCATCCCCCTGTCGCCCGTGCGTCAGCATCTGGATCAGATCAACAAGCTGATGGATCACGGTCACGCGACGGCGGCCTACAGTGCGCTGGCCACACTGGAAACCGACGACCCCTGGTTGCAGCAGGCAGTAAAAGGCGTTCGCAAAGGCAGCCCGGCCTCCGCCGTGCTGATCTGGGAGCAGCTGCACCGCGCAAGGCACTGGTCGCTGGCACAAACCTTCCGCGAAGAGCTGGTAGTCTCGGTCAATTGCTGTAGCCACGGCGAGTTTGCCGAAGGCGTGCGTGCGCTGCTGATCGAGAAAGACGGCAACCCCGCATGGCAGTTTGCCTCGGTGGAAGCCGTGCCCGCCGCGTGGATCAGCGAACATTTCGTCAGCCCCTGGATCGCACAAACGCACCCGTTGCAAGGGCTGGGAGAGTCGAGCGGTTCCTCATCTCCCTCAATCCCTCTCCTGCGAGGGGAGAGGGACTTTTGAGTACATCGCAGCCGTCGTGTTTTGACCGATAGCGCTGAGAGATAACGCAGAAGCGAAGCAGGAATACTGAACTAACTTCCGGCGGGCGTGAGGGAGTCGAGCGGTTCCCTCTCACCCTAAATCCCTCTCCTGCGAGGGGGGAGGGACTTTTGAGTACATCGCAGCCGTCGTGTTTTGACCGATAGCCCTGAGAGATAACGCAGAAGCGAAGCAAGAATACTGAACTAACTTCCGGCGGGCGTGAGGGAGTCGAGCGGTTCCCCCTCACCCTAAATCCCTCTCCCGCGAGGGGAGAGGGACTTTTGAGTGCATCGCAGCCATCGTGTTTTGACCGATAGCGCTGAGAGATAACACAGAAGCGAAGCAAGAATACTGAACTAACTCCCTGCGGGAGTGAGGGAGTAGAGCGATTCCCCCTCACCCTAAATCCCTCTCCCGCGAGGGGAGAGGGACTTTTGAGTGCATCGCAGCCGTCGTGTTTTGACCGATAGCGCTGAGATATAACACAGAAGCGAAGCAAGAATACTGAACTAACTCCCCTCGCCCCTTGTGGGAGAGGGGCTGGGGGAGAGGGGGGAAACCCCAACACCTATCCCCAAAACAGCTTCACAACAACCTGCTAACCCACAACAAAAACAACAAGTGAGGACACCAAAATGGCAACTATCGGATTTATCGGTCTTGGCAATATGGGCGGCCCGATGGCCGTCAATCTGGTTAAAGCCGGGCATAACGTCAGCGTGTTTGATCTCTTTCCCGAGGCCATGGCCAAAGTCACTGAAGCCGGTGCCCGAGCGGCAACCAGCGCTAAAGACGCTGTCAGTGGCGCAGATATCGTGATTTCCATGCTGCCGGCGGGCAGGCATGTGGAAAGCCTCTATATCAGTGGCGATGGCCTGTTTGACGTGATCAGTAAAGGCGCACTGGTCATCGACTCCAGCACTATCGACGCCGATACCGCGAAAACAGTCGCGGCGGTGGCAGAGTCCAAAGGGCTGCAGTTTATTGATGCGCCGGTCTCCGGTGGGGTAGCCGGTGCTGCGGCAGGCACGCTGACCTTTATCGTCGGCGGTAGTGATGAAGCCTTCGCCCATGCGCTGCCCGTGCTGCAGGCCATGGGCAAGAACATCTTCCATGCCGGTTCAGTCGGTGCCGGGCAGATCGCCAAGGTCTGCAACAACATGATGCTGGGCATCCTGATGGCGGGCACCGCAGAAGCACTGAATCTGGGTATCAAAAACGGCCTCGACCCCAAAGTGCTGTCCGACATCATGGTCAGCAGCTCTGGCCGTAACTGGGCGCTGGAGCTGTATAACCCTGTCCCCGGTGTGATGGAAAACGCCCCTGCCAGCCGCGAATATCAGGGCGGCTTTATGGTCGATCTGATGGTCAAAGACCTCGGGCTGGCACAGGAAGTCAGCCTCGGCAGCCAGTCAGCCACACCCATGGGGGCACTGGCGCGTAACCTGTTCAGCCTGCACGCCAAACAGGGCAATGGCCGGCTGGACTTTTCCAGTATCTATCAGTTCTTTAAACAGTAAGCCGTTCAAGCCGCAGTACCAGGGCTCCGCCGTCTGTATGCCAACGCCAATGGCGGAGCGACCTCACGCGACAACAATAAGAAGTGAAGGGACTACGCATGCGCTACGAAGACATCTATCAGCAATCCATCAGCCAGCCTGAACAGTTCTGGCGACAGCAGGCGGAAAACATCGCCTGGTTCAGGGCGCCCCAGCAGATACTGACCGCGATGCCAGACGGCACCCATCGCTGGTATCAGGATGGCGAACTGAACTCCTGCTACCTCGCTGTTGACCGCAATATTGAAGAAGGCCGCGGCGAGCAGGTGGCGCTCTATTACGACTCGCCGGTGACCGAAACCAAAACCGCCATCACCTTCAACCAGCTGAAACAGCAGGTGTGCCAGCTGGCTTCCGCCCTGCGTGCGCAGGGGGTGGAGAAAGGTGACCGGGTGGTGATCTATATGCCGATGGTGCCTGAAGCGGCAGTGGCCATGCTCGCCTGTGCCCGCCTTGGCGCGGTGCATTCGGTGGTCTTCGGTGGCTTTGCCCCTAACGAGCTGGCCATCCGCATCAATGACGCCACGCCCAGACTGGTGATCACGGCCTCCTGCGGTATCGAATTTACCCGCGTAATTGAATACAAGCCGCTGGTGGATGAGGCGCTGCAACTGGCTACCCATCAGCCGGAAAAAGTCATCGTGCTGCAGCGGCCGATGGCGACAGCGGCCATGCAGGAAGGGCGTGATCTTGACTGGTACGCCTGCCAGCAGGGGCATAGCACTGACCTCGAACCGGTGCCGGTTGCGGCGACGGATCCGCTGTACATCCTCTATACCTCCGGCACCACTGGCCTGCCCAAAGGCATTGTGCGTGACAACGGTGGCCATGCGGTCAGCGTCACCTTCGGCCTGCGTTACGTCTACGATATGCACCCCGGTGATACCTGGTGGGCGGTATCAGACATCGGCTGGGCGGTCGGGCATTCCTATATCGTCTACGGCCCGCTGATGGGCGGCTGCTCCGTGGTGTTCTTCGAGGGCAAGCCGGTGCGCACACCGGATGCCGGCACCTTCTGGCGGGTGATTGAAGAGTACCGGGTCAAGGCCATGTTCGCCGCACCCACGGCCTTCCGCGCCATCCGCAAGGAAGACCCGGAAGGCGAGCTGATGCAGCGCTATAACCTCAGCAGCCTCAAGTCTCTGTTTGTGGCAGGGGAAAAGCTCGATTCGGCCACCTACCACTGGCTGGCGAATCGCCTGCAGATACCCGTGGTAGACCACTGGTGGCAGACCGAAACCGGCTGGCCGATGACCGCGCCACTGATGGGCCTCGACCCTAAGCCCACACGCCTTGGCTCAACCTGTGTGCCCGTGCCCGGCTATCAGGTCATGGTGCTGGACGAGCAGGGCGAGCCGGTCGAAGCAGGTGATAACGGCTATATCGTCGCCCGCTTGCCGATGCCGCCCGGCGTCGCCCAGAGCGTGTGGAACAACCCCAGGCGTTATATCGATTCCTACCTGACCCGCTTCCCCGGCTATTACCACACCGGCGATGGCGGCTATATCGATGAGGACGGCTACGTCTTTATCACCGGCCGCACCGACGATGTGATCAATGTCGCGGGCCATCGGCTCTCCACCGGCGAGATGGAGGAATGCGTTTCAGCCCATCCTGCCGTCGCCGAATGCGCCGTGATTGCCGTGGCGGATGAACTGAAAGGGCAGGTGCCGGTTGGGCTTGTGGTGCTCAAGGCCGATGCCACCCTGACTGCAGAAGCCTTGCAGGCAGAGCTGGTCGCCAAGGTACGCAGGGATATTGGCGCACTGGCCTGCTTCCAGCGAGCGGTGGTGGTGCAGCGCCTGCCCAAGACCCGTTCCGGCAAGATCCTGCGCGCCATTCTGCGCAAGATCGCTGATAACCAGCCCTATACCCCGCCTTCCACCATCGACGATATGAGCATCCTGCCGGAAATTACCGACCTGATGCGTCAGGCGGGAGTGGGCAACTGACACGCGCCTGCGCCGTGCCGGACAGAGGCAGGGGGCAGGCCACAGACAACCGATAAGCAACAAGAGCAACAAGCGATGGAAGTAACCAATAAAGTCTGCGTCATTACCGGCGGTGCTCAGGGCCTTGGTCGTGCTATGGCCATCAGCCTGGCTAAAAAAGGTGCCAGGCTGGCGCTGATGGATGTGAACCCGGAGCGCCTGCAGGAAAGTGCCGGCCTGTGTGCCAAAGCTGGCTCGCCGCAGGCCTGCACCTATGTGTGCAATATCACCGATGAGGCCGAGGTTGAAGCGACCTTCGCCGCCATTCGCCAGCAGCAGGGCGGCGTTCATGTGCTGATCAACAATGCGGGCATTATGCGTGACGGCATGCTGGTCAAAGTGAAAGACGGCCAGCTGCAGGCCAAGATGTCGCTGGAGCAGTTCGCCAGCGTGATCAGCGTCAACGTGACCGGCACCTTCCTCTGTGGCCGTGAAGCTGCCGCCATGATGGCGGAGCAGGGCGAAGGCGGGGTGATCATCAATATGTCTTCGGTCTCCCGCGGCGGCAATATGGGCCAGAGCAACTACTCTGCCTCCAAGGCCGCGGTGGCCACCATGGTGGTGACCTGGGCCAAAGAGCTGTCGCGTCACAACATTCGTGTCGGTGGCATCGCCCCCGGCGTGATCGCCACCGATATGACGGCACAAATGAAGCCCGAAGCCATCGACCGCCTGAAGCAGGCCACGCCGCTGGGTCGGTTAGGCGAACAGGAGGAAATCGCCAATACCGCGCTGTATATCATTGAGAATGATTACTTTACCGGCCGGATAATGGAGGTTGATGGTGGGGTAAGGGTATAAAAGCGTATTGTTTTCAATCAGTTGGGAGCTAAATAGTTAGCTCCTGACGCTCTCCTTGTATGGCAGTGCCACAACGAATAAGCGTTGTTTTATTTATCTTTAAAATGTCACATATCTCATAGCGGCACGGTTCTATGGCTGCTTTTTTCTCGTATATCCCTTCTTATTCTAAAGTTTGAATTGACGTCTTTTATATAAGGTTGTATTTACCTAAGACGTTATAAAACTTCTTTACAGTGCAGAGAGGAAGCAATGGTTCGCCTACCGGATTGATATACCATCCTGTAGTCGTGGACAGATGTGAGAAAGAGAGACTTCACCATATCGAATACCCCATCCTTGAAAAATCTGGAAGAAGGTATACTTTTTGTATGGTCTGTCGTTGATAAAACTACCTTTTTAGTGACTCGCCTAAGTGTTGGCTAATTTATTTTTCTCTTAAAATCAAAATCTTATGTGACTGTTTTTTTAGATAAGATTTACTAAAAGGTATACGTTTTAATAATTGTTATGAGGTCGAAGACCTCATTAACACGCTGTTATGAATTTGATGTTACACCAGCATTTTGCAGATACTAACTCGAAGGAATGATCTTGAATTTTCCAATAAGCATTAAAGCAAATATAAATAGCCATAATGGTAACTATTCTAGAGATATTGAGATTCAAGGGGGGCTGACCGTACTCATTGGCCCAAATGGCGGAGGTAAAACTCACCTTCTGAGAGGTTTAAAACAGCCACTAGTCTCTATAGCAAACAGGAAAAAAGTTCGCTTTCTGTCTGCTGGAAGAATGGGCCTTATTGAGCAATACCGCTCAGATTACGATGGTCAGCGCGGAAATAGTCTAAGATATGAAGAAGCAAGCTTTGGGTCAAAAAGGGACACAAACCGAAGGCATCAAATGGAAACGCTGAATGGTGACTTCCAAACTCTTTCTGAGCGCGCAGATATATTAATCAAGGTGCAAGAACGATTAAGAAAACTATTCAAACGAGATTTGATCATCGAATGGGATGCTGGAAATTTAAAGGTGGTTTTTGCAAGATTGGATACCACATCTAAACCTTACTCGTCTGGACGAGAAGCATCAGGGTTACTTCATCTCGTCGGTATTCTGGCTGCCTTATATGATGATGAAGTAGGTGTATTACTAATTGATGAGCCTGAAGTCTCGCTCCACCCTCAGCTGCAGTCATTCTTATTGAATGAAATTACTACTGCAGCGGGCCACCCTTCTGAAGGTGGATATAAAAAAATAGTGATTATGGCTACGCATTCGACAGAAATGCTCCGAATCACCAAGCCTAGTGACTTGACATCACTAATATTCTGCCATGATTTAGATAAACCTCCTGTCCAGCTCAGTCCCAGCAATGAACAATTGAAAAATAAAAAGCTCCAAGCTTTGATTGCCCGGCTTGGACAAGAGCATAAGCTATCATTGTTTTGCCGAAGGCCGCTCTTAGTAGAAGGGCCAAGTGATGTAATGATTGCGTCGTTCATTTCCAACAAACTTGAGCTTCATCTTGAAGCTGCAGGCTCTCAATTGCTACCGGTAATTGGCAAAGGTCAAATGCCAGTTGTAGTAAAGTTCATGAGGCTAATTGGGAAGAATCCAGTAGTTCTCGCAGATGCTGACGCATTTGCAGATGACATGGACCTAGTTCAATGCTTTTTAGCCAATTCCCCTGTTGCAGATGCAAGTGCTTCGAAACTTGGAGCGCAATCAGCTATAAAGCTCGCATCTTCAACATATAGCGATTTTTGTTCATTAGTAGGTCCTAATTGGGGAGATATATCTAAACTGGCTGAAAGGCATCCTTACTACGTTAACGCCGAAGAGCCAGTTGATGAGAAAGTTAAAAGAAGATCTGCTTTTTGCACGCTAATGAGTTTGGCTGGCTCGGATTTGAAAGGTTTAACCAATGCCGATAAATGGTCTTCCATGAAAGATCGGCTAGAAGTTGTATTGCGTTTACTAGAAGAATCTGGGTGTTTTATTCTAAGGAAGGGGGCGATTGAATCATATTATCAAGCTTCTGATATTTATACGTCAGAAGGAAAGCCCACTGCTGCCGTCGATGAAATTGAGTACTTAGATCAGAGTTCAATCACAGAAATTAGAGAAAACCTGGTTGATGTAGTCCGCTGTATTGAACACGCATCTGGCGGAAAACGGATTGATGAGGCTGAATCACTAAGGGATATACTTCTGTCCATTGCAGCACCAGCTTCTGCCAGATTAAGCGCAAATGAAAAGACAACTACCCAAGATATAAACATATTGGCTAAAAATATTCTTGGGGAACGCGCCAATATATTTAAATGTTCTGTTGATGGTGGAAAATTAACGATAGACATAGAAAGTAAAATTCTTAATGTTAAAGGCTTTCCTGTAACAATAGATAAAAACGGTGACGTTGTTAAAATCATTGAGCGTGTCTTGCGTAGCAATGCATAACAAGTTGCTTCACACGGAAATTACTCGCTGCGCTCCCAATTTTCCGGTGAGCAAGGCGTTAGATTCCCGCCAGAGATTTAATATGGAACCAAAAGATTTACACGGATTTGCTTCTAATAGACAGATAACAAGAATAGAAGAAGATTTGTTTGGTCGGTCAGGATTTTCCACTGACTTGGCAAATGCTATGGCTAGTTGGCATGGAAAAGATAGTCTGGTTGTTGCCTTGCATGGCGATTGGGTTTCAGGGAAGTCTTCCATTAAAAATATGGCTCTATCTCGACTGGAGGAAATTTCCGAAGACAAACCGGATGTCATAGAGTTTTCTCCATGGGAGTGGGCCGCCCAAGATAAAATAACCGCTTCATTTTTCCAGGAGATATCAAAATCGGTTGGCCGCAAAACCGGTAAGGGAATGAATAAAATACATATCTTTATTTTGGCGAGTTTGCTGAGTGTGCATGCAGAAGCCTTTGAGCAAAGCATAAGCTGTTCGAATCACATATCCGTCAATGTTTTTTCAGAAGAAAAAACACGAACCTTTTCCTTCTCTGAAAATTTTAGCTTTAGTAATGATAAGACTATCGTTGCAGGTAAATTAAAGGTAACCAACGCTGGTGACACACCTCAGAAATTTTCTACAAAAATGCTTGAGGCAAAGTTTAATGGTTCACCAGCAGTCAGAAGTTATGTTAAGGGTGTCGAATCTTATGCGCTCGATTTTGACGGTGGTCAGGAAATAGCCCCTGCATCAACACTGGAAATTGATGTGGTATGGTATCCGAGCCTGAGTGCAGGTATCAATTTAAATGGTGCGGAATTCTCTTGCTATTAGTATTGTAGTATTGTTTTGCAAGATTTAAGCGGCTAGCTCTTTAACTGACCTTTCTAGATTGATAGAGGGGGATAATTAAGGGGTAATTTAAAGCTGGTTTAAAAATATTGAAAGCTATATAGGTAAAAAATAACAATCTGTATATGAGCGGGTCATAGTGCCATTGTTAGATGGTATTAATGGGTTTGGTATTTCTGCTTGCTTTGCTTTTGTGGGCTTTTATTCAATGATAACTTCGGGGTTATGCTGTGTCTGAATATAAAGTGTTGCTCGAATTTTTAAGACCTGAATATATAAAAGATCTGAGTGTCAGTCGTGCTCAGGAGCAGGGACTGTTACAAGTCTGGCTGAATGTTTCTAAACAGGGTTCTGAGCAGAGTATAACTCTTTCTGGTTATAACGATTTGGCCAGTGCGCTCAGTGATCTTCTGCAGGTTGAGCGTGTGGTTATTTCCAGAGAGCTAAATTCCGGTAAAGAGTTTGGCACCATACGTATTGAATGCTGGGATGATGACCGTTACTCAGAATACCGTTGTGATAAAGCGGATTAAGTGGAAAATTATATTTTCAGGTTCAAGATTACTTAATCTGAAAAGCAGTAAAAGATACCCGGGATAATGAAGGGTTTAAAGGAAATGGTTTTTTAATGTGCTTTTTAAGAAAGACGGCTGAAGGTCAATGCAATATTGTGTTGGAAGGTATTAACAAGACAAATAAATACGGGAAGGGCAATCTCTCTGGTATCTGATCATGAAGTTCAAATTGATATCACTATTTATCGCCCTGACGCTTTTTCTTCTGGCACTGGTTCAGGGTTATTTTATTTATGCCGTTCAGCATGGTTTGGCTACTGGCTTGGATAGCGTGTGGCGTGGTTTTGGTGTCAGCCAGTCAGGCTATTCGCTGTGGGTATTTGACACCATTGCATGGTGGTGGATATTGCCTGTGGTTTGTCTGTTATTTGCGCTCTCTGTTTTTCGGGTCAGAAAGCAGCGCCATCGTGTTCTTATGGTAGTGCTTGGGATGATTGGCACTATTGCGCTGTATGGGTCTGCTTATGCCCCTTCACTGTTTATCTCTATATAAACCTGAGGGACTATATAACCGTTACTCACCACGCTGACTATTCTCTCCCGTATATCCTGACTATTTATTGTGTAATGCCGTTAGCGCAATCGGCTGTTCTGTACCATCCTTGAACTTTGGGGGTGTAACCCGACGCAGGCTGATACAGAAGAGGGCGCACAATGAATGAAGCAATGGAACGGCAGGCCTACATGCAGAGCCTGACCAAGCGGCTGGTTATCTTCACCATGGCGACGCTGTTTTTCCTTGGGGTGACGCTATATTTCTTTATCGATACGGCGGTCAAGCAGGACAAATCCTTTCTGGTGATCATGGTGTTTATGTGCGGGCTGCTGGGAGGCTTTGTCAGTATTCAGCAGCGTTTGCCGAAAATCACACTGGATGAAATGAAGGTGTTGTCGTCGTCTTGGGTGTCGATCACCCTGATTCCCATTAACGGCGGTATTTTCGCGCTGATTCTGATGCTGATGTTTGTCGGCCAGATCGTGCAGGGTGATATGTTCCCTCATTATCCTGATCCGCCCGTGGCCGATGCTCCGGGCTTTATGAACTGGATACAGCACAGTTACCCGTCTTCTGGCCGCGAGATCGCCAAGCTGCTGTTCTGGTCATTTGTGTCCGGGTTCAGTGAGCGCTTTGTGCCGCAGATTATCCGTCGTACCGTTGATCAGGCCGAGCAGGGCGATAAACCCGCCACCGCTGCCGCACCCTCCGATGATTCACAAACACCTCCTCCTGCCGCAAAGCCCGCTGCGAACCCTGCGCTGATGGCCAGCGGTGCTGGTAAAGCAGCGGATAACAAGGGTGACAGCAGCGGTGCCAGCCCTGTGACGCAATGATTTGCAGCAGTTATGCCTGCTCCGCGGTGCAACTGTGCACGCGGCAGCAGGCCTTGCTATCAGCGGTGACAGTCGGGTAACACCCTGTACCACACCTCTGATTGGTATTTGGCGGTAAAAGCCCTAGTTTTATGGACGTTAGAGGGTGTATGGGCACTCGTCTGCAAAGGGATTCGGATATGAAAAAAGCGATAATTCCCCTGTGTCTGGCAGCCAGTGTGCTGGCTGCGTCAGCCACTGTGTCGGCGGAGCCAATGGGCCGCCCTCCCATGGATCAGCCGCCGGTGGGGCATGTCTACAAGCGTCTGGATATCAGCCGCATGGAGCGCCACGAGATCAACCATCATGTCTACTTCCATGACAGTGTGAACTGGTATCTCTATGACCCGGTGCGCACTATTTACGTGGTGGTTGATGAGCCCCAGCGCCCGCGTGAGCCGATGATGCGGGATCAGGGCGAGTTCGGTGAAGTGCTGACCACACTGCCGCCCGGTGCGGTGGCGGTCATGATCAATGGTGTGCAGTATTTCGAGAAGCAGGGCCGGCTGTATCTGCCGACTCAGCGTCATGGCCAGTCGGTGTATGTGAGAGTCAATAAGTAACCCCTCCCAGCTTTGCCTCTGTTTGCAGCCAGTCAACGAACTGGCTGGCTGCAGACCCTTCGCTGATCGGCTCACCGGTCAAAATGTAAAACCCCGCCTCGGTATCGAGCTGATACTGATCTCCCAGCACCCGCACCAGGCTGCCGTTACGTACAGCCGCATCGGCAAACAGTTGTGGCACCAGCGCCACGCCCAGCCCCTGTTCGGCGGCTTCCAGTGCCAGATTGGTAAGGGAAAAGGCCGGGCCGTTGATACGTGTGCCGGGGTCGCCATAGGCGGCAAACCAGCGTTGCCAGTTGTGATGGCTGTCAGAAATCAGCGGCACCTGCGCCAGATCAGCCGGTGTTTGCCATTGCTGATGATGGGGGAAGTGCGGTGAGCAGACCGGTGTTGCCCGTCCCGGCAGCAGAAAGCGCGCATGGCCTTCGGCAAAGGGGGGCTTGCCCCAGCGAATAGCCATATCAACCCGGCCTTTGCCTTGCAGCGGGCGGCTGATGTCGGAGGCATCAATCATAATGGCGAGCGCCGGATGGCTCTGCGCCAGCCGTGACATACGCGGAATCAGCCAGCGGCTGGCGAAGGCAGGCGTGGTGCTGAGCAGCAGCTGCTTAGGATCTCGCGGGCTATCCTGCGCCAGCACTTCGCGGGTGGCTTCCTCCACGATGCCAAGGGCCAGCCGCAGCCGGTGGACGTATTCCCTGCCGATGGTATTGGGTTCCAGCCCGCGCGGCAGCCGGTCAAACAGCTGGCATCCCAGCTCTGCTTCCAGTGCCCGTATCTGCTGGGCGACTGCGCCTTGCGTCAGGTGCATTTCTTCCGCGGCCGCACGAAAGCTGCCCAGCCGCGCGGTGGCTTCCAGCGCGATCAGATAATTCAGTGTTGGCAGTGGCCCCTGCCGCGTACCCCATTTTTTCATGCGGCGCTCCCTGCTGTGATCTGAAGGCGGTAGAAATTCTACTGCCTCATGGCTGAATTTGTGACTGGTGGCTGGCGCCCAGTGCTGATTCTATATAGTTCATCAACTTAAATGGAGCACGGTCATGTCAGAGCAGAAAGTAGCTATCGTCACAGCAGGTGGCAGTGGAATGGGCGCCGGTGCCGCGCGTCAGCTGGCAGCAGAAGGGTATCGCGTCGCCATTCTGTCTTCGTCCGGTAAGGGCGAAGCACTGGCTAAAGAGCTGGGTGGGATCGGTGTTACCGGCTCCAACCAGAGTAACGAGGATCTGCAGCGGCTGGTGGATGAGGTGATGACGGCCTGGGGGCGCATCGATGTACTGGTCAACAGTGCAGGCCATGGCCCGCGCGCACCGGTGCTGGAGCTGACTGATGAAGACTGGCATCGCGGGATGGAGGTCTATCTGCTCTGCGCGATTCGCCCGACCCGGCTGGTGACACCGATTATGGTGCAGCAGAAATCCGGGGTGATTATTAATATCTCCACCTTTGCCGCCTTCGAGCCTGATCCTGTGTTTCCCACTTCCGGTGTGTTCCGTTCTGGCCTTGCTGCCTTTACCAAGCTGTTTGCTGATCAGTATGCCGAGCATAACGTGCGTATGAATAACGTGCTGCCGGGCTTTATAGACAGCCTGCCGGAGAAGGAGGAGTTCCGGGGGCGTATTCCCATGCAGCGTTACGGCAAGACTGAAGAGATTGCCAAGGTGATCAGCTTTCTGGCATCGGAAGGGGCAGGGTATATCACCGGCCAGAATCTGCGGGTGGATGGCGGTATTACCCGTTCGGTGTGATGGGTGGTTTGTTGGTTTCCCCCTCTCCCCCAAGGGGCGAGGGGAGCTAACGCGGTGTGATCCACCAAGCTGGTAGTGGCCAGCCAGAAACGGCCTGTGACTCAGAGCATAGCTGACAGGTTGACTCAGCAGCTGGGGATTACACGGATAAGTCCCTCGCCCGCAAGGGGCGAGGGGAGCTAACGCGATGTGATCTACCAAGCTGGTAGTGGCCAGCCAGAAACGGCCTGTGATTCAGACCGTAGCTGACAGGTTGACTCAGTTGCTGGGGATTACACGGACAAGTCCCTCGCCCCTGGTGGGAGAGGGATTTAGGGAGAGGGGGTAACCAAGCCGCTCAAATCCATCTGACAGAAAGTGCCCTTCTTGATTGAAGCAAGAAGGGCAAGGCGGTGAGAAATTACAGGCTGATGCCCAGTGCAGAGGCACACTCCTGCAGCGAGCGCTGCTGGGTTTCGGCATACAGCGCCAGCTCGTTCTGGGTCTTGCGGCCCAGATCGGCCTCAAACTGATCTTTGTTGGCGTCGGCACTGTAATGAGCCTGCGCATCATCCCCCAGATTGGACTGGAAGATTCCCGCAGCACTAACCGGCAGGAAGTCCTCATACACCAGCGGCTCAATCTGCACATAACCGGCGGCGATCAGTGCGGCCAGATCTTTACCGGCCTTGTCACTGGCGGCCACGCCCTGTTCGGTAGCGAAGTAGCGGAAGTAGGCCAGATCCTGCTGCTGCAGTTCGCTGTAGCTGTCGGGGAAGGCTACGAAAACCCGCTCCAGAATCGCCATGTAGTCCACTGCGTTATTTTCGTTGGGGAAATCGCCCAGTTCTTCACGGGCCTGATCCAGCAGCTGGTCATACAGGGCACGACCTTTGGGGGTCAGCGCCACGCCACGCTGTTCGATCTCACCAAAGCGGGCAGAGTGGCTGCCCTGTTCAGCGCCATTGGCACCGATAAAGGTGATAGCTTCGTTCAGTGCCTTGAAGCTGGTCTGGCGCAGCAGGATAGGGCAGTTGCGCTTGGGTGGGCCTTCGATAACGGCTTTGGGGGTAATGCCTTTCTTCGGCATGCCGACCTGCACACTGTCGATGTCCAGAGTACGTGGCGTCAGGTGGTTGATGTGCGGGCCTCGGAAGGCCACCACATCGGCAATCAGGCGGTGCTGCTTCAGCAGCTGCTGATATTCGTCCAGTGATACGGTGGCACTGCTGTGCCAGCGGAAGGTTTCCAGTGCCTGCTGCACAAACTCTTCGGCATCGGCATCGTTCAGGCCGCCATCGGCTTCCGCCTGACTGATCAGCTCCAGCACCCGTGGAGTGAAGATGGAGCGTTTGGCCAGTGTAGCTTTGGCGAAAGCACGCAGCTCTTCGCTGTCGATCAGTTCCAGACGCAGCAGTGAGCAGAATACGCGGAACGGGCTGATCTGCAGGGAGGCTTCGTGCACCGCGCGGAAAGCGGTGGAGTGCACCGGTACGCCGGCAGGTGTCAGGTCGTAGTAACCCACAGGCGACATGCCCATCACCGCAAACAGACGGGCGATGGTCGCCAGCTCTTCGGGGGTACCGACACGGATCGCACCGTGGCGTTCAACGTGCAGACGCTCCAGTTCACCGGTCTTGCGCAGGCTTTCTGCGATGGCAGGGTCATTGCTCATGGCGCTGTCGTTAACCTCGGCCACCAGATCGAGCAGGGTGCCGTACAGAGGCACTTCATCACGGTACATATCTGACATGGCGCGGGAGAAGTCTGCGCGGATCAGGTCAGGGTTCTTGAAGTTAACGCCAGTCATGGTTTGCTAATCTCCAGATCGTTCTTTTTCGCGCGCCGCTCGGCGGTATTGTGGCCGGTGCGGCGCTGCGTGGATGTAGGTTCCCGAGGTCCGGGGAAGGAATGAGCCTATTAACGGCGAATCAGCCTGTCCGTACAAGCGAATAATATTTCGGACTTCATTCCTTAAAGTTGGAAAGTCATTACCTGTACTTTGTGCCTACCTCCGAGCTTGTACTTCGTGCCTGCCTCCGAGGAGATCGAAAGCCTCTGGCCTCAAGCACTTTGTACCTTACCTCTGTGCTTTGCCTTTGTACTTCGTCATCGTGTTCTGAGAAGCACTTTGAACGATCTACCTACCAGCTAGTACTTCGTGCCTCTCTATAAGCACCTTGTACTCTTAGCTCTCACGATAACTGGCTGCTCTCTGTGAAAGTGCTTTGGCCAGTTATCGTTTCCTCCCTTTCTTGCATTAAACAATAATAGATATAATAGCCCACATCAATAGTTGATTTTCCGATTGTTTAACAAAACTCTCATTTGCTCAAGGTCTGGAGTCAGATACTTAAGTGTTGAACGAAGATTTTTGTGACCTAGTAACTCTTTCGTCAGAAATAGATTCCGCTCTGGCTGTTGCATCAAATTCGTACCAATCGTATGTCTGAAAGCGTGGGAGGTGGCTTTATGAAGAACCAATTTTGATAATCGATAGAAAAAGGAATGAACTTGTCCTTTCTCCATACGTTTGTCTGGTGCTGTGTATCTTTTTCTATATCGATTCAGATTGTAGAGCTGTTCATGGCGCTGAATTCCAGCGTATTGAGACTGATGTAGCATCAATCGCAAGTAGGGAAGCAGATCTTGCGCAATTGGAATGGTATACGCACGGCTGTTTTTACTGATCTCAGAGCGAAAATGAATCAGCTCACGTTTCAGATCGATATCGTCAGCAGTGAGATGAATCAGCTGATGCTGTCGCATGCCTGTGTGATAGAACGTCTCAAACAGGCAACGATAAAACCAGGCAGGATAAAAGGCGCCGTACTTCCCTAGTCGCTCCTGCATTTCCTGAGCGTCGAGGTAAGTGCGATAGGCGATAATGTCATTGGCACTAAGCACCTTGATCTGCTCTTCAGGGACACGCACTTTCAACCGCCGAAAAGGGTTCTTTTCAAACGTTAGGACATCGACCTCTTTGCCATATTCGAATATGTAGCGCAGCGCATATGAGTAACAATTCCAGCTGGCTGGCTTCAGAGGTGCCGGATCTGTATCCAGAACCGAAACCCGCCAGTGCAGCAGCATGTTATGGGTAACCTGCTGAGGTAATACGTTCGGGTGATACCTTTTAAAGCAATTGATTGCATTCAGATAGTTGCTTCTGGTAACACGTTTCACGCGCTTTCCCAAACAGTAGAGCTCCAACAACTCTTCCCAGGTAATGGGCTTGGTTGATCCCTGTGTTTGCTGTTCCATAGTGAACTACTTCCCTCTGCACAACGTCTTTCACTTTCTTCACCCAGGTGTCTACCTGGTACTACTCAGACCTCTCCCTCAGCCACTCGCTCAGGGGCAAGTGTGAGAAACGGGTTGTTTCTGATGTTTGGCGCCACGTCTGTCGGATTGAGTAATAGGTAGCCCTTCAGTGACTTCCCTGTCTTTCTCGGCCCGTTGACGTAGCAGGTCCAGATATTTTCCCCATTGCCGGCGGCTTTGCGGTGGATACCCAGTTGCTGAAAACGCACCTGCAGCTCTCGCCAGTCCATCGTGACTTCAGGATGTACTGCCAGGTATTTGGTAAAGATGGTCGGGGTTACCAGCAGCACCGTGTTATCGACTCCATGGACCAGTGCACGCGAGTCATTAGTAATCATGGAGCGATCCGAGACTCCTTGTCTAATCCATGTAACGAAATGTGTTGATATTGTATCTTTTATTTTCTCTGGCGCGTTAGTGTTGGTTTCTGGCGTCAAGTTCCTGCTATTTGTAAAAATTTTTGGATTGTCTGCATGTGGTATCTCGGGTGTGGCCACGACGGGTTCCAATGGGGCTGCGGGAGACTCTGGGGGTCGTGGGGCCGAGGGGGCTGGAGCCGGTGTCGCCACTTGAGCCGCTGCCGGCATGAGTTGATCGAACAAGGACAACATGACGTCGGTGGCATCGGCAGAAGGGGGTTGGGATGCTGAGGGTACTGCCCCAGTCATTTCCTGTCTCGTCATAACTGCCGCAGTCTCTATCTGTTGGGTCGCTGCCGCAGTCGTTGGTGTCGTCGAGTCGGGCAGCACTGATGATGTAGTGGACTGGAGCAGGTCATCGAGTGTGAAGGCTGTCACAGCAGGCTGTGCTGTAGTGGCATCTGGCGCAGTGATCTTATCTGGAGCGCCTGTGCCAGCGTCTGTATGTTCAGGTACGACAGTGCCTTTGAGTACCGCTGGGCGATCACTGCTGTTCTCCCAGATCAGTGAAGGGGCGACTTTGAGCAGCGTCAGGCTTTGAGTCCAGGGGTCTTTGCCTTCAACAGTGATCTGGCATTTCCAGATGCTGCGTCCATCGGACGTAGGCTGGACCAGTCCATGGGCCTGCATTTCATCGAACAGGCGACTGTTGGACGAGGGTATGCCTTCAATGCCCTGCTGGAGCAGATGGGCCTTCAATTGATCGACAACCGCTTTACTGACCAGCCAGAGAGTGTCTTCGGTCAGATAGGCGGCAGCACCTGGCTGATTGAAGCGGATACCGCCTTGCTGCAGCAGGAAGCGTAGACCGCCAAGCAATTTGGACTGCAGGGAGCTCTTGGGAGCAGTGATCGCTTTACCAGGATTGCCGCCCAGGTTCGCGGCCACGCTGGCCTGATCCGCTTTGATAATGATCTCGCCCAGAATGCCGGCACGATCATTGTGGCCAGCAAGGACCGACAGCAGGGCACCGAATAAAGCCGGGAAATGACTGAGCCAGTCCAGTACATAGGGTGTCAGGATCTGGGAAACGAGCAGGGCGCCTGCAGGCGCATGCGCATGGTAGTCGCGTCCCTTGATATAGCGCACGCGGTACGGCTCCCGGATTGATCCATGCCAGGGATGCCAGGGCTTGCCAGAGGCTAGCGTGACATCCATATCGACGGCGATCTTGCCGATGTCGTGACAAAGCGCACCGTAGGCTGCACCCGCTGTCCAAGCCTCGGCTTGCGCACTTTGTTCCTCGGGAGGCGCCCCTTGGGGCAATAGGTAGGATCGACGTAGCTTGAGAGCGTAGGCAATGATTTCAAGGCCGTGATCAAGCATACCGCCGAGGTGAGCGTGGTGATGATTTTCCGACGCAGGAAGTAGCTGGACCAGCTCAGCGTAGCGCTCGATAGGTTCCATGTAGAGCGATTTGAAATGGGCTTCGGGCAGACTGGTCATTTGCCAGATCAGCTGCAGCAGTTGTTGTCTGGCAGGGGGAGCCAAGAGCTGCTTTGCCGACAGGGGGCGTATCAGGCCGCTGTCCGTCAGGTAGTCGCTGGGATCGAGCTCAGTAGGTGCTGTGGATGCGGGACCGGAGGGGGTCTTTGAAATGACTGGGGCAGTGGTCCCTTTTGAGCTTAGGCCAATCAGAGATCCTGAGCGTTTCAACAAACCGCGTAACATCAGACGTGCACCTCTTGCGCCTTTTGGCCGTTTGGCCTTTTCCATCCAGTTGAAAAGGGCCTTTTCCGGGTAAGCCCGTTACCTTTAACCCCCTTCCCTTGATGCCATTCCCTTCCGGCCATTCCCGTCAATCCATTCCCTTACTTTCCCTTCCAGTCCTTTTTCGCCATTTTTCCGTTTGGGAACAAGGGTTAAACCTCAATATGTAGGAGAGACTTAGCGGAGGTGAATTGCATCTTGTTGATATACGGTTGGTATGAAAGAGGACGTCCAGCAGCATAAGGTCGTCAGCGTACGTTATTATCTGACATGGCTTTGACTCTTTGTGCGGTAAGCAAAAAGCCATAAATCCTTAATGACGAGTTAGCCTTTAGGGCTCGCCTGGATGGAAGGGGGTTGCAGATAGCTCGTGATTAACCCCTGAACGGAGCTGGCCACCTATGATTTTGCTGCAAAAATACGGTGCATTCGTCTGAGGGGAGCGGTGGAGAAAACAGATAGCCTTGTATCTGATCGCAGCCCGCTAATGTGAGATACTTATGTTGGGCTATGGTTTCCACGCCTTCCGCCACAACCTGGATGCCCAACGTTTTACCCAATCCAATGATCGCCTGCACGATAGCGGCACCTTCGCGATCATCTTCCACATTGTCAATAAAGCTCTTATCGATCTTCAGTTGCTGGAACGGAAAACGCTTCAGGTAGCTCAGGGACGAATAGCCTGTACCAAAATCATCCATGGATAACCCTACTCCTAACGTCCGTAGCTGACGCATGGTTTCCAGGGCTTCATCCACATTCTGCATCACCATGCTCTCAGTCACCTCGATCTTTAGCATGACTGGCTCCAGCCCACTTTGCTGTAATACATCGCGGATTAACGTAATACAGCGGCCCCCTTTGAACTGTCGTGCAGAGAGATTGATTGACATGGTAGTCGGCGGCAATCCGGCCTGTTGCCAGGCTGTGGCCTGGCAACAGGCGGTACGCAACACCCAATCATCGATATCGAGGATCAGGCCAGTATCCTCTGCGAGTGGTATGAACTCTGCTGGCGAAACAGTGGAGGTTCCACGGTTCCAGCGTACCAGCGCTTCAACCCCAGTGATTGCTCGATGCAGAAGACTCCACTGCGGCTGGTAATACAACACCAGCTCTCTGTTCTCCAGCCCAAGTCGCAGATCGTGTTCCATTTCCAGGCGCATTTGCACGGACACGTCCATGTTCGTTTCATAGCTACAAATCTGATTCCTGCCCTGGGCCTTGGCTCTATTCATTGCATTGTCGGCATTTTTCAGTAAGGTTACTGGGTCGCGTCCGTCCTGAGGTGACAAACAGAAACCAATACTGGGCGTCACCAGTATTTCTGTATTCTCCAGCATCTTTGGTGCGGAAACGGCATCCAGCATACGCCGGAGCGTAATGATAATGCCGTCTGTATCGGTGACATCATTGAGCAGCACGACGAACTCATCACCTCCCAGGCGAGCTAGGGTATCGCCCTCATGCACACAGTCGCCGAGAGCCTCCGCTACCTGCAGTAACAGCTGATCACCTATAACATGACCGAGGCTGTCGTTGACGTACTTGAAGTTGTCCAGATCTATAAAGGCCAAGGCAAAACCAGAACGATGGCGATGGCTGAAGTTGATAGACTGCTGGATGCGGTCCGTCAGCAGGTTACGGTTAGGCAAGCCGGTCAGGTCATCGTAATTGGCCTGATATTCCAGTTGTTCCTGATAGTGTTTAGCCTCCGTCACATCATTGAGGACCCCGACAAAATGCCGGATGTGCCCCAGTTCATCACGGACCGGTGCTATCCGTAACTCATTCCAGAACTGAGATCCGTCTTTGCGATAATTGCGCAGTAACGCCTTTCCCTCGCTGCCGGTGCGCAGTGCTCTGCGAATGCTTTCCAACTCCAGGGGTTTAGGGTTATCACCTTGCAACAGACGGCAGTTTCGGCCTAGTACCTCTGCTGAGGTATAGCCGGTCATCCGCTCGAAAGCAGGATTGACGTAGACAATGGGGTTGTCCGGTTGCCCTGTGTCGGTAATGATGATGGCATTGACGCTGGCCTCAATGGCATGGTTGCTCAGGCGCAGCTTCTCTTCAGCCCTGCGCTGTGAGCTTATATCCTGTACCACGCTGATTGCTCCCTGATGCCTCTCGCCTTCCAGCTGAAAGGGCACAGCTGAAACCAGCAGAGACTTACGTGTACCCTCATCGTCAGTGACGACGGCGACTTGATTGAGAAAGGCTTGGCCACTGGCTAGGCTACGCTGCAGCGGCCAGTTGCGGCCTTCAATTGACTCACCACTGGCTTCCCAGTAGCCCTGAAAGGTGGGGGCATTTAGGCGTGCAATATCCCAGATATGATGCGCCTCCGGGTTGTGTAGAATAATCTGCCCCTCAGTATCGGCAACCAGCACGCCTACCGGCAGGGCATCCACCATATGACGCAGTAGAGCCTCATTCTTGGCTAACGCGTGTTGTACTCTTTCTCGTCGCTGCATTTCCTGTTGTAGTGCTGCTGTGCGTTGTCCTGCTAGCAGCTCCAGGCTGTCGAATAGTTTTGCCCTTCCCAGGGCTATGGAAAACTGATGACCCAGTGCGCGTAGAGCGGAACACTGTTGTTCATTCCAGGGAAGGCCCTCGTCCTGAGCGATATTTAGCAGGCCTACCACCTGATTGCCGAATAACAGTGGTATGGTGGCGTGGTTTTGTTGCGCAAGCCTGCCCTCTAACACCGGGCAGGCGTGCGCGGGCATCAGATCGCAAAAATGATCACTGTCTTGTGCGTGCTGGCAGGGGCATTGCTGCCCATATTGCAGAATGCGACTTGCAGTAAGCCCTTCCCCTACGTGACCTGCCAGTTGCCATTGCCCGTCACTGACCGTCATGAGCCAGGCACAAGCGACTCCGTCAAAACTAAGCAACTGTGACAGCCCACGCTGAATGATCTCTTTCTCACTGCTGGCCGCACTAAGATCCGAGGTGAAACGAAACAAACTATTGATCAGCGCGTTGCTCTGACTCAGCTCTTCATGTTTGCTTTTCAGCTCGCCATTAAGACGAATACCTTCCTCATAGGTCGAAATCAACAGGTCCAGCATCTGCTGACGGGCAGAGGTAATAAAGTGACGTTCACCCTCCAGCACCACCTCAATACCAACCTGTACACGCTCGTGTTCTCTATGTTCCCGGTTGAACAACAGATACCGAATACGGCTAATAAGGTAGTTTGCGTCATAGGGTTTAGTAATAAAGTTATCTGCCCCGCAGGTCAGACCTTTGATCACATCACGAGGGTCAGTGAGGGATGTCACGAGGATCACAGGAATAGTGGCCGTCTCGGCCTGGGATTTCAGTGTCTGGCACAGCTCGTAACCGTCCATTAAGGGCATGATGACATCACTGATGATGATGTCAGGCAGGCTGTGTTCAATACAGTCCAGCGCCTCAATACCGTTACCTGCCATGGTCACCGTACATTGATGTTTCTCCAGTAATGCCTTCAGCAGCAAAGCCTGAGTCAGACTGTCTTCAACAATCAAAATACATTTGCTGTCCAACATATGTTCCTCAAATTGTCGAGACCACACTCTTCGACCATCCAATATCTAAGCAATGCAGAGTGGCTGGGGGAGCGCTAACGATTTGGCTGATATTTAATTTTTGAGCCTGGGTTAAATCAAACACAAGTTGTACAGATCCAGTGATCGATATTTAAAGGCTAATGCAGCGCCATCATTCATAGTCTGTATCTTGTACCCTCACTATAGTCGTGTAATACCCGTATGCATTGCAGATAGACGCAACCTGGCGAACTCTGAAAAACAGTCCACAACTGATGTCATAACCTGCCTATAATGTCGAGGCCTCTTATTCTTGGGATTCGTGTGTGATAGGGGGTGTTAGTAGGATTGGTGGTCCACATAGTGGCAATGACTACCATGTCATCAAGAGGCTGGGCAACCTTCTCCTCGTTACCTGCCAAACGTATGTCGTATGCTGAGTAAGGTTGACGTCGATGATGTCCCATATCACGGTGGGTTTTAGTAGAACCAGATGTGCCTCGCAGCCCGGCATCTGTTTTCCCAACAAGCGACCGAAGGCTAAATTTGACGAATAGTAGGGGGCTATACGATGGTTATGGGGAAAGTGCCACCGTATTCCTGTCAGCAATGATCAAACTTGAGTCATGAGCAATCAAATACCCAAGGTCATGTTTGTAGACGATGAAGCCAGCATTCTGCAGGCCCTCAGACGCAATCTGCATCAATCTGGCTGGGATATGACATTTGTGGATGATCCCCAGCAGGCATTGAATCAACTCAGGGATGGGCACTTTGATCTCGTCATTAGTGACATGAAAATGCCCAGAATGGATGGGGTAGAGTTGCTCAGCCAGGTGGAGATGTGCAGTCCGGATACTATCCGCATCATACTGACAGGACAGCCTGACACGGAGTCAGCGATAGACGCGGTAAATCGTGGCCATATTCATAGTTACTTACTTAAGCCCGTGGAGATTGGACACTTACGCAGTGTCATGGAAGCAGGACTCAAAGCGTCACATGACCAACAGCGTAAGAAAGCCATGTTGTATGCCTTAGCCAGGCAAAACAATGGCTTGAAATCCTCTATAGAAACTACGCTGGCGAAGGTGTCTGAGCTACAAAGTGCACTTTCACAGGGGAGCTTTGAACATATTATTGGTACCTTTGGCACGCTCTTGGAAATACTGCATGCGAGTATTTTCAATCACCCCTTTCGAGCAGGTCTCTTTTGTAGAAAGTTAATTACTTATCTTGGGCTTGATGCTGAATTTGCGATACAGGTGTATTACGCCACCTTGCTGCATGATGTTGGACTCATTGGTATGTCCGGTCATCATCAAATTTTGTCTGAAGCCACATTGATTAATATTGATCGTCAAATGTACGAGCAATATCCCATTATTAGCAGCGCTGCTTTATTGGACGCCGGGGGCTTTGACATGGCTCAGACGTTCATTGTTCAGCACCGGGAGCGATATAACGGCAGCGGGTTTCCCTATCGGTTGAAAGAGGAGGCCATCACCACAGGGGCATACATCGTCGGTTTGGTTACTTATGCTGACCGCTCTCTGGATGGCGAGGGTAGTTCAGAATCAGTAAAGAGTGTTATCGAAAAGCTGGAATATTCCAAAGACCGTTTTTACCCTGCTGATCTGGTAGAGGCTTTCATTGGTGTCCTCTCAGAACAATTCAACTTACGTGCCAGTGAGCACATACACTGGTTCACTCCTGACCAGCTGAACCCCGGCATGATCTTAACGCGCAGTCTTTATTCTCATACAGGCGTCCGACTGCTGGCAAAAGGTGCTGTGCTCAATGAAAAACTGATCAGAAAACTATCCGATTATGTGGAGCGGACTAAACTTGAATTACATCTGGGTATCAGTGAGCCTGAGCAGACCAGCGAACTGGAAGAGTGATTGTTCTGCTCAGCCGACCTCTGCATTGGACTTAGCTGATGAGCCGTATACTTAAGGTAGGTGATATTGCTGAACATTGCGGGGTGAGTGCACGCACTGTCCGCCGGTGGATACGTGAAGGGCTACTGGAGGCATATCAGATACCTAATTTAAGGAAAGATGCCCGCGTTACCTCCAATAGCCTTCTGATATTTTTGCGAAAGTACAATATGCCTATTCCGACATCTCTCTGGCGTGTACTGGTGGTCTCTGACCAAACCCCAATTGTGCATCACATCATGGATGTTGCAGATCAGATGGATATTGCAACGCGCGTGGCACAGGACGGCTTTCAAGTGGGTTCGGCACTGGTTGATTTTGCCCCTTCTCTGGTTATTTTTGATGCGCAAACCAGAGTGTTTAAAGATCTGGATATTCGTCAACTTCTTGGGCTGGATAGTCGATGGAGAGGCATACGTATACTCACTCTTCTCCCTTCAGGAGAAGAGTGTCATCTTCCCCACAACGAGTGTTATGAGCGAGATGGCAGTCTGAACTGGCCTGTGAGTGGAGATGTGCTACGACATAAAGTGTTGGAGATGCTGAGTGAATAGGTCTCAGTGTATCACCGTGTGCAATCAGCATTTCTGCGCCCTTGAATGTACATGCCCAAGCCTCCTCCAGGTGCGAAAAACGCTTGTTGGCGTTCACGAGACATCATCCATCTTTTGTTCGTACCAGGCATGAGCCACCCATACTGCCGCCGATGACTTGACTCCATTCCTTGTCAGGTGTGTAGTGCTGCTAAGTTGAATGCAGGCACTGGGCTGATGGTTCGTCCGTTGTAGGTGCAATAAAACGAAGAAGCTATACCACGTCAATAGCGTCTGGCTCGTTAGGTGACATGCGACATCTGCATAAGTTGCATATGTTGCTGATCACTCAGTACCACTACGCTTAATCGATGCAGCAAAAGTCTTCCCCGAGAAGCCCACGGTGGCGTGTAAACCTTTAGCCTGCGATGGGGGCCGGATAAGTCTGATCGCACCCTATACTCTGAATCGTGCGGTTACCTGGTTCAGTGCCTCTGCCAGCTGATTCATCACCTGACTGGAGGCGCTCACCCTGGTCGTACTTTCGGCACTCTCTTTCGATAAGCGGTCCAGCGTCGTCATGTGCTGATGGATAGTGGTCATCACCCGGCTTTGTTGCTTAGCAGCGTCAGCAATCTGTTCAGTCAGCCCATTCACGTTAGTGATAGACGACTGCACCGCCTGGATGGAATGACTGGTCAGGCTGCTGGACTCCAGCGTTTTATCGGCGTTCTCGGTGGCCGTGGCCATGGTCGTGACGGCGCCGCTCACACTGCTTTCCAGCTCGCTGATCATGTCCTGAATGTCGTTGGTGGACTGCTGGGTCTTGCTCGCCAGTGCGCGCACTTCATCTGCAACCACCGCAAAGCCACGTCCTGCCTCACCTGCACGGGCGGCCTCAATCGCTGCATTGAGGGCCAGCAGATTAGTCTGCTCAGCAATGCCGTTTATTACCCCCAGTACCGAGCCAATACGTTTGGAGACGGTCTGAATCTTGGAAATCGCTTCTACCGCCTGACTGACATTGCTCGTCAGTTGTGAGATGTCCCGTTGAGATTGGGCAACCTGTGCCTCCCCTGAGGCCACTTCCGTCTGGGTATGACGGGTCTCCTCGGTGGTCTGGCTGGTGTTTTCCGCCACCCGGCTGATCGAGTGACTAACCTCATCAATGGACGACACCACGTGGCTGATCGCCTCACCCTGCCTGGCTACCACCTGACTGGCCGACTGTGACAGTTCGCCCAGCTCCTGCGCATTGACATTGATATCCTGAGTTGTAGAGAGCAACTGACGGACCATGTTATGCAGATGGTCGATGAAACTATCCAGTGCCGTTGCCAGCTGCCCCAGCTCGTCCTTACGTTTCATGCTCAGGCGTACCGTCAGGTCACCATCCCCCTGTGACAGCGCCTTTACTCTGGCGATCATCCGGGTGATGTCCTGCACAATCAGGCCGGGGAAGAACAGGGCCACCCCCGCACAAGCCAACAACGTCACCGCCGACAACGCAATCTGCTCATGCAGAGCGCTTTGCTGCTGGGCTACGACCCGCTGTGACGTCTGGTCGGAGAGCGTGAGAATGATCTCCGTCATTTGGTCCAGATAACCGCGGGCCGTTTCAAAGGCCAGCAAGCCTTCGTTATAGGACAGGTCCATGGCTGTCGAGCGGCCAGCTCGGGTATCGGAGGAACGCTCAGTGACGATGCGCTGAGTGATTTCGCTCCACTGCGCAAATGCAGGCCAGAAACTGTCCAGCCGTTGGCTCAGTTCGGTCGGTAAGGGTAAGGCTGCGAATTTGTTTACCCGCTCTTTGATTTGCTCCAGATTCTCCTGATGGTAGGCCTGCACCTGCTGGTACTCCGGCGAGCCTACCTTCAGATTCATCAAACTGCGCTCCGCAACCCACACCTGATGGAAGTCCCGGTCAGCCTGAAGCAGGTAGTTCACGCCTGGCAGGTCCAGATGAATAACATGGTCCACCGTAGTCGCCATTGAGTGGCTGGAACGCAAGTTCTGCATCGCGAGGATCAGTGTCAATACAGCGATCAGGGCAATAGGAATCAGCAATTTGTTGCGAAAGCGCAGATTATGGAACCACGTCATGGTCGGCACCTCCTGTGTCTACTGGTCGCTGGCTACTTCATTTCATCCAGGTTGACACCAATGGTCATGGCGCCAATGGCTTTGCCTGCATCCATGATGGGGATCGATACCTGGATCAGATACGCCTGGGTGCTTTCATCAAACTCGACATCGCCCAAATGAGTGGCTCCCTGACCGCCCTTGAAGGACTCGGTGAACTTGTCTTCATCTCCCTGCCAGTAATCCGACGTCTTGTTGGTCATGGCAATGTTAGCGCCCTGGTTATCCATCAAAAACAGTTCGGTCAGGTAGGGTTTGCTTTTCTCAAGCTCCAGCATGTGAAGGGCTGCCGGGCTTTTCATCATGGCATCCATAAAAGCGTCAACACCGCTGGTATTGCGCCAGCTCTCATCCCGGGCTTTGATGTCATCTAAGGAGATGTGCTGTGCGTTCTGCTGTTTCACGGCTTCAACCAGCACCGGATCAGTGCTCCAGGACTGGAGTGTGGGCAGCTCCTGCGTCAGTTCGGCCGGAATCTCCTCAGCAGAACTGGGAACACTGGTCAACAAGAGGAGTGAAGTCAGTAATGCAGAAGCAATGTGGGGCAGAGGTAAGAAATGCTTTTTCATTGTGGTATCTCCTGATCCGGTATGCGTAGCTGGCCAGGCCAGACTGACAGCGACATACCAATATCCGAGCAACGACAACAGAACTTCCATCGCTATGATATTGGTCACACGTAATGCGAACACTGTTGTTATAGACCATATTTTTACAGGTGTACGAGGAAACGCTGTATCAGCTACTTCCGCACAACGCCTATGTGCGCGATGAGTGACAAGGCACAGATACAGTATGAACAGTGAATCGTTAACGGCTATTCCAGAATTGTGCAGACAGCTCGAGTAAACCCTGTGCCAAACCTTGCATGGTCTGGCTCGCTTGTCCGCTGTGTTCAGCATGACCCCGGGTATGCAATGAGATATCACGAATATTGACCACATTGCGGTTGATCTCTTCGGCCACGTCACTTTGTTGTTCTACGGCAGTGGCAATCTGACTGCTCATTTCCGTGATCGTGGCAATGGCATTATTGATAGCCTCCAGCACATGAACGGTATTGCCCACCTGAGTCACGGTCTCCCTGGCCTGTACCTGGCCGGTTTTCATTGCGCTTACCGCAGAATGGGCACCGGTTTGCAGATTGCTCAACATCTGCTGGATTTCTTCGGTGGACTCATGGGTACGCGTGGCAAGCGCACGCACTTCATCGGCCACGACAGCGAAGCCACGTCCTTGCTCCCCTGCTCGGGCCGCCTCGATGGCAGCATTCAGTGCCAGCAGGTTAGTTTGTTCGGCAATACCACGAATAACGGCCAGGATATTGGTGATATTCGCCGTATCTCCTTCCAGCTTTTCAATCACTGCTGATGCCTGTTGTACTTCGTTAGCCAGCAGGGTGATGGATTCGCGGGTTTTCATGACCGCGACATTCCCTCTGTCGGCTTCCGAGCGGGCCTCAGCCGCTGCTTCAGCAGCACGTCCTGCATTGACGTTAACTTCCTGAATACTGGCTGACATTTCATTGATCGCGGTTGCTACCAGATTGGTCTTGCTAAACTGGTTTTCCACGCCGAGGCCAGTGTCTTCGACCGTTTGTTTCAGGATGGCCGCTTCTGCTCTCAGCGTCGAGGAAGAGTCTGCGATGCGCCCAACAATGGCAGCGGCCTCTGCTTCCAGTGAGGTTAGCGCCAGATCAATCTGGCCCACATCATCATTGCGACCGGCATAGACATACTGAGCTACGGCATCGGTTCTGATCGCCCGAGCCCGTTCGGCAAGCTGACTCATCGGGCGGAGCAACCACCCAAGGCACGAGACCCCACACAGCCAACCTGCCACACCGATGCTAGCGAGTACCATCCAGCGTTCTGTTACCAGACCCAGCAGGAGAGCGAAGCTCAGCCACCATATCAAGGTGAAATACAGCTGCATCTTTCTGTTTAGCGAAAGCCCAGGGCGAATGGCACTGGGGGACTTGCCTGCCATCAGTTGGGGGTATAGCCACTCTGCGCGGCGCACATGCTCCTTGTCTGCCTTGCGTCGAACAGACTGATACTCTGCCACCGCACCGTTGCGTTCGATGGGAGTGGCATAGGCATGTACCCAATAGTGATCACCGTTCTTGCAACGGTTTTTGACTAAACCCATCCATGATTTTCCCTTCTTCAGGGACTCCCACAGCATCTGAAAGGCTGCAGGAGGCATCTCCGGATGGCGCACGATATTGTGATTTTTGCCAATCAGTTCTTCTTCATCGAATCCACTGATCGTAATAAAGTCATCATTGACGTAGGTGATAGCACCTTTAAGATCGGTGGTGGAGAGAATATTGGCACGGTCGAAGAATGTGACCTCCATTTCTGTAACGGGAAGGTTTTTTTTCATTGTTTTGGCCCACCTGACTCATATCATCATTACAACTGTCGCCAGCAAATCATCTGTTACGACTCCTATATGATAGCGCCAAATAGAAAAACGGATTGGGCGAATTCCACCCATCTCATGTTGGATTTATACATTATTCTGTCAGTGAAGCCAGTATATCTATTGATGGCCCATCACCCCAAGTAGACAACAGGCCAGCGTTAAACTCCATTGTTTCATAATGGTTCTTCAATTTGTCGTATATGCTCGCTTATGACTTAGGGGGGCTTTGTTGCATAAATAGATGTCAGCATATAAGACCCCTTACCCCAGATGATCTTATGGTATGCGCACCGTCATCGGTGTCCCGAGCCGCGTAAAGCGATTCAATATTGCCGCCCGCACCTGAAGCTCGGCGACCTGCCGGTCAAAATCCCTTGCCATCACGCGTTCACCCAGCCGCTTGAAACAGTGCATTTTGGTTTCCACCAGACTACGCCGATGATAACCGCTCCACTTCTTCCAGAGCGTCCGGCCCAGCCGGCGGGTGGCCCGCAGAATCTCATTCCTGGCAGAGGCCCCCGGGCGATTTTCCTTCCACGGCTTCGCATTCTGGCGGGTGGGTATCACCGCCTCTGCCTCTCGCCGGGCTATCGCCTCATGACAGCCTCGCGTGTCGTAGGCACCATCTCCACTGACAGACGCTATCTTCTCCTCCACCGGTATCTGACTCAGCAACCCGGGCAGCATCGGTGCGTCCCCCACCGCATTGTCGGTCACCTCAATAGCCCGGATTTCCAGCGTGTGCGCATCGATGCCCAGATGCACCTTGCGCCATTGGCGGCGGTAGTCCGCACCGTGCTTTTTGGTTTTCCATTCCCCTTCGCCCAGCATCTTGATACCGGTGCTGTCGATCAACAGATGCAGTCCGGTCGTGGCTGGGCAGCAAGGAATCACGACCTGCAGCGACTTCTGGCGCCGACAGACGGTGCTGTAGTCGGGGGTTGGCCAATCCAGCCCTGCCAGTTTAAGCAGGCTTTGTACCATGCCCACCGCCTGGCGCAGGGCCAGGTTGTAGAGGCATTTAATGGTCAGGCAGAACTGAATGGCTGCATCGCTGAAGGTGGGCGTACGTCCTCGCTTCCCGCACGCAGAACCGTACCAGTTCATGTCACGGTCGAGCCAGATCATCAGCGATCCACGCGCTTTGAGCGCGGCGTTGTAGGACTTCCAATTGATGGTCTTGTACTGAGGTGAGGCCGGTTTATTCATGCCGTCATTCTACAGCATGGGACTCAACATGATTTGTGCAACAAAGCCGGAGTGAAGTGTAAGCATTGAATTAGTCAGGTACGCTTATGGCTGTGTCTTTACGTATTCTGGATGCAGTGATGTTTTTTACTAAGCTCCTAATCTATATTTTTTCTAAACCTGCTACATACGAATTTGCATTTCATGGAAATGAGATCCATCCAGTAGTAAGTTCGTCATTACGTAATGACGATCATATTGTTGTTTTTCAACTGACACCGGCGCAGGTTCTGGTGCGCGAGCTGTATTTGCCGCTGGCTGCGGGGAAAACGCTGGAGAGCGTGCTGCACCACGAGCTGCCACGCTTTACCCCGTTTCAGCCGGGGCAGGTGTATTTTGCCGCGGCGCGGCGCGGCAGCGACGCCCAGCGCCTGCAGGTGCAACTGGCAGTGGTGCGGCGCGATACGCTGGATGCGCTGCTGGAGCAGCTGGCCGCACAGGGTGTGGTGCCAGACCGGGTGGATGCACTGGATGCGTCAGGCCAGCCACTGGGGGTTAACCTGCTGCCCCCGGCACGCAGGCGCAGGCGTATTCACTGGCCACGGCTGATTAATCTGACGCTGGCGATCGGCAGTGCCCTGTTGCTGGCCACGGCGGCAGCCTTATGGCGCAGCCAGAATGCCGACACCCTGCAGCGGATGTCGGCCGAGGTCAGCCAGTTACAGCAGCAAACCCGCGACATCATCACCCTGCAACAGCAACTGAGCGAACGCCAGCAGGCGGCAGGCTATCTGGCCCGGCTCAAACACACCCAACCCTCGATGCTGACCACCCTGCAAGCGCTGACCGACTGCCTGCCCGCCGATACCTGGCTGGAGCAGCTGGATATTAAAGCGGAGGGCACGCTGGTGATGAGCGGCCAGAGCAGTGCCGTCAGCCGCCTGATCAGTCGTATTAATACCTGCCCCGGCTTCAGTGCACCGCAGTTTCAGGGAGTGATTCAACCAGACAGCCAGACCCGGCAGGACCGCTTTACTTTGCAGGCCATCTTGTCGGCGTCGGCGTCGGCATCCGGGCAGACTGAGGGCAGCACGCCATGAAGCGACATCTGAAAACCACCCTGACCACGTCGCTGACCGCCGCGCAGCAGCGTCTGGCCATGGCGGTGCTGATCCTGCTGGTGGTACTGCTGACCGCCGCCACCGCGCTGTATCAGGGCGTCTGGGCGCCGGTGCAGGAGATGCGTGAACAGATGGACAGCCTGCGCCAGCGCCAGCAGCGCTATCAGCAGATTCTCGCTGGTAAAGAACAGTTGCAGGCGGCGGCGGTGGAGGCCGCTGCGGCCAATAGCCAGCTTAACAATACCCTGCTGCCGGGCGATGACCCCGGCTCGGTACAGGCTGACCTGATGTCACGGCTGTCGCTCAGCGTCAATCAGGTCAGCACTCTCGGCCCCGGTTGCCGCCTGCTGGAAACGCTGCCGGTCAACCAGCCACAAAAGCAGGACGCTCCCTATGTGCAGGTGGCGATCAACGTCACTCTGGAATGTGCCATGGAACCCCTGACCGCCGTCGTATATGAGCTGGAACACAGCCACCCGCTGCTGTTTATTGATCAGCTGAGCCTGTACCGCCGCCCGGATACGCCTTTTGACGGCGGCTCGGGATTGCTGACCGTGCGCATGACCGTCAGCGGTTATATGCACCCGGCTGCACAGGCCAGTAGCGGAGCCGGCGGATGAGCGCCGTGTTACGGCGCATCAGCCTGTGGTGGCTGGGGCTGGTGGTGGCGCTCGGTGGCCTGTGTATTCTGCTGGCACAGGGCAGCGGTGGCCCGTTGCCCTGGTTAGCTGCGTCCGGCAGTGAAGCCGGGGCGGATGCGCTGGCCGAGGCGCTGCAGGAAGCACAGCCACTGCCGCTGGACGGCTATCAGAGTATCTGGCAGCACTCGCTGCTCAGTACCTCGCGCTCGGCAGACCAGCTGGTGGCTGCGCTGCCGGACGCGCCTGCCAGTGAGCCACCGCCCGTACTCAATGGCTTTACCCTGCTGGGCACCCTGACCAATAGCCAGCTGCGGCTGGCCTTTGTTCGTGATGACAACGGCAATGCGCTGACCCTGCGTCAGGGCCAGACCCTGCCCGGTGGCTGGCAGCTGTCCCGCGTGGAGGCCAGCGAAGTGAGCCTCACCCTGAATGGCGCTACGCAGACCCTGACTTTTAATCGCCCCCATATTCCCGGCCTTAGTGGCCCGTCAAATGAGTCCCCCTGATGTTGTTGCGTCCTCGTGCTCTGGCGTGCTGTGCTACGCCGTTTTTATCCGGTTATCACCCCTTGCTGGGGGCGGCGATGCTCAGTGCGCTGCTGCTGACCGGCTGCGTCCCGGCCAATCAGCGCCCCGACGACAGCCTGATTCGCGAAGGTCTGGCGGGCACTGGCAGCGACCGCCCGCAGGCTCAGGCCAGTGCCATGGCCGATACCCGTGGGCTCAGTGGTGTAAGCGGGCAGAGCGCTGCCACGGGCAGAGTGCCAAAAGGGCAGTGGGTGCAGGGCAGTGGTGAGTTTATCCACCCGCAGGAAGCACAGGCGCTGGCGCAGGGTGAACCCGCAGGCGAAGGCAGCTTCTCCTTCAACTTCAATGATTTACCCATTCAGGCGGTGATCAACTCGGTGCTGGGCGACATGCTGCACGAGAACTACAGCATCACCCAGGGGGTGGAAGGGCAGGTCACCTTCTCCACCTCGCAGCCGGTTAATAAGGAACAGGCCATTGCCATTCTGGAAAGCCTGCTGGCCTGGACCAACAACGCCATGATCCGCGACGGTGAGCGTTATTTGATCCTGCCGGCTGATAAAGCGGTGCCGGGCAATGTGGTGCCGTCGATGGCCATGCAGGCCCCCGATATTGGCCTGTCGGCGCGGCTGTTTGTGCTCAACTACATTTCTGCGGTGGAAATGCAGAAGCTGCTCAAACCCTTTGCCCGTGACAATGCCTTCCTGCTGATCGACCCCAACCGTAACCTGCTGGCGCTGGCAGGCACCGCCGCCGAGCTGGATAACTACCAGCAGACCATTAACACCTTTGACGTCAACTGGCTGAAGGGTATGTCTATCGGCGTGTTCGACCTGCAGCGTGCCAATATCAAGGAGCTGATGCCGGAGCTGGACCGCCTGTTCGGCCCTCAGGGCGACACGCCACTGGCGGGCATGCTGCGCTTTATCCCGATTCAGCGTACCAACGCGGTGGTCGTGATTTCACCACAGGCGGAATACCTGCGCGAAGTGCGTTCGTGGATTGAGCTGATCGATCAGGGCGGTGGCAACGAGCCGCAGATGTACGTCTACGATGTGCGTAATATGAAGGCCACTGATCTGGCCTATTACCTGCGGCAGATCTACAGCGACAGTCCGGTCACGGAAGCGCAGGCCGCCACAGTGGCTCCCGGCCTGCGCACCACCACCCTGACCAGTAATGGCCTCGGCGCCATCAACGGCAGCAGTGGCCAGGGCAGCTCCCTCAACAGCATCACCAGCCAGAGCAGCGATACCGCGACGGACAACAGCGATACCACGGCCAGCGACACCTCACTGGACAGTGGCAGCAGTACAGGCAACAGCCACGACAACAGCGTGCGTATCAGTGCGCAAAAAAGCAGCAATCAGCTGCTGGTACGGTGCCGCCCCAGCCAGTGGCAGGAAATCCAGACCGCCATCCAGCGCCTCGATAACCCCCCGCTGCAGGTGCAGATCGAAACCCGCATTCTGGAAGTCAGCCTGGTCGATGAGCTGAGCTTCGGTGTGCAGTGGTATCTGGGCAAACTGGCAGGCAACAGCACCACAACCGCCATTGCCAACAGTGCCGGTCAGGGCGGCGCACTGGGGCAGGGTGGTGCCAGCTACGGCGGCGAGTCACTGTTCTATTCCTTCCTCAGCAACAACCTGCAGGTGGCCCTGCGCGCGCTGGAAAGCAAAGGCAATACGCAGGTGCTGTCGGCGCCGTCACTGGTGGTAATGAACAACCAGCGGGCGCAGATACAGGTGGGCGACAACATTCCCATCACCCAGACCTCGGTCAATACCAGCAGCTCAGACCTCAATACCATCAGCAGTGTGCAGTATGTGCAGACCGGGGTGATCCTCGATGTGACCCCGCGCATTAACCCCGGTGGGCTGGTCTATCTGGATATCCAGCAGCAGGTCAGCAATGCTGGCACCACCGTCGATGCCAACGGCAATCCCTCCATCTCTACCCGCGCCATCAGCACTCAGGTGGCGGTGCAGTCCGGCCAGACCATCCTGCTCGGAGGCCTTATCCAGCAGAACAACGCCCAGAACGACGCCAGTGTGCCCGGCGTCGGCCAGGTGCCGGGGCTGCGCTGGCTGTTCGGCAGTACCGACCGCAAGCACAACCGCTCAGAAATGATCGTGCTGATCACGCCCAAGGTCATCACCCGCAACAGCGAGGCGCAGCAGGTCACGGATGAATACCGGCAGGGGTTGCAGCTGCTGAAGCCGTTATCGGTTGCAAAATGATTAGTCGAACTAAAATAGGAGAAGTTATGAAAAAGTTGGCACTTGCTTCGGTATTAGTTTTAGGAAGCAAAGTTGCGGTTAGTTATGCCGCTGTCAGCTGTAAAGAGCTAGTCACCTCTGTGGTTAATCACAGCAATAGAAATATATATTTCACGACTAGTCAAACCTGCAGTTCGAATTGGTGTAAGGTGAATTGGACGGAAAAAGATAGCTTGAAAATGGCGTTTATAACTTTATTAAATGCCTATACGACTAAGGTGTCGGTTTATATTGGATGGCCATCACTAAATTCATGCTCAGGGAAAAATGCATCGTACACTTCGTCAAATTTCGTGAAAATTTTTCAATAAGGAAGATTAGGAGTGAAGGGAAAAACGAAAGTGTCAAACATACATGTGTTGACGTCCTTTTTCGTAATGCTTCTCTGCTCGGTGGCAAATGCCTTCCAGTTTGGAGGGAATAGCACACCAGAAAAGGAGATGATGAAAAAGTATACGCCAAAATTCTCGCTAGAACCTTTAGGAGAAAATCCATTCGGGGAGAAACTTGGGTTAAAAGATGGTCGGGTTTCGTTTTATCAAGAGGATGTTGTATTAGAAGGAAATGGCCCAACTATCAGAGTTGCGAGATCATTATCACCTGAAGAGGAGGTGGTCAACACTAGATCAAGTGGAAGGGAGATTGGAAATTGGGATCTGGAAATACCAAGAATTGTCTCTATTGTTCAGGATGAAGCTGATCAGGTTAGTAAAAAAAAAACAAGCACTCCTAATGGGGACTGGCGTGTGCGAGGGAACAACCCATATGCCAGATGTAGTAATTTTGGCTTGCTTGAAACATCGCAGCATTGGGAAAATAAAAGAAATTTTCGGGCTGAAGATTGGTGGCAGGGGGTAGACTTAGATATTCCTAATGAAGGAAGGCAGTCCATCTTGCAAAATAACGGTTCTTTAATAACAAAAAATAATTGGAATATTTCCTGTTTGTCTTCAACTAAAAATGGAAAATTGGGAGAGGCTTTTTTAGTAACTTCTCCGGATGGAACTAAATATTGGTTTGATTGGATGGTGTCAAGAAGAATTCTTGACCTAGATTACTCATATCCTATAATAGATGCAAGTACTGCCTTGATTGGTAATGCCTTTCCAAGCCCTGTTCTAAGTACAACAAGAGCAGAGGTTTCATTCTATCCTACGAGGGTAGAGGATATAAACGGCAATTATTTACTGTATAAGTATAGCGGAAATAATCTAGTTGAGATATCTGGAAGTGATGGTCGATTAGTAAGGGCTACTTGGAAGAAGTTAAAATCCTCTGATATAGAGAATAGTTTAGATTCCGTTACAGTTCTATCAGGGGCTGCTCAAAAGAAGTGGAAATACTCTTATACTGATAGGTCTCATTTGGAAAGTGTTACACTTCCAGATGGAAGAAAATGGTCTTTTTACACACGGGACTTGAATGACAAAGAACTGTCAACGAACTCAAATTTTTATTTTGATAAAGTCGGGGACGAAATGTTTTTTTGTAGAGGTGGCTATCACCCACTTTCTATAAGCTTTGGTGTCTACAATTCAATAACAATGGAGCATCCATCTGGGTTAAAAGGAAACTTTAGATTTGAAACTTCACTACATAACATAAAGTATAGTTCAGAAGAATTTAATAAAAATGCTTGTGTGCCACTTGTTTCAGTAAAAGCCTCTGATATAGGTATTGATGTTGCTGACTATTTAATTTTTGATCCCCGTTATCTCAGTGTATCCCTTATTGAAAAGTCTTACACTGGCAAGGGGGTTTCCCAAAATTGGTCATACGAATATATTACCGGAGATCCTGCACCATCAGTTAGCATCGCTATTGTAACTAACCCAGATACTAAAAAAGATGTTTATATGTTTGATAACGTACTGGGTGAAAGCCTAGGGGACTTATTGGACATATATTACGATGTGGCGCTAGATAAAACCAATACGGTCACAGCCTATAAACGTCGTGAGCATATGGAGTATGCTGACAATCGGCAGGAATATCCTGAGCGGGTTGGGGTTACAGTAGAAGTACATGCTGCACATGATCGTATTGAAAAATACCATCCACAAGTAAGAAAAACCATTTATCAGGAGGGAAATGTTTTCACTCAATGGGTAGAGACTTTTGATAAACTGGCCCGCCCCGTTATTGTAACGCGCAGCAACGATATCGCGGGCAACGTGCCGCTTCGTTTGCTGCATCACTATTTTGATAACGAAGCAAAGAATATCTTCGGCCTACCTGCCAATACGACTAACTTGGCAAATGGAGATGTCATAAATAATCAGGTATATAACAGTAACGGCCAGCTGTTGGAGCAGTATTCGTTCGGCCAGCTGCAAGGTAAATATAGCTGGAATAGTGCAGGTCTGCTGACATCAGCACAAGACGCATTAGGCAATACTACGACTTACTCTCAATACAAGCTGGGGATACCGCAGAAGGTAGTTTATGCCGATGGATCCTCTGAATCTGTGCAGGTGAATGGCTTTGGAGAGGTCGTCTCCCATACGGATCAGCTCGGTGCTGTCCGTCGATTTACATACAATCCCCTAGGATGGATGACTTCTGAAAGCTACCCGTCAGAAGCGGATGGGCAAGTCTGGCACAGCAAAAACTATGTCTATGATTATCCTGATGGTGCCCTGAGAGTAACGGAACACTTTGGGAAGGCTACGACCATTACTAGTTATGATGTTATGCAGCGGCCCATTGCTACGGTTCAAAGTGGTAATGGTCAGTCGTTGTTTAAAAATTTTAGTTATGACTGGAGGGGCAATACAACTTTTGAGTCATATGCCTACGATAGCGGTAGTATCGCAATGAGTACCAAGGGGATTCGTACTATCTACGACGCCTTAGGTCGTGTTGTTGCAAAAGAACAGGATTCTGAGCTTGGCATTCTGAAAAGCACCATACAATACCTGAAAAATATGGGTGTAACGGTGACGGATGTTAGCGGGAATAGACAGAGTTCCTATTATCAGGCCTATGATCAACCTGAATATAAAAATTTGATTAAGTCTGTCATGGGTGGAATTACTCAGACTATTACGCGAGATATCTATGGACGTCCTCAGCAACTAACGCAGTTTGGTTCATATAACGGTGTTAACAGCTCAATAACCAAAAAGTACTTCTATAACAGTACAGGACAGTTATGTAGATATCAGGAGCCGGAAGGTAAAAGTGATGTGTTTGCTTATGATGCTGCCGGGAGAGTCACTTGGCGAGCTGAGGGTATTAATATCACTACAAATGACTGTGGTCTTGCTAATGTGCCTGCCAGCGAAAAGACCGCTATCAGTTACGATTTAATCGGTCGGGAAAAGTTGATCAACTTTCCAGACGCTACTCCTGATATCACTTTCACCTATGATAAGCGAGGCAGTCGTACTAGCGCTGTTGCAGGTGCGGTAGTCAGAACCTATGGATACAACCGTCGTGGATTGATGACCTCAGAAGCGCTGGCGCTTGATGGATTCAACTGGAAAACAGCCTACGGTTATAACGCGTATGGTGTGCGCGACAGCATGACGTATCCCAGTGGTACTCGTGTTGATACTGTTCCCGATGTTTTTGGTCGTGCAACACGTGCTGGAAGTTATGCCTACGCCGCTCAATACGGCCCCAACGGAATAATGAAGGCCTTTACTTACGGAAACGGAACCCAGTTTTCTAAGCCACTCAATGTGCGTGGCGCCCCTCAGGGAATAACCTATGCCAATACCAATACGAAGTATGTTGGCCTCACCTACAGTTACGACAAAAAGGGTAATTTACTCCAGCAGACTGACAGCATTCCGGGAAGTAAACGCGGCCGTACCATGCAGTACGACATGTTTGATCGATTGGTCAGCAGTAAATCAGCCCGAGACACCTCAGCAGAAGTGTTCAAATACGATGCGTTGAACAATTTGCGAGAAATTAGCAGTGACACCCTGACCAAGGTTTTCAATTACAACGCAGTCAACCAACTAGTCAACATTACTCACAACAATATGATGAAGGCTTCCTATGACTATGACAGCAGAGGGAACGCCACGTTGAAAAATGGAATAGTGTTAACTTATGACAAAGCAAATCGACTGGTGGGTTACATGGGGGGCAACTCGCGTAGCTACGACGCCAATGGGAACCTTGTAAAGAGTGTCGATGACGGCGATGTCCCTAAGTACGCCTTTTACAGTGATGGTGGCCAATTGCTGTTTGAGTACAAAGCTGGCAATGGCTTCCGCAATTACATCTATTTAGCCAACAATCTGGTTGCTAAGCAGGTGTGCAACACCGCCGTAGACTGTCATGAGTCTACCCCAGCTACGGTTAATAAGGACACTGACGCAGACGGGCTGTCGGACGACTATGAAGCAATCAACGGCCTGAACGGGCTGAGTAAGGACTCAGATGGTGATGGGCTACCTGATGCCTGGGAGGTGCAGTACGGTTTGGATCCTCTGCTGGCTGATGCGGGGCTGGACAGTGATGGTGATGGGCTATCCAACCTGCAGGAGTACATCAATGGTAGTAACCCTATTTATGCCGGCCAACTGAATATGGCTGCGGTGTTAGTACCTATCACCTCTCTGTTGTTGCATTAAGAGAAGGAGCCCAAAAGATGTTACGACACGTGCTCGTAAACTCACTGTACGCGTGCCTTGTGCTGATGGTGATAGCACTTCAATCCTCGCAGGCAGGAAGTGTTACCTATGTATATACCGACCATCTGGGTAGCCCTTTGGTCGAGGCAAACAGCGCTGGCGTAGTGATAGACAGTGCGGAATATGGTGTTTACGGCAACAAGGTCACTGGTGCTGTCAATGCAGGACCGGGATATGCGGGTCATAGCTATGACCCCACACTGGGCCTGACATATATGCGAGCACGCTATTACGACAGTGATGCTGGCCGTTTTTTGAGTCGCGATCCGATCCAGCCAACGCATGAAGGCAATCTTTATTCAATAAATCGATACGCTTATGCTAATAATAACCCCTATCGATTTATAGACCCAAAAGGTCAAATTCCACTAGACACAATCTGGGATGTGGCGAATGTAATCTACGATATTGCCAGAATCGGTTATGGATATGTCACCAATAACTCAGATATGGTTAGCTCTGCAACAATAGATCTGGGTGCTGATACCACAGCAGCCGCGGTTCCTTATCTTCCAGCTGGTGTGACAAAAATATTATCTGCTGGTGCTGGCCTTGGGAAGTTAGGAAGTAATGTTACACAGAAGGCACCTGTCCACCACATATGCACAAATAAGAATTGTATCTCTGCAGCGAGTGGAGGACCTTGGACTCCTCGATTTCAAGAAATATTTAATAAGGCTGGCATTGGTTTAGATGATGCGATAAACAAGGTTGCTGTTCCGGGTCATCAAGGCCCCCATCCAGAAGCGTATCACTCCTATGTATATAAAGAGCTTCTGTCTGCAACTCGCGGATTGGAAGCTAATACAAGTGCGTATCAAAACGCGGTGACTGGAACTCTAGATCGAATCAGAATGGAGGCGACTACAGTAGGTAGTCAAGTCAATAGATGGTTGACGAATCAATGAAATACTTTGAACTTAACGATGATATTAATTTCCCTAGTAGATGGTATTTAGGCGATATTGCTGAAGTTGACAATTGGAAGCTGGCAACATCAGCACCAGAGGGTGCCACTAATTTAAAAATCGAACTAGTACGTGATGGTGAGGAAATGGACTTCACTTTTACGGAAACATACGGTTTGCCGATTGTTAGCAGGAAAATATATGAAGCACTTAGTGATATCAAAGGTATTGCTTTTATTCCTATTCAAGTTCAGTGGAAACGATGCTCCACTGATTACTATGCGTTAGTGATCTACGAAATTGTTGAGTGTGTTGATGAGGTAAACTCAGAATTTCAAAAATTTGAGCAAAATGACCCTGTGAGGCCGGACAAAGCTGGAGAGTACAGGGCATTCATGAAGTTGCGATTAGATGCTAATAAAATACCAGGCCTTGATATTTTCAGGTTAAAGAAGTTTGAGGTTGCTGTAGTTATCAGCGAGAACGTTAAAGAAAGACTAGAGTCTATTGGTGCGACCGGGATGAATCTAGCCGTTGTAGTTTAATGTTACAAAAAATCAGAGAATTTCACTAATAATTAATTGGTAAAGAAGTTCAAGTCTGCTTCAGACTTTGGGGTTAATATGACTAAACAGAACCTTAAGACTCTTGTTTTTTTAAAGCGATTACTGGCGACTTGATTAATACAGCAACTGTACAAAAAGGAATCTATGGATTTGTGAAGGATTCAAAGATTTTTCAAACAATGTAATTGTTTTGGATAATGCCGGAGATTTCGTTACCAGCTTTAAGCTGTCGTCAGGAATTCCTCAGTTTGATAATTAATCAGGAGTAATCCCTTGGCTATGCCGGGGTCACTCGCTTAGGCTTGACAGAGGCCCCGGTCGAAATACCTTTGCTTTTCGACCAAGAAAGATGAAGGTAACCCTATGCGAGACTATGAAAGTTTGGAGTATGCACGCTGGGATTGTAAGTACCATCGTAGTTGGATACTTCAAAGGTAAGAGCACCATTGCCGGGCAGTTCGGAGACCACCAGAGGAATTACAATGATGAGGCATTCTGAGCGAAAAGCTACTTTTTTCAACCTTAAGCTTGGATGAAGAGAGGGTCCGAGAGCACATCCGGAATCAGGAGAAAGCGGATGATCTCGTGACCAGCTGAGATTCGGGATGATGTAGCGCCTTGGGCGCAACGGATAGCCCTTTTAGGGCGTCCGCCCCAATAAGCCTTCGGAAAAGTCGGAATTCATTTAACTATATTGCAAATGGCTTGTTACGATGAGCGCTACAGTTTTAGCATTAGCAAAATGATCCTCCAGTGAGAGATTAACTGTAGATGAGTTTTCAACGCATATATAGAGCTTTGGAAATTCGAACGCGATAACAACCTTCTACAATTGGATAAAAGGAGTTTAAGCGAGTGTCTTTCGATATAACCTCGATCCAGATCGTGAAGTGCTTAAACTCAACGAGGAGCAACTTCGCTTTAAAGTAGTTGAAGTGATAGATAATTTTAAACTCTAGGAAGTGAGCCTGTAATTGTGGGCTTTATTAAAATAAATGGTGTGGAAATTTGAATTCCGCATGTTAATAAGGAGTGGATTGGACATTTTTAATAGTTCTCCCCTCAAATCAATGATTGCTTTATCAACTAGAAGACAAAAAATTTAGCGAGTGATGAAGAACGGTGAACAACTCTGACGGCTTTTGATCATGCGCTGGAATTACAACTGATATAAGTGCAGTGACTAATGCGTGAGCCAACAAAGTTAGCCTGTAGAGCTGCTTTTGATTCGTGCGAAATATGTTCATTTTATATAATGGAAATAAGAGGTGGTGGAGTCAATACAGCGCATGGAATTAGCCAATATTATCAAGCCCGCCGATCTGGAGCGCGCCCAGCGTCTGTATAACCCGGTTAGCGACGGGCGCTTTTCGGCCTTTCTGGTGCGGCTGGGGCTGGTGTCGGAGCGTGATCTGGCTGAACACTTTGCTGCGCAGTATCAGTTGCCGCGCTGGCAGGGTGATGAGGCGCAGCTGGCACTGCTGGATGTGGCGGCGCTGCCGGAGGTGTCGCTGCGCTTTCTCAGGCAGCACAAGGTGTTCCCTTATGGCTGGCAGCCTGCGGCAGAGCGCGAGGCCTCGCAGGGGGAGCCACTGCCGCTGTTGCAGGTGGTGCTGGCGGACCCGGAAGACCGTTATGTGGTCGATGCCCTGAGCTATGCCTGCGAGGCACAGGTGGCGGTGAGTATCGGGCTGGCCAGTGAGATAGATGAATTGCTGGAGCGCTATTACGGCCAGGGCCGCTCGGCCATGGGCTCGCTGGTGGAAAGTATCGGCGAGGGGGGCGATGTGGTGGAGGATGTGGAGCATCTGAAGGATCTGGCGTCAGAGGCGCCGGTGATCCGGCTGGTCAATCTGCTGATTCAGCGGGCGGTGGAGCGACGGGCGTCGGATATCCATATCGAGCCGTTCGAGAATCGCCTCAAGGTGCGCTACCGGGTAGACGGGGTACTGCAGGACAGCGAGGCGCCGCCGGTCAGCTCCACGGCAGCGGTGATTTCCCGTATCAAGATCATGGCACGGCTGAATATCGCCGAACGACGTTTGCCGCAGGATGGCCGCATTATGATGCGGGTGCAGGGGCAGGAGCTGGATTTGCGTGTATCCACCGTGCCCACCAGCTTTGGTGAGTCGGTCGTGATGCGCCTGCTGCAGCGGGAGACGGTGCGTTTCGATTTTGCCAGTCTGGGGATGGACGAGGCGACACGGGCGCGTTTTCGTCAGTTGCTGGAACGTCCTCACGGCGTGGTGCTGGTCACCGGCCCCACCGGCTCGGGTAAAACCACGACGCTTTACACCGCGCTGTCGCTGCTGAACACGCCGGAACGCAAGATCATCACCGTCGAAGATCCGGTGGAATACCAGCTGGAAGGCATCAACCAGATTCAGGTCAAGCCCACTATCGGTCTCGATTTTGCGCAGGCGCTGCGTTCCATTGTGCGGCAGGACCCGGATGTGATCATGATCGGCGAAATGCGCGATCTGGAAACCTGCCGTATTGCCATTCAGTCGGCACTGACCGGCCATCTGGTGCTGTCTACCCTGCACACTAATTCCGCGGCTGCCAGTATCACCCGTCTGCTCGATATGGGGGTGGAAGACTATCTTCTGGTTTCCACCATCAACGCCATTCTGGCTCAGCGCCTGGTACGGCGGCTGGACCCGGCTCTCAGCGAAGCCTATGAGCCGCTGCCGGAAGTGATTGAGCGTTATCAGCTGCAGCGCTATGCCGCTGGCCAGCCGGTTCGCCTGTATCGGCCCCGCGTCGGGCTGGCTGCGGGGGAAGGCTATCTGGGCCGCTGTGCCATCAGCGAGTTGCTGGTACTGAACGACAACCTGCGCAAACTGGTGATGCAGCAGGCTGATGCGGTGCTGCTGGAGCAGGAGGCCCGGCGGCAGGGCATGCTGACCCTGCATGAAGACGGCTTAAGGCTGGCGCTGCAGGGCGTCACCACCCTGGATGAAGTGCTGCGTATCACCCACGATGGTGGTGAGGACTGAACATGGCGCTGTACCGTTACCGCGCCGTGGCCCTGAACGGCGAGCAGCAGCAGGGACAGATGCAGGCCCAATCCGCGCAGGAAGTCATCACGTACCTGCAGGAGCGGGAGCTGATGGTGCTGGAGGTCAGCGACCGGGCGGGCTGGGGAGCCTGGCGCCAGCTGGGGCAGAAACCTGCCATGACCACCACCGAGTTGCTGCGCTGGACCGAGCAGCTGGCAACCTTGCTGGCAGCCGGGCAAACCCTCGACAAGGCACTGACTCTGCTGGCCTCTCAGGCCCAGCGTGAGCCACTGCAGCGGCTAATTGAACGGCTGCGCGAGCGGGTTAAGGGCGGGATGGCGCTGTCGGCCGCGTTGCGGGAAGAGCACGGCATCTTCCCGGCGCTGTATATCAGTCTGGTGCAGGCCGGTGAAGCCGGTGGCCAGCTGGATGGCTGTCTGCTGCAGCTGCACGGCTATCTGCAGCGGGCGGCCGGGTTGAAAGCCGAGGTGATCAACGCGCTGATCTATCCCTGCTTTCTGCTGGTCGGGGTGCTGGGTTCGCTGGTGTTGCTGCTGAGTTATGTGGTGCCGCAGTTTGTGCCGATCTTTGCCGATCTGGGGGTGCCGGTCCCGGCCATAACACAGGCTATCCTGCTGTTGGGCAGTGGCTTGAGCCAATACGGCCTGATCATGCTGATGACCCTGACGATAGGGCTATGGTGGCTGGCGCTGCGCTATCGCCAGCCAGCGACCCGGCTGGCGTGGCAGGCGTACTGGCTGCGCCAGCGCGGGATAGGGCCTTTCCTGCAGCGCTTGCATACGGCACGGCTGGCGCGCACTCTGGGCACCCTGTTGCAGAGCGGGGTGCCGCTGGTCAAGGCGCTGCAACTGAGCCGCGAAGTGACGGGCAATCTGGCGTTGCAGCAAGCCATGAGCGACGCCACCGAGCGGGTCAAGAACGGCGCGCTGCTGTCGTCTGCGCTGGCGGAAGCACAACTGCTGCCTGTACTGGCGGTACAGATGATGCAGGTCGGCGAGGAGGCCGGGCAGCTGGATGCCATGCTGCTGAAGGTGGCGGTGCTGTTCGATACCGAAGTCAAACACAGCATTGACCGCTTTATGGCCGCGCTGACGCCGTGCCTGACCATCGTGATGACCCTGCTGGTGGCGCTGATCATGCTGTCGATCATGCTGCCACTGATGAATCTGACCAGTGGTTTGTAACCCTGTACTGGCGAATCACTGACTGTATTACCGAACCTATCATCCGCTGTCATGTGTAAAGGACATTTCATGAATAGTGCCAGACCAACCGCTGTGACCTCTTCTGCCCCCGTCATGCACCGTCGAGGCCCGGCTGCCCGGCGACAGCAGGGCTTTACTCTGCTGGAGATGCTGGCGGTGATTGTACTGCTGGGCATCGTGGCCACCATCGTCGTGCGTAATATCGGCGGCAATGTCGATAAGGGCAAATACAACGCCGGTAAGGCCCAGCTGGCCAGCCTCAGCATGAAGATCGAAAGCTACGCGCTGGACAACGGCGCACCGCCCAGACAGCTCAGCTTTCTGCTGGAAAAACCGGCCGGGGTAAATACCTGGGTGGGCCCCTATGCCAAAGCATCGGATCTGAAAGATCCCTTCGGCCATGAGTTTGGCTACAAGGTGCCGGGGCAGCACGGTGCCTTCGACCTGATCTTCCTTGGTCAGGACGGCCAGGCCGGTGGCGACGGCTACAATGCCGATATCGGCAACTGGGAGTAACCGTCGCCCATGCGTTGTTGTGCAGGGCAACGGCAAGGGGGATTTACCCTGCTGGAACTGCTGCTGGTGCTGGTATTGCTGGGCATCGCTCTGGTGGCGGTATCGGTCAATATCAGCCGGGGCCTGCAGCCACAGGCCCGGCAGGATGTGGCGGCGTTGCTGGCAGGGTTGCGCAGTGTGCGCAGCCAGGCCATCAGTCAGGGGCAGCCGCTGACCCTGACCGTAGACCCTGAGACCCGGCAATGGTCAGCGCCGGGGCAAGGTAGTCATCGTCTTTCTGCCGGGCTGATGATCGAACTGCACAGTGCTGCCCAGTCGCCACGGCAGCAGGGCGTCTATACCTTCTACCCTGACGGCAGTGCCAGCGGTGGCTATATCCGGCTGGTCAGAGGCGGGCAACGCTGGCGGCTGGATATTGACTGGTTGAGCGGGCAGATACGCCAGCAGCAGGAACAACAACCATGATGCGCGCATGCCGGCAGGCGCAGCACGGCTTTACCCTGCTGGAGCTGGTGGCGGCACTGGCGATTCTGGCATTGACCATGACGATCTTGCTGGGAGCGGTAGGGGATGGCAGTCGCCTGACCGGCAAAAGTGTGCGTGTCGGGCAGATGGCATTGCAGGCCCGTTCACTGCTCGAAGGGCTGGGCCTCAGTGGTCCGCTGCAGGTGGGTGACAGCCAGGGTACGCTGGACGATGGCAAGACTCACTGGCAGCTGCATATCCAGCCCTATCCCGGCAGCTCAGCGCTGGTGCAGCTGCTTCATATCGAGTTAATTTTGCAGCGTGATGGTCAGCAACAGCGCTTTGTCACCCTGCGGGCACAGATTGAGGGGCAAACATGAGCGCCGTATGTCTGCCCCGGCAGCAACGGGGCTTTACTCTGCTGGAACTGCTGTTTGCCCTGGTGCTGCTGGCACTATTGCTGTTGCTGGCGTGGCAGGCGATCAGCCGGGTGCAGCGCGTGGCGCAGCAGGTGGAGCAACTCAACCAGCGTCAGGATGACATCCGCACGGCGCAAAACTATCTGCGTCAGGCACTGATGAATGCGCTGGCACAGACGGCGCACACCGATGACAACGGCCATCGGCAGGTGTTTGTCGGTGCGCCAGACTCGGTGCTGTTTGTGGCGGCGATGCCCAACCAGTTTGCCGGCCTGGGGCCACTTGTGCAGCAACTGAGCCTGCAGGAGCAACGTTTGCAGATCAGTCTGCATACTCTGCCGGCAGAGCCGGGAGCCACACCTTCACCTTCCTGGCAGGAGCAACATACCCTGCTGGAAGGGATCAGACAGTGGCAGCTGCAGTATCTGGGGTGGAACGAAAACGGCGAAGCTTCTGCCTGGCAGTCCTCCTGGCAATGGAGCAATCGTCTGCCGCTGGCCGTGCGTATTCACATCACTCTGGCAGATGGCACGCTGTGGCCTACCCTGACTATCCCCATCCGCCGCAATGTGTCGGGTTACTGGTAGATGAACAACGCTGGTATCCGCATTCAACAACGTGGCGTGGCCCTGATTCTGGTGCTTTGGATCGCTGCGCTGCTGACCGTCGTGGTGACAGCGATGCTCAGCGTGACCCGTACTTCGCAGCGACTGCAAAGCTATCAGCTGCAACATACCCAGGCCGTGTTGCTGGCGCAGGCTGGCGTGGAACAGGTGGTGGCAACTTTGCTGCAAGCGGCTGATGGAGCAGGGCCGTGGCAGGCCAATGGTCAGCCCTATACGATAAGCATCGACCAGCAACCGCTGGAAATAAGGCTGTACAGTGACCTTGGCAAGGTGGATATCAATGTCGCGGGAACTGAGCTGCTCACCGCCCTGTTCGCAGCGGTTGGCGCCGATAGCGGTCTGGCGCAACGGCTGGCCGCCGAGCTGCTGGACTGGCGTGATGCGGACGATCAGCCGCGGCCCAATGGCGCCGAAGCGTCTGACTATCTCGCCAGTGGCCGCCTGAGTGTGCCGCGTAATCAGTCCTTTCGCAGCATTGTAGAACTGCACCAGTTACGCAGTATGACCCCTCAGTTGTTTCTGCAACTGGAGCCGCTGGTGACTATCTGGACCGGGCAGGAGGTACCGCGCCTTAAACTGGCCGCTCCGGCAGTGGCGACGGCGCTGCAGCGTACGCAGGGCACCCAGCTCAGCAATCTGGCCAGCGCGCCCGGGAACGTGCTGACCATCATCAGCCAGGCACAGATGGCCAGTGGTGCACTCGCCGGTGTGGTGGAAACGCTGATTCTGGATGCCGGTGGCGGCCGGCAGGGCCGACCCTATCGGTTACTGTATTTACGCGAGTTTTGATTCAGGAGCAGGACGCAGGAGTAGGTTAGTATTTCCTAAACTCGATTCAGTCAGTTTCTCGACGGTTAACCCGTTAATGACTCCCTCCATGTAGGCAGACGATTAACTCTTGGGTACCAGTGAGGGATGCTGGTACCGCTTCACCTCAACAAGGAACGTGCTATGAGCAATCCCAGCGTTTGCCCCACACCTAATTGTATGGGAGTGACAAGTAATCCCGCCGGTCAGCCCTACCTGGACGAACTCACCCCCATCGCCGAATACATGGCCAGAGAGATCAGCACTAACCTGCGTTCTCGTGATGTGTGGGCGATGAAGCACCTGAACCATACCGCTGACTACTTTCTAAATCATGCGCACGAGCTGAAGTCGTGGGGCCTGGGCGAGTTGCTGGATTGGGGCAAAGACAAGGCCAAAGGGCTGACGGCCCGGGAGGCGGCTATGATGATCTGGACCATGAAGGTGGCTCAGGATAATAGCTGGGATCATAAGCGGTGATTCGCCGTTGTTTCCATCCGAGGGATCCTCAGTACCATGCGTGGAGAGATCGTCGCTACTTTTATGACATATGGTCCAACATTCACTATGGTTTTCTTGGTGCCGCAGCAGGATTTACATCCTCTCAATTACTTGATGGGGCCGGCCTGGAGCAGATTGGAAGTGACTTATTTAGGCTGAACATGCCAGGTCGGAAAGGCCCTGATACAGGGAGGTTAAGAGACTTCGATGATCCCAGAGACCGCACCTCAATTCAGTTAGGTATCGATCTTTATCGAAAGAGCCCGGGCGGCCCATCGGCTGCTACGATAGTCACCAGCCTCATCAATAGCTCAGTGAAGTACCGGACATGAAACATAGGTTAGGCGTGCTAGCTACTCTGCTGATCGCACTCTGGTGGTACTACTTGCCATCAGGGCCAGTATGTTTTGTAGAGATCGAGTTTATTGCTCCAGATGGAACAGCACCGTTGTCCACGGCAGAAATTCTGTCAGGGGTTGATAAAGCAACACTTGCGAATATTCAGCCTGGAGAAAGCCAAACCGCTCGTATCTATCCTGGAGATGCTTCAGAAAACGAGATTGTGCTGTTTGTGAATCGCTATCCTACTTCCACTGAAAATAATAACTGGAGTGGCCAGCGCTACTACCCTCCAGGCACTGCTTTCCGTACCCATATCCAGATTGATCAGGAGGGTAAGGTGATTTCTGAGAAGTCCTGTCAGTTACCGTGCTCCTTTGACTGATTCTGCTGGTTTGTGTTTGTCTTAGATGAGTAAGGCCCCACTGGGGCCTTACTGCATTAGGTTGAAGTGAAACTGGCAGGTTTAGTCTGCCGGTGTATCAGTGCTCCACGTTCCAAACTTGATGATTCTGCAGATCCTGTATGTGCTCGTAGCCATCGGCGACTAGCCGTTGCTGCAGACGATCTGCATCTACTCCCTGGATCTCATCGGGAGAGAAGCGAACCACGACCCAACCGGGTTTATCCGGGTTGAGATGAGTGGCTAGTTTCTGCAATGCATCCAGGATAGATGCCTTTGCAGTGCCCGCTGGATCCGTGCCTTCGCCGTAGGCAGGATGAGGGTCATAGAAGATGTCTCCCATGTTCTGTACTGCCTGGGTAGCCAGTTGCTCAATCAATTGGCTCAGAGAGTTCTCTGCGTCAGTGTTCATGAGTGCATGTCCTTATGCTGCGACAGGTGTTGGCTTGGTAGTGACGGTATAGGTTGCCCGTGGACTTTCAATCAGAGAAAGCTGGGTCAGAGGTGCGATACGGTCTGTATAGCGTACTGCTTCCGTTTCCGTAATGACCTCATCGGCTGCATTGACCTCACCGACTGACGAGGCTGGCGATGTGGCTGGTTCAGTGATGATGTGACCCACCTTCTGATCCTGATCTGCTCCGTGTTGTAGCAGTTTCCGCATGGCCTCTGCCTGAGTTCTACGCCGTAGTTTGGTGCTCCAATCGCCGAGGTAGTGGGCGAGGGTGTACATGCGCCGACTGAATGCCATCGACAACGTGTTGCCGATGATAACCTCTGCTGGAATATGCAGGAGGGTCAGCTGGATGTAGCACATCCATGCAGCAATCGGGTCAATGTCGATGCACTGTGCCCACATCTGTTGCTGTGGTGAATGTCCACGCTCCTGAAGTGCTTCTGCAAAGGCAATGATCATACCTCCGGCACCGCAGGCGGGATCGCTGACAGAGACAAATCCATGCGGATTCTCGGCATAGGGATCGTTATTACCTAGCTGGAGTCTGGCCATCATTCTCGACATCGAAAACGGGGTGAAAAACTGCCCCAGGTGACCTGATGAGATGTCCAGGCTCATATAAAGCTCTCCCAGGACGTCACGGGGATGGCTCTCCAGTTCCATGGTGAGTACAGCGAACAGTTGGGTGAAGCGCATCACATCGTCTTTCTCATACTGCTTTACGATGTCGAGGTATTGCTGCTCCAGCGCCTGATCGAACGCCGCAGCGTTGTGTAGTGCAATACCTGACACCGTTACGAAGTCAGAAAACACTTTATAGCGGTGATGGTAGCGCGCAGTCTGGTTGAAGAGGGAGATGAACTCACGGGTACTCGCCGACTGGACTGTCGCCGTCACTTTTTCGGATGGGGTCATGATTGAGTCTCTGTGGTGAGGAAAAAGAAAAAGGCCCCGAAGGGCCTGAGTGAGAAGAGGATTCCAGTGAAGTTGAGAGAGGTCAGTCGATGGCACTTAGAATGCTGCTTGCTTCGGCATGCGCACAGGCAAAGTCTCTGAGTCTGTAGAAACTCTCACCAACGTCGTCGTTATTTGTTTTCCATGCCAACATGTTGAGCGTAAACAGCGAGGCGACGATGCCGGCGGCATCAAAGCTCATGCTTCCAGTAAAGTGATTACTAGGGACTTCAAGCGTCAGTTGACCCTCTCCTATCGGGGCCATGTAGACACCTCGATTCGACAGCGCGAAGAACTGCCATTGTCCACCGTGGTAGGCATCGGCGTAGCTATTAAGCTGACGAAAGGTGTTAATCACAAAGAGGATGGCATGGGCAGGCTTGCCTCCCAGATACTGAGAGAGCGTACTGCCAACATCGTCTGGCTGAATAAGGGTGCGGGTGATGCGGTTTTCTGAGGTCAGTGTCGACATGGTGATCTCCATAAAATAAGCACGGAGATACCGCCCGCTGGGGAGGTATCCCCATGCGGACTGGTTGAGAAGCGTGGCTACAAACGTGAGTTAAACGCCGGGCTCAGTACGAGCTGGGCGTGAGTGTGACAGGTGTATATGTTTCACCGAGCCGAAGACCTGATGCCAGGGCGTGCGGTGTTCGATATACATATCCTGGTGAGTGTCATAGCTACCCGCCCGAAAGGCGTTGATAGTCTCATGTACTTCATCCCGAGTAGGACCTCCTTCCCATCGCACAATGATCTCGGTGAAACCATTCATCCGAACAGAGAAGGTATGGCCAGGAAAACGGTGTTTCAGTGAAGCACGGATATTCCGTGACGCGAGCTTGGTGCTGTAGACATCGCCTGCGCCTGTTCGTTGCAGGTGCCGGTATTCAGCCGCCTGGCTGAGCCGTTTAACTTCGTCACTGAACCGCTTGTTAGCGGTCAGGATGTCCGTTGCGTTCATGGTTGATCTCCGAAAAGGGTTGCACGGAGATACCACCCACCGGGGACAGTATCCCCGAGTGGGTGAGGTGAAGTGGCCTGATAGTTCAGGCGGGTTATATGTCGAGCATTGATGACAGACTCTCATTGGCCACGTTGATCATGACACTGGGTTGAACCAGGTCATGACAGGTGGCCACCAGTTGGACTGAGGGCTGTTGTCGATCGAAGACAGGAAAGGTCAGCTGCCTGGCTGCGGGGTTGGACTTCATGGCCATGAACAGGCTGTGAAGCAGCCTTGGTACAGCGGCGAGCGCTTGACTGCTCTGATCATGGCAATGGCTGACATGATCAATAGCGTAGGAAGAAATGAGTACACGAAAAGGCCTCACCGCTTCTGCAGGGAAACTGCTGGCCAGCCAGGGTGATGCAGGTTGAGTACATGATGGGGCTCCAACAGCGGGAGACACATCGCCCCAGCGGGAATGTGTCCCGCTTGGGTAGAAGAGTGAATGGGCGATCTGTAGCGAGCGCTACCGCCACCGAAATGAAGAACAGCAAGGCCTCCTGATATGAGATGTCATCATCGTCAGACAGGTGACCACCCAGCGGGCTAGCCGCTTTGGGGTGAGAAGTTACTGCATCGGCGCGTAGCGCATGGCGGTCAGGATAATTCCAATACCGACGACTAACAGACTGCCAAGGCGGAAGGTCAGTTGCAGGCTCAGCTTATCGACTTTGCTATCCAGCTGATCAATGCGCCGCTCAAGTTTTTGCTCAAGCAGTGCCAGATCAGCTTTGGTGGCCAGTTGGTCGCTCATCGCTTCTCCCAATGCATCGACAACCGCCCGGGCGTTAGCCTCTGGGACGTTGATCGATACAAGAGCCGTATACAGTGCAATATCCAAGTGCATAAAAGGTCTCCAGTTGAAAACGGGAGACCACCCATGGGGATGTCTCCCGCAGGGGTGTGAAAAATATAGTGAAGTCGGTGCCAGTCTCAGTAACTGAGTGCGTGTCTTCGCCAGGAGCTGAGGCACATCGCGCATGGTTTGCCGAGCTGATCAGCGATCAGCGCCACCTGATCGGCAGTGGCTGGGGTTCAGTCAACAGACTGATACGCAGGAGTAATGATCAGGGAGGGGAGGGATGGGCGTCAAGGGAATGTTGGTGGCTCAGGATGGGCTGAGTGTACAGTTTTAGCCTAGCAGCTGTAGATGCCTATCAATGGCCACCAAAGTACACCAGTTGACACCAGTGTCATCCCGCGTATCATTATATCTAACGCATGAGAGCTTGCTTTCGTGCCTACCTTCCGAGACCCGCCTAGCGAAAGCAGCGGGTTTTCGTGTTTCTGGAGTAAGGAATCCGGTAGTTATGACGCACTACGTCGCGTACCTGGACGAGTTCGGACACGTCGGCCAATACGTATCACGCAACCATCCAAAGTACAAAACCCATCCCGCTTTTGGGTTTGCTGGCCTGATCCTTCCTGCTACTGAAATCCGAGAGTTCGCGATTTATTTTTACAAAACCAAATGCCAGCTTCTTGCGTATGACCTGGCCAACGATAATCCTAGAAACCTACCGGCATATCAGTGGGAAAAAAAGGGCTCTCAGCTCTATACACTTCGGAACGTCACCAAATATGAGCAGCTCCGTCGCTCCACGTTCCGCCTCTTGAATCACATCGAAAAAATAGGCGGTTATGTTTTCTACACGGGTGAACATAAGACGACCGATCCCAATGCCCACAACTCAACCGAGACGTTCAAACGGCAACTCTTGCAATCTGTACGCAAGATCGACCGATTTTGCGCACAGAACGGCTCGACCTTCATGCTAATGCTTGATGAACAACGTGCGGGTAACGAATGGCGGGAAACCAACGTGGAAGTCTGTACATTGGCTATGTTCGAAGACGCTTCTGAGAAATGCAGGTCACTCATCGAACCTCCAATACAGGCTGAAAGCCATCTGTTCCAAACCATCCAGTGTGCTGATTGGATCTGTGGCCTTATCGGGCGCCTGACAGCTTTGTCGCTAGCGTCTGATGAGTATTCAGAGCTGGAGCCGTTCGACAGGTATTTCGCGGATCGTATCACCAAGGTAAGCATGCCAGGTAGCGGTCTGGAACATCAGAAGAGCGCGGAGATACCTGCCGAATTGGCCGAATGATGGACCGGAGTCCTAACAGGCGATAAGTCACCACTGTAGTGGCGGAAGTTCAGTCAACAGAACTGATATGCAGAAGTCATGATCAGTGAGAGATGGGGAGCCCTGGCAGATAGTTGCTATCTTTCCTGCTGTACCGTCTGCTGCTTACGTACCAAACCGATCGTTTTCGGACCCCCCTCAAACACCCTGTCCTAAAATTAGCCTTCTCCTATTTTGGACATGCCGTATGATACGAACACTGATTTCGTACATGTAGGTGCACGTATGTCCCGCATTTTCGTCTATGCCCGTGTCAGCACTGCTGACCAACATACTGATAACCAGATACAAGAAGTTGTTGCGGCGGGCTTTGCTGTAAATCAACGGCGGATCGTAACAGAGCACATCAGCGGCAGTGTAGCAGCGCTTGAGCGTCCACAGTTTGCCAGACTGCTGGATCGCCTGGAGCCCGGAGATATATTGATCGTGACCAAGCTGGATAGGCTGGGTCGCAATGCCATGGATGTTCGGGCCACCATAGAACTTCTGGCAGAAGATGGTATCCATGTTCATTGCCTGGCATTGGGAGGTGCGGATCTGACCAGCCCTGCAGGCCGGATGACGATGATGGTGATGAATGCGGTCGCGGAGTTTGAGCGAGATTTGCTGATAGAGCGCACTCAGGCAGGTCTGGCAAGAGCGCGTGCCGAAGGGAAGAGGCTAGGGCGCCCACCGGCATTGAGTGACGAAGATCAGGTCAAAGTCATTGACCGCTTAGCGGCAGGGGTGTCTGTCGCTCAGGTAGCGCGGGATTTTGGGACTACCCGACAGTCGATCATGCGGATTAGAGCTAAACACGAAACAGCTGGCGTTCATGAGGCTGTCCAACATGATACATAGCAATAAGCTACCTGTAGCCTAAAGCTACTAAGTAACGTGCTGCTCGTTTATATTTTGTAACTGTTTAGAACTTTATCGTTCGGTTTACATTTATTTTGTCAGTCAATACCAGGGAAGGATCTATACCGGAAACCATGAAATAGGGGAATGGATATGTACGGCAGTATGCCGTATCATATTATCAGGAGGACACCACTATGCCCGCAGCTACATCTACCGCCCGACTCGAAGCCAGGATCAGTACCGATCTGCATTCTATGCTCAAGCGCGCTGCTGAACTGCAGGGACGCACCATGACTGATTTCGTGGTCGCAGCCGTGCAGGAAGCTGCACAGCGTGCCATCGAGAAAGCTGAGGTCATTCGTCTGTCGATGGCTGATCAGGAGTGCTTTTCACAAGCATTGCTTTCACCACCGGAGCCCACACCTGCCTTGGAGCGCGCTTTCGCTCGCCGTAGCAAGCTATTGCGCGCTGAATGAGCACTGCGCCGTTCCTGCTCGTTCCACTCAATGCTGCGCATGACCGCGCTGCTTTTGACTGTGGCTCAGAATCACTTGACCGTTATCTGCGAGAGCAAGCCACCCAGGATATGCGCCGGCGTGTGGCCGCCTGCTTTGTGGCATTAGATGGAGAGCAGCGCATAGCAGGCTTTTATACTCTGGCATCTGCAAGTCTGCTGCTGGCCGATCTTCCGGCTGAGGAAGGAAAGAAGCTACCACGCTACCCGACCGTACCTGCAGTACGCATGGGACGTCTGGCCGTCGATCAGGCTTTTAAGGGGCAAGGGCTAGGAGGAGCACTGTTAGCTGATGCACTTGAACGTGCTGTTCGGTCAGAGATTGCCGCCTATGCCTTAATGGTCGATGCTAAGGATGAAATGGCATCTTCTTTCTACCAACATCATGGCTTCATCGCTTTGCCGGATTCGCCGTTGACGCTTTTCCTGCCTCTGGCAACAGTGCCCACATCTCGGAAGGCATAAGCTTCACATCTAAGAACGGGTTCACGATTTTTTGAGCAGTATTGCCAGATGAGCGCATCTTAAGCTGGTATTGAGCCACCGCACGCCATTCTTCTAGAGTTGAGAATATTTGGACGATGTAGTGTGCGGCATCCAGAAATGAAAAAAGCCAAGCGTTCAGCTTGGCTTTTTTCATAACGAGGTGGAGCGGTACCGCATTGTGAGAACATACAGCCTCGCTAAACAAAGACTGCGACAACTGAATGCCTTTTCGCCCCGGCTCGGACTGATCTCGCCGGAAAAAGTGAAGTTAACCACCAGGGGCATTGGTATCAATGCTGCTGATGTTTACAAAGCAGATGGACGGTATAATGCTTGAACTGGTTATACTCTTACCTTCTGGAGGTTCGTCATGCAAAACTCAGCTCCACTTCCCTCTGTACCGGAAGGTGTAATCAAGTGTTTTGGTGCATTTGGCCCAAAATATGAGGTGGGTAAGGCGCTGCGGCAGCTGGATGATGGTGACTGGTTAGTAGAAGTAAAGCTGCTTGAAACGGGCGAAAAAGCTGAGTACCGCCTGACTAACATCACGGATGATCCAGAGGCTCACTGATGTACGCAATTGCATTTGATTTGGTCGTCGCAGATACCCAAAACAATCACCCTAAAAGTGTGGCGCAGGCTTACATTGATATTGCAGCAACACTTGGACAGTATGGCTTTAGTCGCATTCAGGGCAGCTTGTACGTCACTGAAAAGGAAGATATGGCAAATCTCTTCTTAGCCATTCAAGCCTTGCGGGGCATGACATGGTTCCCACAGTCAGTACGCGATATTAGAGCTTTCCGTATAGAACAGTGGTCTGACTTCACGTCTTTGGTAAAACAGTAAACAGAGATCTATTGCCTAAAGGTGCATTAAACGAAGGTTTTTCTCAATACTTGGGGCGGTATGACATTTCCGCTCTAATTGCGTGGTGTGAGGGACCGTCTCAAGCGGCACCGAAGCGCTGCTCTACCTGCTAGTCAAACAGCCCCCAGCAATTCCATTCCGCAGATTTTTCCAGTCTCGCTGGTCTAACTTACCCTTCGTTTTTCTGGCTGTAGATGGGCATACATGCTCTGTATTTCCCTAGCAGTCGTGACAGGTAATTCTTTTATAATAAAGTGAGCGCTCCCTTCCTCCTCAGCAATTTTTAATACATCACTCTCTGCATTTTCAGCAATGACCACCCTATAGGTCTCTGGATGCAGGTGCCAAATACGATTTAGAAAGTCTAATAGATCGGTATCAACAAGATTTTGAGCAATAAGCACCATGCCTATTTTGTAAGTCGCCATCATATCCAGCGCTGAATGTGCTGTGTCTGCGATTAAAATGTCCTGAGTAATATTAGCTAGTGATCGTTTTAAAGCCTGCTGCTGTGTTTTGCTATAGTGAATAATAAGGGTATGAGAGGTATCGTTTTTAAATAGTTCGATTTCTTCTTTATCTATATATTGCGCTTTAAGCAGCTCTGAAAACTCTTCAGATGTTACGGGCCTTGAAAAGAAATACCCCTGTACAGTATTGCATCCATGCAGTTCGAGAAGGCGTATTTGTCCAAATGTTTCTGTTCTCTCAGCAATGATCTCAATCTTAAGTTGTTTTGACATGCTCACAATGCTGTCAATGATGGCCATATTCCGAGGGTCATGGGAAATTTCTGTAACAAAGGAACCATCTATTTTTATCTTATCAATTGGGAATTTTTTTAGGTGGCTCATATTGGAGTAGCCCGTGCCAAAGTCATCAATAGCAATTTTCACTCCAATACTTTTTAACCTGCGCAGTAGTGGTGCGATTTGACTGTTTTTCTCCAGAGAGAAGCTTTCCGTTATTTCCAGTTCCAGATATTCTGCTGGCAAGGAATATCTTTCCAGACTGTCAATGATAATCTGCTCTAGATTTTCGGCCTGTCTTAAGGTGTATGGTGAAATATTGACTGCCATGGTTATTTTTTTCTGATATTTTTCATGCCATGACTTTAAGGTTCTGCAGGCTTCATCAACTACCCAGGCGGTGATGGACATAATCGTGTTTGACTGTTCAGCAATAGATATGAATCTATCGGGAGCAATCAGTCCAAGTGATGGATGACTCCAGCGGATCAGGGCTTCAGCACCAATAATTTCACCTGTCCGCGACACGACCTGTGGCTGGTAATACAGAACAAACTCTTGATTGCCAACCGCCTCCTGCAGATCTTTCTCTAGGCTATTACGTTGAGCATTTTGCTCATGGGTCTCTGTGTTGAAATGGCAGTAGGTGTTAGGTCCTTTCACTTTACTCTGGTACATCGCAGATTCAGCGAGATGAAGCAGCTCTTCGCCCATTTCGGCATCCTGTGGGTACTGACTGAACCCTAAGCAGGCAGTGCAGTTGAGCACTCTGCCATCAATACAGTAATCCTTGTTGATCTGGGCTTGGAGTCGATGAGCAATGGCATGCTCACTGTTTGGATTTTCTAAACTAACGATCAATGCAAATTGGTCAGTGCCTAGTCGGGCAATCGTGTCTGAATCTCTGACTGTTTTTTTAAGGGAAGTCGCAATTTCTCTGAGTAATAAATCACCCGTATGATGCCCATAAGCACTATTGATCCATTTGAAGCCATCCAGATCGATAACGCATACAGAAAAGGAAAGGTTCTTTCTGCCCAAGTGAATAATAGCTTGCCTTAATCGATCCATTAATAATGTACGATTTGGTAGGTTTGTTAACGTATCGTGTGTTGCCTGGTAAATGAGCTGATGTTGAAGCTGTGTTCTATCCGTCGTATCTCGGATAATGATTTGTATTGTTTTTTCACCTGCATACCAGTGCGGTTGTCGAGTGACCTCAACATCAAATACGGTATCATCAAGCCGTTTTGCCTTTTCATTCTGTCGATAGGTAGCAGATTTTCCCTGAAATATTACCTGCATGGCTTGTTGGGCTATGCTTATACTTTCGGGTGCGACCAGGAGTACGATGGGTTTGCCGATTAATTCTGATATTTTATTTGCTCTGTATAGAATACAGGCCGTATGGTTGGCGTAAACAACTTTTCCCTGCGAAACAATCAGTATGCCATCGGGTGACTCTTCCACCAGTTGTCTGTATCTGTCCTCGCTACGAGCAGAAACTTCACATTGATGAGCCAGCTCTCTCCATATATCACGTATTTCCAAATGAAGGCTTAATCGATACTTAATTTCATTTATGTCATAAGGATTTACCAGACAGTCTGAACCGCCGGCATCAATCACATTCTGTATTGCATACGCTTCATCTGGGTTCAGCATGAAGATAATAGGAATGCCGGAGAGTAGGTGATGACTCTTTATCTTCTGGCTACAGCTATAACCATCCATGTCTGCAGGCTGTGAGTGCAGGAAAATGAGATCAATGGCATTGCGTTCAGCAATAGAAATGCCGGCTTCTCCTGTACTTGTACAATATATATTGTATCCAATTTTCTGAAGTGTCTGCTCCAGGAACTGTCGACGCGATTCGATACCATCGATAACGAGTATGGAAGCTAAGTGAGCCATAGTGACCTCCTGAAAGGAGCTTTATATTTTCATAATTATGCGCCCATAAGGTGTTTATGAAAGGGGGCAAGTGATAAAGTTATAAAAAGGGCAACACTGCTGGAACTATTCTTATATCGCATGTGGGATAAAAGTAATATTGTTCTTTATATTCGTATTGTGACTTTTTATCCGCTTCTGGTGACAAAATCTGTCTCGCGCCGCCGGAACATGGCGCCATGTATGTAATGTGACGCAGAAAAGGGTGGCTGCTGACTGACAGCACTCTGTTTTTGATTGATCAAGGACGATCTGATGCATCTACTTTCCAATAAGTGGCTTGTGGCCACTGCTCTCTTTGTCACTCTGATGTGGGGCGCGTACTTTCTGGACCAGCCTCTCATTCTGCTGTTGAATCTCCTGCTGCTGGGCTATGTCTTTCTTGCGGACTCCTTTTATCCCTCTGGCCCCGCTGACAACGCCATCATTGATGAGCTGGTCAAAACCTGTGAGCGTGAAACCCAGCAACGTTGCATTATTCACACTTATCGACTGACTCAGCAGGAGTCATCGAGAGGGCAACTGGTCTACCACGCCAAGGCTACCTTCAGTGTGCCAGCAGAGGCTGGCCACCACCTCATTAAAGAACTGGATAAGGTCATTATCTACCAGCGCAGAGGCTCGGGTGTCTGGCTGTTGGAGTACATGGCTGATCTGGACGTCGACTTTTGAGCTTCGTGCTCAACATCACAGGTAGCCTGGCTGCCTTTCCCCTGACTCAGATAAGGAGATATTCATGAATATCAGGGACATTCTGCACTTCGATACCATGATCACCCCCAAGATCATCACTGTTGTCTATTGGTTGATGCTGCTGTTTGCAGTGGTATCAGGTCTGGGCATGATGTTCGGTGGCTATCGGATAACTTTTTTTGGTTTTCTGACAGGGCTGGCTGCCATGATTGGTGGCGCAGTGGCTGCCCGGATCTGGTGTGAGCTGTTCCTGGTGCTGTTTAAGATCCATGAAAACCTACAGAAAACAGCGGCAGCGACAGAGTTAAAAGAGCCTGTTTGATGATGTTGGCAGGCCGTACTCTCAGGCGGTCTGCCGTTTTTTTCGTCAGTGTCACGCGAAAAGAACCATGTGAAAGGGATGCTAGAACGATGAGGAAGGGTAAGCTCAGTCTTCATAGCACAGCCCGTTATGGGTCGCCCAAATATTGATCAAATATTCCGCAAAGGTTATATTTGAATGAGCCATGAGGTTGAATACACGGATGAGTTTGAAGTGTGGTGGAATGCTTTGACTGAGAGTGAGCAAGTCAGTGTCACGGCTTCAGTTGAGCTTCTTGAACAGCATGGCCCGAATCTGCCTCACCCACATAGTTCAGCAATAAGTGGCTCCCGCCATGGTCACATGCGAGAGCTAAGGATCCAACACTCAGGTCACCCATATCGTATTTTCTACGCCTTTAACCCCAGACGTATGGCAATACTGCTGATTGGAGGCGATAAAACAGGGAACAAGCGCTTTTATGATCAGTTTATCCCTGTTGCTGACAGGCTCTATGACGAGCATCTGATGGAGCTTGAGCAAGAGTCTGCCACTAGCGACTCAGGAGAAAATTAAGATGGCCAAATCATTCAGTGTATTGAAAGCTAAAATGTCTCCTGAAGCCCAAAGAGCTGTGCAGGAGAAAGTACATGCAATGATGCAGGAGATGCCTCTTGCTGAACTTCGCCATGCTAGACAGCTATCGCAACAGGACCTGGCGGATAAACTAAAGGTCAAGCAAGCTGCAATTTCAAAACTGGAACGTCGAACCGACATGTACATCTCCTCTTTGAGAGATGTTATTCAGGCTATGGGGGGCGAGCTGGAGATCAAAGCTAAGTTTCCAGACGGTGATGTGAAAATCACCCAGTTTGAAAGTATTGAAGGTGCAAATCCCGCGTAATTTAAGAGGCGCTCGAATAGGCTCAGGGAGAGGAATACATGTCAAACGATTGGCAGATTGCACTGATCGTCGTTATCGAGAAAGAGCTTGCACAGCTCAAATGGCTCATTGAGCGTGAGCAGCATGGTGAAGACGAAGTTGAGTCTGGTGATGTTCACTCTCAAATCAGCCGTATAATATAAGTGGCCTAACAGATCTCGTCTATGCTGAAGGCCTGCCTCTCAGTGAAACTACCCGTGCGAAACTTCGTTCTCAGAATGAGATAGCTATGCAATGGATGCGCACTAGGGCATTTGGAATCTAATAGGGTAGCGAAGAAGGGGATTACGTATGGCTTGGTTAGAACAGCCCATCGCAGTTGTGGTTGCGGCTTTCATGGGGTCGGTGGTAGGCCCGTTGGTGGTTGATCTATGGAAGAATAAGCGATCCAAAGGCAGCTTTCATCGGATGGTGACTTCGGACGTAGCTTCGCGGGTCAAAGTGATGAAATCTTCTGCAGAAGGCTTGGAATCAGCGATTACTAGGGCAGAGTCTGAATCAGACTATTTTCCCTATGTCATTGTCACGCAGGGGATTACGGATCTAATTGTCTGGGGGCAAGACAAGTGGCATCTGCCTGAAGCGCTATCTGCAGATATATTGGAGTTCTACAACCAAATTCTTGCGATCCAAGAATGCACCACTCATATGTACAGTAGTGATTTTGAGTCACGTAATTTTGATAGGGAAAGGAAGCTGAAACTACTAAGACGTGTTCTGAGCGACATGAACGATGCCGTGGCAACGGGAAATGATCTTCTCGCAAAGCTCAGAACGTCAGTGAATGGTAACACTAAACTATAATGGGGCCGGGGCCTGGTTGATACATAATTAACACTCCTACATAGCTTGCCTATTCAAAGTACTTCTGGAGAGGGATATTGTCAATATCTTTTATATTGACAAATTTGCTCAATATAGTTTGCTTTTGTTTTGTCGAAGCGACTGACCGGATGAGATCGAGCGCTTCCCAGCTAGAGCAATCTAGTGCCCACGCAAGGTGAGCCGAGGTGAAAACCGAGTGGTGTCCGGATCTGCTTTAATGCACGAAAATAGCGCCTCTTGGCGCTTTTTTCGTTTCTAGGCCTATCGTTTTGTCGCCACTGGTTTGTTTGTATAGATCTTACCGCAAAGAAGCACAAATCCCATGCTCCCCAATACCGACGGTTTATCCTCTGTCTCGTGGTACGCGCTTTCCACGACCAGGTTCAAGTCTTGTGGCTTTTCCTTTGCAGCACGTTTCAACTCAAAAAAACATGGTAGGGGCCTGAAGGATCTTCAATAGTGATGGAGTAGACCCAAGTGCGGCGAGCAGCCGTTTGCTTCACTTTAACTTTCGGATCATTTAACTGTTGATACCGAATGGCAGCACGTATCGATATTGGTGTGCGGAGGCCTGATTTCAAGTGATGTAATCCGATGAATATATGTATCTTTTTTCCGTACTATGTACGGCTATTGACTTGTCTTGAAAGAGGGTCGTATAGTTTTAAAACCGTACCATGTACGGCTTTAAAAACTTGACTCACTATCTACCGCAGGAGTTTGATCATGCCAAGACATGACATGAAATGAAATGGCCTTTTGGCTAGTGACCTACCTTACGTAGGTAAAAGCATATCACGGCAACGATGCCCTGTGGCTGCAGTCGCCCTGTGATGTTCTGGAGAGAGACGAAGAGGATTAGCTATGGCTAACCAAGCTTTGAGTGATGTCGCCTCAAAGAGTGCGCGCATTGAACTTAAAACAACGCCGGAAGTGAAATTGATGCTAGAGCAGGCTGCACGGTCTGCTGGAGTGAATCTGAGCGCTTTTATCATTGCCCAAGCCCAAGAGCAGGCCAGACGTATCATCGCAGAATCCAGCGTGATTCGTCTAAATGCGGAGGCATGGTCAATGTTGGAAGAGGCTGTTCAGAATCCAGCTCCCCCTACTGAAGCGCTGAGGGCCCTGATGAACAGAAGAAAAAGATGACCCATGACCATGAGAAAACCAGTAATGTATTGATTTCTACCTTTACCCAATCTGATATTGCCATCACTCCAGCGAAACTTAAGCAGTTTGACTGTGGTGATACTTTTCTAAATAGCTCGGCCAGAAAACTTCAGAAGACTGCTAAAGAGCATCAACTGAAAGTATATGTGGCCACCCTTGACGATAACTTGGTGGGATACTGCACAACCCGCGTTGGTCAGCTGATGCGAGATGATTTTGCAGGCGGCTCCTACACAGGCATGCCCCGACTTATCCCGGTACTGCTGCTAGAGCAGATTGCGACGGATATCCGCTATCAGAAGCAAGGTATTGGTTCTGATTTGTTGGTAGAGGCGGTATTTCACTCAGCCCTGAAGGTGTCAATGCATGCAGGTCTGCAGGGGGTAGCCCTCTGGTCCCACCCAAGAGCTGTCGCGTTCTATCGTAGTTTGGGCTTTATCACACTACCAACCACGCAAAGTATATCTGACGGTGATCAGGCGATTGAGTTGTCGCTGATGTATCTTGATATAGACACCATTATTGCTTCGTTGGGCGATGGGTAGAGATATTCAGAAAGGTGTTACCAGGAACCAGCTCTGCTATCCGGCTCAGCTGGTTTTTCTTTACAACCCGCTCATTTTCTATTCAACTTACCCCCACCACAGGCGTACAAGGAGAGTCCCATGCCCGCCCACACCTCAGCTACCAAGGCTGGTTTTCTGCAACGTCTAAAGGATCGACGTTTCCAGATACTGCTGTCCAAACAACTACTGCTACTGGCAACGAAGATAGCCGCCATCGTACTGGGTGCAGTTGGCGGGTTGTTCAAGGATCTTGCTAAACATCTACCTGACGCGATTGCAGATTGCGATGTTGGCGGAAGCGTTTGCAGCGATTCATCAAAGTCAGGTTATCGTCATGGACCAGAAGGAACCAGAAGGAGATGGCTATTATAGCGGTGGGGTTAAGATAGACTGAAATGAGATGGTGTTTGATTGCACCATCTCATCTGGCTTCAATTTAAGTTACGTCTCTATTACTGCTGATTTTCTTCATCGCTGTATCCTTAAGTAGTTTTCCACCCGTTTCTCCTGCGTCTCCAGCTTGCTTGGTCCCTGATCCCATATCATCAGAAATCAATGCCATCTTATATCCAGCCCAACCCATCGCAGCCAGAAAGAACGCAGGCCATACCAGAAACATGGTGACCGTCACAAAGTCACTGACCCAGTTGTCAAAGTCATCAGCCAGGTAACCCAACAGGGAACCGTCACTGGGGCTGCTGTAGAGGATCTCCACCAGTTTGTTGTCCACGAACCGGGCCAGCTCCCACCAGAAGGTCATAAAGACCAGCGCGCAGTAGGCGAGGGTGATCGACATCAGCGTGGCAAAGCTATAGCTACCCATGACCATGACGATGGGCATCGAGATGATCAGGGCCATCATCAGCATGCTCTGTACCATGGGCAATGACGTTTGCACCAGATACATAGCAGGCATGACGGTGGCAGTCGCAACCCCCATACCCACCGCTGCCGTGGCGGTTTTCAGGGCTGCGACGGGCGCCCCTACAACGCTTCCCCCTTCCGACTCAGAATAGCCATAGCTTCTGAAGGCACGCCCTGGCCGCTCCATCGTGGTGGAGGACATCAGGGTACGCAGCAAGTCTTCATCGGAGACACCGATCGCGAAGAGCTGTTCCAGCAGATCGTCTGTCAGCTCCGCTTTCGCACGCGCGGCCAGACCGACTTTTCCATCACTCCACCACTGTTTACAGGTGGGATAGCCACCGGCCCCGGTATTGGGCAGAGCCACGTCCCTTGCCGCATCATACGGAAAGTTGGGGTTAGGCAGACTGGCATGATGGGTGTCGTAGTAGCCCGGCGTAGTCAGAAAGTAGTTCGAACCAACCCAGTCCACGTCACGCAGCTGCTCTTCGTTGAACTTGTAATAGTCCGCACGCTTCAGGTTCGTCAGGCGTGACTTGGATACGGCAAAGCAGTCCCGCGCAAAGTCACCCAGTTCTGCGGCCAGGCCTCCAGAGATATATTCCTGATTCAGTTCGTACTTCACTTGCCGGAGGTTGATCTCACAGGGGATCGAGGCAATCGCGGGGTAGGTGATCATCTTGGCCACGACATGCCAGCTCCACCACCAGAAAGGCACTTGAGGCGTCATACCGTTGACGCTGGCAAAGCCTGTCGTCCAGGCATTTTCACCGCCTGCAGGTTTGCCCTGATCACTCATAGAGCATTGTGCCGAATGCAGGTTGTCTGCGTTAGGGGGATAGACGACCTTGAGATTGACGTTAATGAAGGGCTGCAGTGCAATCAGGATCACGATGAGCGCCTGATACAGATCGATCTCAAGGTTGTTCAGCCCCAATGCGCCCTTGTTACCCTCATCGGCCCCCTGACGACGCATTTCTGCAAAGTTGCTGTAGACCATAAACATCAACGGGATCGCAAACACCCCGGAGTCAGAGAGCACGGCCCATATCTTTTCGCTGATATACCAGCCCAGCAGCACCATGGAGTATTCCAGGTGCGAGTCCACGGCCATGATCATGCCGCACCTCCTACGATCTGAATCAGGCGGATCACTTCAACGGCGGCGATAATGCTGACGGCACGCCAACCAAAACGGCGCACCTTTGCCGCGCCATGGTGCTCTACCATGTAGTGATGGCTGGTACGCCACATCCAGTAGAAGCCCCCGTACAGCGGTATGCGCCACAGATACAGCCAGGGGCTGAGCCGGCTCCACCACTGACTAAAGTGCTCCAGTTGTTCGGTGTGGTTCATGCTAAAGCGAGCCAGTACCAGCAGGGTGGCAATGCACGCTACCAGGATGGCCACTGCGATCAGCAGCTTCCTGGTCAATGTCAGTCCACGCTGAGCCAGCTGCAACATCTGAGGGTTATGCCAGAGTTTCATATCCATCATTCCTCATCCTTCGGGTACAGACCGGGTGCGGTATTAGGTAAGGGACGTGCATTGGTACCTTCATTGCTGGTACGACGGTCAGCAGTACGGGTCAGTGAGGTGAGTGCGGTGTTCTCGGCCAGCATTTTGCGGATCTCCATTTCCTGTTTGAGGGAGCCGATTTCCCGGTCCAGCTGATCCAGGCTGCTATCTACAGCGGTTTGTAGCTCATCGGAGTTCTGCACTTCAGGAATACTGGCACCGGCGACGAGGGCACGACGCATCAGGATGGCTTTGTCCAGTACCCGCGACAGTGCCAACTCACCGGACAACCGCTGTACCAGCAGGGAGCGTTCAGGGTCATCCCGTAAGCTGTCGATGATGGAGCGTGAGACCTGCAACAGTTCGCCCCCGGACACTTTGGCCAGGTTGTCATTGGTCACCTTGAGCGAGCCACTGGCGAGGCCTGCCAGGGTGGTGGCAATGGAGTCCTGGGCCTCGGCCACCATCGGAATCAGCCCCGTACCGGCTTTACCCGCCACTTGTTCGCAGGTGGTGCAGGTGGTCAGGGTTTTCTCACCCAGCACCTTCACCATGTCGTCAGCCAGTTCGGCAGGAGAGCTCCAGACCTGGCACATCGAGCCACCGGCACAGGATTCACTCCCTGTCGCATGGGAGAAGGTGCCCGTGTCGGTGACGGTACGGTTGGTCAATACGTTGGCACCGGCCACTGCCGTATCACGGATGACTTTAATGGGATCCTGGCCCTTACCACCTTTACGGGCACCGCCTACCCACTGAATGCCCTCATCGCCGCCTTTACTCTCGGCCTGCTCCTTGGCCTGTACGGCATCGGTTGTGGAGGCTGCTGCCCGCTGGTAGGCATCGGCCTTGGCTTGCTGGGCCAATCGAGACCCCATGACCACATCGGTCATATCGGAGGCCATGCTCTCGCAGGTGAGCTTGGCAGAGTCGAAGGACAGTTTGCCTTGCAGTACGCCATTCTGCAGCAGGTCATAGAGCTGTGGATTGCTGCGCTGAATGATCATGGCCGGCAGTGAAGCCACGGCGCCAGTCGCGGCATTAATCACGTTACTCATCAACGACTTGAAGCCGTTAGTAACGCCGTTCAATTGGTTCTGTACCGTTGCTCCGAGATCAAAATTGCCGCACATGAGGTTGGCATTCCAGCCGACCCCCAAGCCAATGGAGTTGGGCGTCTTCCGGCTGACTGGGCCTGCAATCACATTGCCGCCGCCAATGGCGTAATACACCGAGTCATTGAGCACTTTGTCATGCACATCAAACCCGTAGTCGGTGTCTGCACCAGCCAAACCACTGCCCATCGCTGCACCCGTCAGGCCGACGGCCAGGGTCACGGTTTTTACTGCCTTCACTGCACCAGCCCTCTTTATCCTTACGTTCATTGCTGCTCCCTCACATGAAATCCGTGTAACCCAAGAAGGTTTGCCCTCGCCGCTGACAGCAGCTATAGGGGCGCCACAGTGACCAGACATAGCCACCGTTTTCGCTTAAACGATCGGAGTAGGTTTCAGATGCCCCACCGTTGGGGAAAATCGCGCAGGTGTACTCAAGTTTCGGACTGAGTTGCTGCCATTTGTGCGTCTTCTTATCCCCTTCGGTGATCGGGCCGGGTGGCCAGTAGCCATCGCGACTGGAGGCCGTCAGCGGGGTATAGACGTGCATCTGCCCGGAGCGGGTGACCAGATCGCCTACGCGCTGGGCCACGACAGCCCCTGCTTTGTAATCGTGGGTCTGGATCAATGCGCCGGCACGCGGATAGACGCTGCCCCACATATCGCCCGTCTGGCCGACTTCACGCTGTCCGGGGATCAGCGCTTCAGGGTAAACAGACTCAGGCACACCCCAACGCCAGGCCAGGGTATCCAGGGTGGAGACGAAGTAGGGGTAAACAGGAGTGGCACTGGTTGAACAGGCATAGCCTGACTGAGAGGCCAGATTAGAGGCGATATAGCCGCCCGGATGCCCGATGGCATCTGCACTCTTGAAGCGCACCTTGCTGTGTTCATTGGCATGCCGGCCATGGGTATCCCCACCACCTTCCGCTCCCGGGAGCTGCGCACCCACAAACGACATCTCAGACCAGGGGTTATCCCCTGGTCCGCTGTACGCCGAGACCACCAGATCCGGCACGTAGTGCCGGACCTTAACTGAGGTCCGCACTGTGCAGCCCCACAAGGTGCAGAACAGCCAGTAACAGACACCGACTACCCGGTACTCCACACAATCCGGCGCCATGGCTGACTGGGTGATGGTGGCAGTGGTAATAGCAAAAGTCGGTGTAGTCACCAGGCAGAACGACATCGCCATGCTGCGCAGTCGCTTTTTCCATGACAGAGGTACCGGGATGGCGCGGGGGGAAGAGGCCACTACGGGCAAGGTATCGGGCACTGTCATTGGCCACCCCCAGTGCGCTGCTGGATCTGAGCTACTGCGGCAGCCACATCAGTCTGGCCATAGACGACATAACGTCCCCCCACCACCACGGCAGGCACTTTCAGCACCTTCAGTTCATGGGCGCGCACGACACCGGCATACGCTGCCTGCAGCTGCTGCTGGAATTGCTGGCCGGCAGGGCCTGCTAATCGCTGCTGCACCACTGCAGCGGCCTGTTCAGGGGGCTGCGGCAGGTTCGCGGAAAACGACTGTTCCAGCCGCGCGGGTTCGTCCAGATAAGCCACGCGAGTCTGTGCCATGAGTGCCGGCGGCACCGTGACGGGCTGTGCATGGACGGTGAAAACCTCAATGGAGGGGGGAGCAGATGGTGAGGGCGCAGCGGCCCAAACCGCTGCACTGACGATGGCCAGCACACCACCGGCCCATGCTGCTGTTTTGCGAAGATGGATGGGAACCATACCTGACCCCTTGAAAACGGTGACTGAAACTCAGCCGACAGCTTCAAGAAGAAAGGGGGAAAAATCCGCAGTTAAACCTATCTCCGGGCTGGAGGGTTACCAGGTGCCGTCTGGTAGTGGCGTGCTCTGCACTTGGCCATGGACGAAGAGCAGCGCAAAGCCGGGATCATCGTCAGATGTCCCGGCTTTGTGTTTTTAAGGAGGGGAGGAGCAAGAAGGTATTATTTAAGTCGCTGAGTGGTATGACCCAGTTGCTTCAGCAGATTGACTGCTTTCTTGTCAAAGGAAACAAAAGTATTACCACCTTGAAGCCGCCCATCATAAGCAATGATGCCATCGGCAAAATCTCCCCCTGCGTCAAAAAGCTGAAGACCTGCTTCGACAGCTGATTTATTGACCACGACGTTTGCGGTATTCATCAATTGACGGATGACTGACGCAATATCGGTGCGCGCAACCTGATAGCCTCTGCCCAGAACCCAAACGAGCTCACACAATGAGTGCAGGCTAATCACCACAGAACTGGCCTGGTTAAGTGTCTGTATGGCCACCCTTGACTGATGTAGATCATCCTCTGTCAAAAGACGCACCAGAACATTGGTGTCAGCGGTAATGTTCATGCAGGCGTGGCCCCTGCTTCGGCAGAAGCCTCTCTGATGACGTCATTCATTTCTTCTACAGAGAGAACGCGTCCATTGGTTTTGCCTTTGAGAAAGCCTTGTAGAGATTCAAACGTATTTTTGGGGGGAAGGGCTTTGATATTGGCCCGCCCTTCAGAGAGCAGCTCCAGCTCAACTTTGTCACCGGGCTTGAGCCCTAAATGGCGGAGCACTTCTTTATTAAAAGTGACCTGGCCTTTGGCGGTAATTGTCAGCGTAGCCATGGGATGACCCTCCAAGTGGTATAGATACATGGTAAGGCATATCTGCCTTACCATCTACTATGACCAATACGGGCTATCGTTCAACTCAGCTCACCACACGAAACTGCTGCCGGCGCTGACTGGCCGTATTCTGCAGTTCAATACAGTGGTCCACCATGCGCCCCTCACTGTCCGTCAGCAGGCATCCGGCATCACGTAAGATATTCAGGTGAGGCTTCATCAGCGGTACAGAAGGGTAGACCTGCCATACACGCAGACCATCACTGCTGGCCATATTGATATGGAGTTGCTGAGGATGCCCATAGCCGGCATCAGAGGAGGGATACACCGAACGGGGAGCATGGCGCGCTGCCTGATAGTCCTGCCAGCGGTCTTTCAGCACGATGCCTGCCAGGATCGCTACCAGGTTAAGCAGGCCAAACAGCAGCAGATAACCACCGACCTGTACATTGAGCCCCAGGGTGACGGCCAGCACGATCCCCAGCCCCATCCAACCAATACCGCGCAGACCTGCCCAGTAGGCCTGCCTGATCATGCGTCCTGCTTTCATTCTGATCATCCGTATCATGGTGTGCACACTCCGCCGCCGATAACGGCTATTAAGTGTGCTAAAGCGTTATTCGGTTTCCGTGACAGCAACAGGTGCCGTGGCCTGATCACCCTCGTCCGGCTCCCCGTTGTCCTCACCGCCTTTGATGTGCTTCAGTGTGGCTTCCGCTGTGGCTACGCGCCCGGGCAGCTGGTCAGGCGCAATGGCGCGTCGCGTGGTGACATCGTAGCCGAAATGGATCACCAGCCTGGCTGCAGCCAGTTGCCGCGCCTCCTCGGAGACGTCGCCAGCAGCCCCCTCCAACGGCTGACCGTCCAGCCCGATACGACGTGCTCCTTTCCAGACCGCGATCAGATAGTGCCGGCGGCTGGTGTAGGCCTTGAGTGCAGCCCGCACCCGTTTCAGTGACACCCCCATCGCCTCAGTCACCACGATGGTCCGGATCTGCTCACCCACCCCGATGGCTAACGGCTGGGCCGGTTCCGGCAGGCAGGCGGGGAAATGCGCACGCACGATCTCCAGGCTGGCCTGAGCATAGGTTTTCGGTTTTTTGGGCTGACTGGCAGGAGGAGGTGTCACCGGCGCCGCTGCGGGTGGACTGGCTACAGGCGTACTGACAGGGGGCTGTTCATTTGTACTCGGTATGGCCACAGCGGGCGTGGAGGGTGCCTCCACTGTTTCTGCAGTTACAGCCACTTTGCGCTTCAGACTCAGCTTAGGGCGGGAAGGCGGGGTAGTTATCATGAGATCCATCGGTTCCGTGTCAGGCTGTTCTTCCGGGGAACAGCTTACCGCAAAAGGCCGTACCCCCTACAGACCATGCTGTATCAACGCTTTTGGCACATACCCCAGCTGCAGCTGGTGTGAGTGCGGCCACTGACCACAGAGCACGGTCACTGAGTCCCCGTCGTGTTTGAAGGGTATCATTTCGACCTGCGGATTGGGTTCACAGCGCCCCTCCAGGTCTGGTACGACCTTCACCCCCATCATATTGCCTACCGGAATCGGTGCGATCAGCAGGCTGTAGTGGCCTTCGCCGTAGAACTCGGCCACTTCCTTACCCCGACGGTAATCGACATAACTGTCTGCACTGATCCATGCCAGTAACATCATCGGTACCATGACGAACAGATTGGCGCGCTTCATATCGTGCTGCATAACGGGGGACGTCCTTGTAACGGGTGATCCAGGATCACGATTGGGAATCGATCGGTACCGGCTCGGCCCAGTACAGAATCTCTTTCATCTGTTTTTGTACCTCGGTGGCCAGCTGGTTGGCCTCCTTCAGCACGGCCAGCTGGTTGGCCTCCTTCAGCACGGCCATCTGGTATGCCATCCAGCGCTTGTCATCTTCACAGGCCCCCTCCCGTACCTGACCGGCGATGGCCACCGCCTTGCGTCGGGCCTTGGCCTCCATCTGTCGAATGACCATGCAGGCCTCCCGCGCGCTCTGCACAACCTCATCACTCAGTAGCATTTCACCGTCATAGATACGCTGGAGCGTCAGTGCACGGTCTCTCAGCACCGACAGTGCTCCCTCACACTCACGGTACAGGTCCATGACGACATCGGTGGGGTTGGGTTTAGCGGCATCCGTTGTCAGGTCATCCATATCAAGGGACATGGATAGTGGTTGAGCAATAGCCATAGCGAACTCCTTCTCGATTGTTTTTGTTATGGCCAGAAAGTGATCATTGAACACAATGCGCCTGAATCGATATAGATACCACCCCAGTGGGCGTCATTGAACTGGCACAAGGGACAGCCGCCTTACCGTTTACGTGCCTCGATCTCTTTGATCAGGGATGAAAAGTCATAGCCTGCCACCGCCGCCTGCTGCTGCAGTGCGCGGGCCGGATCCTGCTGACGCAGCCGCCGCTGTGCCTCACGCTTTTCGGCAATCTTACGAATTAAATGCACCCGGAACTGGGACAGCTCCTCAATGGTCGCGGCCTCGATCTGCGCGGCCCAGGCCTGCCGGCGGCGTTTATGAGTGGAAAGGGAATCAGTACCTGACATCATCGGGGTGGCCTCCTGCTACACCATCACTACGACAAAGCACCCAAAACAACACTGCCAGGATCAACCTGGCAGTGAGACACCCTATCACAGCCCACGCAAAGGCTCAGCGACCTCAGCCCAGCGCCTTTTGGACACGGGCTTTTAGTGCCGACTCCAGCTGACTGACATTGGCACCGGCAGGATTGCGATACGTCATGGTCAGGGCCGCTTTGCCTGAGCCCAGCTTGTCGATCACCATATCCAGCACAATATCCTGACCGCTCACGGTCGCATCACTGCGCATGTGATAGGTCACACCCGGTGTGGCCTCATAACGCCAGCCAGCGTCCTGCATTCTCATGCGGGAAGCCAGGTCGCCACGGGCAGCTCTCAGCTCTTCCGGGGACTGAAAACCAAACTCCCGTTTCATCCGAATAAACACCAGATCCACATCCTGATTCACGGCCATACTCACGACATGGCGCCCTTCGGAATAGGGAGCGTTGTTCGGGGCGCCCAGGCCGATACTGCGCGGACCACTGTTATCCGTGGTGGTCCCTGAGCTGACGGACACAATCCCAAACGGATCCTTGAAACAAGTAACGCAGCTGCCGTCCTTGGTATACAGATTGCAGCCGGCTAACAACCCTGCTGATGCCAACACCACCGCACCCACTCCTGCCTTGACCCTGGCGGTTATCCCCACACTGCACTCCTTATTGATTGTCATTGAATACACCAGTTGACCTGCCACAGCCGACTGTCGCTGTCAGTGCTTGCCACTGACATCCCCCTGTACCTTACTACTGACGCTGTACTGAGACCGCGTTACTGAGGCCGGTTGGCCATTTCCTGCTCGGTCATGTGCCCTATGGCCATATCGATAATGTTGCGGCAGCCACGTCGCTTGGCCGCCTGATAGGCCTCCTCCAGCGCCACTGTTTCCGACGTGGCCAGCACGGTGACATGCACCACACCCGCTGCCACATCCAGTACCGAACAAGGATATTCATGCCGATAATCCGGCACCGGCCTGTTGACTGAGTGGACCGAATCCACCGGAGCCACCTCACTTGCAGCGGGTGGCGACGTGCGCTCACCAAACAACGGCACCACCACACCGGGTCCACCGGGGCGCTTGTTCACAGTTCTCTCCTTATTCGGTTCATGGCCCGGATTCATTCCAGACCGTTTCAACATGCCCTCCACCGCATTGACAGGGCAGGGCAACCTTTCAACAATACCCAAGCCAGTCTGCGACCTGCTGGAAACAGGCGAAACAGCAGGTGGCAGGCTGGCAATCTACTGACTCAGGATGGAACCCATGTCCCGCGCTCCTCATACCTCCAGGGCCCGGATGGCCTTTGGCCTTATCCGCTACCTGATCACCGTCAAGCCGCGCCCGTACTTCCAGCAGACGCTGCTCAAGGCTCAGTGGCACGGCCACCTGATCCTTAACCGGAATCGCGGTGAGCGCATCGTCCTCACCCAGCCCGATGGCCAGCAGATCATCCTGCTGGTCTACGATGTCAAAGACACTGAATCGCAGCAGCAGGTATGGATAGGTGTCGAGGCACCGCGCCATATCGCCATCCGGCGCCCCGAGTGCTACGCCCACCGCAACAGGCAATACCTGAGTCGCCTGGCCCGCACCTTCTGCCTCGACTCAACCATCGACTGACTGCCTCAGCCTCCCAGGACCGCTCCCAGTCATTTCCACACAAAAACTGCCTCAGCCCTTCCACTATCACGAACTGCCACAGCCAGGCTGGCCTGCCACTGATTCAGCCAGCCTTGTACAACGGATCAGCACCAAACACTTCTTCGGGCGCCTCTGGCCACTCGGCCCGGATGACATCAAACTCTCCCTCCGACCAGCAGCGCAGAAACGCCAGTCCGTCATCCCCTGACCCCAGCTGCAACGCATACTCAATCGCGGCCACCGCAGCCACCACCGGCGCTTCCGCTGTCTCCCTCATCGAGGTCATGCACTATTCTCCTTCACCCTGTCACAGACGGTATTCCGCCATCCTGCCAAAGCCCATGCGCTGCCACAGCAAACAACCCTCACCGCCCCGAAGAGGGTTTACACGCGCCGTGGCCATCATCACCCCTGCGACCAAAGGGGAAGAGGGTGGCGGGAACTGCACTGCAACAATGTGATACTCAGCAGTTACATACGTTACGCATTCACCACCGGACGGACCCATGTCACCGAACACCGCACACCCTGCCAGCCCACTGCAACAGGACGCACAGGACTACACCACCTACCAGGACTGCCTGGAGGCACTGAAGCAGACAACACTCACACGGGGAATTTACTGGGCCAGCGGATGGTTGCTAGTGGCCCTGGTGATACTGGCCAGAGGGATACTCTTCGATACAGACGGCGTTAACCTCACTAGCTTCTGGAATGAAGGCAGTATCGCCTTAGTGCTGCACGGGGTGGCCATAGCCCAACTGATCAGAACCTACCTGCGTATTACCGAACTGGAGCTGCTGCCCAAAGAACAACTGTGCCAGCAGTGTTGAGCCTCACCACCGGGGCCACTCACCCGGTCTGACAGATCAATCCCTGTGGAATCAACAGATCAAACACCTGCTGCTCAAGGCCGCACTGTAGCCCCAGATTGACCATGGCCACGGCTGATAAACAGATATAGGTCTCCTCCATCTCACGGCCACTGCACAGCGCCCATTGATAATGCACAGCCAACTGTCCCATCAGACCGGCATTAAAGGTGTCCTGATCCTGGTTCAGTATCCCCAGCAGCGCCCAGGCCATGTTCACCAGCCCCTGATAACAGCCGGACAGGGCAGGATCCTCCGGCAGTTGCCCCATGCCAAGCTGCAGTACCTGCCGGGCTATGTCCGCATAGCCCGCCAAACAGGCAGCCATGGCCTGCAGAATACTGTCAGCCATACCATCCAGCACCAGTACCTGGCGCGTGAGGCGAAGGGGGCAGGTCGGGTACTGCTGCAGGATCTCCTCCTGCAGATCACGATCACCCGCAGCCAGCGCGCATACCACCAGACGAAGGACATCACAGGCCGTCGTCCCCTGTATGAGCACCGGGTCATCATCCGGCCTTTCCTGAGCCATGCGCAGCGGCTGTAAACCATACTGACAGGCCCGTTGCCAGTAACAGCGAGCCATCTCCCAGTCCCCCATCAACGCAAAGCCGGTCCCCAGCGTTTCTGCATCCAGCGACGTGGCCACATACAACACCTCCGGCACCCCAGGTTCCAGTGCTGCACGGTGCCGGATCAGCCGTTGCTGAGCCTGACGCAGCCATTGTGTTAGCTGACTGAGAGTAGGGGAGAGACGCAGAATCCCCGCCCCCTCCGGTGACGCTGCAGACGACATTGACCCGGCACCGTCCAGCGACAGCGCCGAACGCATCCAGGCAGACAGAGAAGGAGAGGGATCACCAGCCTGAACAGCGGCAGAAGGAAAGACGAAAGCAGAAGACAAAGACACCATGACCCTCCTTGGACATCGTGAAGAAAGCACTGACTAAACTGGACTACACCAGTCATCGAAACGATTGCTAATTAAGTAAACAAGAACGTCCACCAGTTCCGGTTCATTACAGGGTCATGTCGTTTTGATGACGTTCTGCGGTTGGCTCAACTGAGGTGAGCGCCGGTTATTCAGGCTGATCCTTAGGGGAAGAGGTCATCAGTAACTCTACAAAGCGGTGTAAGGTTTCTTTGTCGAGAAGCGGGGTAAAAATGTGGACACTGGCCATTCCCTGAGTTGAAGGAGATCGAAGTCGTGTCCGAACTGGAACAAGCCCAACAGAATCCTGCCACCCTGGCAGATCAGCCCCTGGCGCCGCCACAGCCTCCCAGCCAGTGTTGCGATGAACCCCTGCTGTTTGCCATGCGCGATAACTACCACGCCTTCTCCATGCCCCTGACTACCATCATGGGGTGTGTGGCTATCGCAGAAGCCCGTGGCATACTGCCACCGCTGCCAGAGTCCTGGTGGGTAGAGGTAGGGAATGCGTACAACTGGCCGATACAACAGTGGCAGCAAGCAGGGGCTGCTACTCTTCAGCCAGCGTCAGAGTAAAACCTAAGGAATTAAACGGTGAGCGATGTCGATCAAATGCTGACGTCGCTTGCTCTCATTGCCTTCCTTGCGCATGAGGCGTTCAAGGAAGTCATGGTCAAAGACCTGACGTTCTTTGTATACGATATGGCCTTCATCAAAGCTCATTCCCTCAGACACCACCATATCCACATACTCTCCCCCCTCGCCATCAGTTTGATGATGAATGAAGCACACGTTTAGTGTCACATATTGTCCAGGCTTATTCTCCAGACGATTGTTCGCATCAAATTGAACCGCAGTGATTTTTTTCAAAATGCTTTGCTGCATTTTTTCATTGGTGATCCGGCGCTTATACATCCCCTGTGAGTTTGAAAAATACGCCAGCATCCAGGGAATATTGATGAGCGATGACCCCACATAGGTGTGAGCACTTTGTTCCAGATAGCGGGTTAGCATGGCTTCGGCCATGTTGTCGCTGATCGAAATACCTGTTGTTTTCTCAAGCACGTACACAACCCGATCAAAATGTTCGCGGAGAATCGTAAGGATTTTGTTGCTGAGAGCTCCGCCAGAAGGCCGTCTCTGTTCTCTGTCATACGTTTTTCGGGCTGCCAGCGGACAGCAATCGTACTCGAACTGACTGTAGCGAGCTAAACCTGGGATCCCATTTCTGAAGTGTTTGCCGTACGGTGCTTTATCGTTGGTATGAGTAGGGATCAGTCCTATCAGCTGAATGGGATTGTCACACGCTGGACAGACGGCGAAATGTGACCCCCCAGAGTAGTAGGGAGTTTGTTTAAGGGTGACCTCTTCAAAAGTCTCTTTATCAATTGGATAGTGCAGAGTGTCGTTGGGTCGTAGCTTGAAAATCTTCAATCGTTACCTCTCATTTTCTATGAATGATGTGTTGGTATATAGCAGTCTGCCAGACAAGAGGCGTCTGGCAATCTAGGGGGGAGTATATGTTTCCACTGTGCGTATATCGAGTGAGCGCCAGGCAGGTCTGGCCTCACTGGCCACGCTCACGCCCTGACCACCAATAACAAAGGGTGACGTGCTCACACACCGTCACCCTTTGCTGTCCCCTCCACGTTATCCTGCCCCTCACGATGCTCTGTCAGCCTACCGACTGCCGCAGTCAGGCTGGGTGTAAACTGCTCCAGCCAGCCCTGCTACGGAGTGACTGACACTCCTGCCGATACAGCTGCGCACCTTCAGTACGGGTGGGGGTACCATGCCGGCTTCTTCGGCGAATAGATCCCGTCTGGATTCAGATGCTGGCAGAGCTCGCTGCTAATGCCGGCAGAACTGTTGACTCCCAATCCCCGCGCCTTGTCCAGCTTCTGAGCGATCATCAGGGCCGCCTCCAGCTCAGAGACACCGTGCTCATCCATCAACCCCTTACGGGCTTTCTTTTCCTCCTTCTCCGTCATCCCCAACGCCAGATACAAACTGGGCGGGACTGAGCGGAACAGCATCTGCAGATTCTTGCTGAGCACCACCCCTTCGGTGTACTTGTGCTTTTCCTTCTGGGCGGACAACACCAGGTGTTTTTGATCGGCACTCAGTGTCTTGAAGCGCGCCACCTGCTCTACTTCGGCAGGCTCCATCACCAGCAGGATCCACCACTCACAAAGCCCCAGTAGCTTCTTGGCAAAGTCCGGGAAGTCGTCCATGTTCTGGGTGGCCAGCCACAACCAGGCCCCCAGCTTTCGCCACATCTTGCCGATCTTGGCCACATAGGGAGCCAGTAGCGAGTTGACCGTCACAATGTGCGCCTCATCGATAGGCACCACGATCTGCCGCCCTGAGAACTGGTCACGCTCGGCAATGTTGTTGATGTGGTTAAACAGTGAGATCAGTGCGAGGGATAACTGCCCCTCGTAACCCTCACGCGATAACGTGGCCAGATCCACCACAGTAACGTCCACTTCTGGCCAGGGGGTACCTTCTTTGGCGAACATCTCTTCCTCAAACGAGCCCGGTGCACACATGAGATCGAGCGCATCCGCCATGCCCTCGATACGTAAGCGGCGGGTCTCAGACTGATCCGGATCACGGGCCATGGCACGCATGGCGCGCTGCAGGTCCGGTGCGGTCATCTGCCGTTTCCCGGCGTACGCCTCTTCCGCTGCCTGCTGAATGGCCCGACGCACCGCCGAGCGGTCCTGCCGCTTGTACTCTTTGATTTCAGCCTCTTCACCGCCGGTAATCATCAGCCGGGCAGCCACTTCCATTTCACCCAGCACATCCCGCTGCGCATCGCCTTCATCATCATCACTGTCGTCAGCCTCATCATCGCTGATGTCATCCGGGTCATAGCTTCGTCCTGACTCGAACAACAAATGGCTGTCGGCAAAGGGGTTCAGACGTACCCCCGAACCCGGTTTGAGCGACACCTTATTGACGCTGAGCCCCAGTGACTGACAGTAGTCCGCAAACAACCCAAAGCTGTTACCGGCCTCAATCAAAAAGACACGGGGACGATGGATGGCCAGCACTTGCGTCAGCATGGCCACCAGGGTGGCGGACTTACCGGCCCCTGTCGGCCCCAGCAACAGCATGTGCGCATTTTTTGCCCGGTCAGCGGTGGAGAGCATGTCAAAGGTAAGAGGGCCACCGCCCCGGTTGAACGCCGTAAAACCGGGATTGCCGGTACCGACGGCGCGGCCAAAGATGGGCACAATCGAGGCCAGATGATCAAAGTACGCCAGATTGACATACCAGTGCTTGCGGTCCTCATGTGGCTTGTAGTTCATAGGCAGCCAGCGCAGATAGCTATTGAGCGGTGCTACCTCATGGCGCGGATCCACCATTTCGATACCTGCTGTCTGCGTGACGGCAATAATCTGGTTGGTACGCTCATTTAACTGGGCCATATCCTGACCACGGACATAGAAGGCCAATGAAAAACGGCACATTTTGTCACCGGCCAGCAGCTTACGCTGTGCCACATCACACTCTTTACGTGCCGCTGTTGCATCATTGGAATGGCCGGACGAGCTGTCCCGGATTTTATCGATATGGGCTTCGATTGAGTCCTGTGGCGTGATCACCATCGTCATGGTCATGATGGTGGACTCCGGGAGGGAGTCGAATAGCGAATTGACCATGCGGCCACGTCGCAACTCCGCCGTCAGGATGCCGGGGCGAGGTACCTGCTTGAATCGATTCATCATGATCACGCGATGGGGCATACGATCAAACAGCCAGACACCGCGATTCACATCCGATGCCGGGTGGGAATACATCAGGCACTCGGAGAAATCGTCCAGCAGCGGACTTCGCCCCTCAGGGGGCTCCTCATCGACATAGTGTGCAAGCCGGCCGAGCGCTTCCGTATCACCCTGCGTCAGCGTGGGGCAGGGGTTAAACCAGGGCAGTAGCCACTGAAACACACTGCGGCCATCACAGCGCTGGACATCGATCCCGATGGACTCCAGGTTTGCCACCAGACGGGCACAGGTGTCATTGATGTCCTGCACCGCCGTCTCAAACTCATCCTCAGTCGAGTGGCCTTTGAGGGAAAAGTTCGCCTCAAAACGTCGGTACAACACCAGGCGAGTGCGGCGGATCTGGCCACGCCAGGGGTTGCGCGTCACTGCCGTGTCCTCAAACAGCCCGCCGGGCTTACTGATCCCCCGCAAATGGCCTTCCATCTGCTTCAGATAGGCCTGAGTAAACTCGGTATCCGCGATCATGGGATCGATATAGGCATCGAGATGTTCCAGGTACGAGCTAAAGCTGGTTTCATCCTGGCAGTAAAGCTGCACTACCCAAGGCTCCGTGTCATATTCATCGAAGGATGACTGCAGTACCTGTTGCACCTGAAAACGGACGTTTTCGATAAATGCATCGTCACGCCCTTCGGTAATCACGGGCTTAAGCTCAAACACCACGCCTACCGAGCTCCCGTCCTCCAGCTCAAACACCTGATGCTTATGGTTGTAATCCACCCAGGGCAGCAGGTCGACAAAGGAGCTGAATTCCTGCCCCTTATTCATAAACGCCTGCTCGTCTGCGATGGTCATGTTTGAGCGCGAAATACGCTCATGCGTGGACCCGTCTGCCAGGGACACAACGTGTTTACCATCGCCCTGCAGAGCAAAGGCGCTCCGCAACTTCTCCATGACTCCCATCATTGCTTCCTCGCTATCAGTAGTCGCCCAGGCGTTCGCCGGGCATCGCGTACTGGATCCGCGAATAGAACGGGATCACCGTGGAGTAACCCGGAATCGGTGCCGGCTCATTACCGGCCAGGTGCGGAAACACATACACCACCAGATCCGGGTTGGGCAGGCGCGGGAACTGGCTGACGATCTCATTGGCCGCCGTGCGGGTGTAATCCCCGTTCACCTCAGCCACCCGATTGCCCCATGCCTGCCTGGCCACCATCACCTCGGCGGTGGGCTTGCCTGCCGTGGCCAACGCCTGCTGATCATAGATACCGTCACCCAGCGGGCGACGAAGTGACGCGCGGGCATCCATCAACTGACGTTGGTTCGTACTGGTACCGCCCATCCCGCTCAGCCCTGCGGTATCAATCCCCTGACCATGGTAGATATCCAGCATGGTTGCCCCATTAGTGGGAAACATCTTGTCTTTGGAGGTCGAGCAGCCTGTCATACCTGCAACAGCAACCATCCCCAGCACCGCAATCCATTTACTTGCCATCATCCCATTCCCCCTCAATCCAACGCCCCAGAACGGCCACCCGCCCCCGACAGATAACTGACCTTGCGGCCATTCAGCTCATAATCGATCTTGAGCTCCCGGGTGATATGCAGCGCCACCGGCTGACCCGGTGGCACGTAGATAGCATCAAAGGTCTGGCCGTAACGCTGAGCGACCCACTCGCTGACTTTCTCCAGGCCGCCGGCGATGCCGCTATTCAGCGCATATTTACCCGCATCGCCTGTGACAGCAGTGACCACGGCATCCGTCCCGGTGACCGACGTGGTCTCTGACTGGGCAGAAGCGGAGGCCGCTGCGGTGGCCATCCCTAAACCGAACTGAGTCGACAGGTACTCCATGGCATTGGATTTTTTCTCACCGGAGATACAGGGAATCCCATAGGGATCGGATAACCATCCCAGGCTTTGTGTCGCTCCCTGCGCTCCGGCACCTGATGCCGATGATCCGTTGCCCTGACTTTGCCCGCCTTCTTCGCTCTGGCCGTTGATAGTGCGAATGGTGCCGTCGGTGAAAACGAAGGTGATGGAAGTGACAGAACCCCGCACACAGCTCAGTACCCAGTCGCCTGTGGCCACACCTGATACCACGGCCTGCGCCACATCCGGCAGCTCGATGCCGTTAGCCATCAGGTTGTCTGAACCGATGACAACCTTGAATGGGTAGGGGTCCTGCACAGAACCATTGATCGGGATACGTCCCAACAGCGCGGTCATAGAGACCGAACCCATCAGGGTGGCGTTCTCTGCGACGGTGTACACTGGCACAGCGTCTTCCTCTGCTGAACTTCCCAGCACCTGAGCCGCCGCACCGTTTGTGGCGCTGTTGAGTGAACTCAGTCCTTTGTCAGCCAGCGAACCCACCTCACCGAATGACGAGGGGAAACTGAACTGACTTCCCGTACTGGACACCATGCCGTTGGCATCGGTCTTACGCATGTCCTGCGGCTCCACCCACATATAGGTTTCCCCGCCGAAGGTCACGGTACCCCCCAGCCCCCCTAAACCCGCATCCGCAGGCAGGGGCACAGAGCCCGCTCCCCCCATGGATGAGCCTGAGACGGCGCCGTCGCTGCCCACTGCGTTCAGCTGGCTGGTGACGGTATTCATGCGGTTCTCGAACTGGGACAGCTGCTCACCGACCTGTCCCATCAGCTCGTTCTTGGCCGATGCCAGCTGACTGGAGACAGCGGTACTGGCTGCACCTTCCACATCCCCGGCCTTCTGCCGTAAGGTGTCGTTTTCCTCCAGCAACTGCTGCATCAGCTGGTTGGATTTCGACTGCGAATCGCGCATTTGATCAATCTTTGCGACCAGTGCGGACACCGTGTCCTGAGCACCGTCCATGCCCAACCGCTTTTTCTCCTCCGACGTCAACTCCCGCACAGAGGTACCCTGGGCTGCCTGCGCCGGCGTGTCGCTACTGCTGTCGTCGCGGCCAGAGTAGGCAATCGCGACGGCACCGATGACCGCAGCAGGAATGATGACCTTCAATAGTCCATTGCTTCTGATCGTCGCCATCATTTCGCTCCTTTAGCTGGGCGGTAGGGCAGGGGCAGCAGGGCGGACTCCAGACCTTTGCCCTGCGTCACCAGATACGCCGTCGTGGTATCCTCGGCGCTACCTGCCGGCCCCAGCGTCGGATGCTGAAAGGCGGCACTATACAGATCCCCATTCAGCAGACGGGGGTCGAGCAGGACCGCACGAGGAGCCCGATTGATCAGGCGTACTGCCGTGACGGTGTAGTCAGCCAGTTTCCAGGCCGCGACGGCACGGGCATCGACATCGAGCGAGGGCAGCAGCGATCCCAGCGGGCCTTTGGCGCGCACGGGTACCGCGCTCACACCAGGCAGTGCCTCGACGGTACGTAACGGGGCGTACATGTTCTGCGCGGCATAGCGCGTGAGAGAAATAGGGGCAGGAGTGCGAGAGGTGGCATCCGTGCGGCCAATGCGACCGGCGACGGCATCATCGGCCGTCGGGCGCGGTGCGGCGGGAGCCGCTGCGCTGTTCGCTGACGAACCTGACGCACGAGCAGACACGGCGCCCGCACCTGCACTGCCCGGCATCCCATCACTGGCATAGTTGGGCGACAGACCTGCCGTGATACCAAAGCTGCTCAGGTCATCCCCTTCCCCGTACAGCACCTTCATCGGCTCATAGGCCGAGCTGTTGGCTGTGACGGTGGCCGCATCCTGCGCGGTCACGTCCAGCAGAATAATCTCGCCTGTTTCCACTACCTGAAGCGGAATACGGGTTTCGGGAAAGGGTGCAGCGGCTTTGAGGTACAGCGCCCCACCGGCATTCTGTACCCGCAGGGTATCGGCCAGGGCCACCGGCAGGGCCAGCTTCACATTACGATCCACATAGACAATCCGTTCCTGGCCGACAGCCAGTGCGGTTTTGATCGGCACCCGATTCCAGTGCACCAGCTCCACGGCAGAAGCCAGGGGAGACAGCACCATCCCCACGACCAGGCTTACACCCATGCGTGTCATCATCTTCATTTCACCTCCTCCATCACACTGCCATCCAGTCGCTCTGGCAGGGAGTCATAGCAATCCAGGGCCAGTCCAAATGGGTTCGTTTCAGGATTCATATCCCAGCGCACCACCTTCAACGGATGCAGCATGGCCAGCTTCTTGACCGACTCACCATGAACGCTTTCGGTCAGCATTAACTCCAGATCCACCACCCAGTGGTCGCGATCCTGGATATGTACCCGGTCATCCGAAACCCCGCGCCCTGGAATCTCTGCGACAGAACGCACCCGGTCGGTCAGCTCCTGGCTCACCTTACGGCGTTCATAGTCGCTATCCAGCCAGGCCTTGCAGGACGGGGTGAGATACGCACGCAGCGTCTCAATCCGCTCGTGATAGTCACTCTCACCATCACGCGGCCAGTAGTTCAGTTGCTGGAAAATATAAAAGGCAAATGAGTAAACCGTGCTGGGTGGCACCTCCCACCAGGCGCGGGTACTGCCACTGCGCAGGTCAGGCGGGTTGTGTACAGTCAAATGACGGGGAGCGGTATACCACCCCCACGACGTGAACCCTGCAATCGCGGCTAACAGCGCAATCACCAGTCGCAGACTGGTGATGTGCGAGTCTCGTGATGACAGCGCAGTGCGATGTCGGCTCATAAAAACTCCAGAGTGAAATAGGAATACAGCGTGGGAAGAAGGTAGCTAGCAGTGGCGCGTTATCTGAGAGGTATCCAGGGCCATCAGTCGAACATGCCCTGGCGTTTCCGTCTCAATCGGCGCCGTACCCCCTCACGGCGGAGCCACCAGGTTGCATCCTGATCGATCAGTGATGCCTTACGAAAAAACAGGCGGCTGACACTGCCGTGATGCAGCCGCCACTCCAACATGCGGTAAAACCAGGCACCGGGCTTATTGCGTTTGGCGGCAGCCAGTCGGTCGCTGCCAAAACGCAGGGCCAGATAGCCACACACCGCCATACTGGTGGGGATGGCCGGCAATTGCCCTGGCAGTAGCAGAACGACGATGAACACTCCCAGCACGAGGCCCACTACCACACCACTGCCGATGACCAGTAACAGCTCGTTGTTGGTTAGCCCACGGATCACCGTGGGCTCCCGATTCAGCCGCTCAGGCAGGTAGCGTGCATCCTCGTTTTTAGTCACGACTCAGCCTCACGCGAGAATGGCGGCGGCTTTGTTGGCCAGGTAAAGCACCAGAATCACCAGTGCGACCCCCATGCCTGCGACCAGACCCAGCTCACTGAGTTCAGCCTTCTGCATACGCCAGGCCTTGTAGGTTGCTATCGTATTGGAGCTACGGCGGTAGCGCAGTACCACCGACGCCTCATTCCAGCGCACCCAGGCAAGTACACCAAAGCCGCACGCCACCCCGTAGCCTACCGACGGCGTGAGAGCCAGCGACCAGGGCGCGGTGGCAGACACAAAGGCCGCAGATACGGCCACTGCCACGGTATTAAGCTCCACCGCCGGGCGCAGCAACGACTCAATAACATGCTTGTCGGTCACGCCTCTGCTCCCTCGTCAGCCAACAATGCCTGTGCTGCCGTCAGTAACAGACACACCCGCTCGGCACTGAACCCCAGCAGCCGTATCAGCGCTGCACAGAGCCCATCATCTATCCGCAGTTGCCGTTCCCGAACCAGCTGCACGATGGCGATCATACGAGCATCCCGTCCCGCACACTCACGGGGAATGGCAGAGCGGTGCAGCTGTGCCTGCCGGTCGGACACCAGCATCCAGGTGAGGGGCTGCATCACATCCAGGTAGTGCGCGGTATATCGTTCACACAGGGCAAACAACCCTGAGCGATCACACATCACCGCCTGCAGATCCGTATTGCTCATTGATTCGCCCAGTACCCCCCGTGCCCGGCGCACCAGCGGAATCAACGCCCTGGACGCATCTTCCACCACCTGTGCGGCCACCCCGGATGCGCAGCGCGACAGATCCGGGTGCATGCTCAGCCGGGCCCAGGCCTGGCTGAACGCCAGCCCCTCTTCGGCCATGCCGGCAGGATCCGCATGCAGTGACGTGGGGCGGGGAGGGCGATCCTCATCCAGCGCCTGCCGCAGGGCCAGCTCAGCCAGACGGCTCTTGCCTACACGAGTCGTTAACATCTTGCGTCCTCTTATTGCTCGATGGCCGTGGCCGTGATCAGTACCGGATAGCCAGACAGCTGAAGACGCGAGCCCATATCATCGGCGGACTCTGGCAGCAACTGCACACCGGGTACCATGCGCTGCAGCTCCGCCAGTTGTGCCGGTGTTTGCACGTTCACGACCACGCCGGTGGCCCGCATCTGCTGCAACTGTCCACCGCGCACCTTCAACCACTGCAGACTCAGGTTGTCGTAGCCGACCAGAAACAACGGCGTCATCCCCGGCAGGCTCACGGCACGCCGTGCCACGCGCCTGGGCTGCAGCTGGCTGGTCACCGGCAGCATGTCGGCAATACTCACCTGATGGGGCAGACCTGCCGCTGCCAGAGGCGGGCGTACCGGCGCGGGTTCTCCAGCGATCTCCGGGTCCGACACGTTATTGATTGGTGAGTAATACGGCTGTGCTGGCACACCACCGTGATCCGCCACAACTTCCAGCGCCATGGCCTGACTCATCGCCACGGCCAACAAGCCCCCGACCACCCACCGCATCGCTTGCATACCTTGCATCACCCCCTCCTTATTCATCACACCTGTAATCCCAACTTGCGCAAAAACCGTCTGACGGTTGCCCGGTACTTCGCCGCAGGCTCACCGCCTGCAGGCCGGTGATACCGACCTGCAGCCCAGATCCAGTCGTCCACCGGGTTTCCCTGGCTGCCCTTGCTGGCCTCAAACTGCTCACGCAGGATCTGCGCGGCTGTACGCAGATTCAGCATTGGATCAAGTCCCGCACAGGGCGATGAAAAACGATGACCGTTGGCACCGATATTCACCTGTGCAATGCCGACATCGATGTTGCCCGGACGGTGACTCGCCAGTGCCTCCTGCAGGGCGCTGCAAGCCTCAGCACGGGAGTGATAACGAAACCCTTTACCCGCGACATTCAGTGTCCATGGCCACGGACTGAAGCTGCCATCCACCAAACCGGCATTGCTCTCGGTTTGCGTCAGGGCGTACAGCAGCACATCGGGAACGGCTGCCTCCTGGGCTACCATCTGAAACGACGGCGGAGGCACAAAACGGGCAGCTGTCGCCACGCCAGGCAACAGTGAAATGCCCCAGAGCAGGAGAGCGGCCGTCACAGTGACCGGCCTCATTCGTGCACGATTCGCCACTCACCGGCGACCTGTTGCATAAGACCGGGCAAATCACCGGCATGAGCAGCTCCGGCCATGGATGCCCAGGTGCCGTTATCATGGTTGAGGGTGATCTGCTTTGACTTGACGGCGGCGGGGCTGATCCCCCGTGCCAGTGCCCACAACTGAATGGTTCGGTCGTTACCCTCACTGCCGACCAGATAGATGTCGATCGGGCGGTTCTGGCTCAGCAGCTTTTTCAGCTCACGATCACAGAGCACGCAGTTATCACGCACAAATAATGAGACTCGTCCGGCGCTCATCACCCCCACCGATGGCACCGCAGGCTGACCAAAAGGTGACGCTGAAGAAGCAGGTGACGAACTGGCCAGCCCCATGATGGGCTGCGTGGTGGGGAGTAGCCGTGCCCAGGCCGCATCAACCGCTTTCTGGAAGGCGAGTTCTTTCTCCACCCGCACCGCCTCGGCTTTGACAAACAGCTCGGCGAAACGCCGTCTCTCTGCGTCTGTCTTAGCGGTGACCCCAAGGGTGGTAATCGGGTCCAGCCCCGGCGACCAGATCCCCCGCTGACCGGCCATGGCCTGCTGATATTGCGTCCACTCACCGGCGCTCAGCCCCCACTCCGCTGCGGTTGCAGAGGAATCGACGGCTTGTGATTGCGCCCCCTGAGACTGGGTCATCTGTGACGTTTCCGCGCGAGAGGTACCCACAGAACCTGCCAGACACTGACCCACAACCGACAGCGACACTCCCATTACCAGCCACTTTAGCGGCGTCATAACGCCACCTCCTGGCTACGCCCGCTGACGTTAAATACAGCGCGTCCATCACCCAGTGACTGCAATTTCCAGCCGGAATACACGCTCCCCACTTTCAGCAACACGACCTGCGATAACGATGAGGTCGCCGAGGGCGCGACGGATAAAAAGGACTCACCGCCCCGCACCTCAGCCCCCAGTACCACAAAGGGGGGCGTCAGGACCCGTGGCTTACTCGTGCGGGTCACCGGCTTTTTTGCAGAAGCCACCGTGACCTGCCGTGCCTGAACAGCGGCAGCGGCATTGGCCTCCACCTGAGCAGACTGCGCATCGAGACGGGCCGACATCACCGTGAGTGATGATTCCGCCACTCCCAGACGGTCACCGAGTCCGGCCAGCGCCTTGTGTAACTCCTCGGTCATGGCACTGCCGGCTCCCTGGCTGCGCTCCAGTTGATCGATTCGACTCGCCAGCCCGACCAGACCATTTGAGGTGGACGACAATGCCGTCAATTTCTGTTCCAGACCCGTGGTATAGCTGCGAAGCTCATTCAACTCCTTCTCCACTGCCGCAGCCTGAGCATTGATTACCGCTGACTGCTGCCGGTCGCTCGAACCCAGCTGCAGGTTCTGATAGATCCCAAAGCCCGACACCCCTAACGCCAGCACGCCGGAGATCAATGCCAGCACGGCCAGACCATTACCTGCACGCGGGGCTACTCGCCCGCTGCGATCCTGACGATCTGCGCCACTTCCAAGCGATGCTTGATGGGGTGCCCGCTGCATTGCGGGCTGGTCATCATCAAGCACATCCAGTGCAGAGGGTTGATAATCCTGACTCATGGCCGTGCTCCTCACTGCTCACCGGACTGACGACGCGGACGCACAGGCGTTGGCACCGCCGCGGCCTCCCTCTCATCCACCGTACCGGCTTCACTCGCCTGACCCACCTTCACTGTCGCCAGCGCCGACGCGCTGACATCCACCACCTCTGCCGGTGCGGCATAGCCCGGGCGAGGCACGTACTGCACCAGGCGGTGCAGCTCATCCACTTGCACCTGCCAGGCAGGACCTCCCAAGACTTGCAGCGCATCCCGCAGAGCCATCGGCCCAATGCGGTAAAGCGGCGCAGGCAATGGGGCGGTATAGAGCGGGTCGGTCACGGAGGAAGGGGCCGCCAGGCTGTAGCCCGACTTGGCCAGGACATAGCGCACGGCATCACCCACACTGGGCGACATGGAGGTAGGAATCTGGATATCGATGATCTGTGCCATCAGATCGCGCTGGGCCACGGTTGGACCCACTGCTACCTCGGTATAACGGCCATAGGTAACAGTCGCAGGGGATGCCCCCGCTTCGACACCCGGCAGATCGCCTGCATAGACATCAGGCGCAATCAGGTAGGGGCTGACCGACGATACAGGTTCAGGGGCCGGTTTAGGTTGCTGCTGGGCACACCCGGCCAGCACACCGCAGGCCAGCGCAACAGCCAGACCGGGTGACAGACAGGCAAACAGGGGAGTACGCCACTGGCGATAACGGATGGGATAGAACGGACTGCTCATAGGAACCTCGCGACAACGTTGTGCGAGGCACAGTGCCGCAGGTGACTGAGCGCGTCAGTAAACAACCCTAACGGAGAAAGCGAGGGTTTATTGCCCCCAAAACAAAATGGGGCTCACGCGGAGCCCCATTCGGTCATCAAAAACAACAGCATCAAAACAGGATCAACTGGACGTCGTGGCCGTGCGTTCAATACCCTGACGACGCAGAGCATCACGCTCCGCTTTAGGTATGCGATGACACAGATTGTCCTGCGTCTTCCCGACTATTTCAGCCACGTCCCGCAGCATGATGTTGTGAGACAGCATCTCACGCGCAACCTCCAGTGCATTGCGGCCCCCGGAGATCATCTGGCGGTACTCATCCAGGCGTTTTGCATCCAGCTCTTCCATCGACTTGGCCGAGTAATAGCTACCAGGCAACTCTGCCACCAACCTTTCTGGGTCAATAGCACACTCGGACGTGTCCCGCTTGGGCCAGAGAGTTTTCTTCTTGCCATACAGGGCGGCGACATCCACCCCAAAAACAGCCACAACGTCCTGAGTCACTCCATCGTGAGTCCCTAAACGTGCGTTCAAGGTATCCATCAAGCGCCCAGTTCTCATGGCGCTGTGTTTTTCAAGAATCGACTGAGCCAGGTCATCTTTACTCTGCAAGGCCTTCTGCTGGCCATACAATTTGAACAGCACGTAGATGACGACCGCACCCTCGACATTGGCCTCGTACAGCGCTGCAACAACAGCAGGGTAATCATAGTCATAGCCTGCACCACCAAACACTACCTCCTGATAGATGCCGATCATATCGACCCCCAAGGCAGTACGGAGGTCCAGCTGCATTCTGCTGTACACCTCGGGACGGCGATGACCGGGGACTTCTAACTTGTCTAGCAGTGTTGGGTAAGGCATACCGACAAAATCAGCCAGGAAGCCCAGTTTGATACCGCGCTTCCGCAACAACACATACAGGCACACGCTGGCAGGCACCTGCAGTTCATACAGCTGCTCAGTCAGCAGAGTGAGTTTAGGATCGTCATGGTAGTCACTCGGTATCATCATCGTTCTCCGTAGCCGTCTCTCCCGTCCCGAATGCATAGCGCAACGTGCGGTGGTGCTGTGTGCTGGTGGCTCATTTAAGTGGTATGTCAATATAAATGATATAGACAAATGCCGCCGAGTTACAAGGTTTCGGGGTTACAAAACACGTCATGATGCCTACCCCAGACCCAACAGAAACAAAAACGGCCCCCGAAGGAGCCGCACATCACGTCGTGTATCACACGACCAAAGAGAAAGGATTATTTTGCCGCTGACGCAGCAAACAGGGCATCCCACTGGGTTTTGAGAATGCACCCCTCACCGGGCACCAGTGTCCAGGGCGCGTCATCTAGTAGACTATGGAGTTCGGCGATACGCAGATCCGTATCGTCTGTCTCCTGGCCCATAGCGCACGCAAGTAGCCGTTGGTCCAGTTCGTCCTGCAGCTGCAGGAATTGAGACTGGGTCATGGGTTGAGTCAGTTCAGCCATGGTGGCCTCCAAAGGTTATGTTGAGTTGAGTGGTTGAGTTAAAACAGTTCGAGTTCAGCCATCGACGAGACGGCTTCTCGGCCTATGACGATATGATCGAGTAGACATATATCCACCAGTGCCAGCGCCGTTTTGAGGCTCTGGGTGATGGCGATATCGGCTTCACTGGGTGCGGGGTCTCCGCTAGGGTGATTGTGAGCAAAGATGACTGCCGCGGCATTGCGTTGCAGAGCCAGCTTGATCACTTCACGTGGGTACACCCGCGTTTTATCGAGGCTGCCGAAAAACAGCTCGTCGTAACTGATGACCCTGTGTCGGGTATCAAGAAACAACACTGCAAACACCTCACGCTCATGAGCGGCCAGCTGCAGCCACAGATAATCGCGTGCGGCGTCCGTCGCATGAATCGAAGCGCCTGGCTCTCGTAGAGACCCCATGAGAATCGCCTTTGCTTGATCGATAATGGCGCGTTCTTCCGCACTGAGAGAGAAACTCATGCTGCCACCTCCGATGACAGCCAGACATCCATCTCTGCAAAGAGCGTAGTGACACACTGCTGCCAGACTGGTGACAGAGAAAGGGCCATCACACACTGCCGATCCGTAGAAGACAGCGCCGCGACTTCCGTGGGCGACAGCCCACCGAACAAACGCCAGTCGACGGCACACTCCCCGGGCTCAGCCCAGGGACATTCGGGCCAAAACATCGCCGAGTGCGTGAATTTTGAGACAGGAAACTGCGCAGCACGCCGCTGCATTAGCATGGCGGCGAACTGAAACAGCGCTAGCACAGTGGTATCCATGATGGACCTCTGGGGTGAACACCCCGGTTGCGCCGGCAGGGAATCTGCCCATAGGGACAGATCCCCATGGGCAGTGAAAGAAAAGACAGTAACGAGAGAGAGAACGCTGATCAGCGCCCCGACTGCAGACGCAGCCCGGGCTCCTCAAAGCGCAGTAAAGCGCGTTCTATATTGAGCACATACTCAGCCACTCGGAGATTGCCAGAGCAACCCAGTCGATCAGCCAGTAACTTGATCTCATGATCCCAGGCCTGGCTTTTCTTGATCACACAGCTGTGGGCCTCACACTCAATGCGATAGGCCAACAGCTCTAGATAATGCGCTTCAAAACCGCCTGTCTGTTCGATGTTCCATGCGCGACAGCTTTCACGCCACCGACGTTTCAGTGCCACAATCTCCTGCGGAGTCTTGGGCACAGCATCGAACATGGACACAACAGCGCGAGTAGAAGAGATAGAGGAAAGAGTAACCATGGTGTTCTCCAAAACAGTAGTCGGAGAAACACCCCCTGGGGGAGTGTTTCCCCCAGGGATGGTTAATGTGAAACGTCAGCGTGTAGTCAGACGTCAGGCAGGTTCAGGTGAACCCGGCAAACGTCCCCATTGTTGAATCGCAGGCTCACCGGCCAGTACACAGGACAAGCTCAGCTGCTCACGCAGCCGATGCTCTTTCTCCTGCCAGGCCGACGCCTCGGCATACTGCTCCTGATGGATCAGCGATACCCAGGTATCGCTGATCTGATCCATCTGTGCCTGCGTAGCCAGCCACTGATGACGAGGAATCAGTACCACATTGTCCTGCCAGCTCCCCTGGGTGTAGCGCTGAAGTACCGCGCCTTCACACAGGATCTCCATGGACTGAGGAATAAGAACAGGGGCATGAGGGCCATGCTGCTCCGCTCTGACCTGAGCCAGGCGTGCCATTTCCCGGAAATGCCCCTCCGCGACCTGCATTGCTTCCGCCACCCTGACCGATGCCTGAAGCGGCAGACGGGTCGTGGTACGGGTACGCAGGGGACCGGAGTAATAAGGTGCACAGCCCAGCTCAAAAGCGATGTCACTGTGAATGACGATCAGGCCATCGGGCACGATCACATCCCACAGACACGTCACTGCTTGTGCCGCGTTCACCCTGGCGATAGTTGAGTTCATAACGTTCTCCCGAAGGTTCAAAGTGAAAAAAGCGTGAAACAGATCAGGCAGGTTCACCCGCCACAAGGCGGGAGAGCCTGAGCCGGTCAGCCAGTACGGCTTCCCGACCCTGCCAGTCTGCTGCTTCAAGCACGTCTCCGTGTCTGATCAGCTCACTGCAGGTGCGACCAAAGAAGTCGATCTTCTCCTGCGTCACACGCCATTGTTCAGGGGGAATCAGGGCATAGTCCTCTTCCCACTGGCCGTCCTGGTAGCGTTGAAAATTCACGCCCCTGAAACTGGCCTCCTGACTGCGAATGGTCATGCTGACAGGAAGAAGAACAGGGGCATGCGGTCCAGCCTGTTCCACGCTGACCTGTGCCAGATGGCGCAGGTATCGGAAATGCCCCTCCGCGTCCCTCATCGCCTCAGCCACACTGAGCGAGGCGTTGAGATCAATAGTCGCCTGCGACGAAAGACGTATCGGCGCCGTGCAGTACGGTGGGCAGACCACATCCAGCGTAATAGTGCTGTCAATGATGATCAGGCAACCAGGCACAATCACCTCAGACACCCGCGTGACGGTGTTAACCGTGTGTGCGGAAAAGGTAGTTGACGTCATAGCATGCTCCCGAAGGTTCCAATGGATAACGGGAAGCACCTGTCCCCGAAGGGAATGGGTGCCTCCGGGGTGGTAGTGAAATGGTTAATGAGAGGTGTCGGAGCTATCCGTTCTCCCCGGCGGCGTATGCCCAGCACTGGGCCTGTTGAGTATCACCTTCGTCCAGATAGGACTGCGCGGACGCTAAATGCTGCTGCATTCTGTCCAGCGCCTGAGCGATCACATGGCGCTCCTCGGCCAGCCACTGTTGCTTGGGCTGTCCGGTTAGCACGGAGGTGTCAGAGGCAAACGCTGAAATAAAGAGAATGCGCATAGTGGATCTCCAGGGTTCAAGGATGACCAGGAGAAACACCCCCAGAGGGAAGCATTTCCCCCAAGGGTGGTTGGTTAAATGGATAAGCGTAGGAGCGATCAGTTCACGTCATCATCGATGTCAGACAGATCAAACCCATGATGGGCATTGACCACCTGAGCTCGCCATGGGCGATCACTCCAGACCTCCCGCTGAATGAAGTACGGGTGTAGTCCCGTGCTCTCCAGTTCCTCCCGAATCCGTTCATATTCACGGACCCAGTAAACCGAAGAACTCCAGCTTTCGCCGTCGAACGACAGGAAACAGCCGTAGCCGCTGATGTCGTAGCCAGTCCAGGGATCGCGAACGGACTCGATACGCACCTCACGGAACGTCGATCCCATCACCGCCGCCATGGCCAGGCTCATGGCCTGTGCCGTGAACACCTGGTGAGGCAGGGGTACATAACGAAAAGGACTGTCATCCGACAGAACCACCACCCGACAGTGCCGAAGCACCCCCAGACGTTTGAACAGATACATATCGGTACCCAGTTCAAGAGACCGACGTTGCTGGGCCAGCCAGCGTTTGTCGTCATCGGTCAGGGCAGCAGTGGAGCGGATATGAACAGCGGCAGTGGATAAGGCTTTCATCGTGGATCTCCAGGGTTCAAGGATGGCCAGGAGAAACACCCCCCCTAGGGAAGCGTTTCCCCCAGTGGTGGTGTAATGAAAAAGCGAAAGAAAAATGCGTTACCGAGCGGTCTGCATCCAGCGCGTCACCGCGTGGATTTGCTTCAGCTCATGTAACTGCCAGTGTAGTCGGGACATTGAAACGGCTTCGCGAAGACGCTGGGCCTCAATCAATAATCTATTCGCAGTGTTGTAATTGCCTTCGCGGCGCTCGTTAATGCGCTGGATATCCAGCGCCTTCGCCATGGCTTCATGAAGTGGTAGATCTGCTATGGGCAGGTAACTATCAAACCATTGACCGTCATGACGCTGAATTACTTCGCCACAACGACTCATGATTAACACCTGCTCTGGGACAAATTGCCCAAAATAGACGCCCTCATCACAGAGGTTATCCAGCCAGATCGTATGTTTCAGGGCGATCCCCCAGGACTGCAATGCCTCCAGCTCCAGATACTGCGGTGCCTGGTAGGGCACGGAGTGAGGGGTGGCCTTGCATGTCCACGGTCGCTGCTTGTCGTACTGCAGTATTTTCTTACCCTGCAGAGCCACAAAAGCCCCGACCAGCGGTGTAGTGCAACGACCAAACCGACTATCGAAGATAGTGGCCATTTCACTCCTCAACCCACGCTGGAGCTGTGACAGAAACAGACGATCTTCTTGGGTCAGGTCGTGAGCACGCTCAGGTTGAGTGACCACGGTATTCCTCCATCATGGGGAATAGCCGTGCCCCCAGGGGAAACGGTTATTCCCCTAGTAGCAGTTGATCAGACAAAAAAAGACCCAGTACCGATCAGAGATCAGAACTGGGCCAATGACTGTGAAGCAAAATAGATTGAGTAGTTATGCCGCGTTAGCACCGGGTGTGCCTGCTGTATCAGCAGGAGCACCGCTCGCGTCGTCCGCTTTAGGCATCTGGTAAATCATTTCGCCATCTTTCTTGATCCAACGAATCATGAGCAGACGGCCTTTCAGACTGACACCTGTTTCACCCTTACGATCACCGGATGCATAGGTGAATACGTCAGGGTAGATGTCACCGATCTTGAAACTGATCAGCATCTTGCTGCCAGCCTCCACCGCTTGTTGACACCGAGCGATCAAACGCGCCGCTTCGGTGCCCGACACGCGGACATCGAAATAGGTGTATTCCACATTGTTCGTATCACCCCGCAAGGCGGCGATAGAACAGGCCCAGAAGGGCTCTCCTTTTTTTGGCTCAACCAGGCGAATGCGGTTGATATAGCCAATGCCAGAAGTGTGTAAATCGAAAAACTGAGAAGCGTTTTGAGTAGTCATGGTAGAGCCTCCAAAAGGTTCGGAACGAAATGAACCCTGTGAAAGCCATGACTCCCTGAAGGGAATAAAGACTCCCAGCAGGGTGATAACGACATGTCGAAATAACGAAAATGGATGGTCAGTCAGATCACTGAATGCGATCTGCCATCTTTCGGGCAAAACGAGCAGCGATCATCAGCCCCGTGTGCGCAGAGCGACGCAGGACAGATAAATCGACCATGGAGCAGGAACTTTCCCAGCGGCGTTGTTGGTGCCGGGCAACAGTTTCAGCGACGGCATCCATGTCATAAGGACAGGCTGCACTGTAGCTTTTGAGCCAGTCTGCGACGTCTGCAAGATGCAGATCGGGGCAGTCAGCAAAGGTAAACGCCTGTTCAGACGCATCAGCGTGAGAACGATGTTGAGTAGACATACAAGGTCACCTGTCGAGTCAATCCAATCAGAAGGCCGACAGGGTAGCGCCCTCAGGACGGCATGCCTGACGGACGGAAACGCGGAACAGTGTGCCCGGACACACCATTGAGGGGCCGGACCAAAGTAGTGCAGTACAACGTAATAAGAGAAAGTGGTATCAGCTGGCAGTGCCAGTGCGTGCCGTAGCCATGAGCCGAGATACTGTCCACGCAAATCACCACTAACCCGCAGGTTAGTCATCGCCTTAGGTGAAGCGACTGGGTTTCAGTCAACAGACTGATAACGTGCGGCCATTTTTTCCGCCGCACCGAGGGAAGTCAAGTCAACGCACATCGGCCAACCCTCAGCTCATCGATGAGGATTAACCCGCAGACAGGGCTTCCCCCATCAACAACACATCAAAAAAAGCAAAATAATCAAAATAGGGAAACAAGGTAGGGCGACGTCATAGCGATACACAGCGCCACAACGAAGCGTCGGGACGGGATACAGCAGGTAGGGTAAGCGGCAGCAGCGCCGCCGCTCACATCATGGGAAGGGATAGATACAACGAATCACGTACAACAGCAGTAGAAAAACACAACAGCGGATAACAGAGCGACAGGAAAAGGATGGCTACTGCAATCTGTCGATTGCTGGCCGGTATCGTAGCCCGCGGCCTGATCAATGGCGTGGATCCCCACACAAACGGCTCCTGCAGCAGCTGGCAGGCACAGCGTTGAACAACATGGGGCCAGAGGCACACCCCGAAGTGCACTGCCATCAATCACATACGGCAGAAAACTTCGGTGGTATGCCTGCCCATCAGAAGAGCAGAAAAACGAAAGTCGCGAGAGGAAACAAACAGAGGAAGGCAGTGACCGTCGTCGGTACGGGAACCTCGTTCCCCTGTTTGTTGATCTGGCCTGGAACCCACATCGGGCGACGGGGCGACGCACTCTCACTCAGGCTGCGTCTTTGGGAGCCGCTATTGGACGTCAGCGGTCAACGTTTTGTAAGGCCATTATTACCAGCAAAAGTGAGCAGTGCAACCCATGAACCATGACGTCATGCCGTGCCCTCCACCCTCTTGCGTGCCCGCTTCTTCTTGCCGCCACCATCGACTACCCCCTTACAGTCAGGCCATCGAGTACAGCCCCAAAACGGGCCATTGGCGCCACTGCGCTTGCGCATGGGCGCAGAACACAGCGGACAGGCTTGTGTTGGAGTAGCGGCAATCTGTAACGCCCCGCGACCAGCCTGCTTGGCTTCATGAACAAGATGAGTGATCCATTGCGCCTGAGTCGCCACAAACTGATCAAGTGTCAGCTCACCCCGCTCAATGGCAGACAGCGCCTGCTCCCACAGTGCCGTGGTCCCGGGATCAGTGAGCGGCTGGGGCAGAGCATCAATCAGCGACTGTGCTGCTTCGGTGGTTTTGACCGACCGCTTACTGCTCAACAGAAACCCCCGTTTGATCAGCCCCTCGATAATGGCCGCCCGGGTGGCTTCGGTACCGATGCCAGACGTCTCGCTCAACTTGGCCTTCAGGCGTGGATCCGCCACATAACGCGCAATGCCTTTCATCGCGGCAATCAGCGTTCCCTGAGTAAAAAATTTGGGCGGCGTGGTCTTCTTCTCCACGACTTGGGCATCGGTGACCGGGCAAACTTGTCCTTGCTCCAACGGCGGCAACTCCTGCCCACCGGCATCGCTATCCTCAGCCTCATCAGACTCCGCCGCAGAAGACTTTGCCATCAGCGCCCGCCATCCGGTAACGGCGATCACTTTGCCCACAGCCTTAAACTGCTGCCCCAGCGCGACCAGCATCACCTCAGTCCGGTCATACTCGTGAGCAGGCATAAACTGCATCAGGTAATGAAGACGAATCAGTTCATACACCCGGCGCTCGTCCTCGGTCATCGCTGACAGATCAATCACTCCCATCGTCGGAATAATGGCGTGGTGGTCTGAGGCATTCACCTTCTCATCATTCCAGGCAGCTGACCGCAGCCGACTGTCCAGCTGCATCACCAGTGGCCCTAGGGACGGATCAGACTGAGCCAGTGCCTGCAGGACGGGTTTTACTTCCTCAAGCATCGCCACCGGCAGATAACGGCAATCACTGCGTGGATAGGTGGTGGCTTTATGTTTCTCATACAGCGACTGAGCGATATCCAGTGTCTGCTGAACGCCGAACCCGAATTTACGATCACAGATCTGCTGCAAGGCACTCAGGCTAAAGGGCAGGGGAGGCTGCTCCCGCATTCGCTTTACCTCCACAGAAGCGACCTGTGCCGCCTGCCCCCGGAGTCGGGCAGCCAGTTGCTGCGCAATCGGGCCGTTAATACAGCGGCCCTCCTCATCTGCCACCTGGGCCACGGGTAACCACTGCGCGGCAAAGGTGCGGCCATGGCCTCCGTCTGCCGTGATCACAACCTCAAAAAACGGCTTTGATACAAAGCGGGCGATCTCCCGATCCCGCGCGACCACCAGTGCCAGCGTAGGCGTCTGCACACGCCCGACTGATAGCACCCCCTGATAACCCTGCTGCTTTGCCAGCAGCGAGTACAGGCGGGTCATGTTCATACCGACGATATAGTCGGCTCGTGATCGGGCCAATGCCGACCAGTACAGGGGCTCCTTGGAGGCACCGGGCAACAGTGATGCCAGCGCTTTGCGCAACGTAGCCTCATCTTGAGAAGAAGCCCACAACCGATGCACAGGGCCTTTGCGCCAGTTGCAGTGCTCAATGATCTCACGGGCGATCATCTCCCCCTCACGCCCCGCATCTGTCGCAATCACTACTGAGGTGGCTTGAGTTAACAGAGACTTAATCGCTTTGAATTGCTTTGCCTTGTCAGCGTCCACCCGCATGGACCACTCGCCCGGGATCATGGGTAGCTGCTCCAGGCGCCATTCTTTCCAATTTGGGTTAATCTCGTCGGGTTCCGCCATCCGCAGTAAGTGGCCTATACACCAGGTCACTATGACGCCATTCCCCAGCAAACACCCCTCACCGCGCTTGCTTGCGCCAACGAGTGCGGCGATCTCTTTTGCTTGACTGGGCTTCTCACACAAAATCAGCTGCATTCCCCACCTCATCCCCTGTGCACATCACATATCAACGAGGCACAGGATCAGAAAAGACAGCGACAAATACCGCAGAGAACCCTCACGGGAACAGGAAGGAATGCCGCCACAGACAACTCATCAGCAGCGGCAGAAAGCAACGGAAGGGCAGGAGGAAAACACGGAACGAATCGCACCACCGGCCACGCAGTGGCCAGACGTGATGCCAGCCCCGCAGGGGCCAGCGGTGCCCAGCCACCCCACGGGGCGTTCGGTAGGACACCCACAGACATGCTAGCCCCGTAGGGGCCGGGCGCCGCCTCAGCTACTGGCTGACTTGGGTGTGAGCCTCTACCAGAGGCAGCCCGAGCAATATCTTGTTCAGCACCTGATCCACTGCGACTTTCGCTATCGACATCATCGCTGCAGGCGGTACGGTATCCCGGTTCTCGTAATGGCCACAGTCCTTTGTGACGGTGACGACAGGCGTCTTTTCCTGAAGATCAATGACCAGATGCTGAGCAATGCAGCGTGCGACAAACGCGCTGCCTGTGCGACTGGTGATGCTCTCACCCGGAAATACATCAAATAGCGCGAACGCTTGAAATTCGATCACTCGTTCTGCTCCATCGCGCAATGTCACAGTGGCTGTCGTTGTACCAGGTTCAAATCCCGATGACTCTGACTCAATGCGAACCACACTTGCATCCCTGAGTTGTTTAACTAGCGGATGATGCTCCAGTTGCTCGGACACCTCATGTAGCTGAACACGCCCTGCATCTACCCGGCTGTGCCAACCAGGAATGATGAAGACCCAGCAGATGATCACACATGCGATCAACACGCCCAGCGTGCCAAAAAACTGATCCAGATCATCCAATATACTCCCGCGTGAGTTTTTATCAGTCATACCCGCTCCTCACTCCACACGTTTTCTGCCGACTCCATCTTCGTCAGCCCATCGGTAGCCTGCCGGATCAGCGTGCTGCAGATACTCATCTGCAGATTGAACGCCACACGATCCTGCTCCATAGCCAGCAGTGACCGACGCACGCTGGCATCGACCTGTTTTTGCATGACCGACGCCCACAACGGTACGCCACTCTGCCCAGCTTGGTGATCCGGCAAACGCCAGCGCAGAAAAGTTGCCCCAGATCCTGCCCGCTGCAGTCGTAGAATCGCACCGAGCTGCCAGACATAGTTCAACTCCTCCGACTGCCGGACGATATACCGACCCAGGACCAGGAGCCCCTCACGGGACTCCTCGGCCTGCACACCCAATAGCGCGATTCTCCCCTTACCCTTAAAAGGAAAAAGGCCTTTTAGGGAGGGAACGTTTGCGGCCTGTGACAGCAGCTCTGGGGAGACATCGTTTGCGGGGGTGTAGACGCGAATCACGCCTCGGCCTCGATGTCAGATACCCCTGCCCCAGTCATCTTCGTAGCACCATTGATCACTGCCCCAGTCACTTCCTCTCCCGCCTCGTCCAGCGCTTCGGTAGCAGATACTGCGTCAGTCACTGTGTTGATCGGGGGGCGTCCGGCGGCCAGACCTGCCCGCGTGGCCAGCGCCTCATTCATGGCATCCAGCTGGGCCTTGGGCAGAGGAGGGGAGAACTGTGAGCGCAGGGTTCCATCCAGAATACCTGCCGGCAACTCCCCGTTGCGCTCGATGGCGGCCAGCACCTTGGCGCCACCAAGCACATAGTCGGCACGGGTCAGCCCGGTAAAGCGATAGCGGCGAGACTTATCAAACACACTGCGGACCACCCGGGCTGCATCTCTGATTAAGAGCTTCTTATCCACATTACCGATCAGCCCCACATGGCTGGCCAGCAATATCGACCGGATCAGCTCGTCAAAATCCGATACCAGGTAGCTGCCCTGGAACGCCAGTGGCGTGGCGCTAATGACCGGGAACTGCCGTGGACTGACCGACAGGTTGTCCGTCATGGAGATCGATGACGGCACCTGGCTCAACACCGCGCTGATGGTTTGTTTCTGCTCAAGCAGGGTCTGACGGGCTTTGGCGATGGCTTGCTCGATGTCCAGCATGTGCTTGTCGGCATAGGGATCGTACATCCCTGACGCGACTGTGGTCTGGTGCATATTGGACATGAACACGCGCATGCCGGGGCGATTGAACGGACGCCCATTGGACTCATCGGCATGGTTGTCGTCGTTGATGTTGACGCCTTCCCACAGCCGGCAAGCGTGGAAAGTATGCAGCTGGATAGTGATGGTCGAGCGCAGCGCCCCCAGCTGGGGGGCGGTTACGGAAATAGCAGAATCAGACATGAACACACTCCTGATTGAATGGCGAAGCGAAAATAGAAACGAAACATGAGCAAGAACAATCGAGAAAAGCGGCGCCGGATCTACGTCCGGCTGCCGCTACGCAGTGTGTTCAACAACGACCCGCAACTCAGCAGAAAACCCTCAGAGACAGGCTGAGAGTAGGGAAATGGAGGGGGAGAGGAGGGCATTGCCTCAGCTGACCGATATTTGGCTAAGTGATTCCCAGGGAATCACTTTACTAACCCTTGGTCACTTATCCGGGTGCGTTACAGCTGACCGATATTTGGCTAAGTGATTCCCAGGGAATCACTTTACTAACCCTTGGTCACTTATCCGGGTGCGTTACAGCTGACCGATATTTGGCTAAGTGATTCCCAGGGAATCACTTTACTAACCCTTGGTCACTTATCCGGGTGCGTTACAGCTGACCGATATTTGGCTAAGTGATTCCCAGGGAATCACTTTACTAACCCTTGGTCACTTATCCGGGTGCGTTACAGCTGACCGATATTTGGCTAAGTGATTCCCAGGGAATCACTTTACTAACCCTTGGTCACTTATCCGGGTGCGTTACAGCTGACCGATATTTGGCTAAGTGATTCCCAGGGAATCACTTTACTAACCCTTGGTCACTTATCCGGGTGCGTTATAGCTGACCGATATTTGGCTAAGTGATTCCCAGGGAATCACTTTACTAACCCTTGGTCACTTATCCGGGTGCGTTACAGCTGACCGATATTTGGCTAAGTGATTCCCAGGGAATCACTTTACTAACCCTTGGTCACTTATCCGGGTGCGTTACAGCTGACCGATATTTGGCTAAGTGATTCCCAGGGAATCACTTTACTAACCCTTGGTCACTTATCCGGGTGCGTTACAGCTGACCGATATTTGGCTAAGTGATTCCCAGGGAATCACTTTACTAACCCTTGGTCACTTATCCGGGTGCGTTACAGCTGACCGATATTTGGCTAAGTGATTCCCAGGGAATCACTTTACTAACCCTTGGTCACTTATCCGGGTGCGTTACAGCTGACCGATATTTGGCTAAGTGATTCCCAGGGAATCACTTTACTAACCCTTGGTCACTTATCCGGGTGCGTTACAGCTGACCGATATTTGGCTAAGTGATTCCCAGGGAATCACTTTACTAACCCTTGGTCACTTATCCGGGTGCGTTACAGCTGACCGATATTTGGCTAAGTGATTCCCAGGGAATCACTTTACTAACCCTTGGTCACTTATCCGGGTGCGTTACAGCTGACCGATATTTGGCTAAGTGATTCCCAGGGAATCACTTTACTAACCCTTGGTCACTTATCCGGGTGCGTTATAGCTGACCGATATTTGGCTAAGTGATTCCCAGGGAATCACTTTACTAACCCTTGGTCACTTATCCGGGTGCGTTACAGCTGACCGATATTTGGCTAAGTGATTCCCAGGGAATCACTTTACTAACCCTTGGTCACTTATCCGGGTGCGTTACAGCTGACCGATATTTGGCTAAGTGATTCCCAGGGAATCACTTTACTAACCCTTGGTCACTTATCCGGGTGCGTTACAGCTGACCGATATTTGGCTAAGTGATTCCCAGGGAATCACTTTACTAACCCTTGGTCACTTATCCGGGTGCGTTACAGCTGACCGATATTTGGCTAAGTGATTCCCAGGGAATCACTTTACTAACCCTTGGTCACTTATCCGGGTGCGTTACAGCTGACCGATATTTGGCTAAGTGATTCCCAGGGAATCACTTTACTAACCCTTGGTCACTTATCCGGGTGCGTTACAGCTGACCGATATTTGGCTAAGTGATTCCCAGGGAATCACTTTACTAACCCTTGGTCACTTATCCGGGTGCGTTATAGCTGACCGATATTTGGCTAAGTGATTCCCAGGGAATCACTTAGCAGAAAAAACTGAGGCAGCAACCCACAGACTGCCTCATTGTGTATTGACTTATTGCACTGGATATGGTTTAGGATTTTTTGAGACCTGCCCCAGTCTCTCTGCTTTGCCCAACCTATCAGCCAGCCTTCTCAGTGGCCGCTGCTGCAGTCTTGATGGATTGCCGATCCGCCTTCACCCAGCGATTGATATGCTGCGCCAGTTGTCTGACATCCGTGCCGGCTGCCTGAATATTCCGCTGCAATGCCACAAAGGCAGCCATTCGCTGCTCGGTCGGGGTATACGACGCTAGCACCGGATCGATTCGTTCAAACGCGGCGCACAGGGTGGCGGGGTACCGTGACCATGCAAACAGGCGGGGTACATGCACTTCACTGAGTAACAGCCGCCGTTGCTCAGGTGAGAGATCAGGGCGATCCTCAGGCAGGGCATCCAGCGAGCGCTCACTAAACTGGGCAAACGGCCTCCAGACGGCATAACGCTCTTCCTTATTCCACGTCAGGATGACACTCAGGGGGGCGGGCTTTTCCAGTCTCAACATAAGTCCCAGGATCACCAGCTGGATCATCATCGTCCCAGCCCATTGCACCCATCCCCCTCCGGTGACGCCTACATAGATCGCTGTCACAACACATCCGGCACTGCCTCCCAGGAGCAGCCGTGCCTTAAACGTTTCACGTGCCTGATCCCTGCCTGCCGCTCCATCTCATCAAGCTCTTTTAGCTGTTTCCGCTGATCGTTGGTCATTACTCACTGTCCCCATTCAAACGATACCCAGACATACCGCCGTTGCTCCGGTACCGGATGCTGGCTTGTCGTCACATCCACTAAAAACTGACACTGGGCCAGGATGGCATCGCCATCCGAGACCCATTCACCCGCCGCTTTGCGCTGATCCAGTTCGTGCTGGTTCAAGGTATAGAGTTTGCCCGGTGGATAGCGCGTGCCGTCGGGTGCCAGGCACCCAACAGCCGCACTGTCTGCTGCCGGCGTGGCGAGTGCAGGCAGGGCGGCGGCCCAACACACAGCACTGAGCACCACCGCGCCCCACCCTTGTTTCAGGGAGGGCCTAAAATGGAATGTCATCATCAAAGTCGTCAAAGTTGTTCTGTGGGTAACCGGAGTAATCGGGCGCAGGTGAGGCGGGTTGCTGGTAGGGTTGCTGTGGGACTCCTCCCTGGCGACCGGGGGCATTCGGCGCACTTCCACCCTGGCCTGCTCTCTGACCGTTGTCGGAACGGTTGTCCAGCAGCTGCATCGAGCCGCGCATGTCCACGACGATCTCGGTGGTGTAGCGATCCTGACCACTTTGGTCCTGCCACTTACGAGTCTGCAGTTTGCCTTCCACGTACAGCTTGGAGCCCTTGCGTGCATACTGACCGACCACTTCAGCCAGACGGGCGAAGAACACCACACGGTGCCACTCCGTTCGTTCTTGTACTTGGCCGGACTGTTTGTCTTTCCAGCTTTCGCTGGTTGCCAGGGTAATGTTGGTTACGGCAGTGCCGTTGGGCATGTAGCGGACTTCGGGGTCCGCGCCCAGATTGCCAATCAGGGTAACTTTGTTAACGCCTCGTGCCACGATGGACCTCCGAATGGATGGATGATGGAGATGGATGAATCGTCGGAAAGAGAGCCAGCTGCAGAGCACTGGGATCGGATGTGCCGGTCTGAGCTCTCGGGGCGGATCCTGCCTGCTCTGGCTCCAGTGTCGCGACCACCCCTGACTCCAGACGCTGCAGATCACTCAAGGTACGCTGCAACAGACGACCTGATAACGGCTGCGAATAGACCGTGTGCCAGCGCCATGCGTGCTGTACCGGATACCCGGCAGCCATCCAGCGTAGCTTCATCACCTGTTCCCAATCTGCTTGGTAGACCGACTCCGCCTGTCGCAACAAGACCTGAGCCAGGGCATGACTGACATCGGACAGACCCACCCCCATGGCCATGCTCAGTTGATACAGCGTCGTGATGGACGTGACCGCGGCCACCTCATACCACACCTGCACCAGATTGACAGGGACGACGGCCAGCCTGCGGGCTGCTGCCGTTGAACAGGACAGGCTACAGGTCAGCGCCCGGCAGCCGGGCAGTACCTGCTCTAACACCAACATGGCGGTGGCTTCAGACAGCCCGTCATCAAGGCCAGGCAGCACCGGGAACGTATCCCGGACGCGCTGGATAAAGGCCAGCAGCTGACGAATCTGATCGGCCTGCCAGGGCGTATCAATGCCGTACTGGCCGGACAGATGGGAGCGGGGATGGATCAAATGGTAGATGGCCATCGCAGTACCTCACCGAACGATGGCCGTAGTATTGGGAGAAAGGGGTGAGCCGACAGCAAGAAAGGCTCACTGAGGCTCAGAGGGTTTACGTGCCCGGCACAGGCATAGGGACGTGCTGGCCTTGTTCAGCATGGGGGTTGAGCAGCGTTGTCCAGGGGACATCCGACATCACGAACACCGACACCTGGCCGGCATCATTGGTACTGACCTGATAACGATAGTCCCCGAGCAATCCTGCTCTGACCCAGACCTCGGCCACCTTCATCTTCATAGACGGTTTTCCTTAACGTTGATGGTGGCATGGGGGTGACCTCACTGCTCCGTGGCCGCAGTGAAGTGGTAGTCACATTCCTCTCCGGTGGCAGTGGCCTCGTTCCAGATCCCCAGTCTGGCATAGCAGCAGGCCGACACTTCCATGTAGCTGAAATGGCGCTCCTGCACGATGCCAGCCCGGGAAGTGATGGTGGCCCGATGCTCTTCCAGTAATGTTTTTTCGCACTCCCCGCAGCCCCTGTCACAGCAGTACGTCTCATGTTCTGCCAGAGGCGGTACGGTATAGGTCCCCAGCAGCACTTTTTTAACACCGGGATGGAGGTGTGGCGCCGTCAGCGCTACGTTGTCCGCACTGTTTAACCGTTCACTGATCGACATGGGTATGGCCATGGTGCGACTCCTGATGTGCTGTGATGCAATGTTACGTCTGTGGGAATAGGGGGGTGGTGCAGTTATCCAGCATGCGTTTAGCCTGATCGTGTGACATCGCAGCCCGTGTTTTCCACGACGCTATATGAATCATTATCCAGCGGTCATAGCCCAGTGACCGCAAAAATTCCAGCAATGGCTGTGCTTCTTCCTGTACCTGTGCGCAGATCATGATCTTGAATGTATCCGGGGTCGCTCCATGACGCTGGAGGTAATCGATGCTGAGTGCATTGGGTTCACCCATTACATCGGTCAGGATCACGTTATTCTCTGTTATCAAAGGGGTGGGCGATTCCTGCAGGCGCCCCAGTGCATCCCATTCAATGGGTAAATCCAGTGCCTGATAGGCAGCGACACTTTTACCGGCCCCCGTCGCGCCGACCAGCACCACGACATGGTGATCCTGCATTGCCTGTTTGATGAGAGGGGTCATCCCGTTGTCTTTCATACGGTTATCCTGCGCTGTTTCATGGTTAACGAAGCAGGCAGTGTAGTTGTGGCTCATCAGCGTGTAGCGGGGGAAACCTGACTGGCAGAAGAAGGGTTTTGAGGATGAGTAAGCCCAGCAGCGTCACTGGGCCTTGTACGGGGAGTCGCAAGAGGGGAAGGGTTAACTATCCAGTTTTTTAAGACCGCGATGAGTCTGTTTTAATGATGTCTTCACTTTCTTGATGTCATCTGCCAGAGCCATATCTTCAGGGGCAATACCACTGATTTCTAACATGGTTTTGCGGATTTTAGAGCCCACTTCCCTGGCCGTATTTTCTGCCAGACGTTGACCTTGAATAGCTTCATTCTTCATCTTCAGGTCGGTCTGGGTGATACGAAAGAGATTGGCAGCCAGCTCTTCTTTACCCATAAAATCGAGCAAAGAGCGGTTTTTCTGGGCCAGTCCTTTGTATTCCTTGAGCTGAGTAAGGCTCATGTTGTACATGCCTCTATACCCCGCATTCTGAAAAAAGGCATAGTCCTTGTCTGTCTCAATGCCCGCAGCCTTGGCTGTGGATGCCAGGGTTTTCTCATGGGCGGTAATCTCGTCACGGATCAGGACACGCTCAACCTCTGCAGGATTGTCTACATAGCGCTGAATCGCTTCGGCCGTGACAGCAAAGAAGGCCTGCGCCTGAGCCACTTTTTCTTTCTTGTTATCACCGTTCATGGCGACCAGATAACACGCAAAGCGCGAGAGTTTGAAGTCTTTGACCTCTTTACCATCCAGCGTTCGGTGGGTCTGCTGAAAATTATCGGACGTGTCAATGTCCAGTGTCAGGCAGGTGGTCATGGCCTTATTGAGGACTTTGCGAAAGGTCTCGTACGAGCTGTAGCCGAGCATAAACATGAAGTCGCGGGCATACCAGTAAGTAAACCCATTCGCTCTGGCCAGATCGTTGAAGTTCATGAAGTCTTCCTCAAAGTGAAAGAGATCGACATCCTTACAGCGTTCGCCTTCATATTCACTATAGTCCATGGCATCCATCCTGTTCCAAAAAAACGCGTGATTCTAACACAGTCACAGAATGTATCCGTAAGTAAAAGTAGCACTTTAACAATGCGCCGGCTATGACTTGGCACCCTCGTTAAATGATTGGATGAAACACTGCCGGGCAGTGTAGTTCTGGCTCATCAGCGTGTAGCGGGGGAAACCTGACTGGCAGCGGGAGCGGGAGAGATAGAGAGGAATGGCCCAGCAAGACAGCTGGGCCAGGGCGCTTAATCCTGCTGTTCACGCCAGCGCAGATAATCGGCCTCGCGATAGAAGCCGGCCTGGATGTAGTTGATGTGATAGATGATCTGCAGATTAAACCAACACCCTTCCTTTCGCTTCGGGCACCATGCAGGGCCACTGTTCGTCGTGCCACGATGCCATGTCCTTGCCGTAGGTATCAATCAATACCTGACGCCGTGCCTCATCTGAGCCCCGATACCCCAAAAAAGGCAGGATCGCAGGGTTGTCTGAACAGCAGGATCTTTCAATCAGATCATCGACAACCGCCTTGCAAAGTGGGGTACCGGGCTGATCGAGAATGATGTTCCATTTCTCTGTGCCTTGAGACGGCATCGTGATGGTGTCGTGAGCCATGTTCGTTTCCGTGCCTGAATACATATCGCATGGGAGTATCGGAGCAAAGCAGCAGCGCCGTCCTGCATCAAGCCTGACGGCGGGGCAGAGGGTTGGGGCGGGCGCTGTAAGAGTGGCGGATCGCGCTAGCTATGACCTGCAGGACGGTATGTAAAAACATATGATATGTAAATCCATACGATTCACGCGGTCGGATTCTAACCCGACTAAATTGCGTGGAAAGTCGTCACGCGGTCGCTTCCTGACCAACCTGTGCATCACTCCCCCTTCGTTTTCGGCGTCTTGCCTTCGGCCTTCTCGGCGGCAACGGCTTTGTCCTGCTGCTGCTGTTGTTGCGCCTCAAGCTGACCGGCCAGTCGGGCGGCTTGCTCGCGAGCATCGGCGGCGGTCTTGCGGGCGTCGTCGCGTTCTGCTTGAGCCTGCCGGGCTTCCTGTGCGGCTGCGGCACGGGCGGTATCGTGGGCCCGCACCGTTTTGGCGGCCTGCTGCTCGACCTGCTCGGTGCGAGCCTCGGCACGGCTGGCCCGGTCGGCGGTGGCTTCCAGCTTGGCGGCTAGCACAGCGGCCTGCTGCTCGGCGGCGGTGCGACCACACTGCGCCTCGGCCAGTGCGATGCGTAGGCGCTCGATCTCTGCGGTCTGCTCGCTCACTCGCTCAGCCTGCGCCTCGATCTTGAGGCGGGCGGTTGCCACCTCCACGCGGGCGACCTCTGCCGCTTGTTGTTCGCGCTCGATGCGCTGCTGCGTGTCGGCAAGATCTGTGGCCTGCTGGGCGGCTTTGCCTGCCAGCGTGTCGCGCTCAGTGGTGAGGACGGCCACCTGCTCGGCCAGCGTGTCGCGTTCGGACTCCAGTGCTTCGCCTGCCACTGCCAGCTCGGCGGCCTCGGCCTGTGCCTGTACCAGACGGCCCTCGATCTCCCCGCGTGCCTGTACGGCGGCCCGCTCGATCTCGGCCGCAATTGCGGCGGTTAGCGCCTGCGGCAGTTCCTGCGCAGCGGCAGCGGCCACCGGGCGGGCCTCGCGCCAAGTCGAAAGATGCTTGTGGATCGTGTTCGGGCTCCCGGTATCTCCCAGCCGCTCACGCACCGCCCGGATAGTCGGCTGCTGCCCCTCGCCTGCCAGCGCATCAGCGACAGCCACGACCTGCTCAAAGGTGATTCCTGCTCGTGCCATGTCGTGCTCCTAGTCATGGTCAATCTGCTGCGAAAACCCGGCCCTCGGCGACTGCCTACCGGGCGACATCGGCGGAGGGGAAGAACTCGCCCGGCACTCCTCAAACGAGCCTCGCTCGCCCTCACACTGACGAACAGCCCCGTAAGCCCCTCGGATCGGGGATAACCACCCATTCGTCACACATGGATCATGTCGCGGAATTTTGTATATCATATCATGTATTTAGCATAATTACAGATATGATACATAATACAAAATATGATAATAAAGCAGCTTTCGTAACGTATCGCTGCGCCGGACGGCGGCACCTTGCGTCCGGTCGGGCGCAGACTACTCGCGTCAAGGGGAGAGCTCACGAAATGGCGGATTGGGACGTTAAGCAGTTGGCATGAGTCGGGAACGCTTGCTATGCCTGGTCATGTCCTTACCGCGTCTGGTTGAGGTGTGCCTCAGCCTGGACGTGCCCACTGATCGACGTGCTACATGGCGGCTGAATGGCCAGATCGTGACGGGTGACAAGACTGCTTTAGTCGTCAGGGCCGTGGCGGAAATGAGCCAAGATCGCAAGCTGATCTGGATTCGACTACTACAAAGGCCCTAACGGTTTGAGGTGGATCCGCGAGGGTGAAACCGTAAGTTTCTGTTCAAATGCCCCCGCTAGTCCATGATGCGGCCTAAATGCAGGTCTATCTTCTCCTGGAGCACTGCAGACCGCCAAAGTGGCTATATTTTATACGTATATATATTAAATATAGGTAGCAGATACTTCTCCTGGCTATTCGGATGTGGCCGGGAAAACCTGACTGGTAGTGGAAGAGTTGGGGCTGGAGACAGCGCCGTCATGCATCAAGCCTGACGGCGAGTCAGAGGGTTGGGGCGGCTTAATGAGACACGATGGTCGGCGGACAGTGCCTGCGCACAGCAGCGCTGGTCAGCTGAGCGATTTCCTGTTTGGAGTACATGCGCACCGGCGCGTATTCGGGGTAGAACTGCATCACTGGGAAGTACCGCTCGTCATCACTGAGTGACGTGGTTTCCTCTCCGACCACCCAGGCGACCAGTCCTGCTCCCATCTCGCTGGCCAGTGCCACCGCGGCGTAGCTATGACGTGCCACATCGTAAAATTCAGCCGGGCTCCGGGCATCGGAGTAATAGAGCATGACCGCATCCTGGTGGCATTTCGCGCACAGCAGGTCTTTGCTCTGCTGCCGGCGATAGTGCAGGGGCCGGACCGTGGTACTGGTGTCGAGGGGGAGGATCGCGGAGACATCCTCAATGGTGTTGAGGGCGGGCAGGGCGTTCAGCACGGCGGTGATCTCATCCGCCACGCTGTCAAAGCAGGCCTTTCGCCTGGCCGTCATGGGATCGTCCGGTTCCCCCAGGGCTTCGACATGAAAAAAGCCGGTAGTGGCCGCCGGATTTTTGACATCCATCCAGATACGGACCAGCAGCATACCCACATCACCGAGCACGGTATCCCGGAACAGATAACCGTGAGACTGTCCCTCACGGTCCAGCTCAGGGTCGGTAGGGCGAACCGACATCCCTGTCGGCAGAACGAGTAAACTCATGAATAACGGTCCTTACTGATGCGTCTGATGCTGTAAAAGTGGCTTAGGGTTGTCGGCGTGCCTGATCCTGCTGGTACAGCAGTTCGGCCTGCTCGTAAAAATCGGGCAGATTCAGCTGCCTGGCCAGGGCAATGATGTCTGCCGGATCCGGCATCTCATCCCCCCAGTTGAGATGGGTATAGAGCGGATGCGCTTCATCAATGCCTGCCAGGTAATCTTCCGCCCAGTCGTCATAGGTGTAAGGCGCATTCACCAGCTGCGCCATCATGGCGGACGAGATCTCGTTTTTGATCTGAGCGTCACGGGCATCGAGTACGGCAATCTCCCGATCAAGGGCGGCAAGACGTTTGTCAAACTGCCTGATGATGCGGCCTTCTTTTGCTTTTTGCTTGGCGCGTTGACGTCGCTTTTCGGGGCTGGCCATCGGTATGTCCTTCTGTGGCGGGGAGTTGCCTCTGATCATAGCCCAGGCTGACGGTGCGAGCCGATACGCAGGTGTAGCCCTCTGCTGCTTAGAGGGCTTTACTGTCCCTGTCTTTGCAGCCAGTTCTCGACAGAGAGGCCCCGGATGCGGCTGAATTCGCGTGTATTGTCGGTCACAAGCGTGAGGCCAAGTGCGTGGGCATGGGCTGCAATCAGCAGATCATTCATGCCGATAGGTTGGCCAGCGGCCTCCAGCTCGGCGCGGATACTCCCATATTTAGCATCCGTCGGAGCATCCAGTGGCAGCACCGGGATGGTAGCAAGGAGGCTATCCACCCTAGCCTGCAGCTGGGCAGACCCTTTCTTTGCACAGCCATAACGTAATTCAGCGGCAACGATGATGCTGGTGAATATCTCTTTCGGTCCGATGTGCTCAATGCGTTGGGCTGCGGAGCCATTCGGATGACGGATCACATCGCTGATGATGTTCGTATCCAGCAGGTAACCGCTCAAAATATCTCCTCCGACGAGGCAGGCATATCTTCAATGTCGGGTAATTGATCTTCCGGCCCCAGGGGGGCTTCTTTTCTCCATTCCGCCAGTAGCTCGATGATGTTCGTTGGTCGTGCCACGGGTTCAATGATGAGCTTGCTGCCTTCACGATGGATCAGTACACGCTCTCCTGGTAATTCAAACTCTGCAGGAATGCGCACCGCCTGGCTACGGTTATTGCGAAACAGCTTGGCTTCCTTGGATCTGGAGGGAGTCGGTAGGGTTGGCATGGTAGGTCGCTCCTGTGTATATGCCAAATTGTATATGCCATTTCTGCCACTCGTCAATTGACCCGCCATCGTACTCCTCCTGGACACCGGGGGGCTGGGGCGTAGCCCCAGAATAGGCGCTACACGGCCTGGCAGAGGGATGCCAGGTCTGGCCGCGCCGGTACCCGCCCATCTGTCCCGTCACCACGGCGGTTTGCCCCTCTGAGTTCCCCGTGGCCATTGTCGCGGGCACGGAACAATAGGCTGATTCTGCGCCCTCCCGCGCCCTGTTTAACCGATGGCGTTGGCATAGTGCGGTGCATTCAGTGGAGCACCGACCCTGCGGGAGATGGGGCGCAGCCCCGTCCGGGTGCGGGCTGGCCCGCGTAAGGCCGCATGCCCGCAGGGCATCGAGAGGCCGCTGCATTTTCAGCAGCGTAGCTGCCAGAAGAACAAGCAGATTTCTTAAGCAGATAAAGAGGCAAAGGACACTTAAAAGGATATTACTGACAGTTAAATCAAAACTACTGACACTTAATTTTTAACTCTCTGGTTAATAACGCCGTGAGCGCGGTCGTTCAGGACGCGCCGGGGCGGTCGACGTGGGTGGGATCGGTGTTTTAGGTTAAATAGTGATCAATCTGGGAGCCGCAAAGGCCAGTGGTGCAATGAGGGGAGAAATTCAGGCAAGGGGAGGCCGCGAGGCGTTCAATGGGCCGCCTCGGGGTGTTCGTGTTGTTCAAGTTGCTGCTCTTTCCAGGTCTCGAACGGTTGCAGCTGCTGCCTGACCCGTTCTCTCACCCAGTAAGGGGGATGGCCGTGCTGCTCCTGCTCTCGGCAGAGACTGGCCATCAGCAGGTGCTGGTAGCCCCGGTAACGCTGCCAGAGGCTGGCAGCCAGCTGTTGCTCCGGTGTTTTTTCAAGCGGGGTATAGCCGGGTCGGCAGCGACCTGCCAGGTTGCTGGGGCGCAGCTGACTGCGGACCGTGGCGCGGGCTTCACGCTCGGCCTGGCGTTTGGCTACAAAGTCAGGGCGCGTGGCGCGCCAGACATTGCGCCGTTTGGCCAGCTCACGGCGGCGGTTGTCACGAAACTCGCGCAGCTGCCGTTCGCTGACAACGCCGAGGGAAATCAAGGACGTAGCGCTGATGGATTTCACTGCCGTGAGGGCGTACTTGTGGCCATCGCGTTCTTCATAACGTTGCACAACCGTCAGGTGGCCTTTGTTCTTCAGGGCTTTGGTGGCGCGGCGATAGCGCTGTGTGGGCCTGAAGGTCCAGAGGTTGGGCGGCAGGTGGGGGTTTTCCGGCTCAACAAGACAGTCACCATCCGGCGTACTGGCTGACAGAGCAATCTCCAGCATTGATCGGTGACTGAAGGATCCATCATCACGCGGGGTGCCAATGTGGATGTCATCGCCGGTACTGGCAAAATTAGCCATCTCTACCATGGCGGCAAGGGTCCGCACCTCAATCAAGCGCAGCTCTGAACGGTCACAGCGGGGTGTTCCGTCCAGGTTGGCCTTGCCGGAATTGGTGAACAGCGGGTAGAGACGCGGGTTATCGTAGACCGGCGACACGGTACCTTTGTACTCGTGGCCATGGGTGCCGCTGTTCAAAAAGACATTTCGGATACGCTGGATGGCCTGGGGCAGATCATCAAAATCCACCAGGGGGTTAGCGATCCGTTCATTGACCGGGCGCTGGGGCCGATGGCCACAGCGGTTGCCTGTACCGATATACAGTCCGGGGTACAGGTAGGGCTGACGGCCATGCAGGACTTTGCCGGGCCGGGTGGTGTTGGCTTTTTTCTGTTCTTGCTTCTGCTCACGCGCATCCAGGGCTGCTTGGATGGCAAGACGCAGGGGGTGACGATAGGGCTCATCCCCCTCGCGTACAAGGAGATCGCCATCGAGCAGGTGCCGTAACACCTGCTCGTCATGGCAGTAGCGCTGCATAAGATACGGCATTAAGCCGGGGTTGATCCTCATGATCATCCCCCAGCTTTTATGCGGGCGCGCTTTGATGACAATCGTCACAGTCACAGGCGGCGCTTAGGCAGGCTTTTTCAGCAGTCTGACGTGCCGGATAAGCCCGTCAGTATTGCTTTGTTCACGCAGATGACGGGCACGGAATGCCTTCACGCCTTTGCCGAACAGACGTTCATCCTCGATCCAGCCACTCACGAGATGCCAGCAGCTGGCCAGTGAGAGCAGCGCCTGATCGGGACCAAAGAGGCCTGCGCGGGCCTCTTCCGTCAGCCGGCACATGGCTTCGAGGAAGGCATCCGTGCTTTCCGCGGCTTCTGGCTGCACGACTTCGTGCCACCGCTCCCACAGGGCTTTTTCCTGCTCCTCTGACGGCATTTGCTGCCGTCCCGAGGAAATCTGGATGCCCTGCAGTCGGCGAACCGACGCCGCCTCGGTGGAGTTCAGCCCAAAGAACTCCTCCAGCAGTGAGTACGAGGCGCCCAGGTTCATGGCTCTCACCATGCGCTCATCGCGGTTGCTGTCATTCAGCAACTGGCGAACCACGTTCCTCAGCACGGCACGATTCACCGACACCTCGGCCATGGGCACGGTGCAGTTGCACAGTCGGGCGAAGGCGGTTGAAGACAACAGCTGCAGCATAGCGGCATCGTCGGCCTCGACACCTAAATCCTGCAGGCGGGCCAGATCTCCCCGCTCAATGGTGCTCATGATCTCGTTGATCAGAGCCTGATTTAGCACGTGAACTAAACGTGGGGACATTTCCTTACATCCTTTATGGTACGGGTTGGGTTAGTTTTGCGTCCGACGGCGGATCTCGCGTCCGAGCCGGATCAAACGGAACAGGCGCAATACATCGGCATCGGGCAGATCGCCCAGCAGCAGTGCATGCGCGGGAAGCTCGAAGTCGACGTGGCCAGCGTCAGTGCGGGTCAGCAGACTCAGCCACTGAGCCAGGTGCCGTGCCGCGGGGGTGGCCAGGTCATCCAGCGCTTCGGGCTGGACGACAAAGCCGAGCAGCGCCTCCCCGTCCATATCTACCAGCTCCGGTGCGCCGGCCATCATGGCCATGACCATCGCAACGTCAGCTGCCTGATACTGCAGCTCAGCGACCGCTGTGTTGGCATCAACGAGCCACAGATCGTCAAAGCCGAGGCCAGGATCAGCCACCGCTGTTCGGGGCAGGACGGCAGGGGGAACTGGCGTGGGGGCAACAACAGGTGCTGCCGCAGGGGCTGGGCTACTGGCCGGGAACACCGAGGCCGGCGTGGGAGTAGGGCCCAATGGGTTAGGGGCAGCAGGAGACACCGGCGCGGTGGCGACGACGGTATTTACTTGCGGGGTGTGACTGGCACCCGGATGGGCTACTGTCTGGACGGAGGGGGACAGGGGCAGTGGGGCCTGATCGTCGATCAGATCCAGCTGCTCCTCCGTGTAGTCGTCATCGAGGCGGTCGTCGTCCGGCACGGTGTGACCCGCCTGAGCCGCAGCGGCTTCTGCTGCTCTGCGCTCGTTGGCCCGTTCCCGGCCTTCCTCCATTTTTAGCCTTCGTTCTTCGCGCTCTGCGTCCCGAATGGCCGCCGCTGCCGACTCGGATGCCAGTTCGGCATCGATCTCCAGCCACTTATCTTTGGTAGTCCGGCCCTGCAGAAACAGGAGCGCGTTGTTGTTGTGTCGCGTCCCGGGTTTCTGCATCTCCGGGTTATCCGGGTTCAGCTCGCGGGTGACCCGCGACAGCCAGCCGGCCAGATCTTCGGTGAAAAACCGAATGATCTCAGGACTGTTGGCTAACGCGATCAGTGCCGCCTCTTCGTCGTTGTCATGACGCTGCAGTGTTTCGTTCCAGCCCAGCTGGAACAGGCCTTCCCGCTCTTCGGGCTGGGGTATAAACGTTCTCCAGTATTCCCAGGCGCCGGAGCGCATTTTCAGCAGCTCTGAAATACGGTGTTTTCCCATGCCCAGGGTTAATAAATTCGGGATACAGGGGTAGAGGTACTGGATTGCCGCTTCCATTTTCGAGATGTGGGACTGGCCGATGGGGAAGCCGTCTTCTTTTAGTCTGTTGGCCAGCTCTCGCTGCGAGATCGCTGTGCCTTCCTGCTGTTCGTACAGGGTTCTGGCCTTGGCAATACCGAGGGCTTTTTCGATAAAGGTCAGGTCCGACCTCATGGAATTTTCTGCCAGGTGGCCGACCAAGGTATCCAGTTCGCCGATTGCTGGGCTTTCGTGACCGTCGGCATCCAGCAGTTTCCAGGGTTTGAACAGGACGGGGATCCTGAAAAATTTCTCGTCCTGGGTCTCTGTCCACAGTTCATTGAGGATGGCGAGGCGCGTATTGCCGCCATTGCGGATGATGTAATAGGTCTCACCCGGTCTGCGGGTCACCGGGGTGGATTATCCAGACCTCGCTTCAGAATCGAGGCCTTGATGTCCTCATACAGCGGGTTTTTCGACAGCCTCGGGTTGTTGTCGAACGGGCGTAACTGATCCAGTGTCAGGATCATGGGCTGATCCGCGATGGGATCAGAAAAGGCGATAGCCCCCGAATGACTGGCACTGGGAACGGGGCGCAGCAGGTTGGCCCGCATGGCCTCGGCGGTGACTTTTTTACTCATAAGCAGGCTCCTGCGCGGTTCGATGGGCCAGGTAATGGGTCTGGTAGTGCGATTGATAACGGACTGGTGACCAGGAGGGCTTCGGCATGACTCCGCACTTCCGAATGCAGCCTGACGGCTTCGGACTCTGTGTCCTGACAGCCTTGGGTATCTGCTGGAAAAGGGCGCGCGGCACGTCAACGTCGGTGGTGTTGAGCTCATCAAGGGTGAAATCAGGGTCGTGGTGAGTCATGCCAAAAGCCTTCTAGTGCGAGTGAAACGGAGCTACGGCGTGATGCTGGCGTGCACGGAAGGCCAGCATCACGTCGTGAGACAGTGGGGTGTCAGGGTGCCCGTCACAGACGGTGTGGGGCAGGGCATCGATGTTGGAGCATGCGGTGGATCGGGGCGTCTGGACGTGACGTGCCCACAACGCCTGAAAGCGGTCATCCCCGGTGGGGATGACCTGATGAGGCATACGGCCTGTGGCCGCGTAGCCATAGAGCACGTTAAAGAACGCGGACTGGTCGTGAGCGCTCAGTTGCCTCAGGCAGGGCAGATCACCCATGTAGAACGCCAGCAGGCAGCGTGTGGTGGCCTCGCCGTGTTGCCCCTCTGTGCTGGCCAGCAACTGCTCCACCGCGGCGGGGTAGTCCTGATCTAGTACCTCTTCATGCTCCAAAGACAGCGGGAAGTGGAAAAAGTGTGAAGAGAACGGCCTAGTCATGGCACACCTCCTGACCATGGACATAGCCGAGGCGTTCAATGAGCGCTGAGAGCGACAGCTGAGACCAGCGTGTGACCAAGGCTGCAAAACGGGCATCGCCGTTGTCGATCAGCTCCTGTGGCCCTTTTCCCGTGTACGCCCGTGCGTAAACCACCATCAGGATGGCGCTCAGCAGATCCTCTTTCGCGTCAAGAATGAGTGACAGGCGGGCCATATCCCACGGGTAACACGTGCCGTCATAAGCCGAGAGCAGCACCTGGGCGGCAATATGTCCCGAGCTGGTCTCCTGCTGGGCCGTGGTCAGCAGGCGCTCTACTGCCTGCTGGTAATGGTGATTGAGCGCCTCGGGACCCATGGACTGCATCGGAACCTGCCAGCCATACGTGTTGTACTGGTGCTGAATGCGAACGATGGCATGCAGCCCATGCCAGTGCTGGCCCAACGCATAAAAACGGGCATCACCCTTATCGATCAGCCCCTGAGGCGCTATTCCAGTGCGTGCTCGGGCGTAAACCACGGTCAGGATGGCGTTCATGATCACTTCCTCATTGACGCCAAACCGCCCGAGATCCGTGATATTCAGCTGATAGTCATCGCCGTTATAGGCGGACAGCAGCACCTGAGCGGCGACACGAGCGCCCTCCGTGTCCTGGAGGGCAACAGGCAGCAGGTACTCGATGGCCTGCTGGTAATGGCGTACCAGATCCCGGCTGCTCAGGGTGAGCAACGGACTAAACAGGGAGGCATTAGTCATGATGTGGCTCCTGGTGAGGGGCGAGGTGACTGTGCGACTCGCACAGGGATTGCAGGCTGGGGGGCAGGTCCGCCAGATCGGCAAACCCGTGAAGCAGGGAATAGGTGTTGATGATGCGGGTATCGACAGAGCGGCTGGCCCGCTGCAAGGACGGGCTGTCGCCGTAGCAGGTCACATCGATATTGCATAATCCTGCAGAGATAACCTCGCTGTTGGCCAGCCCTGGCAATAATTGGGCAGCTTCAGCCATTTGGTCATGGCTGAACACATCCGGGAAAATGATGGGAAAATGGCGTAGCCCCTGTCCCATCGGGACGCCTAACATGATGTATTTCATGGTGGCGTCCTTACTTCAGGGTCTTGCAGTAGGCGGTGATGGCCGCCTCTTGCTCTGGCAGCAGTTCCAGAGCAAGATCAACCATCGTCTCCATACATGATGCTGCCTGGCGCCCCGCAGGGCGTTTGGGCTCATAGCGGTGAGCTGCCACGCCTAGCGCACTCGCGTTTTTGTAGGCCACAAGATCGGGGACTTCTGTCTGTAGTACCGTGAACCAGTCTTCTTCTGCCGCCATATCCTTTACGAGTTCAATAACCATTGAACTGTTATTCGTGTTGTCTATCTGGTTCAGAAGAATCTGCATTGTTGGAATGGTGATCCCCATAGCTTCGGCCATGGGAGACAGGTCGTTATAGAGCGTGCCCATGCCCCGGATAAATTCCCGGGCGCTGAGCGTTGCTGGGGTAACGGGAGATACCACCATGTCTGCAAGCCAACAGTGCCATGTCGAGCACGACTGAACGGGCCACCTTGGGTATCCAATAGAATGATGTCGTAGTCGCTGAATCGGGCCAGCAGACGTCTCAGACGAATACGCCCGTCGGGGGCATGTAAAAGTGACGTACTGAGCGAGCCTGATGGATCGTTGGACTTTACGAGGTCCAGTCCGTCGATACTGGTCCTGGAAATTATCTGATCGGACGGAGGCAGGTTTTGGCTCAGCAGTTCGCTGATGCCAAAAGGAGCTTCATACGACAGATGGAAATAACTGCTCGCTGTGGGCTGAATGTCCAGGTCAACGATCAGTGTCCTTAAGCCTACATCGGCGAGGAACGCCGACAAATTGACCACTGTTGTGCTCTTTCCAACTCCGCCTTTGGAGTTGGTTACTGCGATAATCTTCTTCATAGAGCCTCCGGAAAATGCCTTGTATTCGTATGATTTCGGAGGTATGAGGGAGAGATTCTGGCGGCTCAGAAACTTGACATTATGAGTGTCGAGCAACAAAATATTTTATGTTTTGCCAAGAATCGTTGAGCTAAACCCTCAGACCGATTCACCCAGAATCCCTGAGTTAACCCTCAGACCGATTCGCCCAGAATCGTTGAGCTAACCCTCACGATTCACCCGAATCCCTGAGTTACCCCTCAGGCCGATTCACTAAAAGTTGTTGAATCTATCCTCAGACTGAAACTTCTGAGGCACCCCTTAAACTGATTTGCTATCCGTTTATATCCTTACCGCTTTAACCATGCTGACTGCGTTTGCCGCGTCAGTCAGCAACTCTCTCCCCTACCACACACCACACAATACACTTATTTGTTTCTTTATCAATACCTGATTATCGATTATTTAACGCTTCTCTGATCTGATCCATGTCTACCGTGACATAACGCAGTGTTGAACGCAGGCTTCTGTGCCCCAACAAAGCCTGAGCAATCATCAAATTACGATCAGGATGCCGCATCAACGTGGTTGCAATCGTATGTCTGAAGGCATGAGACGTCACCTTACAATTCACCTGCCTTGATAGCTGGCCAAAGAAGTAGTGCACCTGACTCTTCTTCATTGGCGTATCTTCCTGCTGATACCGTTTCCTAAAACGATTCAGATTGAAAAGCTGCTCATTCCCGCGAATGCCTTCGCGTTTGGCATTTTCTAGCAATTGCTCAAGGTAGGGGCGAAGTGGCTCTGCAATCGGTATTGAATACGACTTTCCGTTCTTACTGATGGCTGCCCGAAGGTGAATCGTATTCTTCTGCAGGTTGATGTCTGTCTGGTGCAGATGTAGCAGCTGATGTAACCGCATGCCCGTATTGTAAAGCGTTTCAAGCAAGCAACGATGAAACCACACGGGTCGAAAGGAGACCTGCTTAGCCACCTTCTCTTTCTCTGCTAAACGGTCAAGGTGTTGCCGATAGGCATCCATATCCTCTGTACCCAATACGATAAACTCAACATCAGTCTCGCGTACTTTGAGTTTGTAGAAGGGATTCTGATCACACTGCAGAAGCGCTGACTCCAAACCAAAACGGAATAGATGGCGCAGCGTGTCGATATAGGTGTTCCAGCTTATAGGCTTCAGGCCAGGCTCACTGTCTAATGCGGCCTCACGCCAATACAGCAACTGTTTATGTGTGACTTGTTCTGGCAGAACATCTGGCTGGAACTTCTGAAAACATCGGATGGCAATACCGTAGTTTCTGAGTGTGACCGGCTTGACCCGTTTTTGAAGTCGATATTCCTCCAACAACTCTTCCCAGGTAATGGGCTTGGTTGATCCCTGTGCTTGCTGTTCCATGCTTGACTACTTCCCTCTGTACAACGTCTTTCACTTTCTTCATCCAGGTGTCTACCTGGTACTACTCAGACCTCTCCCTCAGCCACCCGCTCAGGGGCAAGTGTGAGAAACGGGTTGTTTCTGATGTTTGGCGCCACGTCTGTCGGATTGAGTAATAGGTAGCCCTTCAGTGACTTCCCTGTCTTTCTCGGCCCGTTGACGTAGCAAGTCCAGATATTTTCTCCATTGCCGGCGGCTTTGCGGTGGATACCCAGTTGCTGAAAGCTCACTTGCAACTCTCTCCACTCCATGTCTACGTTCGGGTGCTCTGCCAGGTATTTGGTAAAGATGGTCGGGGTTACCAGTAGCACCGTGTTATCGACTCCATGGACCAGTGCACGCGAGTCATTGGTAATCATGGAGCGATCCGCGACTCCTTGTTTAATCCATGTAACGAAATGTGTAGGTATTGTATCTTTAATTTTCTCTGGCGCGTTAGTGTTTGTTTCTGACGCCAAGTTCCTGCCGCCTGTAAAAGTTTTTGGATTGCCTGCCCGTTGTACCTCGGGCGTGGCTACAACAGGTTCCAGTGGGGCTACGGGAGCCTCTGGCGTTCGTGGGACCAAGGGGGCTGGAGCCGGTGTTGTCACCTGGGCCGCTGCCGGCATGAGTTGATCGAACAAGGACAACATGACGTCGGTGGCATCGGCAGAATGGGTTTGGGATGCTGAGGGTACTGCCCCAGTCATTTCCTGTTGCGTTGTCGCTGCCGCAGTTTCTATCTGCTGGGTCGTTGTCGCAGTCTTCTGTGTCGTCGAATCGGGCAGTGCTGATGATGTAGTGGACTGGAGCAGGTCATCGAGTGTGAAGGCTGTCGCAGCAGGCTGTGCTGTAGTGGCATCTGGCGCAGTGATCTTATCTGGAGCGCCTGTGCCAGCGTCTGTATGTTCAGGTACGACAGTGCCTTTGAGTACCGCTGGGCGATCACTGTTGTTCTCCCAGATCAGTGAAGGGGCGACTTTGAGCAGCGTCAGGCTTTGAGTCCAGGGGTCTTTGCCTTCAACAGTGATCTGGCATTTCCAGATGCTGCGTCCATCGGACGTAGGCTGGACCAGTCCATGGGCCTGCATTTCATCGAACAGGCGACTGTTGGACGAGGGTATGCCTTCAATGCCCTGCTGGAGCAGATGGGCCTTCAATTGATCAACGACGGCTTTGCTGACCAGCCAGAGTGCGTCGTCGGTCAGATAGGCAGCGGCGCCAGGCTGATTGAAGCGGATACCGCCTTGCTGCAGCAGGAAGCGTAGACCGCCAAGCAATTTGGACTGCAGGGAGCTCTTGGGAGCAGTGATCGCTTTACCAGGATTGCCGCCCAGGTTCGCGGCAACGCTGGCCTGATCCGCTTTGATAACGATCTCGCCCAGAATGCCGGCACGATCATTGTGGCCAGCAAGGACCGACAGCAGGGCACCGAATAAAGCCGGGAAATGACTGAGCCAGTCCAACACGTAAGGCGTCAGGATCTGGGAAACGAGCAGGGCGCCCGCAGGCGCATGCAAGTGGTAGTCACGTCCCTTGATATAGCGCACGCGGTACGGTTCCCGGATTGATCCATGCCAGGGATGCCAGGGCTTGCCAGAGGCTAGAGTGACCTCAATATCGACGGCGATCTTGCCGATGTCGTGACAAAGCGCACCGTAGGCTGCACCCGCTGTCCAGGCCTCGGCTTGCGCACTTTGTTCCTCGGGAGGCGCCCCTTGGGGCAATAGGTAGGATCGACGTAGCTTGAGAGCGTAGGCAATGATCTCAAGGCCGTGATCAAGCATACCGCCGAGGTGAGCGTGGTGATGACTTTCCGACGCAGGAAGTAGCTGGACCAGCTCTGCGTAGCGCTCGATAGGTTCCATGTAGAGCGATTTGAAATGGGCTTCGGGCAGACTGGTCATTTGCCAGATCAGCTGCAGCAGTTGTTGTCTGGCAGGGGGAGCCAGGAGCTGCTTTGCCGACAGGGGACGTATCAGGCCGCTGTCCGTCAGGTAGTCGCTGGGATCGAGCTCAGTAGGTGCTGTGGATGCGGGACCGGAGGGGGTCTTTGAAATGACTGGGGCAGTGGTCCCTTTTGAGCTTAGGCCAATCAGAGATCCTGAGCGTTTCAACAAACCGCGTAACATCAGACGTGCACCTCTTGCGCCTTTTGGCCGTTTGGCCGTTTGGCCTTTTCCATCCAGTTGAAAAGGGCCTTTTCCGGGTAAGCCCGTTACCTTTGACCCCCTTCCCTTGATGCCATTCCCTTCCGGCCATTCCCGTCAATCCATTCCCTTGTTTTCCCTTCCAGTCCTTTTTCGCCATTTTTCCGTTTGGGAACAAGAGTTAAACCTCAGAGGTGGCCAGAGTGATGAAGCTGGCTGATATAGCGCAGTGAATGTCTGGGATGGCATTGCTATCTTATGACGTTATTCGTAAAGCAGGTTGCTGGATCTGCGCCCACTTACTCATAGGACGTGATGATGTCTAATGCAAAAGAGGCCTTTCGGTATTCGATACGCGACGCTGAGGAGTTGTTGGAACATTTTGATGCGTTGAATAGCAACCCGCCCCCGGCCAATGCCGAAGTGCTAAAACGGGCAGGGTTGGTGATGGCGTTGACGGCGTGGGAAACCTATGTCGAGGACCGCATTGGTGAGGCGATCAATTCTCAGCTACGGCTGATTGCTGGTAGCCATTGTGGCGAGTTTATTCGGAAGAGGCTTGAGGGAGAGCTGAAACGTTTTCACAACCCGGATGCAAGCAAGACGAGGCAACTGTTTGTGGACTATCTGGGGGTTGATGTCACCGACAGTTGGGTTGGTCTGAATGCCGATGCGGCTACCAACAGAAAAGCATTGGACAACTGGATCAATAAACGAGGGCAAGCTGTACATCGTTCCAAAGTAAATGTTCCAGGGGCAACAGCTGCCCACCTGGTACGACGTGAGGATCTGGAGAGGGCTATTCGGTTTGTGAAAATGCTGGTTGAAACGACTGACTCCTGTCTGGAACAAGTGCTCATGGGAAGGAATGGGGTACTTTGAACATGTTGCAAGGTATCAGCGGCCAAGTCACACTCCAATACAGAGCTTTTGTGCTGAAGATTGGGGCATACCTAATGCGGCCTTTCTCGTGAATATTAGTCGCATAGCGCAGATTAATAATAGGATGCGAAACCGGCGCTATTAGAGTAGGTCAGGAGGAGATCGCTGTAGCGCTATAGGTTTGACTTTTCGAGTTAAAAGTTGTGACGCTTCATACCTTTAACGGCAAACATGCCCAATTGTAGAGCTGCATTTTCTAGGAAAGCTGACCTAAGCACAGAATGGGCTCTTCTTGCCCTTCCGCCACGCAGTGAGCCCTAGATAGGCTACTTATCCTGGTAGACTTGCAGAGCAACTGATAACATTGACAGAGCAGTTTAGGTTGAGGTAGGGAAGGTTAGATGTTGTCGGTAGATGAGAAGATTATAAAAAAGATTCACTCTCTATATGATGTAGACAAAGAGTATTGGTCATTCTCTGGTAGGTCAAAGAGGACCCATTGCCATGGTTTCATAAAGTATCCAGCAATGATGGTTCCTGAAATGCAAGGGGAGCTAATTGATTTGTTTCTGAGCGTTCGAGAGGGTATTAACTCTGTATTTGATCCATTCGTAGGCTCTGGGACTACAATGGGAGAGTCAATTATTAGAGGTCTTGATTTTCAGGGTGTGGATATTAATCCTTTGGCAATATTAGCCTGCGAAACTAAGTCAGACTCCTTCTATCTATCTTCACTTGAGGAAAAAATAAATTTATTAAACCGCCGGTTGATTTTAGATAAGTCAGAGGCTGTTGAGGTTGATTTTCCGAAAATTGATAAATGGTTTACCCCTAGAGTAAAAATTGAGTTAAGCAAGATCAGAAGAGCAATAACTGCTGAGCCTAGTAAGTGGGCTAGGAGGTTCTTTTGGGTAGCTTTCAGTGACACGGTCAGAGATAGTTGTAATTCAAGAACCTCAACTTATAAGCTTCATATAAAACCACCTGGTTATTTAAATGATACAAGTTGTTGTCGTGATTTGTTTGTAAGAAAGATTGAATCAAATTTTAATTTGAAAAAAGAACAAAGAGAGTTATTGAAAGAAAGAGGTCTTCTTCCTCGTTCCCGCATAACTAGCACAGTAGATTTGCAAATATCTGATATTCGTAAGAAGCCTAATAAGCACGACTATGAAAGACATGACCTGCTAATAACATCTCCTCCATATGGCGATAACCAGACTACAGTTCCATACGGGCAGTTTTCATATCTTCCATTAATGTGGATTGATACAAAGGACTTGCGAAATAGTGTGCCAGATAACCTCCTTCTAAATTCATCATCAATAGATGCGGCTAGTCTTGGAGGCTCAAAGAGAGGTGCACTGTTAAATATTGATCGGCTTCGAGGATTATCAAAGAACTTTTCATCCAGCATGGATATTCTACTGAAGAGTAATAGTAGCGGCGTTGGACGTTTATCATCATTCATTAGAGATTTAGATGATTCCCTAGATAACATTCTTTTAAGAATGAAGTCAGGAGGATTCCTTGTCTGGACCTTAGGTAATCGACATATATCTGGTAATAAAATACCGCTAAATGAAATTTTGAGAGAGTTGCTGGAAAATAGGCGGTGCAGTTTTATAACGGAAATTGATAGAACTATTCCCTTTAAACGGATGGCAAGTAGAAATAGTAGCTCTCAGACTATGAATGAGGAAAAGGTCTTGATAATGACAAAAAGATAGTCCTTGTACACTCTCAATGTTTTTTAAATCTATATTTTGATTTTTTATATAAAAGGGATGGGGTATGTCAGAGGTATATTTAAAATTTGGGGGGAAAATTATCGAGGAACTCTCACAGAAAATTCCTTCCACGCTGTTTGCACTTAATGAACTAATTAAAAATGCTTATGACTCTTTCTCTCCGGATGTCACAATAAAAATTGATCCATTAAGGCAGACTGTAATTGTTTCTGATCATGGAAATGGGATGGGGGAGGATGATATTGCAAAATTATTTCATATATCTAGAAGTTCGAAGATTTATGGTTCTTTGATTAGCCAAGATGGGATAGAAAGAGTTACCCAAGGGTCTAAAGGTCTGGGATTTTTAGCGGCATTTAAATTTGGAGATAGAGTTGAATGGGTTACCTGTAAAAATAATATTCGTAGTAGGTTCTCATTAAAAAAGTCTACCTTAGTAGATAAAGAGGACTTAAGCGATACAAAAATTAATGTGATAACTGACTCTTGTGAGAGAAAAGGAACAGAAATAATAATTCACTCGAGTGATAGGATAATTGAAGAGTTATTAGAGGATTTAAAAGATGATAGGATGATCGAAAAACTGGTTGCTACTATCCAGGATGAATCGTTTGAAATTAAAGTTGATATTGAAAATCAAAAAAATAAATATTCAACTGGAAGGCTGGTGTGGCTTTGTTGCATAAATAGGCTTCAGCATACAAAGCCCCTTTCCCCAGACGAATTTATGCCATACGTACCGTCACCGGTGTTCCAAGCGACGTGAAGCGGTTCAGAATGGCGGCTCGCACCTGTAGTTCGGCCACCTGACGGTCGAAATCCTTCGCCATGATCCGCTCACCCAGTCGCTTGAAACACCGCATCTTGGTTTCTACCAGACTACGCCGATGGTAACCGCTCCACCTTTTCCAGAGCCCTTGCCCCAGATAACGCGTCACCCGCAAAATCGCGTTACGGGCCTTCGCTCCCGCTCGGCTCTCCTTCCACGGCCTCCCATTCCTGCGCGTGGGAATCACCGCTTCCGCCTCTCGCTGAGCGATCGCCTCATGACAGTCTCGGGTGTCGTAGGCACCATCACCGCTGACGGAGGCGATCTTTTCCTCCGCCGGAATCTGACTCAGTAACTTTGGCAGCATCGGGGCGTCACCCACGGTGTTGTCGGTGACCTCAATGGCCCGAATTTCCAGCGTCTGCGCATCAATACCTATATGCACTTTACGCCACTGGCGGCGGTAGTCTGCACCGTGTTTTTTCGTTTTCCACTCGCCTTCACCCAGCATTTTGATCCCTGTGCTATCAATCAGGAGATGCAGCCCCGACGTACTGGGGCGGTAAGGAATCACCACCTGTAGCGACTTCTGACGTCGGCATACCGTGCTGTAGTCCGGCGCAGGCCAGTTCAGTCCCGCCAGGCGGAGTAGACTTTGCACCATGCCCACCGCCTGACGCAGGGCCAGGCCGAACAGGTTTTTGATCGTCAGGCAGAACTGAATGGCCGCCTCGCTGAAGCGCTGCGTACGCCCTCGCTGGCCGCGCGGTGTTCCGTGCCAGGTCATGTTTCTGTCCAGCCAGATCATCAATGCCCCACGCGCTTTGAGCGCGGCGTTGTAGGACTTCCAGTTCGTTGTTTTGTACTTCGGGGAGGTAGGCTTGTTCATGCCTTCATTCTACAACACGGGAGCCTGTTCCGATTTGTGCAACAAAGCCGCTGGTGTCATATTTAAAAGAGAGTGAGGAAGATCAACTGTTTTATGTTAAGTACGACTCTGAAGAAAATGAAATACTATTCTATCACAACAAGGAATTGTTGAGATCTTATCCAGGACTTCTAGAGTCTGAAATTAGAACCGATTATGCGATAAATATAGAGCTGGTTATTTTTCATTTTGAAAGTGGAAGGAACTCAAAACAAGTATCACCATTGAATAGAAGAATTCATGATAGTGCACTCTATCCATTGGTTTATATAAATAGAAACTTATTCAATAACAACATTATCTTTGACCCAGAACTTCTTAGAAAGTCCAAGTCTACATTGGCCTTGCCCCAGATGATTGGCAGGATTAATCTGACAAGTCAGAGTAATGAGCTGGAGTTTAATTCGGACAGGACTAATTTTGTTGAAAATACACTGACGAAAAAAATAGTTAAGGATTTAAGAACACTGAATGAAGAAATCCAGACTAAAGGCTCTGAGTTAAAAAGAGAACTTAAAAGTAAACATGGAGGCCAGCTCCCAACTGGTAAAGCAATCGAAGTTCCAGAAGCTGAAGAGAATAAAATAAAGGTCGCAGCTATACTCATTAATCGGCAGTTGCCTTCATCTTATTTCATTCCTTCTGAACAAATTGATTTGGAGGATTATATTTATCAAGTAAGAAATAGTCGTGGAGAGGAGGTTGGTAAAAACAATGTGGAAATTGCTGTAGATAGCACCTTAGTGAATAATAGAATTTTGCCATCTATTGAGGACGTATGTGAAAAAGTAGTCTCTTTCAGATATAGAGATGAGCATACAGACCTGGTGTTGTCTGAAGTTGTTTTGAGGTTTGAAAGAAAAAATTCAAATGTTGCAGGTGAACCAAAAAATAAGTCTATATTTACAATAGAATCTAATTCCGAGTATAAGATTAAGGAAGGTGTTGTCTCTAATTTAATTTATGCGATTGATAAAGCCTATTTGACAAGGAGTCGAGGTGATTATTTACCACTGGTTGCGTGTTCTATTAGGACTATTTTTGAGTGCTCTGCTAATAAGTTATTAAAATCAAAAAAGCAATGGTTCGCTAAGATTGCTTTTGGCTCCTCAGATAAAGAGGCTAAAAAGGAGTTTGGTAATAGTTCGTTGTTGATGGATGTTTTCCATGTTCTGATTTTACTTAAGAAAAATCAGCCCCTTGTGAAAACAATTGCTGATGCTACAGGTATTAGCTTCAGTACCATGAATAATCTTTTGATTCTAGCAGATTTCAAGAATGCTGTAAGACTTTCAAATGTGGGGGCACACTCCTCATCTAGTTATCTAACGAAGTCTAAAATTGAGGAGTGTGCAGACAAGTGTGGTCTATTCGCGGTAATTTGTGATGTGTTGATAAATCTTGACAGTAGCGTTGCTAGTAGTTTTAGCGTTGTCAAAGTAGATGTTGATGATTTTAGACAAGTCCTAGGGGCATAAGTTTAGATCAATGTACATCACATCATCTTTTATACTGCCTTACGATGAAATGTATGCGGTAGTGGTGTTAGCCAAAAAGAGCAAGGCCCCTCTGGAGCCTTGCTGACTGGAATGATTCTATCGTGGTGATGGGTCAAGCAGGCTAGGTTTGGGAACAGCAGAGACTGGCTGATAGGGCAGGTGGCGTAGCCTGTTGTCCGTGGTAGGATTTTGCGCTTTCAGGTACTGGTGAGGAATGTTGGTACCGCTTCACCTCAGCAAGGAACGTGCTATGAGCAATCCCAGCGTTTGCCCCACACCCACAGGCTCAGCAGTGACCAGCAATCCCGCCGGTCAGCCCTACCTTGACGAACTCACCCCCATCGCCGAATACATGGCCAGAGAGATCAGCACTAACTTGCGTTCTCCTGACGTGCGGGCAATGAAACACCTGAACCATTCCGCTGACTACTTTCTCAATCATGCCCGTGAAATGAAAAACTGGGGTTTAGGGGAGTTACTGGACCGGGGTAAAGACAAGGCCAAAGGGCTGACGGCCCGAGAGGCCGCCATGATGATCTGGACCATGAAGGTGGCTCAGGATAGTAGCTGGGATCATAAGCCGGTGATTAGTCGGTGCTTTCATCCGCGTGATCCGCAGTCACAGCAGTATCATGCATGGCATAACCGCCGCTACTACTACGATATCTGGTCTAACATTCACTATGGCTTTATCGGTACGGCATCCGGTTTTACCAAATCCCAGTTGTTGGATGGAGCAGGCCTGGAGCAGATTGGAAGTGACTTATTTAGGCTGAACATGCCAGGTCGGAAAGGCCCTGATACAGGGAGGTTAAGAGACTTCGATGATCCCAGAGACCGCACCTCAATTCAGTTAGGTATCGATCTTTATCGAAAGAGCCCGGGCGGCCCATCGGCTGCTACGATAGTCACCAGCCTCATCAATAGCTCAGTGAAGTACCGGACATGAAACATTGGTTAGGCGTGCTAGCTACTCTGCTGATCGCACTCTGGTGGTACTACTTGCCATCAGGGCCAGTATGCTTTGTAGAGATCGAGTTTATTGCTCCAGATGGAACAGCACCGTTGTCCACGGCAGAAATTCTGTCAGGGGTTGATAAAGTAACACTTGCGAATATTCAGCCTGGAGAAAGCCAAACCGCTCGTATCTATCCTGGAGATGCTTCAGAAAACGAGATTGTGCTGTTTGTGAATCGCTATCCTACTTCCACTGAAAATAATAACTGGAGTGGCCAACGCTACTACCCTCCAGGCACTGCTTTCCGTACCCATATCCAGATTGATCAGGAGGGTAAGGTGATTTCTGAGAAGTCCTGTCAGTTACCGTGCTCCTTTGACTGATTCTGCTGGTTTGTGTTTGTCTTAGATGAGTAAGGCCCCACTGGGGCCTTACTGCATTAGGGTGAAGTTAAACGGGCAGGTTGGTTTAGTCTGTCAGTGTATCCGTGCTCCACACGTGTTGCAGATCCTGTATGTGCTCGTAGCCATCGGCGACTAGCCGTTGCTGCAGACGATCTGCATCTACTCCCTGGATCTCATCGGGAGAGAAGCGAACCACGACCCAACCGGGTTTATCCGGGTTGAGATGAGTGGCTAGTTTCTGCAATGCATCCAGGATAGATGCCTTTGCAGTGCCCGCTGGATCCGTGCCTTCGCCATAGGCAGGATGAGGGTCATAGAAGATGTCTCCCATGTTCTGTACTGCCTGGGTAGCCAGTTGCTCAATCAATTGGCTCAGAGAGTTCTCTGCGTCAGTGTTCATGAGTGCATGTCCTTATGCTGCGACAGGTGTTGGCTTGGTAGTGACGGTATAGGTTGCCCGTGGACTTTCAATCAGAGAAAGCTGGGTCAGAGGTGCGATACGGTCTGTATAGCGTACTGCTTCCGTTTCCGTACTGACCTCATCGGCTGCATTGACCTCACCGACTGGCGATGTGGCTGGTTCAGTGATGACGTGACCCACCTTCTGATCCTGATCTGCCCCGTCTTGTAGCAGTTTCCGCATGGCCTCTGCCTGAGTTCTACGCCGTAGTTTGGCGCTCCAATCGCCGAGGTAGTGGGCGAGGGTGTACATACGCCGACTGAATGCCATCGACAACGTGTTGCCGATGATAACCTCTGCTGGAATATGCAGGAGGGTCAGCTGGATGTAGCACATCCATGCAGCAATCGGGTCAATGTCGATTCCCTGTGCCCACATCTGTTGCTGGGGTGCATGCCCTCCGTTCCGCAGTTCTTCTGCGACAGCGATGATCATGCCCCCTGCACCGCAGGCAGGATCACTGACAGTGACAAAGCCATACAGATTATTGGCGAACGCATCATTATTACCGATGTTAAGCCGGGCAAGCATTCTCGACATCGAAAACGGGGTGAAAAACTGTCCCAGGTGACCTGATGAGATGTCCAGGCTCATGTAGAGTTCTCCCAGCACGTCACGGGGATGGCTCTCCAGTTCCATGGTGAGTACAGCGAACAGTTGGGTGAAGCGCATCACATCGTCTTTCTCATACTGCTTTACGATGTCGAGGTATTGCTGCTCCAGCGCCTGATCAAACGCCGCAGCGTTGTGTAGTGCGATACCTGACACCGTTACGAAGTCAGAAAACACTTTATAGCGGTGATGGTAGCGCGCAGTCTGGTTGAAGAGGGAGATGAACTCACGGGTACTCGCCGACTGGACTGTCGCCGTCACTTTTTCGGATGGGGTCATGATTGAGTCTCTGTGGTGAGGAAAAAGAAAAAGGCCCCGAAGGGCCTGAGTGAGAAGAGGATTCCAGTGAAGTTGAGAGAGGTCAGTCGATGGCTCTTAGAATGCTGCTTGCTTCGGCATGCGCACAGGCAAAGTCTCTGAGTCTGTAGAAACTCTCACCAACGTCGTCGTTATTTGTTTTCCATGCCAACATGTTGAGCGTAAACAGCGAGGCGACGATGCCGGCGGCATCAAAGCTCATGCTTCCAGTAAAGTGATTACTAGGGACTTCAAGCGTCAGTTGACCCTCTCCTATCGGGGCCATGTAGACCCCTCGATTCGACAGCGCGAAGAACTGCCATTGTCCACCGTGGTAGGCGTCGGCGTAGCTATCAAGCTGACGAAAGGTGTTCATCTCAAAGAGGATGGCATGGGCAGGCTTGCCTCCCAGATACTGAGAGAGCGTACTGCCAACATCGTCTGGCTGAATAAGGGTGCGGGTGATGCGGTTTTCTGAGGTCAGTGTCGACATGGTGATCTCCATAAAATAAGCACGGAGATACCGCCCGCTGGGGAGGTATCCCCATGCGGGCTGGTTGAGAAGCGTGCCTGGTGTCAGGCTATAAGCGTGAGTTAAACGCCGGGCTCAGTACGAGCTGGGCGTGAGTGTGACAGGTGTATATGTTTCACCGAGCCGAAGACCTGATGCCAGGGCGTGCGGTGTTCGATATACATATCCTGGTGAGTGTCATAGCTACCCGCCCGAAAGGCGTTGATAGTCTCATGCACTTCATCCCGAGTAGGACCTCCTTCCCATCGCACAATGATCTCGGTGAAACCATTCATCCGAACAGAGAACGTATGGCCAGGAAAACGGTGTTTCAGTGAAGCACGGATATTCCGTGACGCGAGCTTGGTGCTGTAGACATCGCCTGCGCCTGTTCGTTGCAGGTGCCGGTATTCAGCCGCCTGGCTGAGCCGTTTAACTTCGTCACTGAACCGCTTGTTAGCGGCCAGGATGTCCGTTGCGTTCATGGTTGATCTCCGAAAAGGGTTGCACGGAGACACCACCCACCGGGGACAGTATCCCCGAGTGGGTGAGGTGAAGTGGCCTGATAGTTCAGGCGGGCTATACGTCGAGCATCGATGACTGACTCTCAGGCCACGTTAATCATGACACCGGGTTGAGCCAGGGTGATGCAGGTTGAGTACATGATGGGGCTCCAAGAGCGGGAGACACATCGCCCCAGCGGAAGTGTGTCCCGCATGGGTAGAAGAGTGAATGGGCGATCTGTAGCGAGCGCTACTGTCACCGAAATGAAGAACAGCAAGGCCTCCTGATATGAGATGTCATCATCGTCAGACAGGTGACCACCCAGCGGGGCTAGCCGCTTTGGGGTGAGAAACTATGGCATCAGCATGTAGCGCATTGCGGTCAGAACGATGCCTATCCCTACAACCATCAGGCCGCCAAGGCGAACTGTTAGCTGCAGGCCCAATTTGTCGATCTTGTGTTCCAGTTTTTGCTCAATGCTGTCAACACGGTGGTTGAGGCGTTGCTCTAGTAACTGGAGATCGCTTTTGGTAGCCAAGCTATCGGACATCGCATTCTCCAAGGCATCAACAACAGCCTGAGCTTTATCTTCAGGAATGTTGGCAGATACCAGCGCTGCATACAGAGCGATATTTAATTGTAAGTGCATAAAAGGTCTCCAGTTGAAAACGGGAGACCACCCGTGGGGATGTCTCCCGCAGGGGTGTGAAAAATATAGTGAAGTCGGTGCCAGTCTCAGTAACTGAGTGCGTGTCTTCGCCAGGAGCTGAGGCACATCGCGCATGGTTTGCCGAGCTGATCAGCGATCAGTGCCACCTGATCGGCAGTGGCTGGGGTTCAGTCAACAGACTGATACACAGGAGTAATGATCAGGGAGGGGAGGGATGGGCGTCAAGCCTTACGAATATCAGTTACTTTGAAGTACCGTATTGTGTGAGTCATCAAAATTGAAGTGATCTACCTGATCACTCAAAGCGCATTACTGAACCGCCCCGGCTTTCGCGGAGGCTCCAACTTTTGAGAAGATGGAGCCATGAAAAAGAACAGCAAGTTTTCCCCTGAAGTCCGTGAGCGTGCGGTACGGATGATGTTTGAGCAGCGCGGTGAGCATGAGTCTCAGTGGGCTGCGATCGTATCGATCGCCAGCAAGATAGGCTGTAACCCACAGACGTTGTGTAACTGGGTGCGCCAGTATGAGCGTGATACGGGTCAGCGTGATTGACCACTCGCGAGCAGGAGCGGATCAGGTCGTTGGAGCGCGAGGTGCGGGAGCTGCGCAAAACCAACGAGATCCTGCGTCTGGCCAGCGCGTTTTTTGCCCAGGCGGAGCTCGACCGCCGCTTCAAGTCATAAGATCGTTCATCGACCAACAGCGGGCGCGGTTCGGGGTCGAGCCGCTCTGCAAGGTTCTGCAGATTGCCCCGTCCGCTTACCGGCGCCATGTTGCACGACAACGTCAGCCGGACCTGCGCAGCCGCCGAGACAAGCGCGATGAGGCGCTCAGCCACGACATTCGGCGGGTCTGGGAAGAGAACCTGCAGGTCTACGGTGCTGACAAGGTGTGGCGTGCGCTCAAGCGCCAGGGCGTTGCCGTGGCCCGCTGTACGGTGGAGCGATTGATGAAGCGTTTAGGACTGCATGGCGTACGCCGGGGCAAGGCGGTGCGAACCCCCCATGGAGATGAAAGCAGGCCCTGCCCGCTGGATCGGGTTAATCGGCAGTTCGTAGCCCAGCGCCCCAACCAGCTATGGGTCTCGGATTTCACCTATGTTTCGACCTGGCAAGGGTTCGTGTATGTGGCCTTCGTGGTGGATGTATTCTCGCGTTTCATTGTCGGCTGGCGCGTGAGCCGCAGCATGAGCACCGACTTCGTGCTGGATGCGCTGGAGCAGGCGCTATACGCCCGACGGCCAGAGCGGAACGCGCTGATCCACCACAGCGACCGGGGCTCGCAGTATGTGTCGCTGCGTTACAGCGAGCGGCTGGCTGAGATGGGGGTCGCGCCATCGGTGGGCAGCAAGGGCGACAGCTACGACAACGCGCTGGCAGAGACGATCAACGGTCTGTACAAGGCCGAAGTGATCCACCGGCGCCGCTGGCGCAGCCTGGAAGAGGTGGAACTGGCGACCCTCAATTGGGTGTCGTGGTTCAATCACCAGCGGCTGCTTGAGCCACTTGGCTATATTCCACCGGCAGAAGCTGAGGCAAACTACTACCGCAACCTCGGGAGTCAGGCCATTGCGGCTTGACTCAAACCAACCAGCCTCCGCAAAACTCGGGGTGGTTCACATTGAGTCCTAAATCGATTGGAATGGGATGTCCTTACTATCTATGTAACTCAGTAACGCTCATGGTAAACACCAAATCAGAGTCAGCTTGATTCGAATAGGAGTGAGGAACATCCGTTTTAGCTATAGCAGATTGACCTTCAAGCAGTTCTACTGTTTGACCATCAATATTCAAAGTGAGTATTCCAGACTCAACATGGAATAGTTCAAATGTACCGGGTGGATGACCGGGGGATTCAAAATGTTCGGATGGTTTCATTACCCAACGCCAAAGTTCTATCATGTTGGGGCCAGTCGTTCCTACCAATAACTTAGCACTACCACCATGTTCTCCATCCCACAGAGTTGGAATATCTTCTTTAGAAATGACATTGATGGTTGGGTTACTAGCCACATTGACAATATCGGCTACTGAAATACCAAGCGCAGCGGATAATTTACACAGAATAGCAATACTTGGATTAGCAGAGCCTTTTTCGATTTCAACTAGCATCCCTTTACTGATCCCTGCTTTTTTCGCCAATACATCGAGTGAAAGCTTGAGATGTTTGCGGTGCTCTTTGATTCTGGCAGCAACGGCTTGGTTGACAGTCTGGGCATTAGAACCACTATCGGTCATTATATTGACTTTTTCGGTCATAAATGTATCTTGTAGCAAATGAGTCATGAGAGGAATTATCTAATGGTTACACTACTACCGTCAATTGACAGTCGCATTTCTAATATTGCGCCTGAATTTAAAGCATTAAGTATCACAGTTAAAGGAACTGAAGTTCAAGACGTTACGTATGCAAAGGACGTTTTAAAGGAAGCTTGTGCATCTATCTTGGAAAGCGATTTTTGTTGGGCTGAGTCTCACATCAATGCGTGGGGAGACGTTTTTCGTCAATTTGGTTCGAAACCTAATCGAACGCCTTGCTCTGCCGCAGCGCTTAGAAAACGAGTATTAAAAGATGGAACAATGTCAAGTATTGACCCTATTGTAGACATTTATAATGCCATCAGTATTCGATACGCCATACCTGTTGGTGGTGAAGACATGGATAGCTATCAAGGAACACCAACACTCACTATTGCAGATGGTACTGAATCTTTTGACACCATTAAAAATGGTGAGGCTTCAATTGAAAACCCTGACGTTGGGGAAGTTATTTGGCGCGATGATATCGGCGTAACTTGTCGTCGTTGGAACTGGAGACAAGGTGTTAGAACTCGAATTGAACCCGACACACGTAACATGTGGTTTATTCTAGAAAGCTTGCCAGAAATGCCACTAGAAAGCTTGCGAGAAGCAGGGGACGAAATGATCAAACACTTGCAAGTGATCATGCCTGAGTCAGTGATAGAGCAATCGTTGGTGTTTGCTTCAAAATCCATTGAGGTTTGATGTGATAAATACTTTGTTAACGGGTGCCGTTGTTTCTGGAAGTTTGATTGTCGCAATCGGTAGCCAAAATGCGTTTCTATTAAAGTGCGGATTAAAAAAGCAATACGCACTGTCCGTTGCCACTGTCTGTTTTCTTGGTGACATTCTTCTCATCAGTACTGGTGTACTTGGTATAGGGACACTTCTCTATAAAGCACCATTATGGAAAGACCTTTTGACTCTTGGCGGCGTAGTATTTCTTTTCTGGTATGGCTACCAATCTGCAAAATCAGCGTGGAAAGGTTCAAGTCACCTAGAGTTGGAGAATTCGGACATTGCCCAGAGTTGGTTAAAAGTCGTTTTGATGGCGATGGCTATCACTTTTTTAAATCCACATGTCTATCTGGATACGGTGGTGATCCTTGGTGGTGTGACTGCTCAAATGGAACCTGATGAAAAACTATTGTTTGTTATCGGGGCGCTGGTTGCATCAGGGATATGGTTCTATGGCTTGGTGTATTTGGCTAACAAGTTGATCCCACTCTTTAGTAAGCCAAGAACATGGCGAATGTTAGATTCTGCGATTTCATGCATCATGTTTGGTATTGCATTAAAGCTGGTAACACCTCTGCTAAGCCAATACATATAGAACGTCGTTATAACGCCATTTTTTCAATAAGTTAATTCTATTTTAGAAGGTGAATTTCATGTTTGTTGGGCTATCTGCATTTCCCTTAACACCAATGTACGATGATTCTGTTGATGAAAAAGCTTTTATAGGTCTTATTCAGCGCTTGGTTAATGCTGAGGTGGATTCTATTGGGGTATTGGGGTCGACTGGTAACTATGCGTACCTCACAAGAGAAGAACGAAAAAGAGTCGCGCAGATTGCGGTTCAACACGCAGAAAACATACCTGTCATGGTTGGTATTAGTGCTTTAAACCTAAGAGATGTACTCCTAAATGCCGAAGACGCTCAAGCGGCAGGAGCAAGTGCAGTGTTATTAGCGCCAATGTCATACCAGCAGTTGAAAGAAAATGAAGTGTATAAGTTGTATGAAGTTGTCACTTCTAATCTATCCGTTCCTCTGTGCGTCTATGATAATCCTGGCACTACACATTTTAATTTCAGTGATGAACTGCACGGGCGTATCGCTCAGTTACCCAATGTCAGGTCAATAAAAATCCCAGGTGTGCCGATGGAACCTCAAGCCGCTTTAGATCGAGTAAACCGCCTCCGTGCTTTAATTCCCGATCATGTATCCATAGGTATTAGTGGTGATGCTTGTGCTGCTACCGGATTGAACGCAGGATGTGACGTTTGGTATTCAGTCATTGGTGGCTTATACCCTGAAGTAGCTCAATCGTTTACAACAGCAGCACAGAAAGGAGATACTCAAGAAACGTTGCGCCTGTCAAACCGCTTAGCTCCGATGTGGGAACTATTCCATCGTAATGGAGGAAGTCTTCGTGTTGTAGCTGCTGCGGCTGAGATTCAAAACTTAGTTAAGCCTCCCTGTTTGCCGTTGCCACTTAGGGCATTAGAAGGAAAGGAAAGGAAAGAATTAGCACTATTGCTTAATAGTTTAGAATTATCATGATGTTAGGGTGGTTTTTTTTGGTTTGTAACTCACAAAGATACAGTTAAGGATGATTGCAATGGATGCTATTAATTACCCTCTAATCTTAGTGGCAGCATTAGCTGCGATAGCGAGTCCTGGGCCTGCGACATTAGCTATTGCTAGTGCATCAATGAGTCATGGTCGAATTTACGGCTTAGGTCTAGCTTGTGGCGTGCTCACTGGTTCGCTGTTTTGGTCTTGTAGTGCAGCGTTTGGTTTGGCGGCACTGCTCAGTTCAAATGTTTGGATATTTGAAGTCATACGGTATTGTGGCGCTGCTTATTTGATTTATTTGTCGTTGAAATCTTTACGTTCTGCCGTCGGAAAATCTACATTGACATTAGTTCAAAGTCATTCAACAACGCTGACCAATATTTATTTCAAAGGTTTACTTATTCACCTGACTAATCCCAAAGCCATATTGTATTTCGCCTCTCTGTACTCCATCGGTGTTCCTGCAACTGCGCAGGTTTCTGATTTGGTGACAGTGATATTGTCTGTTGGAATGTTGAGTTCCAGTGTCTTTCTTGGTTACGCTGTTCTTTTCTCTAACCATAGAGCGAGAAATATCTATCTAAAATCGAAAGTCATGTTTGAATGTACGTTTGCTGCTTTTTTTGGTTTTGCTGGAATGAAAATTTTGACGGGTGATATTGTTAGGTAGTTCTTAACATACCTGTATTGGAAGACGACTTCCCCCGTTTTGGGAGTGATCTGCTGGGACGACCTAGCCCTGTTATTACTTGGAGGGGCTATGCCTTGGTTCTATCTTCTCATTGCTGGATTACTTGAAATTGTCTGGGCTTACACAATGAAGCAATCTTACGGTTTCACTCGACTTATTCCATCGCTCATAACTATTTTTGCAATGATGGCAAGTTTTTGGTTACTAGCGATTGCTATGCGCTCTATACCTCTTGGAACGGCGTATACAATTTGGACAGGGATTGGTTCTGTCGGTGCATTCCTTGTTGGAGTTTTGTGGCTAGCTGAACCTGTTAACGTTTTGAGAGTTATCGCAGCCGTACTGATTATTATGGGGCTTATTTTAATGAAACTATCAAGTCTCTAGGTACCATCAATTCATGCAGCAAAATCGACCTTTGTAATCAACATCGGGTTCTGGGTTAACTGACTTTTCCATACTATAAGTTATTCATGACTTACTAATTTAGCAAAATCACTGAAACAGATATGTCCCAGAAACAAGTTACAGCTTCACCATAATCGGTTTGATGTATGTGAAAACGCGGGCCGGTACACCATCACCGGGCTTTGTTGCATAAATAGATGTCAGCATATAAGACCCCTTACCCCAGATGATCTTATGGTATGCGCACCGTCATCGGTGTCCCGAGCCGCGTAAAGCGATTCAATATTGCCGCCCGCACCTGAAGCTCGGCGACCTGCCGGTCAAAATCCCTTGCCATCACGCGTTCACCCAGCCGCTTGAAACAGTGCATTTTGGTTTCCACCAGACTACGCCGATGATAACCGCTCCACTTCTTCCAGAGCGTCCGGCCCAGCCGGCGGGTGGCCCGCAGAATCTCATTCCTGGCAGAGGCCCCCGGGCGATTTTCCTTCCACGGCTTCGCATTCTGGCGGGTGGGTATCACCGCCTCTGCCTCTCGCCGGGCTATCGCCTCATGACAGCCTCGCGTGTCGTAGGCACCATCTCCACTGACAGACGCTATCTTCTCCTCCACCGGTATCTGACTCAGCAACCCGGGCAGCATCGGTGCGTCCCCCACCGCATTGTCGGTCACCTCAATAGCCCGGATTTCCAGCGTGTGCGCATCGATGCCCAGATGCACCTTGCGCCATTGGCGGCGGTAGTCCGCACCGTGCTTTTTGGTTTTCCATTCCCCTTCGCCCAGCATCTTGATACCGGTGCTGTCGATCAACAGATGCAGTCCGGTCGTGGCTGGGCAGCAAGGAATCACGACCTGCAGCGACTTCTGGCGCCGACAGACGGTGCTGTAGTCGGGGGTTGGCCAATCCAGCCCTGCCAGTTTAAGCAGGCTTTGTACCATGCCCACCGCCTGGCGCAGGGCCAGGTTGTAGAGGCATTTAATGGTCAGGCAGAACTGAATGGCTGCATCGCTGAAGGTGGGCGTACGTCCTCGCTTCCCGCACGCAGAACCGTACCAGTTCATGTCACGGTCGAGCCAGATCATCAGCGATCCACGCGCTTTGAGCGCGGCGTTGTAGGACTTCCAATTGATGGTCTTGTACTGAGGTGAGGCCGGTTTATTCATGCCGTCATTCTACAGCATGGGACTCAACATGATTTGTGCAACAAAGCCCCATCACCGGCCCGTGTGCTTTCTAACTACTTGCGTCGGCCAAACGGCCAATACCTCATTTTGTCGATTCGCTCGACCGATCTCGTCATGTCCTTATAAGCACGCCCGGCCAGCTTGTTTTGGAATACCTCCATTTTGTCGGCAATGGCTTTCATCTTCGGGCCGTGCCCGGTTTTGTGCAGCCACTGGCCCAAAAAATAGGAGGCCACTATCACAATGAACATCACTGCGAAGAAACCAAATACCTCTGCAAGGTTTTGAGGTGGAAAGTTAAACTCCATAATCAGTAATCCTTACTTAGTTAGGCCATGCGACCTTTTTTAACAAAACTGGCAACCTCTTCGTTGCGCTCCTGCTGGCGTTCTTGGGCATACGAAACGTAGTCCTCAACGTCGAAGGTGTGATTTTCCGGGTCGCGCTCTTGCCATTCTGCGTGTGCTTGACGGGCTTCTTCCTGGTCCTCAATGGATAGACCATCAAAGCCGCCGGTTTGATTCATCCAGCCAGTGCCGCCACCGCCTAAGCTATCGTTGTCAAATGCAGGGGAAGCCTCGTCAAGGCTTTGTTGCACAAATCATGTTGAGTCCCATGCTGTAGAATGACGGCATGAATAAACCGGCCTCACCTCAGTACAAGACCATCAATTGGAAGTCCTACAACGCCGCGCTCAAAGCGCGTGGATCGCTGATGATCTGGCTCGACCGTGACATGAACTGGTACGGTTCTGCGTGCGGGAAGCGAGGACGTACGCCCACCTTCAGCGATGCCGCCATTCAGTTCTGCCTGACCATTAAATGCCTCTACACCTGGCCCTGCGCCAGGCGGTGGGCATGGTACAAAGCCTGCTTAAACTGGCAGGGCTGGATTGGCCAACCCCCGACTACAGCACCGTTTGTCGGCGCCAGAAGTCGCTGCAGGTCGTGATTCCTTGCCACCCAGCCACGACCGGACTGCATCTGTTGATCGACAGCACCGGTATCAAGATGCTGGGCGAAGGGGAATGGAAAACCAAAAAGCACGGTGCGGACTACCGCCGCCAATGGCGCAAGGTGCATCTGGGCATCGATGCGCACACGCTGGAAATCCGGGCTATTGAAGTGACCGACAATGCGGTGGGGGACGCGCCGATGCTGCCCGGGTTGCTGAGTCAGATACCAGTGGAGGAGAAGATAGCGTCTGTCAGCGGAGATGGTGCCTACGACACGCGAGGCTGTCATGAGGCGATAGCCCGGCGAGAGGCAGAGGCGGTGATACCCACCCGCCAGAATGCGAAGCCGTGGAAGGAAAATCGCCCGGGGGCTTCTGCCAGGAATGAGATTCTGCGGGGTACCCGCCGGCTGGGCCGGACGCTCTGGAAGAAGTGGAGCGGTTATCATCGGCGTAGTCTGGTGGAAACCAAAATGCACTGTTTCAAGCGACTGGGTGAACGCGTGATGGCAAGGGACTTTGACCGGCAGGTCGCCGAGCTTCAGGTGCGGGCGGCAATATTGAATCGCTTTACGCGGCTCGGGACACCGATGACGGTGCGCATACCATAAGATCATCTGGGGTAAGGGGTCTTATATGCTGACATCTATTTATGCAACAAAGCCCTGCTGATGAAAGAAACCTTTATCATGGTTGTCGATTTCGAGCTATCCAATTAGAAGGCATATCGTCTCTTTCGAGGCTATTCATGGTTAGGCGTGAGCTTTCACTTTCTTGAGCATGTCATTTCATTTTTCTTCGGCACCGTTTGGTGAGAGCGCTCTCCAATATCAGAATCAGAATTTATAGCTCGATGTAATACAGCTCTAGCTCGCGAGCAAGATAAGTGTATAAAAAGGATCGTTTTCGGACCCCTCTCAAACACCCTGTCCTAAAATTAGCCTTTCCCTATTTTGTACACGCCGTATGATACGAACACTGATTTCGTACATGTAGGTGCACGTATGTCCCGCATTTTCGTCTATGCCCGTGTCAGCACTGCTGACCAACATACTGATAACCAGATACAAGAAGTTGTTGCGGCGGGCTTTGCTGTAAATCAACGGCGGATCGTAACAGAGCACATCAGCGGCAGTGTAGCAGCGCTTGAGCGTCCGCAGTTTGCCAGACTGCTGGATCGCCTGGAGCCCGGAGATATATTGATCGTGACCAAGCTGGATAGGCTGGGTCGCAATGCCATGGATGTTCGGGCCACCATAGAACTTCTGGCAGAAGATGGTATCCATGTTCATTGCCTGGCATTGGGAGGTGCGGATCTGACCAGCCCTGCAGGCCGGATGACGATGATGGTGATGAATGCGGTCGCGGAGTTTGAGCGAGATTTGCTGATAGAGCGCACTCAGGCAGGTCTGGCAAGAGCGCGTGCCGAAGGGAAGAGGCTAGGGCGCCCACCGGCATTGAGTGACGAAGATCAGGTCAAAGTCATTGACCGCTTAGCGGCAGGAGTGTCTGTCGCTCAGGTGGCACGAAATTTTGGGACTACCCGGCAGTCGATCATGCGGATCAGGGCAAAGCAGTTGGAGTATCACAACATGGGGCAAGATCTATCAGGTGGAGCTTGAGAGCGCTTGAACGACATAGGGTGTACTACCCATAAATGAAAAAAGGTGGAGCTATAAGCTCCAAGTACTACGACAACATCAAATGTTGAAGGGCTAGCCGCTGCCTAACCTTCCCACTACTTGCCCTTTACAGGCTGACCATGGGGGGTGCTACGCGGGCCTCATCTGGATTTAAAGAGCGGGGAGGCTCAAACACACTCTGTAGCCTAATAATGAAAAAAGCCCACAATTATGTGGGCTTTTTTCAAAACTTGGAAGGTATGACATTTCCGCTCTAATTGCGTGGTGTGAGTGACCTTCACACAAACAATATATCGTTGTTTTGTTTTGTGGTCAAATTTGGTCAAAGCACTCAAAGATAAAGCTGCCCTGTGTGCCTATGGTTGGCTCTTCCAAATCAGAAGACCTTCTGCTTCCCATTTCTGGACTGGATCAGGACCCTCTTTGCCATACATTGACGTGACTAAGTTGTAATACTGATTACGACCAACCTGCTGGTTTTGCCTGATAGGGATGATGACAGGAGCGCCGCTTTTTATCTCAAAAGTCACAACGACAACGCTATCGATCAATGTCTGCTTGGCAGGTTTGAATAGGGCCATTGGAGCGTTTTGTATAATGGTTGGAAGCTGCTGGATCATACGTGTGGGGATACCATGATCAAAGCATATCTTGCTTATAATGCTGCTTTTGACTGCCACAGGTAAGGCAGGAAAACCTGCATGAGTGAGCAGGTATTCAGGAGTATCACATACAAGCAGTAACTTCTCATGCTGCGGAGCTTCATGCATCTCTGACGTGATCAGAGCATCAACTAATGTTGCAAAGTTGTTCAATACAGCCCCCGAAAACCCAAGAAAGGAATCAGCAAAGGCCGAAACTTTACATCCCGTACATTTTGTATTCAACTTACCCCCACCACAGGCGTACAAGGAGAGTCCCATGCCCGCCCACACCTCAGCCACCAAGGCCGGCTTTCTGCAACGTCTAAAAGATCGGCGTTTCCAGATACTGCTGGCCAAACAATTGATGCTACTGATCTATAGGGTGTTTGCGATTACTGTGGGGGTACTCACGGCGGGGTTTGTTCAATTTATGGCCGTGGGCACCAGTAGTGAGGAAAGCGATGATAGCCTGCACAGAACAGGCTATCGTCATGGTCCAGAGGGTGATGGGTACTACAGTGGTAGCCAGAAAATCGACTAGAACCACGCAGAATGGCACTGCCAAGTAGTACCATCCTGATAGTAGTTCGTAGTTCGTAGTTCGTAGTTCGTAGTTCGTAGTTCGTAACTGCTTATGCCTGCCCCTTGTCTCCCTTCGATTTTCCTTTTCCAGTTATCTGCTGGAAGAACTGAGCAGCCCCTTTTCCCGCATCCCCTGCCGACTTAGTTCCTGATCCCATACCATCAGAAATCAATGCCATCTTATATCCAGCCCAACCCATCGCAGCCAGGAAGAACGCTGGCCATACCAGAAACATGGTGACCGTCACAAAGTCACTGACCCAGTTGTCAAAGTCATCAGCCAGGTAACCCAACAGGGAACCGTCACTGGGGCTGCTGTAGAGGATCTCCACCAGTTTGTTGTCCACGAACCGGGCCAGCTCCCACCAGAAGGTCATAAAGACCAGCGCGCAGTAGGCGAGGGTGATCGACATCAGCGTGGCAAAGCTATAGCTACCCATGACCATGACGATGGGCATCGAGATGATCAGGGCCATCATCAGCATGCTCTGTACCATGGGCAATGACGTTTGCACCAGATACATAGCAGGCATGACGGTGGCAGTCGCAACACCCATACCCACCGCTGCCGTGGCGGTTTTCAGGGCTGCGACGGGCGCCCCTACAACGCTTCCCCCTTCCGACTCAGAATAGCCATAGCTTCTGAAGGCACGCCCTGGCCGCTCCATCGTGGTGGAGGACATCAGGGTACGCAGCAAGTCTTCATCGGAGACACCGATCGCGAAGAGCTGTTCCAGCAGATCGTCTGTCAGCTCCGCTTTCGCGCGCGCGGCCAGACCGACTTTGCTATCACTCCACCACTGTTTACAGGTGGGATAGCCACCGGCCCCGGTATTGGGCAGGGCCACGTCCCTTGCCGCATCATACGGAAAGTTGGGGTTAGGCAGACTGGCATGATGGGTGTCGTAGTAGCCCGGCGTAGTCAGAAAGTAGTTCGAGCCAACCCAGTCCACGTCACGCAGCTGCTCTTCGTTGAACTTGTAATAGTCCGCACGCTTCAGGTTTGTCAGGCGTGACTTGGATACGGCAAAGCAGTCCCGCGCAAAGTCACCCAGTTCTGCAGCCAGGCCTCCAGAGATATATTCCTGATTCAGTTCGTACTTCACTTGCCGGAGGTTGATCTCACAGGGGATCGAGGCAATCGCGGGGTAGGTGATCATCTTGGCCACGACATGCCAGCTCCACCACCAGAAAGGCACTTGAGGCGTCATACCGTTGACGCTGGCAAAGCCTGTCGTCCAGGCATTTTCACCGCCTGCAGGTTTGCCCTGATCACTCATGGAGCATTGTGCCGAATGCAGGTTGTCTGCGTTAGGGGGATAGACGACCTTGAGATTAACGTTAATGAAGGGCTGCAGTGCAATCAGGATCACGATGAGCGCCTGATACAGATCGATCTCAAGGTTGTTCAGCCCCAGTGCGCCCTTGTTACCCTCATCGGCACCCTGACGACGCATTTCTGCAAAGTTGCTGTAGACCATAAACATCAACGGGATCGCAAACACCCCGGAGTCAGAGAGCACGGCCCATATTTTTTCGCTGATATACCAGCCCAGCAGCACCATGGAGTATTCCAGGTGCGAGTCCACGGCCATGATCATGCCGCACCTCCTACGATCTGAATCAGGCGGATCACTTCAACGGCGGCGATTATGCTGACGGCACGCCAGCCAAAACGGCGCACCTTGGCCGCGCCATGACGCTCTGCCATGTAGTGATGGCTGGTACGCCACATCCAGTAGAAGCCCCCATACAGCGGTATACGCCACAGATACAGCCAGGGGCTGAGCCGGCTCCACCACTGACTAAAGTGCTCCAGTTGTTCGGTGTGGTTCATGCTAAAGCGAGCCAGTACCAGCAGGGTGGCAATGCACGCTACCAGGATGGCCACTGCGATCAGCAGCTTCCTGGTCAATGTCAGTCCACGCTGAGCCAGCTGCAACATCTGAGGGTTATGCCAGAGTTTCATATCCATCATTCCTCATCCTTCGGGTACAGACCGGGTGCGGTATTAGGTAAGGGACGTGCATTGGTACCTTCATTGCTGGTACGACGGTCAGCAGTACGGGTCAGTGAGGTGAGTGCGGTGTTCTCGGCCAGCATTTTGCGGATCTCCATTTCCTGTTTGAGGGAGCCGATTTCCCGGTCCAGCTGATCCAGGCTGCTATCTACAGCGGTTTGTAGCTCATCGGAGTTCTGCACTTCAGGAATACTGGCACCGGCGACGAGGGCACGGCGCATCAGGATGGCTTTGTCCAGTACCCGCGACAGTGCCAACTCACCGGACAACCGCTGTACCAGCAGGGAGCGTTCAGGGTCATCCCGTAAGCTGTCGATGATGGAGCGTGAGACCTGCAACAGTTCGCCCCCGGACACTTTGGCCAGGTTGTCATTGGTCACCTTGAGCGAGCCACTGGCGAGGCCTGCCAGGGTGGTGGCAATGGAGTCCTGGGCCTCGGCGACCATCGGAATCAGCCCCGTACCGGCTTTACCCGCCACTTGTTCGCAGGTGGTGCAGGTGGTCAGGGTTTTCTCACCCAGCACCTTCACCATGTCGTCAGCCAGTTCGGCAGGAGAGCTCCAGACCTGACACATCGAGCCACCGGCACAGGATTCACTCCCTGTCGCATGGGAGAAGGTGCCCGTGTCGGTGACGGTACGGTTGGTCAATACGTTGGCACCGGCCACTGCCGTATCACGGATGACTTTAATGGGATCCTGGCCCTTACCACCTTTACGGGCACCGCCTACCCACTGAATGCCCTCATCGCCGCCTTTACTCTCGGCCTGCTCCTTGGCCTGTACGGCATCGGTTGTGGAGGCTGCTGCCCGCTGGTAGGCATCGGCCTTGGCTTGCTGGGCCAATCGAGACCCCATGACCACATCGGTCATATCGGAGGCCATGCTCTCGCAGGTGAGCTTGGCAGAGTCGAAGGACAGTTTGCCTTGCAGTACGCCATTCTGCAGCAGGTCATAGAGCTGTGGATTGCTGCGCTGAATGATCATGGCCGGCAGTGAAGCCACGGCGCCAGTCGCGGCATTAATCACGTTACTCATCAACGACTTGAAGCCGTTAGTAACGCCGTTCAATTGGTTCTGTACCGTTGCTCCGAGATCAAAATTGCCGCACATGAGGTTGGCATTCCAGCCGACCCCCAAGCCAATGGAGTTGGGCGTCTTCCGGCTTGCTGGGCCTGCAATCACATTGCCGCCGCCAATGGCGTAATACACCGAGTCATTGAGCACTTTGTCATGCACATCAAACCCGTAGTCGGTGTCTGCACCAGCCAAACCACTGCCCATCACTGCACCCGTCAGGCCGACGGCCAGGGTCACGGTTTTTACTGCCTTCACTGCACCAGCCCTCTTTATCCTTACGTTCATTGCTGCTCCCTCACATGAAATCCGTGTAACCCAGGAAGGTTTGCCCTCGCCGCTGACAGCAGCTATAGGGGCGCCACAGCGACCAGACATAGCCGCCGTTCTCACTCAGTCGGTCGGAGTAGGTGTCAGATGGGAAAATCGCGCAGGTGTACTCCAGCTTAGGAGACAGCTGCTGCCACTTGTGGGTTTTCTTATCCCCTTCGGTGATCGGGCCGGGTGGCCAGTAGCCATCGCGACTGGAGGCCGTCAGCGGGGTATAGACGTGCATCTGCCCGGAGCGGGTGACCAGATCGCCTACGCGCTGGGCCACGACAGCCCCTGCTTTGTAATCGTGGGTCTGGATCAATGCGCCGGCACGCGGATAGACGCTGCCCCACATATCGCCCGTCTGGCCGACTTCACGCTGTCCGGGGATCAGCGCTTCAGGGTAAACAGACTCAGGCACACCCCAACGCCAGGCCAGGGTATCCAGGGTGGAGACGAAGTAGGGGTAAACAGGAGTGGCACTGGTTGAACAGGCATAGCCTGACTGAGAGGCCAGATTAGAGGCGATATAGCCGCCCGGATGACCGATGGCATCTGCACTCTTGAAGCGCACCTTGCTGTGTTCATTGGCATGCCGGCCATGGGTATCCCCACCACCTTCCGCTCCTGGGAGCGGGACACCAACAAACGACATCTCAGACCAGGGGTTATCCCCTGGGTTGTTGTACGCCGAGACCACCAGATCCGGCACGTAGTGCCTAACCTTAACTGAGGTCCGCACTGTGCAGCCCCACCAGGTGCAGAACAGCCAGTAACAGACACCGACTACCCGGTACTCCACACAATCCGGCGCCATGGCTGACTGGGTGATGGTGGCAGTGGTAATGGCAAAAGTCGGTGTGGTCACTAGGCAGAACGACATCGCCATGCTGCGCAGCCGCTTTTTCCATGACAGCGGTACCGGGATGGCGCGGGGGGAAGAGGCCACCACGGGCAAGGTATCGGGCACCGTCATTGGCCACCCCCGGTGCGCTGCTGGATCTGAGCTACTGCGGCAGCCACATCGGTCTGGCCATAGACGACATAACGCCCACCCACCACCACGGCAGGCACTTTCAGCACCTTCAGTTCATGGGCGCGCACGACACCGGCATACGCTGCCTGCAGCTGCTGCTGGAATTGCTGGCCGGCAGGGCCTGCTAATCGCTGCTGCACCACTGCAGCGGCCTGTTCAGGGGGCTGCGGCAGGTTCGCGGAAAACGACTGTTCCAGCCGCGCGGGTTCGTCCAGATAAGCCACGCGAGTCTGTGCCATGAGTGTCGGCGGCACCGTGACGGGCTGTGCATGGACGGTGAAAACCTCAATGGAGGGGGGAGCAGATGGTGAGGGCGCAGCGGCCCAAACCGCTGCACTGACGATGGCCAGCACACCACCGGCCCATGCTGCTGTTTTGCGAAGATGGATGGGAAACATACCTGACCCCTTGAAGACTGAAACTCAGCCGACAGCTTCGAGAAGAAAAGGTAAAAAATCCGCAGTTAACTCTTGCTGGGTGTCAGAGGGTTAGCTCAGGCTGCGCCAGGTGGTGGACAGTCCCCGTACACCCACCTATTGTAAGTATATTTCTTACAGGAGGCGGCGTGATGTCTCGCACTATTACTTTCCAACCCAGCCCGGAGCTCGGCGAGTTTATTGACTCGCTGATCCAGACAGGCAGCTATAACACCCAGAGCGAAGTGGTCAGAGCAGGATTACGACTACTGCAGGAGCAAACGGCAGCCTCTAACCTGGAACAATTGCGGCGCCTTATTGATGAAGGTGAAGCCAGTGGGAGTCCGATGCCATGGGACGTTGACACTTTTCTGCAGAAGATGAGAAAGCCATCGCCATGACGGATAAGACATTCAAGGTATATCCCAAGGCCGAAGAGGATCTGACTCGCATCTATCAGTACACCCAGCAGGAATGGGGGGCACAACAGGCCGAAGCGTATATCAGAACACTCCATCAGGGATTGATGGTCATTGCCAGTAACCCTGCCTTGGGACGCAACCGTGATTACATTCGTCCGGGGCTCAAGGCTTACCATACGGGATCGCATATCGTTTTCTATAAATCGACCCCATACGGTGTTGCTATTGTGCGTGTTCTGCACCAGGCCATGGACTATGATCGGCATTTCAACTGACAGGGTGGAACCTTGCGCATCGCCTCACTATAGTGGAGCTCTGCTTATCAGGAGAGCAGCGCAAAGCCGGGATCATCGTCAGATGTCCCGGCTTTGTGTTTTTAAGGAGGGGAGGAGCAAGAAGGTATTATTTAAGTCGCTGAGTGGTATGACCCAGTTGCTTCAGCAGATTGACTGCTTTCTTGTCAAAGGAAACAAAAGTATTACCACCTTGAAGCCGCCCATCATAAGCAATGATGCCATCGGCAAAATCTCCCCCTGCGTCAAAAAGCTGAAGACCTGCTTCGACAGCTGATTTATTGACCACGACGTTTGCGGTATTCATCAATTGACGGATGACTGACGCAATATCGGTGCGCGCAACCTGATAGCCTCTGCCCAGAACCCAAACGAGCTCACACAATGAGTGCAGGCTAATCACCACAGAACTGGCCTGGTTAAGTGTCTGTATGGCCACCCTTGACTGATGTAGATCATCCTCTGTCAAAAGACGCACCAGAACATTGGTGTCAGCGGTAATGTTCATGCAGGCGTGGCCCCTGCTTCGGCAGAAGCCTCTCTGATGACGTCATTCATTTCTTCTACAGAGAGAACGCGTCCATTGGTTTTGCCTTTGAGAAAGCCTTGTAGAGATTCAAACGTATTTTTGGGGGGAAGGGCTTTGATATTGGCCCGCCCTTCAGAGAGCAGCTCCAGCTCAACTTTGTCACCGGGCTTGAGCCCTAAATGGCGGAGCACTTCTTTATTAAAAGTGACCTGGCCTTTGGCGGTAATTGTCAGCGTAGCCATGGGATGACCCTCCAAGTGGTATAGATACATGGTAAGGCATATCTGCCTTACCATCTACTATGACCAATACGGGCTATCGTTCAACTCAGCTCACCACACGAAACTGCTGCCGGCGCTGACTGGCCGTATTCTGCAGTTCAATACAGTGGTCCACCATGCGCCCCTCACTGTCCGTCAGCAGGCATCCGGCATCACGTAAGATATTCAGGTGAGGCTTCATCAGCGGTACAGAAGGGTAGACCTGCCATACACGCAGACCATCACTGCTGGCCATATTGATATGGAGTTGCTGAGGATGCCCATAGCCGGCATCAGAGGAGGGATACACCGAACGGGGAGCATGGCGCGCTGCCTGATAGTCCTGCCAGCGGTCTTTCAGCACGATGCCTGCAAGGATCGCTACCAGGTTAAGCAGGCCAAACAGCAGCAGATAACCACCGACCTGTACATTGAGCCCCAAGGTGGCGGCCAGCACGATCCCCAGCCCCATCCAACCAATACCGCGCAGACCTGCCCAGTAGGCCTGCCTGATCATGCGTCCTGCTTTCATTCTGATCATCCGTATCATGGTGTGCACACTCCGCCGCCGATAACGGCTATTAAGTGTGCTAAAGCGTTATTCGGTTTCCGTGACAGCAACAGGTGCCGTGGCCTGATCACCCTCGTCCGGCTCCCCGTTGTCCTCACCGCCTTTGATGTGCTTCAGTGTGGCTTCCGCTGTGGCTACGCGCCCGGGCAGCTGGTCAGGCGCAATGGCGCGTCGCGTGGTGACATCGTAGCCGAAATGGATCACCAGCCTGGCTGCAGCCAGTTGCCGCGCTTCCTCGGAGATGTCGCCAGCAGCTCCCTCCAGCGGCTGACCGTCCAGCCCGATACGACGTGCTCCTTTCCAGACCGCGATCAGATAGTGCCGGCGGCTGGTGTAGGCCTTGAGCGCAGCCCGCACCCGTTTCAGTGACACCCCCATCGCCTCAGTCACCACGATGGTCCGGATCTGCTCACCCACACCGATCCCCAAGGGTTGAGCTGGCTCCGGCAGGCAGTCGGGGAAGTGTGTACGCACGATCTCCAGGCTGGCCTGAGCATAGGTTTTCGGTTTTTTGGGCTGACTGGCAGGAGGAGGTGTCACCGGCGCCGCTGCGGGTGGACTGGCTAAAGGCGTACTGACAGGGGGCTGTTCATTTGTACTCGGTATGGCCACAGCGGGTGTGGAGGGAGCCTCCACCGTGTCTGCAGCCACTTTACGCTTCAGACTCAACTTCGGGCGGGAAGGCGGGGTAGTCATCATGAGGTCCATCGGTTTCGTGTCAGGGTTCGTCCAGGGCACAGCTTACCGTAAAAGGCCGTCCCCTCTACAGACCATGCAGGATCAACTCCTTCGGCACATATCCCAGCTGCAGCTGGTGTGAGTGTGGCCACTGTCCACAGAGCACGGTCACTGAATCCCCTTCCTGCTTGAAGGGGATCATATCCACCGGAGGATGGGGCTCACAGCGCCCCTCCAGATCCGGGACGACCTTCACCCCCATCATATTGCCTACCGGAATCGGTGCTATCAGCAGGCTGTAGTGGCCTTCGCCGTAGAACTCGGCCACCTCCTGACCCCGACGGTAATCGACATAACTGTCTGCACTGATCCATGCCAGTAACATCATCGGTACCATGACGAACAGACTGGCGCGCTTCATATCGTGCTGCATAACGGGGGACGTCCTTGTAACGGGTGATCCAGGATCACGGTTGGGAATCGATCAGTACCGGCTCGGCCCAGTACAGAATCTCTTTCATCTGTTTTTGTACCTCGGTGGTCAGCTGGTTGGCCTCCTTCAGCACCGCCATCTGGTATGCCATCCAGCGCTTATCATCTTCACAGGCCCCCTCCCGCACCTGACCGGCGATGGCCACCGCCTTGCGTCGGGCCTTGGCCTCCATCTGTCGAATGACCATGCAGGCCTCCCGCGCGCTCTGCATCACCTCATCACTCAGTAGCATTTCACCGTCATAGATACGCTGGAGCGTCAGTGCACGGTCTCTCAGCACCGACAGTGCTCCCTCACACTCACGGTACAGGTCCATGACGACATCGGTGGGGTTGGGTTCAGCGGCATCAGTCGTCAGGTCATCCATATCGAGGGACACGGATAGTGGTTGAGCAATAGCCGATGGCATAGCGAACTCCTTCTCGATTGTTTTTTGTTATGGCCAGAAAGTGATCATTGAACACAATGCGCCTGAATCGATATAGATACCACCCCAGTGGCGTCATTGAACTGGCACAAGGGACAGCCGCCTTACCGTTTGCGTGCCCAAAACAACACTGCCAGGATCAACCTGGCAGTGAGATCAGATAGGCCGATCAGGGATCCAGGCCTTTACACTTAGCCCAGCGCCTTTTTGACACGGGCTTTCAGTGCCGACTCCAGCTGACTGACATTGGCACCGGCAGGATTACGATACGTCATGGTCAGGGCCGCTTTGCCTGAGCCCAGCTTGTCGATCACCATATCCAGCACAATATCCTGACCGCTCACGGTCGCATCACTGCGCATGTGATAGGTCACACCCGGTGTGGCCTCATAACGCCATCCAGCGTCCTGCATTCTCATGCGGGAAGCCAGGTCGCCACGGGCAGCTCTCAGCTCTTCCGGGGACTGAAAACCAAACTCCCGTTTCATCCGAATAAACACCAGATCCACATCCTGATTCACGGCCATACTCACGACATGGCGCCCTTCGGAATAGGGAGCGTTGTTCGGGGCGCCCAGGCCGATGCTGCGCGGACCACTGTTATCCGTGGTGGTCCCTGAGCTGACGGACACAATCCCAAACGGATCCTTGATTGAACAAGTAACGCAGCTGCCGTCCTTGGTATACAGATCGCAGCCGGCTAACAACCCCACCGATGCCAATACCATCACACCCACACCTGCCTTTACCCTGGCGGTTATCCCCACGCTGCCACTCCTTATTGATTGTCATTGAATACACCAGTTGACCTGCCACAGCCGACTGTCGCTGTCAGTGCTTGCCACTGACATCCCCTGTACCTTACTACTGACGCTGTACTGAGACCGAGTTACTGAGGCCGGTTGGCCATTTCCTGCTCGGTCATGTGCCCTATGGCCATATCGATAATGTTGCGGCAGCCACGTCGCTTGGCCGCCTGATAGGCCTCCTCAAGCGCCACTGTTTCCGACGTGGCCAGCACGGTGACATGCACCACACCCGCTGCCACATCAAGTACCGAACAAGGATACTCATGCGATAATCCGGCACTGGCCTGTTGATGGAATTGACCGCCACCAGCAGCAGGTGGCGACGTGCGCTCACCAAACAACGGCACCACCACACCGGTCACCGGGGCGCTTGTTCACAGTTCTCTCCTTATTCGGTTCATGGCCCGGATTCATTCCAGACCGTTTCAACATGCCCTCCACCGCATTGACAGGGCAGGGCAACCTTTCAACAATACCCAAGCAGCCTGCCACTACTGGAAACAGGCGAAACAGCAGGTGGCAGGCTGGCAATCTACTGACTCCAGGATGGAACCGATGTCCCACGCTTTTCATGCCCCTACTGCCGGATGGCCTTCGGCCTTATCCGCTACCTGATCGCCATCAAGCAGCGCCCGTACTTTCAGCAGACCCTGCTCAAAGCCCAATGGCATGGCCACCTGATCCTTAACCGGAATCGCGGTGAGCGCATCGTCCTCACCAAACCCGATGGCCACCAGATCATCCTGCTTGTCTACGATGTCAAAGACACCGAGTCGCAGCAGCAGGTATGGATCGGCATAGAGGCACCGCGCCATATCGCCATCCGGCGCCCGAGTGCTACGCCCACCGCAACAGGCAATACCTGAGTCGCCTGGCCCGCACCTTCTGCCTCGACTCAACCATCGACTGACTGCTTCAGCCTCTCAGAACCGCTTCCAGTCATTTCCACACACAAAAACTGCCTCAGCCCTTCTACTATCACGAACTGCACAGCCAGGCTGGCCTGCCACTGATTCAGCCAGCCTTGTACAGCGGATCAGCACCAAACACTTCTTCGGGCGCCTATGGCCACTCGGC